>CAYNID010000001.1:0-517106 GCA_964397425.1 uncultured Fibrobacter sp.
AACGTCCGTTCCAAGGCCATCGCGGAAGGACGGGCCGAGGGCCTAGCCAAGGGGCGAGCGGAAGGGTTGGCTCAAGGACTTGCTGAGGGTCTTGCCGAAGGCCGAGCAGAAGGCCGGGCAGAAGGTCTTGCTGAGGGGCAAATCAAAGGGCGCACTCAAGGCCTCGCTGAGGGACAAATTCAGAAAGCTTGCGAAATGGCTCGGGGATTTCGGAATGCTGGAGTCCCTTTGAAAGTCATCGCAAATGTTTCAGGCCTTTCGGAAGAGGAAATTCAAAAGCTGTGAATTTGACGGAGTTTCCGCAGAATGGTTGTCTGCCGAATTTACTGGCGGACAATCATTTTGGCGTTGAAAATACATCTGTTTCGGGTGTTTTGGGGAATAATCAAAGTTGGCGAATTACCAAGACGAAGAAGTGGATGGAGGATGGGAAATGTTTTTATCTTCGCGATATTATTCTAATTTTGTTGTCCCCGTTTTTGGCGGGAAAGGTTTTAAATTTGTCTTCGAAACCCATTTTTGAGGAATAGGAAATATGAATTTTTCGCAAGTCATCTCCGAAGAACTGAACTTGGAAGAATGGCGTGTGGCCAAAGCGCTTGAATTGATGGAACAAGGCGGCACGATCCCGTTTATTGCTCGGTACCGCAAGGACCAGACGGGAACGTTGAACGAAATCGAATTGCGCGATATTCAGCACCGTCGGGAATATTTGCAAGAAATTGAAGAACGCAAGGCGACAGTCTTGAAGTCTATTGAAGAACAGGGAAAGCTCACGCCGGAACTCAAGGCTCAGATTGAAGGCTGCAAAGACAAAACGCTTCTTGAAGACCTTTATGCGCCGTATAAGCCCAAAAAGCGTACTCGGGCAACGATTGCAAAAGAATGTGGCTTAGAACCGCTGGCACGGGTCATTATGGCGCAAGAGGAAACAAGCAATACGCCAGAAGAAATTGGACGCATCTATCTTTCCGAAGAAAAGGGACTTGCCGATCCCAAAGCGGCAATTGCCGGTGCTTGTGACATTTTGGCAGAAGAGATTGCAGACAATGCGACGTATCGTCAATATTTGCGTCTGCAAGTGGAACAGCAGGGCGTGATGTCTTCAAAAGTCCGGAAGGAATTTGAAAAACAAGACACGAAGTTCAAAAACTACTACGCTTACTCTGAACCGGTGTCCAAAATTCCCAGTCACCGGATGCTCGCTCTCCGCCGCGGAGAAAAGGAAAAGGTCCTGCGTCTTTCTGTAGAAATGCCCGATGACGAGTTGGTGGGTTATTTGTGCCGTCAAGTTATCAAAGGGGACAGCATTTGGAAACCCTATCTTGAAGAAATGTGCAAAGATGCGTGGGATCGTTTGCTCAAAACAAGTCTTGAAAGTGAAGTTCGACTTTTGTTGAAAGATAAAGCCGAAGAAGAAGCGTTCAAAGTCTTCAGCAAGAATTTGCAAGACGTGTTGCTAGCTCCCCCTGCAGGCCACAAAGCGGTGCTTGCGCTTGATCCGGGATTCCGGACGGGCTGTAAAGTGGCTGTGTTGGACAAGAATGGAAAGTTTATCGACCACGGAGTCATCTTTCCGCATGAACCGCAGAAAAAAGTGGCGGAAGCCGGTGACTATGTTGCGGCCCTTGTCGAAAAATACGATGTGGATTTGATTGCGATTGGAAATGGTACGGCGAGCCGTGAAACGGATGCTTTTGTCGCGGGGATGGCCCATAAGTTCAAAGGCAAAAAACCTGCGCGCGTAATCGTTTCGGAAGCGGGAGCCTCTGTTTATTCGGCAAGTCCCATCGCTATTCAGGAATTCCCGAACGAAGATGTGACTACCCGCGGGGCTATTTCCATCGGACGTCGTTTACAGGATCCGCTTGCGGAATTGGTGAAAGTCGATCCGCAATCAATCGGCGTTGGGCAATATCAGCATGATGTAAATCAGCGCGAACTCAAAAAGCGCCTGGATGAAGTCGTGGAAAGTTGCGTGAACATGGTCGGCGTTGATTTGAACAGCGCCAGTGCGCCGCTCCTCACCCATGTTGCGGGAGTTTCTGCAACGCTCGCCGAAAATGTGGTGAAATTCCGCGAAGAAAATGGTGCATTCAAAAGCCGCCAGGATGTTTTGAAAGTAAAAGGCTTTGGACCCAAGGCGTTTGAACAGTCAGCGGGATTCTTGCGGATTCCGGGGGCGGAAAATCCGCTCGATTGCAGTGCAGTCCATCCGGAAAATTACGCTCTCGTGGAACGCATGGCGGAACGTGCAGGCGTCGCCGTCAAGGATTTGGTTGGGAACGCCAGTGCGATCAAGACCCTTTCTCCGGATGAATTCCTTTCGGATACGGTTGGCAAGCACACTCTCGAAGACATTTTCTCTGAACTGGAAAAACCCAGTCGTGACCCGCGTAAGGAATTCCGTTATGCGAAATTCAACGACAGCATCAAGAGCATCAACGATCTCGTTACGGGCAGTTGGATGGAAGGTGTCGTTACGAATGTGGCGAACTTTGGCGCGTTCGTTGATATCGGCGTTCATCAAGACGGTCTTGTGCACGTCTCGGAAATCAGCGACAAGTTTGTCGATGATGCCAAGACGGTTTTGACTGTGGGCGATGTGGTGAAGGTTCGCGTGCTCGGAGTCGATGCTGCGCAAAAGCGTATCAGCCTTTCGATGAAGCAAGAACAGGTGGATGGTGTTGCCGGAGCCGGAAAGGCCCAGCGGAATCAGCACGGCCGTCCTCGCCGTGAAGGAGGCATTAAACCCCATGCGACTATAGCCGATTTGAAAGCGCGTCTTGGTGGGGCTTCCCAATCGAATTTCGCTCGCAAGGGAAACGCCCAACCGGGTAAACTTTCTTCCATGATAAAAAAATTCAAAAAAGGACTTTAATCTGATTTGACGAAAATCCAAAAGTTCTCGAAATGAAAGTATCCCCGATGGTCGGCAGCGACTTTCGGGGATTTTTTACTAGGAAAATTTTTGCGTTTTGACTCTGCGAATGGGATTTTCTACATTTACATGCGAAACATCAACAAAGGATTTCAACATGGCAATTTCTGCTGTTTTGATTTTTGGCGCACCCGGTTCTGGCAAGGGAACAGTTGGTGCAAAATTGGCTGCAACGACAGCCCTCAAGCATCTTTCCACGGGTGACATTTTCCGCGGAATTGCACCGTCTAGCGAAAGCGGCAAGCTTCTTGCTTCTTACTCGAGCAAAGGACTTCTTGTGCCCGATGAAGCGACTGTCAGCATTTTTGGCCGTTATGTAGAAGGTCTTGTCAACACGAACCGTTTGAATCCGGACAAGGACACGCTCCTTCTCGATGGAATTCCCCGTACGGTTGCGCAAGTGGACCTCATCCGTCCGATTGTCGATGTAAAACATATTTTTGTTCTGGACATTCGCGATGAAGCAACGATTGTCGCTCGCCTCTTGAACCGTGCCAAGATCGAAGGGCGCAAAGACGATGCCGATGAAAGCGTTATCAAGAACCGTCTGCAGGTTTACAAGGAATCAACGGCTAAGGTCCTTGAAAAATACGATCCGGCGATTATCAGCCACATCACCGGAGACAATACGCCGGATGAAGTTTTCTTGGATGTGCTCAAGGCTTACGTCGATTTCAAAAAATCGGACAAGTAATTTCTCCTGTTGAGTGAAAACTCCCTTGTGACGATTCTCAAGGGAGTTTTTGTTTTAAAGACATTTTGATTTCACAAAAAAGGTTCCCCGCAAACACGGGGAACCTTTTCAAACGGAATGAATCCGAGTGACTTATGCCTTGTTCAAGCGGTCCTGAATCATATCGATGATGTCGGACAATTCCTGCGGGAGGTGCTTGCCGAACTTCGGATAGTGATTTTCCTTCACATCGACAAGTTCCTTCTTCCAGCCTTCCACATCCACGGAGGTGATGGCGGGGAGAGTCTTCTTGTAGCATTCGGCGAGGCCTTCCGTATTGAGGGCGCCATCCTTCGGCATGTAGCCGATCGGAGTTTCCTTCGCATTGTCAACACCGTTGCAGCGGTCGAAGATCCAAGCGAGGACGCGGCTGTTGTCGCCGTAACCCGGCCACATGAAGCCACCCGGAAGATCCGGATTTTCGGCATCTTTGCGGAACCAGTTCACGTAGAAAATCTTCGGGAGCTTGTCTTCCGTAGAAGCCTTGCCGATGTCGATCCAGTGCTTGAAGTAGTCGCCCATGTTGTAGCCGCAGAACGGCAAAATGGCGAACGGGTCGCGACGAATCTTTCCGACTTGAGAAGCGTCGATTGTCGAAGCTGCGGTGATTTCGGAACCGACAATGGATCCGAGGAACACGCCGTGGTTCCAGCTCAAGGACTGGTGAACCAGCGGAATGGTGGAGGGGCGACGACCGCCGAAGAGAATCGCGCTGATGGGAACGCCTGCAGGATCTTCCCATTCCGGAGCGATGCAGGGGCATTGCTTGGCCGGAGCGGTGAAACGGGCGTTCGGGTGAGCCATTTCTTCGCCCTTGGGAGCCTTGTCCTTCGGGAGAGCGTCACGGGTCTTGCCCTTCCAGTCAACGAGTTTGCCCTTGGCCGGATAACCGATACCTTCCCACCAGACGTCTCCGTCTTCTGTGAGGGCGCAGTTGGTGTAAATCGTATTCTTTTCTGCAGAAACAAGAGCGTTCTTGTTGGATTCGGCAGAAGTTCCCGGAGCAACGCCGAAGAATCCGGCTTCCGGGTTGATGGCGTAAAGACGGCCATCCTTGCCAAACTTCATCCATGCGATGTCGTCACCGATTGTTTCGACCTTCCAGCCCGGAATTGTCGGAATGAGCATGGCGAGGTTCGTCTTACCGCAAGCGGACGGGAATGCGCCAGTCACATACTTGACTTCGCCCTTCGGGTTTGTGAGCTTGAGGATGAGCATGTGTTCGGCGAGCCAGCCTTCGTCGCGGGCGAGAACAGTAGCGATGCGGAGAGCAAAGCACTTCTTGCCGAGGAGGGCGTTTCCACCGTAGCCAGAACCGTAGGACCAAATGAGGCGTTCTTCCGGGAACTGGGTGATGTATTTGTATTCGACGTCTGCGCAAGGCCACACGCCATTGTCCTTTTCGCACTTGCGGAGCGGCTTACCGACGGAGTGGAGGCAAGGAACGAAGTCGGCGTTCGGATCGGCATTGAAAATGTCGAGGACCTTCTTGCCGGCGCGGGTCATGATGTCCATGTTGAGAACGACGTATTCGGAGTCCGTGACTTCGATACCGTTCTTGGAAATGGCGGAACCGAGCGGGCCCATGCAGAACGGGATGATGTACATGGTGCGTCCATGCATACAGCCCTTGTAAAGTTCGCGCATCGTCTGCTTGAGTTCGGACGGATCAATCCAGTGGTTTGTCGGACCGGCATCTTCTTCTTTGACAGAAGAAATGAAGGTGCGGGATTCAACGCGGGCCACGTCGGACGGAAGGGAACGGAACAGGTAGCAATTTTCCTTCTTGGCGAGCTTTGTGGCGAGACCGGCGTCGACGCACTTTTGCATCAGGCGGTCATATTCTTCTTGGGAACCATCGACAACGACAACGTTGTCCGGTTCGCACATCGCGATCATTTCGTTCACCCAAGTGCTGATCTTCGGGTGTTTGATATCGTTGAGAGTGAGACTCATATAGGTTACTCCTATTAGGTTTGATTATTCGATTGAAAACGTTCGAACGGTCAAAATTTATAAAATTTCCGGCAGAACAACCGCAGAAATGGTGGACAAAAGGCAAATTGGGAAGCTATGAATCTTTGGACAGACGCTTTGTTTCCCGATTTCCGTCCTATTGCAAACGGGAATTTGGAATGAGGCTTTTCATGGCCTTGTGAATCACCGCCGCGTTCTCGGTCCCTTCAAGGCAATCTCCCGTCGTTATCGTCGAAGAATAAAAGCCGTCTTCGATTTCCCCTGTCGCCAAATTTTCGATCGTGCAAAGGTCTTCGGAAAGAACCTGCATCGTGGTCGTTGTAGTGCATGGGCTTACTTCCAAGCCGGGAATTTTCGTGCTGGTGACGACTGAGAAGGAATGTTTTGTCGCCGAGGCGGAAATGTCCAAGGTTACGGAGATTCCCGAATAGTTCGTCGTGTAAGATATGTGGTTGCAGTCTTTGCGGTCGAAGGCTTCCTTTTCGGAGTCGTCTTCGTCCTCAGCCCATTCGCTTTGGATGATGTCGGCGAAGCAAAGTCCGCTGAAATCAATTTCCGGTTTGACTGAGTTCGGGGAAATTTTCATTTTGATGGTTGCTCCCGGAAGTTCGTCATCTAAAGCTGCGGTCCAGGAGCCGAACAGCGCGCCGCTGTTGTCGCCAGTGAAAACAGACACGTCCCCCTCTTCGTTCCACAGAAGCGAATCCCCGGAGAGCGCGTAAGAGGCGTTCACCGTGTCGCCGTTGGATGAAAAGACGGCGGTGCCGCCGACCGAATTGCATGTTGGCGTGTAATAAGAGACCTTATGCGCCGCCGTGTCGATATAGGCTGCAAATGAACCTTTCGCAGTCTCCGATGCCGAGGATTCCGGGGAGACCTCTCCGGCGGCGGAAGAACTCGACGCGCCTTCTCCCAAGGCGTAAGAGCTCGATAACGCGTCATTCAAGGCGGACGAACTTGACCCCGAATCGCAGGCGGTGATGGCGATGCTCAAAGCGCCGTCAAGAATGGAAGTGAATTTTAAATTCATGAAACCTCTTTAGGTGTGTAAATTTAGCGTATCTGATGAAAAATATACAAAAAGAGCCGTGTTGCACAGCACGACTCTTTTCTTTTTTCCGAAAAGGAAAAGGTTAGGTTTTGATGACCGTATCCTTTGCCAGCACGACGATTCCCGAAGGGGTCACGTGGAACATTTTGCGGTCGCGTTCCAAATCGTAGCCGATTTCAAAGCCGGCCGGAATGTGCAGCCCCTTTTCGATGATGGCCCTGCGTACTTTTGCCCCAGGGCCAATGGTCACATCGGGGAACAGGATGGATTCTTCCACTTGGGCGTCTTTTTGGATGGACACCGCCGGAGAAAGGACGCTCTTGATGACGCGTCCGCCGCCGATAACGCATCCCGCGGACACCACCGAATCGATTGCCGCTCCCGGATGTTCTGCATCTCCTGCGCTGAAAAAGCGGGCTGGCGGTTGGTTCCAATTGAATGTGCGGATGGGCCAATAATTGTTGTAAAGGTCAAATGGCGGATTTTCGGCGCAAATGTCCATGTTCGCTTCGAAAAACGCGTCGAGAGTTCCGACGTCTCGCCAATAGCCTTTGGTTTCGGCGCGTTCTCCGCGGACAATGTTCGTGTTGAAATCGTAAACGTATACGGGATAATTCGGATAAAGCGCCGGAATAATATCCTTGCCAAAGTCCGTTGCGCCTTCGCTAGAATGCTTTAAGAGCTCGCGGACCAAAAATTTGCTGGTGAAAATGTAATTGCCCATACTGGCGAGACACCAGCCAGGGCGGCCCGGCATCTGCTTGGGGTCTTTGGGCTTTTCTTCAAAACCAATCATGCGGTTGTCCGCGTCTACTTCGATGATGCCAAATTCACGGGCTTCTTCGACGGGGACGGGAATTGCGGCGATAGTCAACAGGGCGGCCCTCGACAGATGAAAGTCAATCATCTGGTTCACGTCCATTTTGTAAATATGGTCGCCTCCGAAAATGGCTACAATATCCGGGCGCTCGTCTGTAATCAAATTGATGTTTTGAAAAATGGCATCGGCGGTTCCCTTATACCAATCTCCGCCGGTGCGCATTTGAGCGGGAACCAGGTCCACGTATTGGTCTAGGCTCGCATTCAGATTCCATGCGGCGGAAATGTGCTTGTTCAAAGAATCCGACTTGAACTGCGTCAATACTTTGATTTTGAATATTCCGGAATTGATGAAATTGTTCAGTACAAAGTCGATGATGCGGTAAGTGCCGCCGAAGTGGACGGCGGGTTTTGCGCGGTCCCGGGTTAGCGGCTGCAGACGGCTGCCTTGTCCGCCTGCCATAATCATGCAAAGCGTATTTTTGTTGTGTTCGCGATAAGACCAGTTCATAAAGCTCCTAATTGGACATTCTGACTCCGTTAATTTATCTTATTTTTTGAGCTTTTAACCCCCAAAAACCGCCATTCCGTGTGAAATTTTCGACAGATGGAATGGGATTTCGGGAATTTCATGGCTTTTGACGTCCTTTTGATACGCGACGCGGCGTTTCCTTCTGTGGAATGCGCCTTTTCCCGTTCATCGGCCCTTATTCTTATGGCTTGCAGAGCGGAATGCGCTTGGGGTGGACGCTCTCCGGCAACTACTTATAGAATGAGCATGTAAAGGAATGCATTATCCAACTTTCCGCCGTCTACCGATTCTCGCATGTGTTGGATGTTTCCGCAGTGCGAGGATTTTTCAAAATCCGTCGCCATCGGGTTCGACCACAGAACGGGAACGTTGGAATTTTCCGCGTTGCTTTTGACTCCGGCGACCGTTTGGAGCCCTTTCCAAAACGGCGTGTTCCCCTGGCGGCTTTTGCAGACAAATTTTGAATAAGCGGCTAACAGCGCAGCGATGCCGTTTTCCGCTGCGGCAAATTCTTTGTAATTCCAGAAATTGGATTCGCAACTTCCCCAACCGAGCGTCTCTTGCCCGATGGTGAGGACTCGTTTGTCGGGAGCGTTTTCGTTGGCGGAACTGGCGGAAACGAGTAGCGGGGTGGAAAGTTTTTCTTTCGTGGCAACAGTTTTCGTAAAGGAAATCTTACAGTTTAAGGCTTGCAATCCCTAAAATCCCGGTTCTCGGCAAATTACCCCAATTTGGCAAAAAATCACGCAAAATGCGGGGCTTGAAAAAAAACGAATGTGATATTTATCACAGACTGTGTTTTTTGAGAAAATGCTTAAATTTTGCAAATTTCGCCAGTTTTGAGGAAAACGCCAAACCAGCCCCCGCAGTCCGAAAAGGAATTTGGGGAATTGGTAAATTTGGATTCAAGAAGATAAGATTGAGGTGTTAGATGACGATTTACGATGAGTCTTTGGACGGAAACTTGGAGATGGACGCTCCGCAGATTTACATCATGAAGCGTTCGGGCGAACGCGTGCCGTTTGATGGAGAAAAAATTGCGAATGCGATTCGCAAGGCGAATCAGGAAGAGGGCATTGTTTCGGACAAGTTGACCGATGAGCAAATTGCGGGCATTGTGGCGGGCATAGAAAAGGACGCGAGGAATGTCGGACGCGATCTTTCTGTAGAAGAAATTCAAGACAAGGTCGAGAATTCGCTGATGGCGACTTCCAAGTTCAACGTGGCACGCCTTTACATTACATATCGTTATAAGCATAACGAACTCCGCAAGATGAGCCACATTGACCAGAAAATTGTGGGCATTGTGGAACGGGACAACGAAGAAGTCAAGCAGGAAAATTCGAACAAGAATCCGACGGTGCTCTCCGTGCAGCGCGATTACATGGCGGGGGAATGGAGCCGCTATTATACGGGCCGTTATTTGCTTCCGGAGAACATTGTCTCGGCGCACAAAGACGGCTTGATCCATTTCCATGATGCGGATTACTTTGCCCAACACATGCACAACTGCTGCTTGGTGAATTTGGGCGACATGCTGGACAATGGAACGTGTATCAGCGGAACACATATTGATTCTCCCAAAAGCTTCAATACGGCGTGCACGGTCGCTTCGCAAATCGTGGCGCAAGTCGCTTCGAGCCAGTACGGCGGGCAAACTATTACCATGTCGCACCTGGCGAAGTATGTCGATATCAGTCGGCAGAAAATTGCAAAACGGCTGCAGCGGGAGTTTTCCGCGGTGGGCGTTTCCATGCCGGAAGAAAAACTGAAGACCATCGTAGAAGAGGAAGTGCGCCGCGAAGTGGAATCCGGCTGCCAGACGATCCAATATCAGCTGATTACGCTCCAGTCTACAAACGGACAGGCTCCATTTGTCACTGTATTCCTGTATTTGCACGAAGTTCCAGAAGGTCAAATTCGCGACGACTTGGCTTTGATTATCGAAGTGATGTTGAAACAGAGAATCTTGGGGGTGAAAGACAATCGGGGGTATTACATCACGCCCGCGTTCCCGAAGCTCATTTATGTGCTTCAAGACGACAACGTCGATGAAGGCTCCAAGTATTTTTATTTGACGAAACTCGCTGCGGAATGTACGGCGAAACGGATGGTTCCCGATTACATCTCTGAAAAAATCGCGCTCCAGATGAAGGGCGATTGTTACCCTTGCATGGGTTGCCGCTCTTTCCTCACCCCGGACCGTTTTACGGATGCGGGCAAGGGAAATTTGGGAAATGCAAAAAATTTCGTCGACGGCAAGCACAAGTATTACGGGCGGTTCAATCAGGGTGTTGTGACCATCAATTTGGTGGATGCCGCCTGCTCTTCGGGCGGGGATGAGGCGAAATTCTGGGAAATCTTGGAATCCCGTTTGGAACTTTGCCACAAAGCGTTGCGTCTCCGGCATGAAAGGCTTTTGGGAACGCCGTCGGATGTCGCCCCCATTCTTTGGCAAGACGGCGCCCTTGCGCGCCTCAAACCGGGAGAAGTCATTGACAGGCTGCTTTATGACGGATATTCCACGCTTTCCTTGGGGTATGCCGGGCTTGCAGAATGTGTTTATTACATGAAAAAAATTTCGCACACGGCGGCAGAAGGCGAAGCGTTTGGCTTAAAGGTGATGCAGGCGCTGAACGACAGCTGCGCCAAGTGGAAAGCGGCGGAAAACATCGACTATTCTGTTTACGGGACACCTCTTGAAAGTACGACGTATAAATTCGCCAAATCCCTCCAGAAACGCTTTGGGATGATTCCCCACGTGACGGACAAGAACTATATCACGAACAGTTACCATATCCACGTGACGGAAGAAATCGATGCGTTCTCGAAGCTTTCAAAAGAAGCGGAATTCCAACGCCTTTCGCCGGGTGGCGCCATCAGCTACGTGGAAGTGCCGAATATGCAAGGCAATTTGCCCGCCGTGATAGCCATCATGAAGCATATTTACAATTCCATCCTTTATGCGGAACTCAACACAAAGTCCGATCTTTGCGATTCTTGCGGTTATAACGGCGAAATTCGCGTCGTCAAGGATTCTACGGGAAAGCTTGTCTGGGAATGCCCGAATTGCGGAAACCGAGACCAGACGAAAATGCACGTGGCGCGCCGGACTTGCGGTTACATTGGAACGCAATACTGGAATCAGGGGCGGACTGCGGAAATTGCAGACAGGGTCTTGCACATCGGCCTTGGCGAAATTCCCATGTTGGACGCTCAAAATCCGAACGCTTCCCATTAAGGTATGCACGTCGGGCAAATTTACAAGGCGGATTGCGCAAACGGAACGGGTATCCGGATTTCTCTCTTTGTTTCCGGGTGCACGATTCATTGCGCGGGCTGCTTCAACGCCCGGACGTGGGATTTTCATTTTGGTGTTCCTTACGACGACAAAATTGAACAGCTGATCCTCGATGAATTGGCGAAGGATTTTTACGAAGGCATCACGATTCTCGGCGGGGAACCTTTTGAACCTTCGAATCAGCGGGTGTTGGTGACGCTTATCCGGCGCATCAAAAAAGAATTGCCAAGTAAGAACATTTGGATGTTTTCCGGTTTCGTCTATGACCGCGATTTGATTCCGGGCGGCAAGCGCCATGTGGAATGTACCGATGAAATTTTGAATTCGATAGATGTTCTTGTTGACGGGCCTTTCATGGTTGAAAAAAAGAATATCGCGCTCCGGTTCCGCGGTTCTGAAAATCAACGCATCATCGACATGAAGGCGAGCCGTCGCCTGGGAAAAGTGGTTTTGATGGAAAGCGGCGACGCTTAACGAAAACTTTTACAGCCCAAGTTCGCTTTCTATCCAACGGAAACGTTCCGAAATCCAAAATTGGAGAGAATCGACGGCTTCGTCATACGATGAATAGGATTCGTTGAAAATACCATCGGAATTGCTGAGGACCGGCCATCTCCGGTATTCGTTTTGGGAAGCCTGTTTTAAAATTTTCTTTGCAGAATCAGCGAAGGCGCTTGCTCGATAAAACGTCTCCTTGTTGGATTTCCAAAAATGGCGCACCGCGGATTGGAACGGTTCGCTTTGAAAAAGAAGATAAAACCAGTTGCCTTGCCTAGTGTACCAATGCTCCGGCGGCAGATTTTCTTGGAGGCCTAAGCCGTAGGCGTTGTCAAAATCCCAAGCGGGCCCCGTTTTGATGGGGGAACCTTTTTGCCATGTAAAGTAAAGGCTTTTGTGGAAATGACCATCGATATTTTTGGAAAATTCCTGAATCCAGTAATAGCGGACAAAATCTTCGACAGAAATCCATTGGGAAAGGGCTTCCGGATTTTGAATTTGACCGCTTTGCAAAAAAACTTCCACGCTGTCGATATGCGACTTGAGGACTTGTATGGATTGTGGGGTAACGTTTTTGGGGAATTTGATGCGGAAAAGGAGTCCGGCGTTGGAAATAAAATACGGGTCTCCGTGCGTGGCGTTTTCAATTGTTTTTTCGAAAAGGAAGCTCGAAGCGTTTTTGGGAATGTCCACGCGGTCTGCGGCGACTTTGACGGATTCTGTCAGCTGGAATACGCCCGCGTATTTGCGGTTCACAAACAGCTCCACAAATTGAGAACGCGGCGTGTAAGCGGCTCCGAGCGCTTCTGAAAGCCGGTGCGTAATCCAGTTCCGCATCAGTGTTTTGTCCCGATGATTGGAAATGAGCAGCCAGTCTCTGTCTTTGGGCATTCCGAACAGGGAAACTTTATTTTCAAATTCGATTTTCAAACTGTATTTGGAAAATTCCCAGGAATAATTCCCGTGCCCTTTGACAGTCAGGCGGAAAACTTCGCTTTGTGGGGCGTCTTTGCCGTAAATTTGCAGCAGGGCGGGAATTTTTGTATCGCGGTCCCGAATGTCGGCAAAGTCTTCTGTTTCCAAGGCGATTCGAGGGAGTCCGGCGTAAGGATATTCGGAATCGTCGACAGGCAAATAGGAGCTTTCTTTTGGGGAAGCATCTGTCGAATGCCAAAGACATCCGTTGAAAAGTCCCGCTGCCAAAAGGAGAATGAGCGCAGAACGTTTCTTTAACCGGAATCCGGGAATCAATGTCGGGAATTTTGGCATCGCTTGAAAAATACATCGAAATTGTTTTTTACGGCAAAAGGGATGGGCTATTTTGAAGGGATTCTGCATTTGGCGAAGAAAAGGTTGCACGAAAACGCCAGACGAGTATATCTTGAAAAAAGAATCATCGAAGAGGTAATCTTATGGCAAAATGGACATGGCTTTCTGGATTGGCTTCGGACTTGAACGCTTGGGAAGACGATCTTTCCCTGGTGGATTCGGATGCTGAACATACATTTGTTTCTTATGCGGATGTGATTGCGTCTGTCGGAAATATTTTTGCGCTCCCGGTTGTGGCAAAGGCCGATGTATTGGTGGGCATGGATTTTTCCGCCCTTGTCATGTTGAAAAATCTGTCCAAACGCCCTAAAGGGCAACGCTGGGTGATGCTTGCGCCGATATTGGATTTTTGCCACGGCGATGATGCCTGGCCGCAGAAACAAGTGCTTTTGATGGCTAGGGAAGTTAAAAAAATGCCGAAAAATGCGCTGCAGGACTTGCTAGAACTTTTTGGACCCGCAGACGAATTTCATCAGGAGCTGTGGATGGAAACCGCCTTGAAAATGGGTGCGGATAAAATCGCCGCCGGCTTTGAATATCTGGCGACGGAAAAAATTGAAGAGCCTGTGGACGTGCCTCATTGTGAAGTGCGATTTGGCAAAGAAGACGCTTGGATTACGGCTCCGGCAGTGGATGCCGCCAAAAAACTGTTGAATGGGGCGAATGTTTTGACGCGCCCCAAGGCGGGGCACTGGGCCATTTCGCTTATCGCTTGAACGCCTTGAATCCCAAAAGGGCTAGCAGGTAAGCGAAGAAAAATCCGAGCAGTCCAAATTCCACGGCATCTCCGACGTGGAAATAAAGAGTGTCTCGGGTGCGGAGGGGAATGCGCCGCGTGATGACGCGTTCTGTGAAAAGTTCTGTTTTCTGTTCCACGTGTCCGTATTGATCGATGAAGGCTGAAACTCCGGTATTGGTGCAGCGGACAATCGGATAGCCGTTTTCGATGGCGCGGTAACGCAATTGGTTAAAGTGCTGCGCCGCTGCCGTACTTTTTCCGAACCAACCATCGTTGGTGATGTCGACCATCAGGCGAGAACCGTCGCGGATGGAACGCCTGGCTTCCATGCCGTAAATGGTTTCGTAACAAATAAAAGGGCTCCAGGAATACGGTTCGAAAACGGGCCTGTCTTTTCCCGGGACAAAGTTTCCCTGTCCCACGTCGACATAGTTCAAAATGGGGAAGACATCGTCAAAGGGCAATCTTTCGCTGAAAGGTACCAGGTGAGTCTTGACATAACGTTCGGGATCGTTTTTTTCCGGAGAAAAAAGGAATCCGCTGTTGTAAAGGTTCACGGGGCGGGGAGGTTTTCCTAGGCGGTCGTAATCCAGAGCTCCGATAAACAGCCTGGTGTCCGTTCCGCGGATGCGTTCCCGGATCCAATTCTTTTCTCGATGCCTTTTTTGCAAAAAGTCTGGAATGGCCGTTTCTGGGAAAACGACCAAATCGATATCGCCCGCTTCCCAATCGATGCTGTCATTTGCCAAACGCCACGTTTTTTCGACAATGGAATCGTAATAAGCTTTGCTCCATTTGGCTGTTTGGGGAACATTGGGCTGAACGATGGCCACTTTGGGCGCTTCGGTTCCGGTAGGCGTGTAGAACGGTTGTGCTTCGGGTTTTGAAAGAACGGCTGTTCCATAAATCCAAAGGAGGGCGAAAATGATAATCGGGGCTGCCAAAAGGCGTTTTTTCCGAAAAATGAACGCTTCGGCGACGGCTTGGTTGCTTCCGATGATGAGTGTCGTGTAACCGAAAATGCCTATCAGCGAAAGAGCTTGCAGCAGGGGAAGTTGATTGCCGAAGGCGTAACCGAGATGGCTCCAGGGAAAGCTGAAATCGCCGTAGCTGCGCGTCATTTCCAAGCCCGCGTAAAAGAACGGAAAAAGAATTCGGAAAATGGGAATTCCTTTGAATTTCAAGTGGCGGCCTGCAACAAAAACCGCCGCGGCTATCGTATTGTAAACGCTGAAATAGGAAATGAGCAAGATCAGTCCAATGAAAATGAGGACGGCCGGGCCGACGTTCATCACATTGTAAATCCAGTAATAGTTGACCGCGTTGTAAAGAAATCCCGACCAGAACGAAGCGAAAACAGCCGTTTGCAAATTGGACTTGAGTAAAACGAGGAACCATGGGGCGAGAAATACCAAAGCGCCGGGGCCCAACGGGAGCGGTGGAAATGTCAGCGCGTAAAATCCCCATCCAATGGAACAGACGAAGAGCGCCAAACGGGATTCGCGTTCTTTCAGGCGGCGCCAGTTCCAAATGGCAAACCGGAAAAGTCCATAAAGAAACAGGGGAATGCTGATGGCGGACAACTGAATCAGACCGACGTGGGAATGGAGCGTGTAATCTGCGGCAAGGGACAAAAAGCCGACCGCCGAATACAGGAAGAGCGTCTTTTGAAATTTGCCGCGGATTTTTTTTGAAAACAAGAACGGCAAAGCGGCAAGAAACGGGACAATTTGCGGAATGTATGTGTAAATGCCTTCGAAGTCGGGATTCGAAAGCAGCAAGGCCGCATTCAGAACGAATTGAATAAATAAAAAGAAAATCATAAACCGCCTTTTCCCTGTGGATGGAATATCAAAACGAATTCGCCTTTCGGTTCACGGTTTTTGTAATGCTCCAATAAATTTGACGGCGTTCCCACCAGATGCTCTTCGAATTTTTTGGTGAGTTCGCGCATGAGCGCAATGGGGATTTCGCCAAAGACTTGCCCAATTTCTCCGATGAATTTTACCAGGTTATGCGGGCTGGCGTAAAAAATGAGAGTTGAATCTGCGGATTCTTTCAGTTTTTCGAGTAAATGCAACCGTTGCGCGCTTTTTTTGGGAGAAAAATTTTCAAACCGGAAACGGTCTGTCGGCATGCCGCTGGATACAAGCGCATTTACCATGGCGCAGGCGCCGGGAACGCTGCGCACTTCGATTCCTTCGCGAACGCATTCACGGACCAAGTTGAACGCCGGGTCTGCAATTCCTGGTGTTCCAGCATCGCTGATGATGGCCAAGTCGCCTTCGGATTTCAAAAACTCAACATACTTCGGAGTCACCGTTTCTTTGTTGAAGTCGTGATAGCTTTTCATTGGAGTGTGAATGTCAAAATGATCAAAAAGAAGGCGCGAATGACGGGTGTCTTCGGCCAATACAAGGGGCACTTCTTTCAAAATGCGTACGGCTCGAAAGGTCATGTCTTCGAGATTTCCAATGGGAGTAGCGACAACGTAAAGAGTATGCATGGTTTTGAAGTTAGTAAAAGTCCGGGGACGTGGATTTGTCAATGGGAGAGAAAAGAGATTGCTGCAATCGCGATATGAGTTTTTTGTGAATCATATCGGCGTGGTCTTGGACAAGTCCGTTTCTATAAGGACCGTACCAAAAAAGTCGGGGATGTTCTTCTTCTAAGAGCCAGATTTTTTGGACAACTGTTTTTTCGCAGGTGAGCGTACATTCGACGGTCATTTGAATATCGTCTTTGCGGGGCATGGCGGGCCAAAATGGAGCGAGGACAAAAATGCCCAGATACCAAAAACTCGCATAATGCTCTTCGACGCGTCCTTGAAAAGAAATGTTCAATTCGCATCCTTTGGGAATGACTCCCGTTAAATGCGGAATATATGCGCGTTTCAACGCTTCGGGAAATTCAACGGTGTCCCCATTTTCGGTTGCGGAAAACGTGATTTTCGTATTTTGAACTGGAATATTTTCGTTGGCAGATGCAGAAAAGTCCGCATTGTAAAGTGCCGGAGCGCAGGCGGAAAAGAAAAGAACGGCGAAAATTTCCAAAAGCAATTTCACGACTTAAAATTAGATTATTAGATTTCGAAACATGGAAAATAAAACCGCCTATTTCATTTCGGACGCCCACTTAGGCGTAAATCCTCCCGGATCTTTGCCGAATCGGGAAACTGTGCTGGTGCGGTTTTTACGCGGAATGGCGGGGAATGCCTCGCATTTGTTTCTGATTGGGGATTTATTCGAATTTTGGTATGAATACAGGCATTATGTCGCCCGCGGGCATTTCCCCTTGTATCGGGCATTGGGCGATTTGGTGGATTCCGGGACAGAAGTCCATTATCTGATGGGCAATCACGATTTTGCGTTGGGAGATTTTTTCCCGAGCGAATTGGGCGTTTTGGTGCACCGGACATTTTCGTGTGAATTGCAAGGGCGAAATGTTTTTTTGATGCATGGCGATGGAATTCCCAAAAGCGATGGCGGATATCGTTTGGCGCGGAAAATTATCGATGCGGGATGGGCGCGTTTTCTTTTTCGTCAAATCCATCCGGATTGGGGAATGAATCTTGCGCAATTTGTGGGAAAAAACAGCCGCAAGGCGGGAAAAAAGCGCACGATAGAGATTCAAGAATATCTGGATGCGGCGGAACAGAAAATGCGGGAATTTCACTGCGACCTTTGTGTTCACGGACATCATCACATTCCAGGAAAGTGGAGCGTGCCGAGCGGTGAAGTTGTTTCTCCGGGGCAGTGGCTTTTTTCCATGCATTATGCGGAAATGCGGGGCGGAAACATTGTTGTTAAAGAATTCAAAGACGATTGAATTTTAATAATTAGGAATGAGGAATTGGACTGTATAATTCGGAATGCGTAATGCGGAGTTCGGAATTGGAGCTGTGAACAGGAAGCTTTCTTTGATGGGTTTCACACCAAAGCCTTTTCTGTTGCGGTGTTGAATTGCGCACGTTTTGGACGTCGGAGAGGAGGCCGTTTTTGCGGAAAGGAATGCGTTCTTTCTGCTTGCCGTTTCAAGGATTGGCTCCGGACTTTGGAAAAATAAAAAGCCGTCGGCAGCGCCGACGGCTTTGATGTCTTTGGTTGGATTAACCGAGAATTTTCTTTTCGAATTCGCCCATGACCCGGACGAGTTCTTTGACGCCTTCCATCGGCATTGCGTTGTAAAGGCTTGCGCGGAATCCTCCAACGGAACGATGTCCCTTCAGCTGCTGGAGACCATTTTCTTTGGCGTAGGCGATAAATTCCTTTTGGAGTTCATCGACTTTTGCCGGATCTACAGCTCCCGGACGATATACAAACGGAATGTTCATGCGGGAACGGTGTTCTTTGACAGTCACCGTGTTGGTGAACAGTTTGGAATTGTCCAAGAAATCGTAAAGAAGTCCGGACTTTTGAATGTTCACTTTTTCCATTTCGGCAATGCCGCCATTGTCGTCGAGCCAGTGGAGAACGCGGTTCATCACATAAATGGCGAAGACCGGAGGCGTGTTGAACATGCTCTTGCCGTCAATGTGGGTCTGGTAATTGAGCATGGTCGGAATGTAACGTTTGACCTTGCCCAAAATGTCCTTGCGAATGATGGCGACTGTGACGCCGGCGCAGCTCATGTTCTTCTGCGCACCTGCATAAATAAGCCCGAAATCGCTTACGTTGATGGGGCGGGAAAGGATGTCGGAGCTCATGTCGGAAACCAAGTAACCGCTTTCCGCTTTCGGAAATTCAAAGTATTCTGTTCCGTAAATGGTGTTGTTGCTCGTGACATGGAGATACGTCGCACCGGGAGTCTGCGTGAATTCAGTCGGGAGGTGCGTGTAATTGTCCGGCTTGGACGTTGCAATTTCTTTGACACCAGAAGCCAGGGCTTTGGCCTCTTTCAGCGCTTTATTCGCCCAGACTCCGGAATTGATGTAATCCGCCTTGCCGTCTTCATCGAGAAGGTTGAACGGAACCATGCAGAATTGAAGAGAAGCGCCGCCGCCCAAATAAACGATTTCGTAGTTTTCCGGAATGCCCATCAATTTGCGGAGGGTTGAACCGGTATCTTCGACCATGCCTTCAACGGCGGGAGTGCGGTGACTGATTTCCAAAATGCCGACTCCGGTTCCGGCGAAGTTCTTGATGGCTTCGGCAGCTTCTTGAGTGGCCTTGGGGGGCAGCGTAGAGGGACCTGCGCTGAAGTTATAGATGATTTTGCTCATGGCGTTGTCCTTTTTTAGTCTTAAAAGACGTGTTCAATTTAGAAAAAGGAAGTTCATCCGGGAACTTCCTTTTCACATATCATTCTTCTAAAGCTTCGATGGCGGCTTGGTACTTTTTGAGGCGGAATTTGGTCTTCAATTCACGGCGTTCGCCGCGGTGAATGTATTTGTCCTCCAAAAGGGCGCGGAGTATTGCCGCTTTCGCCTTTGCCGCGACAGGATTCGTTTTTAATGTTTTGACAAAATTCACAAATTCTTTTTCGCGGGCTTCGTAAGTGGCTTCTTCGGCGGGGACTCCTTCGGCCATCAGCTTGCAACTGTATTCATCAATCCAAGACTGGTCCTTGAAGTAGGTCATTTTTTGAATCGTGTCCGCCATTTCTGCAGGGACACCCATCTGAATGATATCTTCTTTGGAAAGCTGGGTGGAGGATTTCAACAAGTCTTGCAAGACGGCCAAAACTTGTACTTCTTCCGATTCGCCTTTGGATTTCAAATCATCCGCAATGCTTTTGAGAAAATCGATGTAAGGGCCGCCGGCTTTGTCAGTTTGTCCGGCGTGGGCCTTTTCGGCGATGGCGAGAGCTTCGTTCAATGTCAGCATTGTTTTTCCTTTGAAAAAGTTCTTGCTTACAATATAGATTTGTCGACGTTGAAAAAAACGGAAAAAGTTGCATTTTATCGGAAGCTTGTATTTTGAAACGGAGTATGAACAGGTTTTGAAAAATGCTCTGAATAAAGTTATATTTGAGGCAAATGCTCGCGTAGCTCAGTTGGATAGAGCAACTGCCTTCTAAGCAGTGGGTCGTGGGTTCGACTCCCGCCGTGAGTACGAAAGCCTTTCTTCGGAAAGGCTTTTTTTTGTTGAAATCGTTTTCCTCGGAATGTTCCAAGTTGTTCTATTGGGAGAAAGGAAAATATTTGACGGTGGGAGATGGGGAATTTATGTTGTTGATGTGGACGCGCCCCGGTCGCCTTGGTTTAGCGAAGGGATGCTGGAGCAAACCGCAGGGTAGGGCGGCCGGAGCGCGATCCTTTTTGCGACTCTCTTTGTGAATGAAAAAGGCGAACTCGAATGAGTTCGCCTTTGCTTTTTTCTTTTGACGATCAACGCTGGCCGGCTTTGGCCTTGTCACCATACTTCTTGATGAGATCGTCTTGGATGTTGCGCGGAACCGGGGCGTACTTCTTGAATTCCATGGTGAATTCAGCCTTGCCCTGGGTCATGGAGCGCAAGTCCGTCATGTAACCGAACATTTCGGAAAGCGGAACTTCGGCTTCAATCGTGGTTTCATCGCGATCTTCGGATGTGCCCATGATGTTGCCGCGGCGCTGAGAAATGTTGCCGACGACGTTTCCTTGGAATTCCGTCGGAGTGGTGATTTCAACCTTCATGATAGGTTCGAGAATTTGTGCACCGGCCTTTTCGAAAGCCTGGCGGAACGCCATGCGGGCGCAAATCTGGAAGGCCATGTCAGAAGAGTCCACTTCGTGGTAAGCGCCGTCTTGAAGGTCCATTTCAATGCCGACAACCGGGAATCCGATGAGGGAACCCGCTTCCATGCAGCTTTGGAAACCCTTGTCGCAAGACGGGATGAATTCCTTGGGAATACGTCCACCAACAACGCTGTTGATGAATTTGTATGTATTCTCGGAATCTCCTTCGACTGCCATCGGACGCATTTCGCCGAGCACTTTTGCAAACTGACCGGAACCGCCGGTCTGCTTCTTGTGCGTGTAGTCGAACTTGGCCGGACGCGTAATGGTTTCGCGGTAGGCGACCTGGGGTTTTCCCTTTTCGACATCGACGTTGTATTCGCGCTTCATCCGTTCGATGTAAACGTCCAAGTGGAGTTCGCCCATTCCTTTGATGATGGTCTGTCCGCTTTCCTTGTCGACTTCAACCTGGAAGGTCGGGTCTTCTTTGGTGAAACGGTTCAACGCTTTGGACATGTTGGCCAAATCATCGCGGCTCTTCGCTTCGATAGCAAGTTCAATCACCGGATTCGGCACGTGCATGGAGGTCATGTTGTAGTGGAGCGTGCCATCCGTAAACGTTGTACCCGAGGCGCAGTCGATTCCGAAAAGGGCGACGATGTCACCAGCACCGGCAGATTCAATGTCAATCGGGGTGTTGGAGTGCATACGGCGCAAACGTCCCACGGAGACTTTTTTGCCAGTCGCCATGTTGTAAATGGAATCGCCTTTCCGGATGGTTCCCTGGTAAATGCGAATGTAAGTGAGCTGTCCGTATTGGCCGTTTTCGAGCTTGAACGCATAGCAGACGAGAGGCTTCGAATCTTCGGGCTGGAGGACGACTTCTTTTTCTTCGTTGTCGACATCGAGAGCGATGTTGTCCACTTCGGTCGGATCCGGGAGGAAGTCGGCGACACCGTCGAGGAGCTTTTGGACACCGATGTTCTTGTGGGCGGAACCCATGAAGACCGGAGTCATCTTGAGTTCGATAGTCGCTTTGCGGATGGTCGCTTTCAGAAGGTCTTCGGGGACGTCGTTGTAGTCGCCTTCCATCGCCTTTTCCATCACTTCGTCGTTGAAGTCCGCGCAGCAATCGACGAGCTTTTCGCGGTATTCTTGGGCTTGTTCTTTCAGTTCTTCCGGGATTTCGGTTTCGAGGATTTCTTTGCCGTTATCGCCGTTGAAGTAGTAGGCCTTCATCTTGAGAAGGTCGACAACGCCGCGGAGCTTGTCTTCAAGTCCGATGGGGATTTGCATGACGCAAGGATTGTGGTTGAGCTTTTCCTTGAGCATCTTGGCAACGCGGAGAGGGTTCGCACCGGCGCGGTCGCACTTGTTCACGAACGCCACGCGGGGAACGTGATAGCGGCGCATTTGACGGTCAACGGTGATAGACTGGGACTGGACCCCTTCGACACCTGTCAAAACGAGAATGGCTCCGTCGAGAACGCGGAGAGCGCGTTCCACTTCGATTGTGAAGTCAACGTGCCCCGGTGTATCGATGATGTTGATGGAAATGTCTTTCCAGTTCACAAACGTCGCAGCAGACTGGATGGTGATACCACGTTCCTTTTCGAGTTCCATGGAGTCCATCGTGGCGCCGACGCCATCTTTTCCGCGGACTTCGTGAACCGCGTGGATTTTGTTGGTGAAGAACAGGATGCGTTCTGTGAGGGTGGTCTTACCCGAGTCAATGTGGGCAGAGATACCGATGTTTCGATGTTTGTGTATGTTTTCCATTTGTTTTTCCATGAAAAGATTGACAAAACTGAACTGCAAGATAGAAAATCTCGCAACCGGGCTCAAGGTCTTGACTGTTCAGAAGACCGAAAATGGGCGGTTTGGAGTTTAAATGAACAGGGAAAAGAGCTTAGCGGCGAAGCCGTTTATGGGGAGATGGAATGAACCGCCCTTTTTCTCTAAGGCGAGCTTTAAAATTTCGTCCATCCAAGGTTTTTCGGAATGGATGTCGAAAAGCCGGAGGACAATTCCGTCCTCCGTGGAATCGACCGCGTATTTTGCCGAAAAATGGATGGGTGCCGGTTCGCCGACAAGCCCAAAGTCCAAAGAACAAGAGCGGTTGGCTGTATCAATGGCGAACGAATGGACTGTGCCAAATCGTTTGACCAGGCTATTCGTTTGCAGGTAATTTTTGGCAAGGGAACTCCTTGCGGAATCCATCAAAGTCATCGTGGAAGCGTTAAAATGTCGATGCCGTCTTTGGTTTTGACCATGGTGTGTTCCCATTGCGCAGAGAGCGTTCCGTCGGCGGTGACGGTTGTCCACTTGTCTTTCAACGTTTTGATTGCAGGACCTCCGACGTTAATCATCGGTTCTATGGTGAAAACGTTTCCAATTTCAATGATGGGCGAGCGCATGTTGTTTGCGTAATGGAGAACGAACGGCTCTTCGTGAAAACCGCGTCCGATTCCGTGTCCGCCGTAATCTTCGACGACGCTGAATCCGTGTTCATCGGCGATGGGCTGAATGGCGTTTCCGATGTCAGAAAAACGGGCTTTGGGCATAGCGGCTGCCCGGATGCCTTCTTCTAGGCACAGCTTGGTGGTTTCAATCAGTTCGTTTGCCAAATCGCTGACTTTTCCAACGCAGAACATGGCGGAACAGTCACCGTGGTAACCCCCGAGAATGGTCGTGATGTCGATATTGAGAATGTCGCCTTCTTTTAAAATGGTGTCTTTGCTGGGAATGCCGTGGCACACCACTTCGTTCAGGCTGATGCATGAATACCGGGGATAGCGTTTTCCGTCGCATTCGTAGTTGAAATCGGCAGAAATGCCACCATGCTTTTTGGTGTAAGCAGCGATGAATTCGTCAATTTCCCAAGTGCTGACTCCCGGTTTGCACATTTCGCCTGCGCGGACCAAAGTCTCGGCGGCAAGTGCTCCTGCGGAGCGGATCAGTTCAATTTCTTTTTTGGTTTTGACTAGAATCTTTGACATTAGCGTGTTCCTTGTTCTCGCTTTTCTTCTTTTTTATCGTATTCTTTCCAGTAGAATTTATCGAGAAGATAGGCCAGAACTTCCTTATCTTCGGGATTCGACATCAGTTCGTCGACTAACGGTAAAAAACGGCGAAGGCGTTCTTTTTTCATCTGGCCCAGCACGCGTTTTTCGCGGTCCAGTTCGGCTGCTGCGCGTTGCCTTATGCGGTTTGCCAAATCTTCTTCGGTAATCGCCGGCATTTTGATGAATTGGATTCCGAAATCAACTGCCGTCTTTTGAAGTTCAATTTCTTCGACGGGCGTAATGAGCGAAATGGCGACGCCGCTGCGCCCGGCTCTGGCCGTTCTTCCGCTGCGGTGGACGTAAACTTCGTGGTCGTCGGGATGATCGTAAATGATGACGTGAGTTACATGAGTCACGTCGATACCCCGGGCAGCCACATCCGTGCAAATGAGGATATTCAACCGTTTTTTGCGGAAAGCGTCGAGAGTTTCATCCCGCATTTTTTGAGAAATGTCCCCAGAAAGCGCTCCAACGCGGAATCCGTAATTGGAAAGGACTTGCTCTAAGTAGCTGACGTCGCGTTTCATGTTGCAGAAGATCATGCAACTGTCCGGATTTTCCCATTCCAAGGCTTTGATGACCATTTTGTCTTTGTCCATCACATCGCACATGTAATAACGGTGTTCCAGATTGTTTGCAATGACTTTGTCGTAACTGAGCGATAAAAATCCGGCGTTCTTGCGCCCGAATTCGCGGGCGAGGCTTTTCACCGTTTGCGGAATAGTCGCGCTGAACATGGTGCACGCAATGTCTTTTGGCAGGTAACGGCGGATGCGTTGCATGTCGGGGTAAAATCCCATCGAGAGCATTTCGTCCGCTTCGTCAAGAACGAGGTCCCGGACAGAAAGGAAGTCTATGTGTCCGCGTTGGGCGTGGTCAAGAAGCCTTCCCGGAGTTGCGACGATGATGTGGACGCCTTCCCGCAGGGCGCGGAGTTGAGGCTCGTAACCGACTCCGCCGAAAATGGCAGTGGATTTGATGCCGGTGCCTTCCGTAATTTTTTCAATTTCGCTTTCGACTTGTTGCGCCAGTTCTCGGGTCGGAACTAAAATCAACGCTTGCGGAAATTTGTGCTCGCGGACAATGACTTGGGCCAGCGGCAAAACAAAGGCGCCTGTTTTCCCGGAACCGGTCTTGGACTGGATCAGCATATCGCGGGCGGCCAACATGTAGGGGATAGTTTTGCGTTGAACGGGCATAAGGTCTGTCCAACCGTGCTTTTCAAGAGTCGCCTTGAGATCTGCCGGAAGATTATCGAATGAATAATCGGGGAGTTTGTTTTCCGGTTCAACGATATGGATGGGATTTAAAAAGGGGTTGACCGGTTTTTCGGTGGAATTTCCAGAGGTTTCCGGTGTATTTGCATAAATTTCTTCACTCATAACGAGCAAATATTAGAAATATTCCCGGGAAACGTTCTGCAATCTTTTTAGAAGGGCACGAGTCCGGTTTGTAAATGGATAATTGGAATGTTCGCCTCCATTTGAAAATGCCCCCAAGTTGGATGGAATTTGCCGCCTATGGCGTTTTGTCGCGGAATATGATAAAATGTAAATTGTCTGTTGTCGCTTTGGGCTGCTTCTCGGGTGACTGGGTCGTACAATTTGGCTTCGTGTGAAAATTTACGGAATGCAAAGGCATGGAAAAACGGCGCAAACGAAAAAAGCTGGACCGTTCGCAGATGATGCGGGCTGTAAAAAGTGAAAATACAAAACCCGAATGGATTGTTCGCCGGGCACTTTTTCGGGCGGGTATGCGCTACCGCTTACATCGGCGGGATTTGCCGGGAACGCCGGATCTTTTTGTGTTGAAATACGGCGTGGTCGTTTTTGTGAACGGCTGCTTTTGGCATCAACACGGTTGCCGTTTTGCCAGACGACCAAAATCCAATGTGGATTTTTGGAAAGAAAAATTTGACAACAACGCCGCTCGGGATGTCAGGACGTTGCGGAAACTTTTCTTGGATGGCTACCGGGTGGCTGTCGTTTGGGAATGTTCGTTACGGATGGAATCGGAATGGGTGCTGGATCGCCTGGTGGCATTCATCCGGGGAAAGGAAGAAAGCGTGGAAATTTGACGGATTATTTGATCCGGGTGACGTCGCTTTTCCTTTTTTCACATAATTCTCTGTAAAAAGGATAGAGCACGCTCTCTTCGGAAATGTGCGCGAAGACGATGGCATCGGCGGTCATGGCGGCCAAGTGGTTCGCATAACGCGACGTGGCTAAAGTATGGCGGCTTCGGTGAACGCAGGAAATGAGGAATAGGCGATTTTCGTCAACGGCGAGGCTTTCTTCGCGGGAAAATGTTTCGGGAATGGACTTTCCCAAAATCCAGACGGCTTTTCCTCCGTTTCGCAAAATGGCGGAGAGTAACGCTTTTTCAGCATCGGAATGAAATGCGCTGACAATGCAAATTCCACGTTTTGCCTGATTTCTTCCCCAACAGCGGATTTTTTCTTTTTCAACGTCGCTAGATTTTCGCGATGCGAAAAAGGCGATTTTCGGTTCTTGCCAAAGTTCCGCGTTTCCCACGGAAACCCGGTTTTCAAGGAAAAAATGTTTCATGCATACCTCAAACAAAAGTCGTCCTGGAAAATTTGGACAACGCTTGCAAAGTATAAAAAAGGAAGACAGAAGAAAAGACTTCTTTCCAAATATCTAAATTGGGATTATGGCTCGAGCTCGAAAATCAATCCGTCCTGATCCTTATCAAAAACCTCTTCTCAAAAAGCTTTCCCCGGAGCAGAGCAAGCCGGGAACATTGCCGCAATTTTTGGAACCGACCCGTGCTCATTTTGATTTGCACAGTGCTTATGCCGCTGCAGGCGATCAGCCGGAAGCGATTCGGGAATTGGACGCGGGATTTTCTCGTGGGGAACGGTTTCAGTGCCTTCTGGGTGTGACGGGATCCGGGAAAACGTTCACCATGGCGAATGTCATCCGGGATGTGGGAAAGCCCACTCTTGTCCTGACGCACAACAAAACGCTGGCTGCGCAACTGTATCAAGAATTCAAAACGTTTTTTCCGAATAATGCGGTTGAATATTTTGTCAGCTATTACGATTATTACCAGCCCGAAGCTTATATCGTCCACACGGACACTTATATCGAAAAAGATGCGGCGATTAATGATGAAATAGACAAGCTCCGTTTGCGGGCGACAAGTAATTTGCTCACACGGCGCGATACGATTATCGTTGCCAGTGTCAGCTGTATTTACGGATTGGGTTCTCCGCGGGAATATTTTGATTTGATGATCCGGTTGCAAGTGGGACAAGTCGTGGAACGCGATTTGATTTTGATGCAACTTGTACACATTCAGTATCAGCGGAATGATTTTGCCTTGGAACGCGGCTCGTTCCGTGTCCGCGGCGATGTGATTGAAGTGTATCCGAGTTACGATGACGTGGGCGTTCGCATAGAACTTTTTGGCGATGAAATAGAACGCCTTTGCCGGTTTGACCTGGTGACGGGAGATGTCAAAGAAGTCTTAAAAGACGTTCGCATTGCGCCGGCGAAACATTTTGTGACGCGGGAAGATTCCCGTGAACGCATTGTGCAAAATATCCAGGTGGAGTTGGATGAACGGATAGAACAGTTGAATCGCGAAGAAGCCGCGTTCCGGAAGTCGGGCAATCAGTCCGAAGCGGATGCCCGCGTACTTGCCCGTTCCCGCTTAGAAAGCCGCACCCGTTACGACATGGAAATGATACGGGCCACGGGAATTTGTTCTGGAATTGAAAATTATTCGCGGATAGTGGAAGAGCGTTTGCCGGGAACGCGTCCTTTTACTTTAATCGATTATTTTGGCGATGATTGGCTTTTGATGATTGACGAAAGCCATGTGAGCGTCCCGCAGATAGGAGGGATGTCCG
Source organism: uncultured Fibrobacter sp. (assembly GCA_964397425.1). Lineage (GTDB taxonomy): Bacteria > Fibrobacterota > Fibrobacteria > Fibrobacterales > Fibrobacteraceae > Hallerella. Next base: position 27,521 of record CAYNID010000001.1, read on the forward strand.
AAGGGGACAAGTCGCGCAAGACGAACTTGGTCCAGTATGGATTCCGCTTGCCTTGTGCGCTGGACAACCGTCCGATGAATTTTGCCGAATTTGAATCGATGTATCCGCAGCAAGTCCTGTTTGTCAGCGCGACGCCCGGGGATTATGAACTGGAGAAAACGGGCGGATCGGTCGTCGAACAGATTAACCGCCCAACGGGACTCCTTGATCCGGAAGTGGAACTGTATCCGGTTGAAGGACAAATGGATGTTTTGCTCAAACGCATCGAAGCGGTGACGGCGCAAAACGAGCGCGTTTTGGTGACGACACTGACAAAGAAAATGGCGCAGGATTTGACGGATTTTTTGGTTTCGGTGAATGTCAAAGCCCGTTATTTGCACAGCGAAGTCAAGACATTTGAACGGCATAAACTTTTACAGGGACTCCGCCGGGGCGATTTTGACGTTTTGGTGGGCATCAATTTGCTCCGGGAAGGTTTGGACTTGCCCGAAGTATCTTTGGTGGCCATCCTCGATGCGGACAAAGAAGGTTTTTTGCGCAATTATCGCAGCCTCATTCAGACGATGGGCCGTGCAAGCCGCAATGTTCACGGCAGAGTCATTCTTTTTGCCGATGTCATGACGGAAAGTTTGGAAAAAGCCCTGACGGAAACCCGCCGCCGTCGGAAAGTGCAGGAGGATTTCAACGAATCCCACGGCATCGTTCCCAAGTCCGTGACCCGAAAGCTCGACGAGGATTTGGAAATGGCGGATCCGTTGAGTGAGATGATGGGAAAGGGCAAAAAATCTTCAAAAAGCAGAAAAATGCAGAAGATGCTCCCGCCAGAAGCAGAAGATTCCGACGAAAATGCTTCGATCGAAGAACTGGAAGCGAAAATGAAAGCGGCTGCGGCGCGTTTGGATTTTGAAGAAGCGGCGCGTTTACGGGATATCCTACGGGATAGACGGGATTAAATCCGTTTTCCGCTGTTCTTTTTCTCTAAAATTTGTTTATTTTCTTTGAAAAAATCAAAGAGGTCATTATGAATTTGAAAAAAGTCTTTACCGCGATGAGTGCCGCTTTGGCGGTTTCTTTGGCCGCTTGCAGCAGTGATTCGTCGTCGAGTGCGGCGAATTCGGAAGCCGATGCGTCTAGCAGCAGTGCCGCCGCGATCGAAATTCCCGAAGCCAATGGAGATTCTTTGTTCATTGTTTCCAATTTTAAAGCGGATTTTGCGTCGGCGACAGAGCTGAAATTTTCAGGAAGTGTCGCTGCCGACTTGAATATCGACACGTCGGTTGTCATTGACTCGGTGAATTTCCAATTGGGAAATGCAAGTGGCTTCGCATCTTCTTCGGATTTTTCGTTCCAGCAGTTGACTAAGCCCACGGCGATGTTGTCTATCGGCAGTGTCTTGCAACCGAAACTGAACATTTCATCGCTTACGGAATGCGGCGAGTTCTCCGTTTACCTGATTATTTATGGGCACAACAGTGAAACGAACCTGGTGGCGACTGCTTCGACAACGTTCACTCGCAGCGAAAACCAGTGCGCCGTCGTTGAATCCAGCAGCTCCAGTGCCGAACAAGAAGCGGAACTGTCGGTTTGGAATGTCACCCTTTCTACGAATGCGACTGCAATGCACGGCGTTGATTTGGATTCCAAAACCACATTCATCCAATCCAAGTTGGCGGAAAATGCGGCTCTTGTCGACCTTTATCTTGTCAAGGAGTCTGGAAATCCCGTTCTTTACACGAATGCGGCTTTGTCCACCAATTGTGTGGAGCAGACAAATTGTGCGGGAAGCAGTGTCACGGAAGCGTCTTTAATTGCCGAAGAATTCAAGAGCGGCGCAAATTATGTGGATTATCCGCAACCGGCTTACGTCAGCTCGTTTAAATATCGCCAATCCGATTTGACAATCTCCGCTTCGGATTTCGAATTGATTACGTCTTATGTTGTCATCACTTCGGAATACGATCCGGCAACGGGAAAAGGATTCTTTGTCGTTTTGCCGAAGAGCCCGACGAAGACGGGTTCAAATTTTGACATGGAACTTACTGTTCTCGGCAACTGGAATTGATTCTTTGATTGATTTTTTCAAAGGCTCCCGATGGGGAGCCTTTTTGTGAATTTTGGTGAATAAACTTTGGAGAATTACTCTGCTGACAAATCCGGACCGCTGCAATTTGCGGTGCGCCCTGTGCTTTTTGAATCAACGGGGAAGGAATTTTGGCAAAGGGGAAATGCCGTGGGAAATAGCGGAAAGGGCGATTCGATTTTATGCGGAAAAAGGAATTGGCGAAGTCATTCCGAGTACGATGGGGGAACCGTTACTTTATTCGCATTTTGAAAAGCTGGAAAGTTTGGTTCACGAGTTGGGAATCCGCTTGAATTTGACAACGAACGGAACATTCCCCGGGAAAGGGGCGGAGGCTTGGGCCAAAGAGCTGCTTCCCATTTCAAAGGACATTAAAATCAGTTGTTGGGGAATGAAAAAACGGATCTTGGAAAAACTTTGCCCCGGCATGGATGGGAACCGCTTCCGTGAAAATGTGAGTTCGTTTGTACGAATGCGCCAAAAAATTTTGAACTATTCCGAAGTCCCTTTGTCGAAAATTTCTTTGCAAATGGCGGTCTGTAAAACAAATCGGGATGATGTGGAACGGGTTGTCGAGTGGGCTGCGGAATTGGGAATTGACCGGGTGAAGTTGAACCGGGCGGTTTTTCTTTCTGGATCGGAATCGTTGCGAAATGCGGAACAGATTTCGCCGGAAGATTTTTGGGATTATCCGGATTTGAAAATGCCCGTAGAATTCGGCGGAACTTTTTTGCAATCCCCACGAAAAAAGGAAGTTTGTCCTTTTCTCGGACGGGAACTTTGGATTTTGCCGGATGGCTCAGAAGAGCTTTGCCCGGACCCGGAAAATCGTTTTGTGGGGATTCCGCCGGGGAAAAGCCGCTGTGAAATTTGCCATTTGTTCCCACAAAATTCCTTGCGTCGCGGATAAAATTGTTCTATAATTTGCGAAGGCTTATTTAACAGCCTGGATAAATTATGAAAAGCATCTACGTAGGTAATCTCCCCTTTGCGTATCAAGACGCCGACCTCGCCAAACTGTTTGAGGAATTCGGTGAAATCAAGAGCGCGAAGATCATCATGGACCGAGACTTGGGACGCAGCAAAGGCTTTGGTTTCGTTGAAATCGAAGACGATGGCGTTGCCATGAATGCGGTCGAACAGCTGAACGGCAAGGAAGTGAACGGTCGTCCACTCCGCGTCAATGAAGCTCGTCCGCGTGAAGCCCGCCCACGCCGTTTCCGTTAAGAGGATTTGAAAACAGAAAACGACTTTTGCCGTAACATTTCGAAAAACCGCGCTCATTTGGGCGCGGTTTTTGTCAGGGGGTGAAAAATTTCAACAATAGCGGAGTCAGAATGGTTGTGACAACGCCCGTCACGCCAATAGCCAAAGAACTCATAGCCCCTTGAACTTCACCCATTTCAACCGCTTTGGCTGTGCCTACGGCGTGCGAAGCAGTTCCTATGGCGACTCCTTGGGCTACCGGATGCTTGATTTTGCAAATTTTGCAGATGATGGGGGCGGCGACTCCACCGGAAATTCCTGAAATGACAATTGCGGCGATGGAAATGGCCGGAACGCCTCCGATTTCACGGGAAAGTTCTATTCCCATGGGAATTGTGATGGATTTGGGCAACAAGGAATATTTCAGGATGTCGTCCATGCCCAAAATTTTTGCGCAAAGCAAGACGAGGACGAATGATGTGAGACTGCCAACGAAAATGCCGAACAGAATGGGAATGAAATTGGATTTTAAGGCGTTCAGTTGTTTGTAAAGTGGAACCGCCAAAACGGCTGTCGCTGGGCCTAAAAAAAGGGAAATATAGTCTCCGCCAATATTGTAGGTTTCTATTTGGATTCCGGTCAACAGTAAAAATCCGATGAGGAGAGTAGCGGCGACAAGCATTGGATTGCAAATGGCTAGTTTGAATCGGCAACTTAAAAAAACGCCGATTTCGTAAGCGACGATGGTCAGGACGATTCCAAAAAACGGAGTGTTCAAAACTTCATTCATGGTGCTTTTTGCCTTCCAAAAAATCAATTAAAAAATCAGAGGCTTTCCCGGTTGCGGCAATCGTAAAAATCGTAGTCAAGATGCACAGGAAAAACAAAACGAGGACGTTTCCTTTTAAAACGCTGTAAGTGGAAATGATTCCGACGGTCGGAGGTAAAAAGAAGAATGGAAGGCGTTTCAAAAAGAAATCGGAAATTTCTGCGATTTGCTCCACTTTAACGAGTTTCGTACAAAGTAACAAGAATAGGATGATCATCGCCAAGATGTTTCCCGGCAGCGGAATTCCGCAGACGCGGTGAAGCATGTCGCCGATAAAGCAAACAGAAAGAATCAGGGCGAATTGCAGTAACAGTCTCATGGTTTGCCAAAAATAATTATCTTTCCGATTATGAACATATTCGATAAGCTGGGACAGGTCTTGCCCTCCGTAGAAAGTCCAGCCCGTTACATGGGCGGAGAAGCCAATAGTGTTGTTAAGGATTTATCTAAAGTGTTGGCGCGGGTGGCGTTTGTATTTCCGGATTTGTATGAAATCGGTCTTTCGAATAATGGTCTCCGCGTTTTATATCACGTGGTGAATCGTGAACCGGATTTGTTTATGGATGTCGCATTTGCGCCCTGGGACGACATGGCGAAGCAAATGCGGGAACATCAAATTCCACTTTACACGCATGCAACGTGGACACCTGTTCGGGAATTTGACATTGTGGGAATGTCGCTTCAGACGGAGTTGAATTTTACCAATGTTCCCTATGTCTTGGAATTGGCGGGCATTGCCGCATTTTCCAAAGATCGCAAGGAAGACGACCCTATCGTTTTGGGCGGTGGGCCTTCTATGGCGAATCCGGAACCGGTTGCCGATTTCTTCGACGCGTTCAACATCGGCGATGGCGAAGAAATGTTCCCCAAGATTGTTCGGATTGTGGGAGAATGCAAAAAGAAGGGGATGAACCGTGCGGAAATTTTGGAAACGCTTTCAAAAATAGACGGCGTTTACGTGCCCGCATTTCGGAAGATGATCCTTGGCGAATTTGGTCAAATGGTTCCTGCTGAACCGGCGACGGGCTCTTATGAACACACAAACGGCGTTCGTCGCGTTTACATTCCGAAATTGAAAAAAGAAGATTATCCCGTTAAAAATCTGATAGCGAATATGCGCCTGATTCACAACCGCTACAGCGTTGAAGTGATGCGCGGTTGTACGCAAGGGTGCAGATTCTGCCAAGCGGGAATTTGGTATAGGCCTTGCCGAGAATTGAATCCGGATGATGTCATTGATTTGGCGAAAGAAGGATTGAAAGCGACTGGGGAACGAGAATTGGGCCTTTTGAGCCTTTCTACAGCAGATTACAAGCCGATAGAACCTTTGACAGATTCCATTATCGACGATGCTTATTTTGATAATGTCGACGTGTCTCTTCCCAGCATCCGTGTCAGTAGCTTTGGCCAACATCTGGCAGAAAAAGTCGCCGCCTTGAAAGGGGGCCGCAGTGCGACATTTGCCCCGGAAACGGGTTCGGAAAGGCTCCGGAAAATGATTAACAAGACGATTTCCGATGAAGACATGTACCATGCCGCAGAATATGCGTTTTCTTCGGGAATGAACAAAATCAAGCTTTATACGATGATAGGCTTCCCAACGGAAAACGAAGAGGATATGGAAGCCTTTTGCAATCTGATTGAAAATCTGGTGAAAATTGGTCGGCGGCATTTGCGCGGCGCGCAAATTTCGGTGAGCATGGGAATTTTGATTCCAAAATCGTTCACCGGTTTGCAGTGGGCTGGATTCATGGACAGGGAAACAGCCCTTTCGCATATTCAATTTGTCCGCAAACGTTTTTTCAAACACCCGAATGTGAAATTACAATGGGCGGATTGGGAAACGTCTCGGCTCGAAGCGTTTTACAGTCGAGGAGACCGCTCTTTAGCTCCGATGATTTACGAAGCTTATCGCCGCGGAATGATTTTTGAAAGCGACGGCAACCGAATCCGTCCCAAAGATTGGGAACAAATTTGGCAAGACTTCCATTATGATGTCGGATGGATTTACGAAACGCGGAAGAAGGAAAGCGTGTTCCCGTGGGATTTTATGCATGTCGGTGTGACCAAGGCGTTTTTGTGGCGGGAATATCAAAAAGGTTTTAACCCGGAAGTTTTTGAAACGGCGAAGCCCGTGCCAAATTGCAAATGGGGAGAATGTCAACATTGTGGAATCCCCGGCAATGGACAAGAAGTCCGTTTGGCAGAAAATCCGGAGCGTTACAAAGCGCCCAGTCGAACACCGGAAGAAATTAAATCTCTTGTGGCGGCGCGCCGTCCTGTTTACACGCAGCGATTCGCTTATAAACTGACTTTTCAAAAAACGGGACTCAGCCGTTTTCTTCCGCATCAAAACATGCTTTCTGCCTTTGTCCGCGCGTTCGGCAAAGCGGAAATTCCGCTCCGGTATAGCGAAGGTTTTAGCCCCAAGCCGAGAGTCATCAACATGGGCGCGTTGCCGTTGGGACTCGAAACGGTTTGTGAAATTATCGGGGTAGAAACCCTTGTCCCGTTGGACCTTTCCAAGCAAAATCTGCCGAAACTTTTGGATGAATTGAATGAACCGTTCCCCATGGGAATGCGCATCTTGAAAATCGAGCCGCTTCCCTACAAGCTCTCCTCGCACTTCCCTTCGTCGGTGACTTATTCCTTCAAACCGGAAAAGATTCCCGCCGGAATCGAAGAACTTTTTGCCCAAAAGAAGCTGCCCATCGTGCACAATCACCGCGGACAGGCCATTGATTTGAATGAGCACATTTTGAACTTGCAAATCCGCGATGGAAAAATTTTCATCCGCGTCAAATGCAACAATCAAGGTGGAACGGCAAGTCCTTATCCACTGTTCGGCGGGCTGATGGGAACCGAAAAGGAGTCCGTTGCGGCGAGCCTCGACGACGTGTCCCGTCAATTCCTCATCCGAAAGGAATCCATGCACTGGAACGGTCATGAGCAGTTTTAAAATCACTTATGGCGACCTAACGGCGGTTTCAGCCGATGTGATAGTCAACTCGGCAAACCGCGTGCCCGTTTGCGGCGGCTCCACGGAGGCGAAAATTTACGAAATGGCGGGGTACGAAGACCTGCTCTCGGAACGCCAGAAAATCGGTTCGCTCGATGTCTGTGAAGTCGCTGTGACATCGGCTTTTCGCCTAAACGCCAAATATCTGATTTTCGTTTCCGCGCCGCGCTACAACGAAGGCCGTTCTGGGGAAGAAATCGCCCTCTCCATTTGCTACCAAAAGATTCTCGAAAAAGCGGTGGAACTCGGTTGCCAAACCCTTGCCACGCCTCTCCTTTCTAGCGGAACTTACCGATTCCCCAAGGAAATCGCGCTCCAAATCGCCAAAAATTCCATTAAAATTTTCCTGGCCGAAAACCCGACAAAAAACTCGACGTCCAATTGGTCCTATACGACAGCGAATCCCAAAGTATTTCGCAAAAGCTGTTTGGCATTATCGAAGATTACGTTCAAATTCATTATGAATTTTCACCGGTTGTCCGCGGATCACCCTGTGAAAAATTGGGTGTAATGCTTTGTGAAAATGCCGAACGAAATCTCACGCAAATTTTGAACAGCGTCAAGGACGAAGAAACGTTTCGCGACCGCATGAACGAATTGATGCGGCTCCGGAACATTTCCGCGCCGGAGCTCCAGCGGAATGCGGACATTGACAGAAGGCTTTTTTCAAAAATTAACGGCAAAAAGAATTATCGGGTTTCCAAGAACACGGCGCTGGCTATCGCCATCGGACTTCAACTCGATTATGCCGAAGCTTGCGACCTCATCGCCCGTGCCGGGTATGCCTTGTCGCCGGCGAACAGAGCCGATTTGATAGTCCGCTATTTTTTGGAAAACAGGGAAAAGTTCTTTCGGGAAGAAGCAAACAAGAACCAATACAAAGTCCCCGTTTTAAATGACATTTTGATGGAACACGGAGAGGAAGTTCTCGGATACAGCCGGAATATCAAAATTTCCGTTTAAAGAAATGTCGCTCGTCAAGCGACGTTGAAAACTGGAATCTGCCTAAATTAAAAGCACTGCAAAGCAATTCCGCATTGCATATTTGGCGAGGTTCAAATGAAACAGGGATTTCCGGAAATCATTTTTATCTTGGACAGAAGCGGCTCCATGACTGGCTTGGAAAAAGACGTGCGCAGCCGGAATCGTTAAAAATCCAGGAGGGGATTATTGCATCCACGTGTTGTTGAAGTCTATTCCAATCGAAAATGAAATTTTTGTCGGAGAAATGGACTTTGGCAAAACGGGGATATCTATGGGGGTCATTTTTCGCCCGCCTTTTCCGCATTCATCTTCTCCGATGCGGTCAAGACCGCGGGCTAAATTCAGAGAAATGTTAAACGGCAGGGTGTAAAAAAGTCGGTTCGCCAGTCTAAATTCCAGCCCAACGCTGCGGTCCCAAAAATCTCGGGATTTGAATTTGGAAAGCGGAAATCCATGATCATTCCAAGCGGCGCCGACCTGAGCGTAAACATTCACAAAGAAATCCCGTGTGGTGAAAATCCAAAATTGATTTCTCCAGTCTTCAAAAATCGGAAACAGGTAATGAAGCTCGGCTTTGGCTGTTTTAAGCCCGCTGCGGTTGTAGTCTTCGTTTGTAATCAAGTACGGATAGCCTTCGAGAAAAAGCGGTGAAAAATAGTAGCTGTCAAGAGTGTCTTTGGCGTTTTCTGCACTCCAGGCACCCAGCCCGGCAACGGTTGCCCCAAAAGCGAAACGGGCGCCATTGTGAATGGGGTTTGCAATGCTGCCGTGGGCATTGACGTAAAAATTGTGTAATGTGTAGTTTCTGTAAATGGGTTCTATTTTTCCGCTGGGGCTGATGGTGAAGCTTTCCGAGAAGGTTCCCGGTCGATACAAATCGGAATTGGAAATCTGGTAGCTTGCCGTGATGCCGTTTCCTGCGCCAACGGTATTGGTCGCGGTTGTGTTTCCGTCGTCCCAATCCAAAGAGGCTCCGATTGTTGCTGAAAATCTTTTCTGATACGTCCATTCCAGATTTTCTTCGTACAAATTAAAGTTGGCTTGATCGTAAGAGCCCAAAACAAAAAGGCTGTCTCCTGCTTTGAAAATGCTGTAACTGGCGGAGCCTTGGATGGAACTCATCGGAATGGCGTAATGGGTTGTTCCAATGGAATCCTCGTAACTGCGCGGATCTTCGTAACGAATCGTGTCCTTTGTGCGGAAATTTAAATTTGTATAAGCAATTCCCAATGTGATTGGTGTGGAATGATTTTCCAGGGAAACGATAAATTCCCGCTCCATTTCGGGATTGATACCGTCTCCGTTGATGTAATCCCAGCCGTTGCCAACTTCAAGGAGCAATCCCGCAGAAAGGATGTTCTTTTTTAAAGGATCGGATAGAGACAAAGCCATTCCGAGTTTGGGAGTTGCCTTGCCGTCGCCGACAACTGTAAAATCGGGAGCGCGTTCTTCAACAACGAAAAGCGGGGCAAGCAATAGTTGAGTCGGAATCGGTTTGTAGTTTTGGGCGCTGCCCGCAAAACCGATTTCGGCCAGTTCTAAGTCGGATTGCTTTTTGGGTAGAGTCTTCCCGTTCAAAACCAAAGGAGGATTCTTTGCTTTTTTCAGAACAGAATCGCGCTGCGAAATCAGAGTGTCGATGTGGCACAAAGTCAACGTCAACGTCGAATCGGCAATTTGTGCGGAGTCAGAGAAAGAAGTGTCTGTCTGCGGTTCGGGACACGTGGTGATCGTTGTATCAAAAACGGTAAAAATGGAATCCGAAGTCGCTTCGTAATCGGTCAAATCCAAAGAATACAGGGAAAATCCATCGGCATCGTAACCGATGTAATAAATGACTCCCGAATCGACGGTGGGTGTAAAAGCGCCTCCCAAAACATTGGTCATGGGGTATTCTGTGCTGCCATTCAGCGTCTTGGAGTACAAATTGAAAATGCCGTTTTGATTGCTGGAATAGATGAGAGTCTGATTGTCAATCCAGTTGGGATCGCGCAAGTCGACACCCGCTTTAGTCCAAGTCAAAAGTCCGGAACCGTCGGCGTTGACTACGGCGATTCCGCGTTCTTTGTCGTCAAAATAACTGAAAACGATTTTCTTTCCATCGGGGCTGAACTTTGGCGTGTAAATGTTGTAATAGAGAATTTTCTCGTCGGGAATGTAAATGTCTTTGTATTCGGCAGGGGATTGTGAACCGGAATCCGGTACGGAGGCTTTACTGAGAACGAAACGTGTCGAATTCAATTCCCGGCGGGCAAAAACGACTTCTTTTCCGTCTGGAGAAATGTCCGGGTAAACAGCGTCTGCCAAAAGGGTCGCCAGTCGGTTGTTTCCGTTGGTATCGGCGATGGCGATGTCGAAATGGGCGTGTCCGTTCCGGTCGCGCTTTTTGTAAGTGACATAAGCGAGAAGCGGCCCCACGTTTTTTATGTCGCGGACGGAAACGCCTTTGTCGAACCAAGGCTTTTCTACTTGAAATCCGCTTTGAGTGTATTGTGTGATGTCCAAAATGGAATCTTGCACGGTGATTGTCAAACCGGTTGCGGAATCGGCGAATGTAGAAAAATCGGTCGCATGCGTTGGAATTTTAAAAATCCCGCCATCGAACCAAGGCCCGCCAAAATTGGAAACGCCGTAAACGGAATTCCCTGCAATGACGGGGTAGTCGTTGTAAAATGCGTTTTCAGTCCATTTTTTGCCAGTCACCAGACGGCCAAGGCTCTTTTCTTGTTCGCGGTAATGTTGAACGGTTTCTGCTTTCCAGTTGGCAAAAAGGGAATCCTCGTCGATGCCGATGACTTTTTGGAGTGCGCCGGAAAGTGTAACCCGGTAAGGTTTTGAAAGTTCGTGCCAAATATCAGGCACGGCGTTTTCCCCGTATTTTTCATGAATGTAGCGAACTAAGGCGAACCCTTGAGTATAAGGTCCTAATTCCGCATCGAGAGAATTGTCTGCAAAATCATGCATGTAATTCAAATCGAGAATCCCATCGTTTAGGGCGGCGGTGCGGAGCAACATATCCCGGTGGCTGTCCCAAGCGTCAAATCCCATTCGGGCTGATTCAAATTGGGCGGTGCCTTCGGCAAGCCAAAGCGGTTGCAGGGTAAAAGGCAAAACAACCGAAGCGTTTTCTGTTTGCCGTTCGTTGTAATAGTCGATATACGAAAGCTGTAAACCGTAAATAAAGTGGGGAAGTTTGCTTCCGCTTTCAATGCTCACCAAATGGGAAAATTCATGAGAAACGACATCACTTATCCAGGGATGCGTGCTGCGCAATTTAAAATCCCAGTTCGAAAGAAATAAATTGATTGCGTTCTCGTTGGGCGAGGCGGAACCGTTTGCATACAGGGCGTTTTGCAGGGAAACATCAATTCGGAGAGGCATTTGCATCCGGTATCGCGATACGATGGAATCGTAAACGGCTTCTGCTGTCGAGGCGACAATTCCCGCATGAGTGCTGTATTCCGCAGGGAAGGCGTAATTGAAATGTTCCGAAGAAGCCGCTTTCCAGTGAATGTCGCTCTGATTGCCGGAAAAACTGATTTCAGCAGCCAGGGCGAAGCTCGAAAACGCGGACAGAATGGAAAAAAACTTTCGCAAATGAATCACAATGAAATCCAATATACAAACTGGCGGTTGAATTAGCGTTTAAACCGCCGGTTGATTTCGGCAAGTGGCAGCCGCATTAGGGTCGGACGTCCGCCGGGCGAGCTCATCGGGTCTTGGGTGGCGAGAAGCGATGCCATCAGATGAGTCATTTCTTCTGTTCCCAATTTGCTGCCCGCTTGAATGGCGTTTCCTTTTGCCCAGGCTTTCGCCAGGGTCTCGTGAGATGGCTTGCCGGGCTCGTCACCGTCGATTACGGCCGAAATCAATTCTTTCAACGCTTCGACGGAACGGGAAAACGGCAGATCTCGAGGCGTTCCCCGGAGCTGATACGTGTTCTTGCCGAACAATTCCAAATGAAATCCCAACTGATCCAGCGTGGGAAGCAAGTCGGGAATGACGCTCGCTTCGGCGGGAGAAAATTCAACGACTTCCGGAAACAATAATTCCTGGCTTTCCAAAAAAGCTTCTGTCGCCAAGGAGTTTAACGCCTGTTCGTAAAGAACTCTTTGGTGTGCGGCGTTTTGATCAATGAGCAGCAAACCTTCGCTGTCTTCGCATACAAGGTATGTGTTGGACAATTGGAAAAATTGAGGCGGCGGCGTTTTATCGATGCGGGTGGGCGGTCGGAGGTTTTGGGGTGTCAGGGGAATAATGTTGCCGTTTTCCGGCAGCGAAAAAAGATCCTGGACAATGTCGTCTTGGGGTTCCGACCGGTATGTCGGCTTTTTTTCTTTGACAGTTTTTGTCGGTTCCGAAAAAGGAAGCGGTTGCACGGGAATTTTTTCTGCGGAATCCTCCACCAGTGGTCGGGTAAATGTTGGCGAGGAATCGGGCTTTGACGATTCGGCAAAATGGTCGTGAGAAATTCCCAGGTCTTCAATTCGGATAGAAGGACCGTCGCTGGATTCTTTTTGGAAGGCGTCTCGGATGGCGTGCAATACGGTGAGAAAAACGTCATTCTCGTTGGCGAATCGGACTTCGCGTTTTGTCGGGTGCACGTTGACGTCTACGGCGACATCTTCCATTTCCAAAAATAGAACGGCGATGGGGGCGTTTGTCGTACTGTAAGGCTCATACGCTTGAGTCACGGCTTTGGTCATGACGGGATTCCAGATGGGCCTTTTTTGAACGTAGAAATACAGCTTGCTCCGCTTGTTTTTTAAAGCGTCGGGAGGAACGGCGAATCCGGAAACGCGGATGTTCGCTTCGGTGTAATCGACGGGGAGCATGGAACGGGCTATGCCGGGGCCCAAGGCTTCGGCGATGCGGTTCTGCAGATTGTCACTTTCGACGCCGGTGAAGACTTCTTTTCCGTTGACTTTGTAGTCAAATCGGACAGCGGGATTGGCTATGGCCAATCGGATGAGGGTGTCAAGAGTGCGCGAGTTTTCCAAAGTGTCGCTTCGCAAAAACGTTTTCCGGACGGGGGCGTTGAAAAACAGATCTTCTACAAGGAATGAGGTTCCCCGCGGCGCGGCGTTTTCTGTTTGGGAATCGGGAGTTCCCCCGGTCAAATGGATGGAATACGCGGCCGGAGATTCTTCTGGTCGGCTGGTGATAGTCAACTTGGAAATGGCGGCGATGGAAGCGACGGCTTCGCCACGGAATCCGTTTGTGGCCAAATGAAAAAGATCTTCGGCGCAGGTCAGCTTAGACGTGGTGTGCGGTAAATAGCAAATGTCGAGATCTTCTTTCGACATTCCGCAGCCGTTGTCTCGAATGAGGATGGATGTTTTTCCGCCATCAGTGACTTGGACTTCAATCCGGGAAGCTCCGGCGTCAAGAGCGTTTTCCACGAGCTCTTTGATGACTGATGCGGGGCGTTCAATCACTTCTCCGGCGGCAATTTGATTGACGACTTCTTCCGAAAGGGCACGAATTCGTTTTTTTTTCATGCCTTAAAATATAGAAAAGGCGATAAAACGGCAAAAAAAACGAATAAAATGAGAATCATGCAGCCAATTTATTGAAGAAAAAAAATAAATTATGCACATGCAGGATAAAGAAATCAAAATTCCAAATGTTTTTTTGAAATTGGCTTATAGCGAACTCCTTCTTTCGTACAAAACGGAAGATTTGGTGCCGCTAGTTCAAAACGCAACTATTTCCAGTCGTAAATTGATTGAAAATGCCTGGCAGGATGATGAAATGGTCTCGCCAGAAGACAATGCGCTTGTCATTGAAAGTTTTTCGAATTGGCTTCTCGCCAAGGGCGAAAATCTCGATACGTTCTCGGTTCGCATGTTTGATAAAATGAAACATGTCAATTCCGTTCCCAAGCGCGCTGTTTTGCGTTCCTATTTGCCTTTCATTCGCGACTTCTTCGATATGAAAGACCAGCGTCAGGGATTTTTGCAGTGCTATGAAAAGCGCAATTTGTTCCAGCAAAATTCTTCTTTCATCGAAGGAGCGGTTGAAGGGGACACGCGCCACGACTTTATTGTGAACCGCGCTGCAGAAACGGGACATCCCTCTGCGGTTTACGCATCCTGGCTTTTGATGTCTTTGGTCAATGGTCCGCGTCTTTTGGATCTCCCCGCATTTGAAAAGGTTCATCTGTGGGCTTGCCAATATACGGCAGAAGAAGCCCTGCTCGGTCGTCTGGGTGGAAGCTTGGATGGCGACACCTTCTATGTCAGCGGCATCGCTGTTGGTCATGTGACGAAGTTCGGTGAACTTTTGAAGAAAATTCCGCAAGACCTTGGGCTTTCGAAATTGGCTGATAAGCCTTGCATCCGTTTGGATACAGATGTCATTGACACCAGTACGGGAACGCATTTGCTTTATAAAGACCGCTATTACGGAGCGCCGGCTTCGATTGCAGAATTTATTTATGCAAAAGACAAGGCTGTCAAAGATCCGTTTGCCGGCTTGATTTCGTCTCTGGTTCAAGAAGAATTCAACGTGTGGCCGCCTGTCCAGAAAGCGCACGAAGAATTGCTGCACAAAATCAACCATGTTGCAGAAATCATCTATTACGAAGCGGACGATTCCATTTCGGTCAACGGCAAGCATTTGATGCGCAATGTCCCCGCTCGTATTTTGCGCAACATTCTCCGGGAATACACGCGTACGGGTCGTGAAGAATTTGAAAACCGCGAATTTAAACGCGATCCGGAAATTTGCATTGATCCGGTGAATCCGAATTTTGAAAGCCGCTTGAACCGCGTGGTCGATCACCTAGAAAAGATTTCCGACGTGATGGGACTCAACCGGCATCGCCGTGGCGGGTTCCGCTTTGAACCCCATTGCCACATCGATTTTCGCGAAGAGCCCGCTATACCTAGGAAAAAAATAACAGGAAAATAACGAATAGGTAATGGACATCATCGCGATTCATTGATAAATTGTAGATGTTGATTTGCGAACGGTAAATCCTCTAACAACTCTATCATTGCTCCCCTCCTGGTAAGTTCGGGGTTCGATTCGCAAACTGATGAACTCCCGCATTTTGCGGGAGTTCTTTTTGTATAAACAAAACCACCAGCTGGGCTGGTGAGTCAAGAATTTTCGGCATGACTTTCGGAAGAAAATGGTTTTCTGCCCTTTTGCCAAAAAGTCCCGAGTCCACGTTCAGCACCGTGCGAAATTCACTCCATTTGAAGCAAAGTGTTTTCGTCTGAAACCCCAGCCGATTCGACGTTTTCATCTTTCGATTTGAATTCCTCTTTGCGCATTGACTTCTGTCGTTTTGGAAACTTGAATGCTCGACTAAAATCTGCCGCACTGTTTGCTTGGAACGAAATCTCCAGAATGGGTTTTGCGGAATTTTTGCAACTTGTTGGTGACGGATTTTCAGAGGGTTCAAAAAACGCATTCCACTAGGATACACTTTTTATGTTTTTTGAGTACGTATTTTCGAAATGTGTTTAGATTTAAAACCGATGAAATCTATTTTGGAGTATGAAAATTATAGACTTTATCTGCAGAATATACACGATCTTCACGGTCGTGAACAATCGCGGTTCTCTTGGCGGGCCATTTCAAAGAGGGCGGGAATTAAAAATTCCAATTTTTTGCGCCAAGTCGCATTGGGAGAAAGGAATTTTAGCTCCAAAACAGCGGAACAAGTTGGGCTGGCTCTAGGTTTGTTGGGCCGTGAACTGGAATATTGGCATCGGCTGGTGCATTTTTGCCAGGCGAAGGATGATTCCATGCGGGAACGCTATCGGATGGAATTGGCGGAAATGCGTGGAAACGTTCGCGCAAATGAAATTTCTTCTGGGGCGGAAGAATATTACAGCAGTTGGTTCATTCCCTGCATTCGGGAATTGATAACGTTGTACGATTTTCAGGAGGATTACGCGTTGTTGGCCAAATCGGTCATTCCGCCGATCACCGAAGCGGAAGCCCGGAAGGCCGTGCAGATACTTGAAAGATTTCGTTTTATCGAAAAGGATGGGGATGGACGTTGGGTAGAAACGGATAAAGCTTTGCGCAGTGGATCTTCTTGCCGGAATTCCGCGTTGATTCGTTATCATTGTGAAATGCTGGGAAAAGCGGCTCATGCGTTGAAGACGTTGCGGAAAGAAAACCGTTTTGCGATGGGGATGACTTTGGGTGTGTCAAAAGAATGTTATCGTATGATTTTGGCGGAGGTGGAAAAATTCAAGAACCGTGTGACTTCCTTGGTGCTGCACGACAGGCGCAGTGACTTGGTGATGCAAATGGCCTTGCAAATTTTTCCAACGGGAGTTTCTCCGGAGAAGATGAACTTAAAAGGAGTAGACGAGATGGAGAAATGAAGCGTCGAATGGCTGCTTTGTGTTTGAAGATTCTTTGGATAACCCTGTTGTCTTGCTTTTTCGCTTTGGCGGGAGGAGTGAGTGAACACGAAAACGCTTTACAGTTAACGGGAACTTTGGGCCGGCCTCTGTGCACATGGGAATTTGTTGTTGAACCATGAAGTTTGGGGTATTTCCCTGTGCGCACGCCGGTGTTCCCGGGTGAAAAATTATTTTTGGAACATGAATCGACGGTTGCTTTTTCTGGTGTTGTTTTTCACGGTCTTTTCGCTTGCCGAGTGGGACGTGGAACAGCAAATCCTTGCAGAACCGGTGTCTTCGGGCGAACGGGTTCTTCGTGGACGTCAACTTCTTTACAAATCGCTGGTCGCCGGGGATTCTTCGCGGGCTTTGCAGGTCATCCATTATCTGGATGGCTTTTATTCGGAAGCGCTTTGCCCTTTTTCTGGGATGGAAAAGGGGATGGCCTTGCTGCGGGCGCAAAAATACGATTCGGCGCTGACCGAATTGATCCGTTCCAGGCGGCTTTGGGAACCGGAAGCCCGGAAGGCTGTGTCGGCGGAAGAACGTTGCGTTGCACTTGCAGAAACAGGGGAGGGCGTTCCTGTTATCCGGGACGATCTTTACGCACTTTTGAATCCGAATTCTTTGAAAACGCCCGCGCAAATGGACAGCCTCGAAGAAAAAATTTCAGAGTCTTCTGTAGAAAATTTTTATAAAGAGGCCGCATCGGCTTTTATCCCGATACTCTTTGCGCCTTCGTTTGAACGGATGGACGCTTTGCAGCTGAACCGTGTTTTGAAAGCTGGGGAAGCGTTTGTGCAAAAATATCCGATGAATGAAGACGGCGACTGGTTGAACCGGAATTTCTTGGTCCCGATTCGCGCTCGGCAGCCTTCGGGTGACGAATCAAAGGATCCATTCGAAGGGCATTTGTATGGAAGCGGAGTCGGGATGGAGCTGTTGATGGGAATCGGTTTTTTGACGGGTGATTTGAAGTCGGAATTTCATCATCGATTCTGGAATTTTTATGCGGCGATTCCGATTCAGCTGCGCCGATTTGTTTTCACGCCTTTTATTTCATTTGGATCTTTGGAAACCCGCAAGAACAGGCGCTTTTCGGATGTCCTCTGGGAAAAAGACAGCGAACTTCTTGTCTATGAAGGCGGCATTTCGTTGGGGTTTGTTGTTTTCGACCACCGATTGTTCAAAGTGGAGCCGTTTGTCGGCGTTGCTTTTACGGATGCGGCTCTCCCTGATGGCAGTGACGATTACTATTACTTTGCTGATAAGCCCAATAACAACTACCATCGTCTTCGCACGCATGTGAAAAGTGAAAATTCTGCCGCTTATTTGCTGGGTGTCGCCGGGGAAATCCGGCTGCTCACGACTTATTCCCGGCGTACGGGCGCTCCGATGAATTCGATTTCCCTTCGACTGAAATATTTGGCCAGCTATTTGGATCACGATTTTGGTTATGCGAAAATGGAAGGCTTTTCGCATAAGGTGTTGGCGGGAATCGGTTTCTTTATCTGGTGACCGGAATGTTCAATCAGTCCAGGAATTGGTAAACGGTTTCGTTCTTTTTGGACATGCCGTATTTGGTCCGGGCGATGGATTCCATGTAAAAAGAGTCCGTGAGAAGCCTTTCACCCTCGTCTTTTCGAAATTCCAGAATTTTTTTCAGGGAGTCGGCTTCTTGCCCGAGGACGGCAATTTGTTTTTTCAAATTGTGCTGCTTGTATAATCCGTTTTCGCCAAAGGAAAAAGAATAAAGGGATACGGCGACAACAACGAATGTGAGGGCGAAAAGAATTTGCTTGCCAATATTATTGAATTTCAAAATTTACTCCGATGCAGAAAAATGGAACATGTTCCCGTCTTTGGAATGCACCAATCCTGCAATTTCTAATTCCGTTAATATAGCTAAAACTTGAGAAACGGAAAGGGCCGTTCTTTGACAGATGACGTCTAAGGAGTGGGAAAATCCCGCATTTTGCTGGAATAGGGATAAGGCTTCTGGATTCAAGTCGATACCTGTCAGAAGCGAGTTTTCCAAAGTGGGGTCCTGGAGGCGTTTTGCGCCGCAAAGGTCGGCGAAATCCTGGAGCTTCCAAACTGCATCCGCTTTTCGGGTGGCGATACATTGATTTGTTCCTTGGGATGTTTCTGTAATGGGGGATCCGGGGACGCACAGGAGCTTGCGTTGAAATTCAATGGCGAAATTGGCTGTAATCATTCCACCGCCGTGCGCTTTGCTTTCGACGAGGGTCGTGCTTTTGCAAAGGCCTGCGATGATGCGGTTCCTTTGAGGAAACATGAACTTTTGGGAAAAGGTTTTCCCCGGATATTCCGAGAGGAGGGCTCCGCCCGATTGCAAAATTTTTTCGGCGACATTTCGCCGGGAGCCGCCGATTTCGGATTCGATGCCTTGGGCGATGACGGCGACTGTCGGCAGGCGACATTCGATGGCGGACAAGTGACCGAAACTGTCGATTCCTTGAGCGAGTCCGGAAACGACGACGGCGTCGGTGCCGGCAAGACTGCGGATGAGCCTCCGGCAAATTTCTTCTGCTTGTTGGCTGGGTCTCCGCGTGCCGACCATCGCTATCCAGGATTTTTGAAAATGGGGAAGCTTGCCGCGGTAAAAAATCGCGTTTGGAGGGTTTGGGATGGAAGCTAGCGCTGCGGGGAAATCTTCCTTACGAAGGATTTGAACGGGGAAATTGCTAATTTGGAATTCCATGAAGAGCTCCTTTTCTGATTTGGTACAGTTGATGAAACGTCTCCGTTCGCCGGAGGGATGCCCTTGGGACAGGGCGCAAACGATTCAAAGCCTTCTTCCGTATTTGGTGGAAGAAACTTCGGAATATATCGATGCCGCCCAGGCGCAGGATAAAAGCCACATGTGTGAGGAACTCGGCGACGTTTTGTTTCAGGTGGTCTTTCACGCCCAGGTGGCAGGTGAACAGGGGGACTTCGACATTGAAGACGTGACCGATGCGATTTGCGCCAAAATGCGCCGTCGCCATCCCCATGTGTTCGGGGATGCCAAAGTGGAAAATGCAAGTGAGGTCGTCGGGCGTTGGGAAAACATCAAAGCGGACGAAGAAAAAGCGCGAGGAGAAGTGCGTAAATCTCCGATGGACAAAGTCTCCCGCAGCATGCCGACGCTTGCCCGCGCCCAAGAAATGGGGCGCCGTGCCGCTAAAGTAGGATTTGACTGGGCTTCTGACGGGCCTGCTTTTGAAAAGGTCTGCGAAGAATTTGAAGAATTCCGGGAAGAATGCCGCAAAGCGACTGCTGAGGAGCCGAACCGGGAAAGAATGGAAGAGGAATTCGGCGATTTGCTGTTTGCCCTTTGTCAACTGGCGCGGCATGTTGGTTTGAACGCGGAACTTGCGCTCTGCCGTGGGGCGAATAAATTCGATCGGCGGTTCCGCGCAATGGAAGTTCTCGCGGCGGAGAAATACCCTCAAAAATCCCTGCGGGATCTTCTCCCGGAGGAATGGCTCGCTCTGTGGAGCGAAGCGAAGTCCAAGACTAGTCAAAAATCAAATTGTTGACAGAAAGACCTACGAAAAAGACGAGCAGGTAGCCGTACCAGAGGATTGTCAGCGGATAATTCAAAATACGCTTCGACTTGCTGTCGATGGATTTGTTTTTTTCCGCAATGCGAACCAGATTCCGCCGAAAATAGTAGGCGGTCCCGGCGGTGCCTGCCAGGCTGACCAGAATCAGTAGAATGGTTGAAAGCATGTCCCAAAGATAGTTATTTCGTCGGAGTTCGCCCAACTTTTGGGCGAAAAGCCTCGTTTCGGAAAATCGCCGGTTGCCCGTTTGCACAAAATTTTCTCTATTTGACAATGTTGACGGCTCGTTTATGTGAACGAACCTTTCTTGTATGAGGTGTATTTGGATAACCGGGAAAGATTAAATTCCCTGATTGCGGCAGCTTGCGAAGCTGTTTCTGTGGAACTTGTCGAATTTGACATGTTCAGGGCTGGCAAACGCCAGGTCCTCCGCATTTACATAGACAAGGTGAATGGCGTAGATGTGGAAGATTGCGCGGAAGTGAGCCGCCGTCTTTCGGATGCCATGGATTTAGACGAAACCCTTGTGTCGGGTGCGTACACTCTCGAAGTTTCTTCGCCTGGAATCGACCGTCCCCTCAAGTCCACTCGGGATTTTGAACGGAACATCAACCGGGTCCTGCGCATTTCGCGGACTTCTGGAAAGCCGCTCACGGGAACGCTTGTCGCTGTAGAAGATGAGGATTTGATCCTGTCGGTAAAAGGCGTGGCGGAGGCTGTCCGGGTATCCCGGTCGGAAGTCCTTTCGGCCAAAGTTGAAGTTCAATTCTAAAGAAAAGGCTCTTATGACAAAGAATACGGAACCAAAAATCAATTTGCTCGATGCGTTCAAGTCGGTCGTTGAAACCAAGAACATCGACAATTCCATTGTCGAAGGCGCACTCAAGGACGCTTTGATCAATGCCGCCCGCAAGTACCTGAATATCGACAAACACTTTGACGTCAAGATCGATGAAGTGACGAACGACATTTCTATCGCTCTCGTTGTGGATATCGTCGATGATTATCCGGACTACGATGAGTCGCTCTCTGCCGAAGAAGTTCAAGAAATGGACGAACATTTCATGCTGGTGGAACAGGCGCGGGATTTGAACCCCGATGTCCAACCGGGCGACCATCTTGAAATGGAACTTCCGGTTTCCGCTTTTGGCCGGCAGGCGATTCAGACGGCGAAACAGTTCTTGATTCAGCGCATCCGCGATGAAGAACGCCGCAAAATTTTGGACACATACAAAGGCCGAATTGGTACGATTGTCAACGGCGAAGTCCTCCGGATTGAAAAACGCAATATCATCGTTTCCATCGGACGTCAGACCGAAGCGATTCTCGATCAGAAGCAAATGCTTCCCAAGGAACGTTTCCAACAGGGGGATTCGGTTAAGGCCGTCATTTCCGGTGTGAGCGAATCGTCCAAGAGCAACGTTCCGCAGGTGACCCTTTCTCGCACCAATGAACAATTCCTTTACGAATTGTTCCGCCAAGAAGTTCCTGAAATTTTCGACGGTTCCGTGGAAGTCCGCGGAGTTGTCCGTGAAGCGGGATACCGCGCCAAAATTTCTGTTGTCGCGAGGGATGCCCGGATAGATCCGGTCGGAGCTTGCGTCGGAATGAAAGGTGCCCGAGTTCAAGCGATTGTTCGTGAACTTGGCAACGAACGGATTGACATTGTCCACTGGGATCCGGATTTGATCACATTTATTCGCCACGCACTTTCTCCGGCGAATATCGTCAAGTATTTTGAAGTTCCCGATACGTCCCGTTGCGTCATTGTTGTCGCCGATGAAGATTTGCCGCAGGCGATAGGCCGCAATGGTCAGAATGTCAATTTGGCATCCCGTTTGGTGCAACGCGAATTGATGGTCTTTGGCGAAAAGGAATGGTCGGCCAAGAGTGATGAAGACAAACAGAAAGTTTTGACTCCGCAGCCGGAAGAAATTAGGCGGGTGGAAGAGTCTGTGACCGCAGAAGAGTCCCCGTTCAAAGCGGATGCCTCCCAAAATGTCGAACCGGCATCGGTGGATGAAACATCTCCGGTCAGTGAAAATTCGGAAACGGAAGGTCAAGCTTAAGAGAGAAGCTTATTGGAGCAAAAGCATAGATGAGTAACGAAATCAAAATCACACCGGGTGAATGGGCGAAGAAACATGGAGTCGACGCAAGTCGAGTCGTAACCCTGTTGCACGAAAATGGTGTGCAGGTCTTGACGCCTTTTTCCCCAGTTCCCCAAGTGGCTTTTGCTTCGATTGAAGCTCAAGTGTTGGAAGAAAAGGCGAAGGCGGACGCGCGTAAAGCCAAAGCTCAGGGATTGCGCAAGAATTTGAAGAAAAATTCTCCGGAAGAAAAGGAAGAAGCTCCGCGTCCGGCGGCACCACCCGTGCAAGCGAACGGGCGCCGTACGATTACGGGCAAGTTTATGGGTGGAAGCGTCAAATTGACGCGTTCTGCGACAGCTCGCCCGGCTCCGAAGCCCATTCCTTCGGCAAAAACGCAAACTCCGGCTGCAAAGCCTGTCGCGCCCGTGGCAGTTGTGAAACCTTTGGCGCCAGCACCTGCTCCAAAGCCCGCTCCGACGGCGGCACCGGCAGTCAAGCCGGTTCCGGCAGCTCCGACGGTGAACGTCAAAACGCCGCCTCCGGCGGCTTCTGTGGAACCGAAAAAAGAGATTCCACCGGCAAAACCGGCGCAGCAAGCGCCCGGTGCGCCCGTTCCGCGCCCGCGGATCAACGCGACTCCGGTTGGAGAACTCCGCCCGGTCGAAATGAAGGCTCAGGTTTTCAAACCGGATGCGGCTATTCTCGCCCGAATTGAAAAGTCCAAGCAGCAAGCCGCCGCCCAACATCGGCGGGGCAATAATGGCTCTGGGCAGGGATACACGGGGCATTTCGGACCAGGTGCAAATGGTGGAAATTACCGTGGCGGTTCTGGAAATGGCCGTTTCCGTTCAAATGGAACGGGAAATTCGTCTAATACCGGCGCAAGATCGTTTGGCGGTGGCCAGGTTCGCACGGGACGTTTCCCCGGTCAGAACATGCAAGATGTTTTCGCCAATGCGCAAAATAACGCCGGTGGCAACAACCGTTTTGGCGGAGGCAACAATAAGCCGGGACAATCTCGTGGTGGCAATAACGCGGATCGCTTCAAGGGAAAACGCGGAAAGAATGGTCGGGATGTCAAGGACAACCGTTTTGATCAAGGGGAACAGCAGGATTCCGTCCGGCAAAATGTTTCCCGGGTGATGGCTTCGCTTTCCAAAAATCCGGTCAAGAAAGTTTATCACAAAGATAAGAGTGCCTCTGCAGAAGGGGAACAGAAAAAGATTTTGAAGACCTCTGACTTTATCACGGTGGGTGAACTTGCCGGGATGATGGATCAGATGCCCGCCCGTGTCATTGCCAAATGCATGGAAATGGGGATGATGGTCACAATCAATGCGCGCCTGGATTTTGAAACGATTCAAGTGCTGGCCGATGAATTCGGTTATGAAGCGCAATTGATGGAAGAATATGATGAAGACGTTTTGGGTGTCGAAGAAGAAAAGTCCGAAGATTTGGAAACGCGGCATCCCGTGGTGACCGTGATGGGTCATGTGGACCACGGTAAAACCTCTCTTCTCGACTGGATTCGCAAAACGCACGTCGTTTCTGGTGAATCGGGCGGTATTACGCAGCACATTGGCGCTTATGAAGTGACCACTGCTGTGGGAAAGGTGACATTCCTCGATACGCCGGGGCACGAAGCCTTTAGCGCGATGCGCGCCAGAGGTTCTCAGGTGACAGACGTGATAGTCTTGGTTGTCGCCGCTGATTCTATGGTGATGCCGCAAACGGTTGAATCCATTGAACTGGCGAAACGCGAAAAAGTTCCCTTGGTCGTCGCCATCACCAAGATGGACTTGCCGACTGCCAATCCGGACAAGATTCGTACGCAGTTGGCGGAACGCGGTGTCGAAGTCGAACAATGGGGCGGCAGCGTCAGCTGTATCGAAGTTTCTGCGCGTACCGGTCAGGGTATGCCGCAACTTTTGGAAACTTTGGCCTTGGAAGCGGAAGTCCTTGAACTCAAGGCTTCGAAATCGGCAAGGGCCCGTGGAGCGGTTGTGGAATCCAAACTCGATGCGGGTAAGGGTTCTATGGCGACGATCTTAATTCAAAATGGTACTCTCCATGTTGGCGATCCGTTTGTTTGTGGAGTTTATGCAGGCCGTGTCCGCGCCATGTTCGATGACCGCGGCAAACAGATGAAAGAAGCTGGCCCCTCGACTCCTTGTCAGGTGTTGGGCTTTGACGGTACGCCGCAAGCGGGTGATGAATTGGCTGTTGTCGAAGACGAAAAGACCGCGCGTGAAATTGCCTCGAAGCGCCGTATGGCGGCGCGTGAACGCGATCTTCGCGCCCGGAAGTCCATTTCTCTGGAATCCACTTACGAAGGCGTCAAGAATGGTACCGTTTCGGAATTGAACTTGATTATCAAAGCCGATGTGGGTGGATCGTCTGAAGCGATTGCCGCAAGTCTTGAAAAGCTTTCGAATAGCGAAGTCAAGATTAACATTATCCGCAAAGGGGTTGGCGCCATCACGGATTCCGATATCCTGCTCGCTTCGACATCGCAGGCGGTCATTGTCGCCTTCCACTTGATGCCGTCATTTTCGATTCGCGAAATGGCCCAGAAAGAAGGGATTCAAATCAAGACTTACCGCGTCATTTACGAAATCATCGACGATATCAAGAATACGGTGGAAGGCCTTTTGAAGCCTACAACCCGCGAAGAATTGACTGGCGAAGCGGAAATCCGCCAAGTGTTCCGGATTCCGAAGGTCGGTCTTATCGCTGGCTGTATGGTGACAGATGGCGAAGTGGACCGCAACAGCCGCGTTCATGTTTACCGCAATGGCGTGGAATTGGGCACCACGGTTGTCCAGTCCCTCAAGCGGCATAAGGACGATGTGAAGTCTGTTGCTCGCGGATTCGAATGCGGAATCGGCCTGAAGGGTTACGACAATCTTGAAGAAGGCGATACGCTGATGTTCTTCAAGGAAGTCACTGTGGCCCGTACCCTTGCCGATGTCGCCCGCGATGAAGCGGCTGCCAAAGCCGCCGCTGCTAAAAAGGCATCCGAAGCGAAGAAGGAGAATGCCTGATGCCCAGGAATTCTCACAGTCAACGCCGAGTCCCGCGCACGGTTCGTCTCGATGAACAGTTTCGCGAAGAAATCAGTAAGCTTTTGATGAAAGGGCTGAAAGATCCGCGGATTGGATTTGTGACAATCAGCCGGGTGGAAATTTCAAATGATTTGAGCTTTGCAAAAGTCTTTGTCTCCGTGCTCGGCTCTGACCGCGAGAAAGCGGCTTCGCTTATCGGACTCCGCAATTCCGCAGGATTTATCCGCACTTATTTGGGCAAGGCTCTCAAAATTCGCAAAATCCCGCAATTGAACTTTCTTTTGGATGAAAGTTTGGACCATGCGATGCATATTGAAGAAATCCTTGCTGATTTGAAGGACCGGGGTGAGCTTTAATTTGCCACCTTCGGGACTCATCCTTTTAGATAAACCGGTGGGCGTCACCTCGTGTAACGCCCTTTTTCCTCTTCGTAAAATTTTCAAAACCAGGCGGGTTGGACATGCGGGCTCTCTGGATATGCGGGCTTCGGGTTTGATTGTCGCTGCGGTTGGACGGGCAACGCGGTTGCTGCCTTTTGTCGAGGCGGGAGAAAAATCGTATTCTTTTTTCGCTCATTTCGGCTATTCGACCTGTACGGACGAATGGGACGGAAAATTGCTTGAACAGGATATGAATCCGGAGCCTGTTTTTGAAGAAGACGTTCAGAAAATCATTCCCCGTTTTGTCGGAAACATCAGCCAGGTCCCGCCGGATTTCAGTGCGGTCAAACTTCAAGGCCATCGGGCGTCGGATTTGAAACGCAAGGGCAGGGAAGTTGAACTGGCCGCGCGTCAAATTTTTATCCGGAGCCTGCGCTTAGAAGGAAAAGCCGAAATTCCGGAAGGGGCGTCAGGACGCGTCCGTTCGTCGTACCGGTTTTCTTGTGACTGTTCCAAAGGAACTTACATCCGTTCGCTAGTTCGGGATATGGCAAAGGCTTTGGGAACATGGGGCGCCGTTTCCGGCATTCGCCGGACCCGAATCGGTCACTTGAATGTGGCCGATGCCGTTCAACCGGAAAATTTAAATGAAAATTCCCTGTTGAAACCTCAAGATTGCATGGGCTTTCCTTCTCTTGAAGTGACTGACCGCCAAGTGGAAGCTTTGCGCAATGGACGTTCTGTGACATGGAACGGAAATCCCCCTGAAACGGCGGAGTCGAACTTTCTTTTGGCTGTGGGCCGTGACGGCGAAGCCAAGGCGGGCTGCGTATTTGAAGAAGGGAAGATTGTCCCCAAGTTTTATCTGGGAGGCGAAGGTGCCTGAACAGAATTCCAGGGCGGTGACCGTTGGAAATTTTGACGGATGCCATTTAGGCCATCAGGAAATTTTCCAAATCCTGCGAAACGAAGCGAAAGCGCGGGGATTGTTGCCGACGGTCGTTTCGTTTGAACCGCATACGAGACATGTTTTGGGAATTCCGGGACAGCCCGCTTTGCTGACGACGACAGAAGAAAAAGCCTCTTTTGTGAAATCGTTGGGGCTGGATTTTGTCGCGCTCCCGTTTTCGCGGACGGTGGCTGCGAAGCCGTATCAAACGTTTTTGTCCGAAGAAATTCTCGGCAGGTTGAATGCGAAATTTTTGGTTTTGGGACATGACCATCGATTTGGGGCTGCAGGCAAGGGAAGTTTTGAAGCCATTTTGACGGCGTTTCCGGAAATTTCCGCGATTCAAGTTTCTGCAAAATACAAAGATGGCGAAATTTTGAACTCGTCCCGAATCCGGGATGCCCTTGAAAAGGGGGCGGTCGAAAGGGCGACGACTTTTTTGGGAAGGCCTTACCGGATTCACGGTACCGTTGTCTTGGGAAAACGTTTGGGGCGAACCATCGGATTCCCGACGGCGAATGTGCAAATGGGAAAATACAAGCTTGTTCCCAAATTCGGATCTTACGTGGCTGTTGCCCGTTTGCAAGACGGCAGCGCTTATCGTGCAGTTGTCAATATCGGTTTGCAGCCTTCCATTGGAAATTTGCCGCTTTCTGTCGAAGCCCACATCCTGGATTTTCACGGGGATATTTACGGGCAGCAAATGGATGTGGATTTGCTTGCATTTATCCGCGCAGAGCGAAAATTTGAATCGTTGGATGCTCTCAAATGGCAAATCGGCATGGATGCGGATTTTGCCAGGAATTATTGAAACGTGCTAAACCCGATTTCAAAGACGAGTTTTTTCTGTTTGTTTTTGGCCGTTTGCGCGTTTGCCGATATCCGTTTTTATGCGCAGGACACATTGCAAATCGATACAACGCGGCAGGAGCATTTTCAACGTTATTCGGCGGTGCCGGTTTTAGGTTATACGGAAGAAACGCGAATTCAGTGTGGTGCGATGGTGCTTCTTTTTTTGCGTCCGAATGAAGAAAACGGCAAAGTACCCGAAATCGGTTTTACGGCTTATGGCTCATCCCGTGGACAGCTTCAACTGACTTTGGAACCTTACATTTATTTTTACCACGACAAGATAAGCCTGTGGATGGATTTGGAATACCAAGATTGGATTGCCAGTTATTTTGGTCGGGGAAATTCTCCCGATATCGACAAGTATATCGGTTACAATCGGAAAAAACTTTATTTGGGCGGGCGACTGGAAATTCGCGTTGGGCTGCCGGAACAGTTTAAATACGGTGTTTCCCTGCACATTGAAAATTCCGATATTGAATTTGACAAAGAAGGCTCTGTCTTACCGCCGGAACCTTCTTCGGGGCAGCGGAATGGAGTCGGATATTTGATAGGCTTCGACACCCGTGACAATACCAACTGGACAAAACACGGATTCTTGATTGAATGGGAACAACAGTTTTACAACAAAGCGTTTGGCGATTATTCCTTTGACGTGGAATCTTTTGACCTGCGCGGGTACACGACGTTTCCGGGGAATGTCTCTGCGGCAGTGGGGGCTCTTTGGAAACGAGCCGAGGGGAACGTGCCTTTTGATATGCTCGCCGGTCCCGATGGCATCAAAAGATTTCGCGGCGTGGAAAGCCTTTATTTCGGAGACAACCAGGCGTTAATTTTGCAAGCGGAATTGCGCCGTCATTTCGTTTGGCTTTTGGGTGGGCACGTGTTTTTTGAAGGGGGAAAGTCTGGCGAATACTTCAGCGATTTGATGCGGAACAAATGGCACCGCTCCATTGGATTCGGAGCTCTTTTGGCGTTGAATCTCCAGGAGAGCCTTTTTGCCCGGGCGGATGTTTCGTGGGTGGACGCTCATCACATCGGGTTGTCGTTCTATGTCCGCCAGGCGTTTTGACCCGGAGTAACGTATGGAAACTTGCAAACATCGGCATACGAGTCGTATCGAAGTCCGGTATGCGGAAACGGATCAGATGGGAGTGGTGCACCACTCCAAATACGCGGTCTGGTTTGAACAGGCCCGGACAGACTTCTTCAAATCGCTGGGGGCCAGCTATGCGGAAATCGAAAAAGAGGGATTTGTAAGCCCCGTCCTGGAATTGAATGTCCGCTACCGCAGCCCGGCGCGGTATGGGGATTTTGTCGATATCGAAACGACCCTTGAACGGGTTGGTGCGCTTCATTTCCGCTTTCATTACAAGTTGTCCGTGGGAAGCCGCCTTTGTACGACAGCGTCAACCATGCACTGTTTTTTGAAAAATGGAAAGCCGACTCGGGAGATGCCTCGGCAAGTGTCTTTGCTGTTTCCTCTGGGAAAATAGGCGTTTTATCATTTTTATCGGAAATAAGCCGCATCATATCCTTGATTTTGGGTGAAGACGGATTGTTTTGGGTAAAATTTTTCTATCCTTGGAAGAAATTCCAACAAGAGGTTCAAATGACTAGCGAAGAAGTGAAAAGCAAACTGAAGGAATTCTTCATGTCCGACTTGGGCGTTGACGGAAGCGTTCTCCAATACGATACGCCGCTTTTTGGCGAAGAAATCGGGCTGGATTCCGTGGATTCCTTGGAAATCATCTCTTTTGTCGATACGAATTTTGGCGTTTCGATGACAGGTGCGGGCAAGGAACCGTTCCAGAGCATCGATACGATTGCTGATTTTATCGAAAAACACAAAGTCTAACATTTCTTTTCCGCTGCCGAAATCTTTATGACATCGAACGATTGCCGCTGTGTCGTTACCGGATTGGGCGTTATCTGTGCCATCGGTAACAATGTTGAAGAAACGTGGAAAAACGCCTTGGCGTCCGTTTCCGGAATCCATAAGACAACGTCTGTCGATACGGACAAATGTTATGCGGATTTGGCGGCGGAAGTCCATTGCGATACGCTGGATGACGTCGAAGCTCCCGAAGAAAAGGACCGGGTGTCCAAGCTTTGCATCAAAGCGGCGAACGAAGCCTTGCAAGACGCGGGGCTGGGACGCTTTGCAGACGATGCCCGTGTCAGCGTGATCATCGGAAGTTGTGTTGGTGGCGTTCTCAGCGTAGAACATTATCACCAGAATGGGAAGGATGCAAACGACATTCCCAAAATGCCCATCGCTTCGATTGCTTCCCAGGTAGCGGAAATGTGCGGAGCCGGCGGCATTGTGACCAATGTCGCGAACGCCTGCGCCGCTGGAACGATTTCCATTGCGCTCGCCTGTGATTTGATTCGCGCGGGGCGTGCCGATGTCGTCGTGGCGGGCGGAGCCGATTCGTTTGCCGCGGTTCCTTATTCCGGATTCCTCTCTTTGCACGCTTTGGACGAAAACGGTTGTTCGCCGTTTAATCATTGCAATGGCATCACGCTTGGCGAAGGCGCTGGAATTGTCATCGTCGAATCGTTTGAACACGCGCAAAAGCGCAACGCCAAAACGTATTGCGAAGTGCTTGGCGCAGGAGTGACAAGCGATGCCCATCATATCACCGCTCCCAGGGAAGATGCCCTCTGCTTGACGGAAGCGATGGAACGCGCCGTGAAAAATTCCGGGATTCAAAAGTCCGACATTGGCTATGTGAACGCCCACGGGACGGGAACCGGTAAAAATGACAATGCGGAAATTACCGCATTCCAGAAATTTTTTGCTGCAGAAAATCCAACGGTCAGTGTCAGTTCGACGAAAGTGATGACCGGACATTGCCTGGGGGCCGCTGGCGCTATCGAAGCGGTGTTCAGCATTAAGGCCTTGACGACGGATACGGTGCTTCCGACTTTGCATTACAGCGCCGAAGATTCCGAAGCGTTGAAGTCCAAGGTCGGGCAGATGGATTTTGTGCAAAATGTTCCCCATGCCAAAGAGTTGAAATGCGTGATGAGTAACAACGTGGCGTTTGGCGGAACGAATGCGAGCATTGTCTTTTCAAAAGAAACGGGCAATGTCCCCAAGCAACCTTGCCGCGGAAAGAAAATCGCCGTGACGGGACTCGGAATCGTTTGTCCTTTGGGAAACAGCAAAGCGGCTTACCTGGCGGCTGTGGAAAAAGATGCAAAGCCGGAAACAGCTTCTGTCCGTTCGACAATTGCGCTTGATGATTACAAGGAACTTGGCATCAAGATGGCTTTCTACCGCAAACTGGACAATTTGGGACAGCTCCAGACAGTTTCGGGAATGCGTTCCCTGCAAGACGCCGATTTCAAGGTGACAGAAGAAAATGCCAAAGATATCGGCATTATCGTGGGAACCAGCGAAGGCGGTCTCGGGGCGACTTATGATTTTGAAGAATTGATAGCCAAATTGGGCAACGCTCAGGGAAGCGCTTTCAAATTTCCGCATACGGTTTACAACGCTGCCGGCGGTTATCTTTCGATTTGTTCGGGCATCAAAGGTTACGGCGTTACGATTACGACCGGACCTGTTTCCGGTCTGGACAGCATCGGCTATGCGATGAATGTCATTCATGATGGGCAGGAATCGGCGATGATGGCTACCGGGACAGATGAAAATCTGCCGATTATCGAAGAATTCGTGGAAAAGTTGGGCGTTGCCGCCGATAAGCCGGTGGAACCCTATTCGAATGCAAACGGATTTGTCGTCGGAGATGGCAGCGTTTCGATTTTGATGGAAACGGAGGACTTTGCCAAGGCGCGCCAGGCGAAAGTTTATTGCTATGCGCTCGGATACGGCAATGGCCGTAAAAATGTCAAGTTTGGCAAAATAGAAGGTTCCGGAGAAGCGTTGGACAAAGCTATCCTCGAGGCGTTGGCCGATGCCCGGATTTCGGCGGATGAAATTGATGCCGTTTGCGGTTTTGCCAACGGATGCAAAAAAATTGACGACATTGAACGGAATGCGCTCAACCGGGTTTTTGGCGAAAGGCTCGCCTCGATTCCCGTGTTCGAAGTCAAGGAGCGAATCGGAGAAGGAAGGGCCGGTGCATCGGCTCTTGCAGCAGCCGAAGCGGCTTTGCTTTTGAGTGGAGAGCTTCCGGGAGATCATGCGTATTTCATTGGCAAAGATGGAGCCGTTTCCAAAAAATGGGTTGCGGCGGAAGCGAAAAAAATTCTCATCATTTCTTTTGCGACGGGCGGTTCTTACAGCGCAGTCGTCTTTGGAAAGTAGCGGGTGGAGGTTTTCATGAAAGTTGCACTGGTGACAGGCGCATCGAAAGGAATCGGAAAAGCGTGTGCGCTTCGGTTGGCCAAAGACGGCTATACGGTTGTTGTGAACTATTCAAGTTCCGATGCGGCTGCTCAGGAAACGCTGGCGCAGATTCAGGCGGATGGCGGCGAAGGCATGCTTTACAAGGCGGATGTTTCGAAACTGGACCAGGTGAAGCTCATGGTCCGCGAAGTGTTCAAAGCCTATGGTCGGATTGACGTCTTGGTGAACAATGCGGGCATTGTCCGTGATGAATATCTGCTCATGATAAATCCGGATACGCTGGATAAATGTTTCGACTTGAATGTGAAAGGATACATTTATTGCGCCCAGCAGGTCGCCTTGAAAATGTTCAAGCAAAAGTCCGGAGTCATCATCAACATGTCTTCGGTCAGTTCCAAGTTCGCCTTGGCGGGCCAAAGTGTTTACAGTGCGACAAAGGGCGCGGTGAATTCTTTGACCCAGACGTTGGCAAAGGAACTCGGCGCTTATGGAATTCGGGTGAATGCTGTCGCTCCGGGATTTATTGCAACGGAAATGATCGATGCCATTCCGGAAGAAAAGCGCAACGCTTATTTGGAACAGATTCCTTTGAAACGCTTTGGCTCTGCGGCAGAAGTGGCGAACATGGTTTCCGCTTTGGTCTCGGATGAATTTGCCTATGTGACAGGACAGGTCTTTGTTTTAGACGGAGGACTTTCCCTGTGAACATGAACATCTTTGACATTAGCGAAAAAATTGCCCAGCGTCCGCCGTTCCAAATGTTGGAAAAAGTGGTGGATTTGGTGCCGGGAATATCGGCAAAGGGCATCAAGAACGTGAGTGTGAACGAGCCGTATTTTATGGGGCATTTCCCAGGCATTCCCATTATGCCGGGAGTCTTGATTGTGGAAAGTTGCGCTCAGCTCTGTTCATTAGTCATTGAAAAGAAACCGGAAGATTTGGAAGACAAGCTCTACGTCCTTTTGAAAATAGACGGATTTAAATTTGTGAAACCGGTCATTCCCGGCGATCAATTGGAAATTCATGTCGAAAAGACAAAAGGCGGTGGCGTCCTTGTGGGATTCAAGTGCGAAGTCAAAGTGAACGGTGAAGCGCATGCCAAAGGCGATTTGACGTTCACGACGATTCCGAAAAGTTCTCTTCGCAAATAAACTGGGAAGTCGAGCGTTTCTGATGATGGAATTCTTGTTGAAAATCATTGTCCGCTTGATAGAATACGCCGGATGGTTTTATTTCCATGTGGCTTATAGGCCTAAAGTTGTTTTTTCGGACCCTTCCGTTTCCTCGATGCGCTTGACGTCGCCGCATATCATTATCGCGAACCATACGTCGACGAACGATCCCATCCTTTTACTTGCGCTGTTTTTTCACAAGCGGAGCATTGTCGTTGCCAAAGACTGGTATGAAATGCCAAAATTCCATTGGATTTTGAAACGTTCCAATGTGATTCCGTGTGACAGGTTCAATTTGGATACGGAATGGGCTTTGCTAGCGAAAAGGCAACTGGAAGCGGGCAATTCGGTTATCATCTTTCCCGAGGGAAAATGCCGAGAAGACGGCCTTTTGAACGAATTCAAAACGGGCTTTGCCTTTTTGGCCCGCAGCACGGGCGTTCCTGTCATTTCGCTTGGAATCGATGGCGTTTACAAATGGGGACATCGCACCCGGATTGTTGTCGGCAATGCCGAAAAAATCGAACGGGTCAAAGGAATTGCATCGTCAAAGCATTTATCTGAACGCAGTGAATATTTTCGACAAAAAGTTTGGGCTTTGAAAAGGCGGGCGTTGAATCTTTTGCCGGCAGAATTGCCGACAGCGGAAAACACCCCTCCAGAAAAGGGGGCGAATTGAAAACGGGCTTGGTTTTGGAAG
The DNA here is from genome assembly GCA_964397425.1 of uncultured Fibrobacter sp. GTDB lineage: Bacteria > Fibrobacterota > Fibrobacteria > Fibrobacterales > Fibrobacteraceae > Hallerella. The sequence goes on from CAYNID010000001.1 coordinate 61,112, forward strand.
GCGGTTCCCGCCAAACAATCTTTACGGCTGGCGTGTTGGACGTTTTGATGGATGAAGGAATTGAATTTCCCTACATCGGCGGCGTTTCTGCAGGTGGCCATGCGGCGATGAATTTTGTGACGCGGCAACAGGGCCGTTTGCGTCACATCATCATGCCGACGAAGTTGCAACAGGGAAAGAAACATGCGAACCGGATTTTAGACGGCATTCAAAAAGAATCCCATGCATTGCATTATGAAGCCGCTTATGGAGACATGCCGTTTCATTTCGATGCGTTTTTCCGTTCGAATGTAGAATGTGAATTTACGGTGACTTGCTGCGAAACGGGGCGTCCGCAATATCTTTCTGAAAAGGAAAGCGAACGCCGCCTGTTGGACATTATCAATGCCAGTTGTTCCGTTCCGATGCTTTTCCCGATTGCGCAAATAGGCGATTTGCATTATGTTGACGGCTGTGTCACGGATCCGATTCCTTTCCGCAGGGCCTTTGCCCGTGGATGTGACAAGCTTGTGGCCATTTCAACTCATTATCCGGGGGAAACGGTTACGGATTTCAGTAAATTCCGGGCGGTTTTGAGCGTTATGTTCCGGCACAAATATTTGGATTTGTACCGCGCCCTGATGGTCCGATATCGGCGTTATGAACGGATGTTTGTCGAAATGGAAAAATTGGAAAAAGAAGGAAAACTCTTTTTGATGCGTCCGGAAAAGGATCTTTGCGATTTGTTCGAAACGGATTTGGGACGGTTGAATGATTCTTATTTCCACGGTGTCGATTATGCGCGGCGCCGTTTGAAAAGCCTCAGGGAATTTTTGAACTGCGGATAAAATTTTTCGTTTGCTGCTGCCGCTTATTCTTCGAGGAAGTCTAAAAATTTCTTGTAGCGGGGTGCGCTTTGTTCCCGGCAAGGCTCTTGGGGTGAACCAAGAGGAAAATTTTCCGTTATGAGTTCCTGCAACCGGGTAAACCGTTTTTGCATCCGGTTGTTTTGAATGGCTTCATAAAAGGCGCTGTTTCCGGAAAGAATCCAAACGTGGCCTTTGGCGCGTGTGATTCCCGTGTAAAGCAAGTTCCGCTGCAACATCCGAAAGTGCGATGAATCCAAAATGAGGACGACTGCGGAATATTCGCTGCCCTGACTTTTGTGAATTGTACAGGCGTATGCCAAAGAAAGCTCGTTCAGGCTGTCGCTTTCATAGCTGACCAAATGCCCTTCAAAATCAACGGTCAATTTTTTTTCGCTTTTGATTAAAGCGATGATGGTTCCGGTGTCGCCGTTGAATACGTTTTTTTCGTAATTGTTTTTGAGCTGCATGACTCGGTCGCCCAGTTTCCATTCCGTACTTTCGGCTGTGAAGGATTTTGCCGAAGGGTTCAGCAGTTTTTGCAAAAAGGCGTTGAGCGCAATTGTTCCCAAAGGCCCTTTGTGCATGGGAACGAGAATTTGTAAATCGTTTATTTTGGAAACCGTTGGAATCGTTTTCAAAACAAGATCTTCAAGCTTTTGAAGAGCTTCTTCCGGTTCTTCAAAGGGAAGGTAATGAAAATGGTTCCCATCAACGGGAGACGGCTTGATTCCGCGATTGACAAGGGATGCTTTTTCCGCAATGTCATTGTCTTTCGCCTGCCGGAAAATGTGAGTCAGGCGGATGCTCTGAATGTTTGGAATGGAAAGCAAATCGCGCAAGACGTTTCCGGGGCCGATGCTTGGCAACTGGTCTTTGTCACCGATGATGATGAGTTTTGTCCGTTCGGGAATCGCTTTCATCAGCCCGGCGCAAAGCCAGGTGTCCACCATGGAAAATTCATCGACGATGATGATTCCTGTTTCGATGGGGAAATTTTCGTCCCGCATGAAGCGGCGTGTTTCGGGGTTGATTTCCAAAAGCCGATGCAATGTTTTTGCGCTGTGCCCGGTAAGTTCTTGCATCCGACGGGCTGCGCGGCCTGTCGGGGCTGCTAACGTGACATCGATTTCTTTGGATTCTGCGAGGGAGAGAATTCCTTTGAGAAGTGTCGTCTTGCCTGTTCCCGGTCCACCGGTGATGATGAAAATTTGATTTTGAAACGCTTGTAGAATGCCTTCTTTTTGAATGGGGTCGTATGTAAATCCTTGATTTTTTTCAACTTCGGAAAGGGCGTTTTCCCATTCGTCTGGTTCATTTTGAACGGACGGTTTTTGGAGTCGGTTGTTTACAAATTCCGCGATAAACGATTCGGCGCGGGCTAATCCCGGAATGGATATTTTCCCATTGACTTCCCCAAGTTTTCCCGACTTCAGAATGCGTTCTAACGCATACGCCAAATTTTCAAAAGATTCCGCGCTGTTCATTTGCAGGCGCAATTCTTTGGCTGTGTTGGAAAGGAGAGTTCCTTTGGGCAAGTAAGTGTGCCCTTCTGCGGAAGAGGCCTTGAGGATGGTGTAGCAAAGTCCCGCTTCGAGCCTTTCTGCGCTCCATTCCGGAAGTCCTACTTTGCGGGCGATTTCATCTGCTTTGACAAAGCCGACTCCCCAAACTTCTTCGCAAAGGATGTAAGGATTTTCGGTGATGATGCGGATGGTGCTTTCTCCGTATTGCCGCCACAGTCGGATGGCGATGCTTCCCAAAATGCCGTGGCCGTAAAGGAACAGCATCGTTTCGCGGCTTTCGCGCATCTGCTTCCAATCGTGCAAAAACTGGGTAACTTTTTTTCCGGAAAATCCTTTGATTTTTTTCTGGAAAAGTTTATCGCCGTCGCCATCCAAAATGTTCACCAAATCTTTGCCGAATGCGTCGACAAGGCGTTTTGCCGTTGCTTCGCCGATGCCTTTGAAAAATCCTCCAGAAAGGTAGGCGATGAGGCCGCTTCCGGAATCTGGAAAAAAAACTTCGCTTTGCGTACAAAGGAATTGTTTTCCGTATTTGGGGTGAACTGTCCAATCGCCATCCATGCGCAGCGATTCTCCTACGGAAAGTTCTGGAAATGTGCCGGTGACCGCGACTGGGCGCGCTTCTCCTTCAACGGTAAATTTGAGCACGGAAAAACCGTTTTCGGGATTTCGGAAAGTAATGGTTTTCAGCGTGCCTTCTAATTGCATGGGAAAAAGTTAGAAATTTACTTGATGGAAAATTGAAAAATTAGACTTGGGCGTTTTATAAATTGCTAGATTGGCCGATTATGGAAAAGTTTATGCGTTTAAAACAGTTCTGGCGTTACTTCGCTTTCATCGTTTCAACCATTTCTCTCGCCCAGATTCTTTGTTACTTTATTTTCAAAAGCTTGTATTTTCGGGCAGAAATCATTTGTTTTGTCGTTGCCATTTTGCTTACTGTAATTGTTTCTTTTGTACAAAATCGAAAGCCGGCTGTTCGCACATTTTCAACCAAAACGTTTGCGTGTTTGTCTGTGTATTTGTTCTTGATTTCATTTGTAGGAATGACATTCCGCTATGGGATGAATACGTTCCCGTTGGCAAGATATGAAGAAGTTATTCAGACGTTGCAAATGCCTATTTCCGGATTTTCCATTATCTTCATCAAAGATTGGCTTTTGACGACTGTCCCCGTGTGCCTTCTTTTTTCGTTGACATTTCCCCGAGTTTTACAAAAATTCTATTGCACTTTCGCTTATCCCAGAAGGTTTCTTGTTCTTGTATTCATCGGTTCGATGACGCTTGTTTTCAGTTATTTTGTCAAAGTGGTTTCTGTAGAGGGTGCAAAGCAATACGCGGAATTTTTGTTGGGAATGGATGGCGATTTTACGTTAGAACATTCGGATTTTTTGGAGAAAAATTTCAAAACAGTGACGGACGCAGATGTTTCGGCGGATTCCAGCACACGGAATCTCGTGTACATTTTTGTGGAGTCGTTGGAAAATTCGTTTCAAAAATATGCCGCTCCACTAGACAGCTTGGCGAAAAATTCTCTGCAATTCGGGCTCGATTCCCTTTCAAATTTTGATGGCGGATTTTCGACAGAAGGAGCGTTGAATACGGTTCAATCGACCATTGCCAAAACTTCGGGAATTCCCGTCCTGCTTTATTCCCACCGGACTTTGGGATATATTGGCAAATTTGGCGATTCTTTTTTTGACGATGTTCGGAGCATTTACGATGTCCTTCGTCAGTTTGGATATAAAAATGTTTTTGTTCAAGGGACGGATTCGGATTTTGCCAAAATGCGTTCGTTCTTTTTGTCGCACGGAATCGATACGTTTTATGACAATGTTCATTTGGAATCTGATCAAAATGCGCAATCGGAGATAGAATCGGACGTGGTAATGCGAGTGAAGTATTCGGCGGCTTGGCGTGATAAATTTCTTTTTGAAAAAGCCCGACAAATTTTGGACACACTTTCCAAAGAGCCTCATTTTTCATTGTCGATTGCCACGATAGATACCCATTTCCCCCATGGATTTTATGACAAAAATTGTTTAGAAAAGCCGAAGGATGGTTCTGATTTGGAAACTTTGAAAGCGACGATTCGCTGTTCTTCTCGGGAAGTCGTGGAATTTGTCAAATGGATAGAAGAACAACCCTTTGGGAAAAATACGACGGTTGTTATTGCGGGCGATCATATTTTCCAAGGAAACCTGTTGGTGGAAAAGATTCCAGATGCTCAAAGACGTTGGGTTGATATTTTTGTCCATCCCAGTCAGAAGCCGTTGAATCGCGAAAGTCGGGTGTTGACTTCTTTTGACATGGCGCCGACGGTTTTGGAAAGCATGGGATTTTCTTTGAAAGATTCGCGGATGGGGCTGGGCGTTAGTCTGTTTTCGAATGAACGGACCCTTGCCGAAAAGTTCGGCATTGATTCTTTGAATGCCGCAATAAAAAATCTGAAAAGGTCTTATGAATATAACGACCTTTTGTTCGGGAAGCCAAGAGAAGAATCTCCAGAAACGAAAGTGGAACGTTGAAGTTTTAATCTGCGCCTTTCGCCGTTGAATGCTTGTTAATTGCTCCGGAAAATTTTTAAGGATATTCCGTTCACAAGGTCAACGGCTCGAATTCAAGTTTTGTGTCGTTTGGCGTTTGGATGCTTTGGGCGAGGAACTTTTATTTTGCAAGAAAAAATCCATTTTGCGAAAACGGATTCCATCGTTGCCGTATAAATCGTGCAAAATTCACTCCATTTGCAGAAAAGGGTTTTCGTTTGATTCCCCAATTCAACACAGGGCATTTCACGTTTGACTTTCATTTACATCCGCGGTGATTTTGAATAAAGTATTCCGTTGGAGTGTTGACGTGAAAATTATCCGTTGGGAATCGCGGCGATCAGTTTTTTCGTGTAAGAATCTTGAGGATTTTCAATGACGTCGCGGCTTTTTCCCGTTTCGACGATTCGCCCTTGATACATTACGGCGACTCGATTTGTGTATTGCGCAACGAGTCCCATGTTGTGCGTAATGAGCAACACCGCGGTTCCGGCATCTTGTGCCATGCGTTTTAAAACGGCAAGAACTGCCGCTTGGACGGTTACATCCAATGCGGTCGTCGGTTCATCGGCGATGATGATTTGGGGACCGGGCAAAAGAGCCATGACGATGCAAACGCGTTGGAGCATTCCTCCGCTCATTTCGCAAGGGTAAGCGTTCAAAACGCGATCGGGGTCTGCAAAACCCGCTGATTTTAACAGCGAATGCATTTTTTCAAAAGCTTCTTTTTTCGGCGTTTCCGGAATCGCTTCTCGCAATTGGCTGCGGATGGTTCTGACGGGATCTAAAGCTTGCATGGGCTCTTGGAATATGACAGAAATTTTTTTCCCGCGAATTTGCCGTAATTCGGAAACGGACATTTTCAAGAGGTCTTTGCCTTCGAACAAAACTTCTCCGGAAATGACTTTTGCCGAAGGTTTGGGGAGCAGCCCCAACATTCCCATTGAAGTGACGCTCTTGCCGCTGCCCGATTCGCCGACAAGGGCGAAAAATTCCCCGGCGAAAATGTCGAAAGAAACTCCAAAGGTCACTTGGGATGACCCAAATGCGACAGAGACGTTTTGGGCAGAAAGTACGGGGCTGCTATTCATATCGGTCTCCCGATTTGGGATCCATCGCATCGCGGATTCCTTCGCCGACGAATGTGGTTAAAAGCAGCACTCCGAATAGGGCGGCTACGGTGCTGATGGAAATCCATGGCGCATATAGATTGTTCAACCCTTCGCTCATCAATTCTCCCCAACTCGGAGTCGGCGGTTCTAAGCCGAATCCCAAAAAGTCTAGCGAAGTGAGGCTTCCTATGCCGCCGATAAGGGTGAACGGGAACAGCGTGATTACGGGAGTCAGGGCGTTGGGGAGCATTTCTTTGAAGAAAATGTGCAAACGTCCCAATCCAAGCATTTTGGCCGCTTGGATGTAGGGCTGGGACCGCAATTTCATATATTCTGCCCGCATATAGTAACTGAGGGAAATCCAGTTGAAAATCGCCATGATGCCGATGAGCAATAAAAAGCTTCTGCCGTAAATTGAACCGACGAGAATCACCACGTAAAGGAATGGCAATGACGACCAAATTTCAATTCCCCTTTGCATGAAAATGTCCCATTTTCCGCCGAGATAACCTTGGATTCCGCCAATGATGATGCCCAAAATCGTTCCCAGCGCGGTGAGGAGCAAACTGAAACTCATGCAAATCCGGAATCCGTGAATCAGTCGGGAGAGTACGTCGCGGCCATGAGCGTCGGTTCCCAAAAGGTGCGTCTTGCTGGGCGGAAATGGCGGCGTTCCGTCTGCGGAAAGGTCCGCTTTTAAAGGATCGTGGGGAACGGGCGGCATTAAAGTCCAAATGTCTTTTCCGGCGTTTTGGGCGTTTTCGAGAAGTGCTTGGTAATCGGGCTCGGTCTGGTAAGCGCCTCCGAAATCCGCTTCGGCGTAAGAGACGAACGCCGGAAAGTAGAACGAACCTTCGTATCGCAGAATTAACGGTTCATCGTTTACAAGCCATGGCGATAAGAGGGAACATGCGTATGCGATGAGGAGCGCCCATAATGAAAAACGGGCGAGACGATTTTTTTTGAAGCGTTTCAGCCGCTTTTGCATTTCGGGAGAGATTGGGGGCAAAGTCACTTTCACTGTGCATCCTTTAATGAAACCGGATTCGCGGATCGACTACCGTGTAAAGGATGTCGCTGAACAATCTTCCGAATAGGGTGAGAACGCTCGACAGCAGGATGATTCCCATTACGACGTTGTAATCGCGGTTCACCATGGAATTGTAATAGAGAAGTCCCATGCCGTCGATGTCAAATACTTTTTCAATCAATAAGGCTCCGGCGAAAAGCAACGTGAACACTTCGGAAAGCCGGGTGACGATGGGAATCAACGCGTTTCGGAGGGCGTGTTTTATCAAAGCTTCCCGGAAGGTCATTCCTTTTGCCACGGCTGTTCGCATGTAATCTTTGCCGAGTTCTTCGAGGACGCTGTTTTTCATCAAGAACGTGAGAAAGGCGAATTCGCTTATCATGTAGCAAAACATGGGAAGCGTCCAGTGCAAAATCACGTCTTGAAATTTTCCCCAAAAAGACAAATCTTCAAAATCTTCGGAGACGATTCCACCCAAGGGGAAAATATCCAGGAAAGAGCCGCCAGCCAAAAAAATGATGAGCAAAATTCCCAGGGCGTATCCGGGCATCACGTAGCCGGAAAATATAATCGCCGAAGAAACCTTGTCCATGGCGGAATGATTTTGGACCGCTTTGAAAAGGCCCAGGGGGATGCATATCAGGTAACTCAACAAAAACGATGTGAGCCCAAATGCGAGCGAAATGGGAAAACGCGAAGAAATGACATCCCAAACGGGTATCCCGTAAGTATAAGACATTCCCAAGTCTAGGTGAAGAAGGTTCCAAATCCAATCGATGTAACGTTTCCAAGCGGGCTTGTCGAATCCGAAGTAACTTTGAATTTGCGCAATTTGTTCCGGGGAAATGGATTTTGACGCAGAAACGCCACCGTGTGCCGCAGCCGCCGATTGCACTTTTGCAATCATTTCTTCAACAGGTCCGCCCGGAATCAGCTGTATCAGGGCAAAGCAAACAATGGAGATTCCCAAAAGAGTGGGAATCATCAACAAAAGTCTGCGTAAAATGTAAGCTTTCATCGAAAGGGAATTTAGCTAAATTCCGCTGACGATCTGGAAGGTTTTCTTTCCCGAAGAGCTGTGGATGCGCACCAGATATTTGCCGGAAAGATTTTCCATTTCGATGCGATTGGAGCCTTTGGAAAGATTCGGCATTTGATAAATGCGTTGTCCCAAATGATTGAAAAGCTCTGCGCTTTTTGCGGAACCTGCCGGATTTTCGATGAACCAGGAATTTCCTTGACGGGAAATGCTGACATTTCCGGTGGAAAGAATCGGAGAAATCGATTCGGAAGCTTTTGTGGAAAGGAGAACCGCCGTGATGGATTTCGCCGGAAGGGAAAGATTTAATTTGTTCGAAGAAACGGAAACGTTTCCCGATTTCAGAGCGTTGTTGGTGTGAGAAACGAAAGTCTCTCCCGAAAGGCCTGAAAGAGAAAGGGTTGGGAAAGTTCCATCGGAAAGCGTGATGTTCGAAAGATTCAGGTTGACCGCTTGCGCCGCAGATTCTGCACGGTTTACCAAAATGATGGTCAAAGAGTCTTTGCCTGCGTTGACCGAAGAATAGGCGGAAACAAGGGAATCGTTAGAAGAATTGGATTGGACGCGGAATTCTTTGGCGTAACGGCTGAACAGGTGCAGAACTTCGAACATGCCGTTTTTCCAAGTCCAGGGTGTAAAAATTTCGACTCCGTTGTCGGCGAAGGTTCCCATGAATGAGGCGTAAATCAAGGCGATTGTCATGGCATCTTCTGAAGGAAGGCTGGTTTCCGTCAGGGCGAACGTGATACCGTTGTTTTCTCCAAAATATTTGTCGAGCCAATCGCTGATGCGTTTGAAAATGTATTCCTTTTGTATGGAATTGTCCCAGGCTCCGTTGACGCGCTTGATGCCGTTTGCGCCGGGATAAATGTACGTCGTATCAAAAAAGACTCGGTGTAGATTCATTAGGTCTGCAAAAGTTTTTTCTGTCGGGTACCAGTGGATGTCGAAGACGTCTAGCATCTTTACGCCGGATGCTTTTTCCGCTTCGGCGATGCGTTTGATAAAGTATTCAAGCCAACAGTAATTTTTGTCGGAGGCGGGCACCAGGTTGGAAGTGCCATTTCCGTAGTGGACGTTGCACCAATACCATTCGTTTGCGACAACAGGTCCCATCAGTTTGATTTCGGGATAAATCTGACGGGCAAGTTTTGCCGTGGCGATGTAATTGTCGATAATCCGATCTGCCGCCGAAGAGCTGTTTTTGTCGTAATCATAGGGAAGGTCATCGTGCGTGCCTGCCCAGATTTCGGGTTCGTTGTCCATGCTCCAGTACTGAAAGCGCGACATATCGTAACCCAGATTTTTCCAGTGTTTTAAAATTCCAACGGTACTGTCTGCGCTCCAAGGCTCCAGATATTTGCTGTAATCCCCGGCGGATATCAGATTCCCTGCATCGTCTACGGATCCGCCTCCGGCCAAGTTCAGCGTTTGTGGAGCCCAGGTGTTGTTGTGGTTGATGTAGTAATCCCAATCGGCAAAGTTGTTCTTGTTGTTGCTTGCGGCGTATCCTGCCAGTTGAAATCCGTAAATGGCGTCAACGCCCGGCAAATGGTCCAAAATTTTTTTGGCGGTGATATCCCAATCGTGCGGTTGAACGTTGTTGTACCAATCGGGATGGCTGGAAATTTTTTTACGCCAGTTGTATTTGGTCGCATTGTTTCCCTGATTCATCCGGAGCATCCGAACACCCGCTTCTTTCAAGTTGATTAAAGAAATGGAGTCCTGGCTGTCGATGGCGGCGTTTGTATCGGTGAGTTCGTGACCGTCATCGTTAGCATTTAAACCATACAGATACGGCGAAATGCGGCGGACGCCTTCTTGTGCGTCGATGGAAATGGATATGTCGGCGAAAACGGTTCCGGCTGCGGCACAGAAAATGGAAAGCCATTGAAATTTTTTCATAGAATTCTCAAAGAAAAGGTTTAAGCCATCACATCAAAAATAATTCATTTATGCGTGAAGGCTCTTGAAATGAAAGGGTTAATGGAGGGTTAGATTTTTTGTGGCGAGAATGTTCCCATCAGGAGATGCCACCTTGACGAAAAATTTTCCGGCAGGGGCGTGGGACAGGGAAATAAACGCGATTTCGTCAACGGTCTTTTGCAAATAAAGTTCTCCGTTGGATTTGAAAATTTGCAAAACGCTGTTTGGCGGGGCGAAAATTTTCAGATTCCGGGCTTCTTGCTGAACTGTCGCCCGTGTCAATGCAGATTGAATCACGGTCGGAACGGAAAGCCCGGAGCCTTTGGGTGCGCCGACGATGAGTCCGCGGCCAACAGTGCTCATGTAAACGACACCAAAACGGTTCATGTCGCCCTGGACGAAGTTCCCGTTGCCGGGACCGCCGTATTGGTGGGAATCATCGTTTATCCGCTCGAAGGTTTTGCATTTGTCCGTACTGCGGTAAATGCCGATTGGATCGTCCGCCCCCGCTTTTCCCCAGATGAAGATGGTTTCGTAATCCGCCGAAGAGTCCGCTTTTCCGATTCCGACGGCGATGGCCGTGGTGACGTTTTCGCAGCGAGTCCAGGATTCTCCACCGTTTTCCGTGTAAGTTAAACCGTTTTCCGAATATCCTTTGGCAAGCCAGGATTGCGCTTGATCTAACGGAACCCAAAGGTGCCCTTCTTTCCCCGGGACAGTGCGGATGAGGCCTCCGCCGTTGTAATATTCTCCGGCGGCATCATTTTGCAGGCGCACTTCGCGTTTTTCAAAAGTCAATCCTTTATCGAGGGAGCGGAGAACGTAACCTTGGGCGTCAACGGCGTAAAAAACTTCCTCGTTCACCGGGTCGGCTACAATCCGCGATGAAGAAGCCTGCCCGGAAAGCCCCGAGACAAGAGTCCACGTTTTTCCCGAATCGTCGGAACGGTAAACTTCTGACGCATTTTCCGGGCGGTGCAAGATGACCTTTCCATCGGCAGAAAGGACGACTAGTCCGTGAGCGCCTTTGAGAGTTACGGGGAGGGAATCCCATGTTTTGCCCAAATCGTCAGAACGATACATGACGCTGTATGTTTGAGAATCGTATTGTCCGTAAACGGTAACGGTTCCTGTCCGCAGCAGCTGGCCGGACAGAGGCGCGTAAGCGAGGCTTTGCGTGGTGCCGATAGAGGGAGAATGCCTGGGCGCGCTTTGGGTTAGGTCGGAATAGACGGCTCCATCGTAATCGCCGATGGCTGTCGCCAAGGGACCGCCGGGAATGCTCACGATGTCTAAGGGCACGGTTTCTTCGATACCTTTGGATTCAAATTTCCAAAGGGGAACTTTGGCGGAAATATCGTCGGTGTGGAAAACGCCGTTTCCGCTGGTCACCCAGGCCTTTTGGGAATTGAAAGGATCGAATTCGATGGAACCTGCCCAATGGATGGCGTTTCCCGAAATCCAGCGGTTGTCTCCCGCATCGGCGTTGACGCCATCGTTGTATCCTTGACCGTGTTTCCACGAATTTCCACCGTCTGTCGTCACATAAATTTTGTCGCCCCAGGCATCTTTTTTATCTGCGTATAGGTAACGTCCACCGTAATGGCAAATCGTTGTCACGGCGATGTGGTCCGCGTTTTCCGGATTGACAGCCACTCCGCCGAATGGGTAACTCACCCGTTTGGAATTGTCGTCGTCAAAGGGCGTGATATCTTTCCACGAGCCTGTTGACGGCGAGTAGCGGTATACGGCTCCGGAGTTTATGCTGTGCGGTCCGGGACCATCGGCAAAGGTGATGATCAAATCGTCTCCGGCAAATTTGGCGCGGTGCGGCATCAATTTTGACGGCCCGCCGGAAATCGCCGTCCACGTTTTTCCTCCATCGGAACTGGAAAGGAGGTTTTCTGAAGTCTGGGAAATGCCCATGTAAATTTTTGCCGTACTTCCATCTGGAAGAGTGGGCTTTTGATCGAAAAGGACAAAGCTGATTCCGTTGACGTTGTTGATGGCGTTCCCGGTGGCGCTAGAAAGGGCGACTGGGTAAAGACTTTCCCACGTTTTGCCGTAATCTTCGCTTTTGTAAAGGCCTTTGGTCCGGCTGCCGCACAGGAGAATGTTGGGACTGTTGGGATCTACAGCCAATTTTTCTCCCGTTTGCCGTCCCATCCCGTTCCCGTGGGCAAAAAATTCCACATAAGTCGTGTCGAACGTGTTCCCGTAATCCGAGGAGCGGAAAATGGCAGTGCGCCCGTTGCTGAAGTAGCCGGTTCCCGCTAAAATGTAGAGCTTTGCCGGGTCTTTGGGGTCAAGGGCAAAACTCTCTGTTCCGTAAAGTCCCACATCGGACTGGTTGATAAAATCCATCAGCGGAATCCATTGCCCCAAGGATTTGTCGTAGCGGTAAACGCCGCCAACGTCTGTCCGGGCGTAAACGAGGCCGTCGACAAGAGGGCTCGGCATGATGGCGCTGACAAATCCGCCGCCGTCAAAACGGACGTTTCCCCATTCGTAACTTTCGATGGCAAGGGCGTTTGCGCCAACGCAGAGCGCAAGCGAAATGAAAAGCTTGGAGAAGTCCATAACACTCCTTTTTGAAAACCAAAGTCCTTGACTGTGAAATTAAGTTCTTGACGTTTCGCCTGGACGTTTTTCTCCGAAAAAGTTTTGCAAAGCGAAATGCAAAATGGCGAAGATGGCGCTCGATTTGTGAAAGGAGGTTCGTGTCAAAGCGACGCTGTTGCCCCATTTTGGACTGCCGGTGAAGGTTCCCCTTGACAAACGCGGGGAATTTTTCTCTTTTTTAAAGAGTTCAAACTGAAGTTTCACCCTTTTTGGAGAAAAGCACATGCCTTGCGGAAAGAAAAGAAAGCGTAAGAAGATTGCGACCCACAAACGCAAAAAACGCCGTCGTCGCGATCGTCAGAAAAAGAAAATCCGTTAAATATTGCGGTTTCTTTCCGGAGACATTCGGGCACCCAAGGAATGCAAACAGGCATTCCTTTTGTGTTTTAAACGGCGAAAGAGGGCTGAGGGCGAGGTGACGAAGGTGGCTTGTATTGAAGAAAACGTTCGTATAATCGAAGTGATTATACGAATTGATATAATGAAAAAGCTTGTAATTTAGGCGAAAATCGTGAAAACTGGAAAAATTTCCCTTGACGCTTCGGGATGGATTTCTACTTTTGGCATGACCTGTGGACGCAATTCCCGCGATCGCAGGAATTTTAGAGGAAAGACATGAAAACCATTATGGTGAACCCCAAGACGGTCACTCGTCAGTGGAAGCTCATCGACGCCGAAGGCAAGCCGCTCGGTCGCGTCGCCAGTGCCGCTGCCCGCCTTTTGATGGGCAAACACAAGGCTATCTATTCCCCGAACGTCGATACAGGCGATTTCGTGGTCATCATCAATGCGGAAAAGGTTCTTGTCACCGGCAAAAAAGCCGAACAAAAACAATATTTCCATCACACGGGTCACATCGGTGGCGAACGTTGGATTACGTATAAGGATTTGATTGCGAAGCATCCGACAGAACCGCTCGCCGAAGCGATTTGGGGAATGCTCCCGCACAGCACGCTCGGCCGTAAGATGCTGAAGAAACTGAAAATTTACGCTGGTGCGGAACAGCCGCATGCAGCCCAACACCTCGAAACCGTAACTCTCGATTTCTAGGACGGAGGATAACGCTATTACTACCGCAAAATCTAAAAAGATTTACCGTGGCACCGGACGTCGTAAAAACGCCATCGCTGCTGTTATCTTGAAGCCGGGTACCGGCAAGCGCACCATCAACGGTCGCGATTTCAAGGAATATTTCCATTCCGATGTTCAAAACATGATTGCCAACCTCCCGTTTGCCGTTCTCGAAAACGCAGACCAGTGGGATGTTGAAGTCAACGCTCATGGCGGTGGCATTTCCGGTCAAATGGGTGCTGTCCGTTTGGGCATTGCCCGCGCTCTCGTGGCGAATAATCCGGAAGATAAGCCCGCGCTCAAGAAGCAAGGCCTGATGACTCGCGATTCCCGCGCTGTGGAACGTAAGAAGTTCGGTCGCAAGAAAGCGCGCAAGCACTTCCAGTTCAGCAAGCGTTAATCGGCATTGTCGATTTTTGGAAAAGCCTCGCCGTGGTGCGGGGCTTTTCTGTTTGTACAAAGCGAATCCCTGTTGCAGGGCTTGGGGAAAAAGGTTATCTTTGCGCCATGGATTTGAAAAAAATGGAAGACGGCTTTCGGATGATTCTCGAAGGCATGGGTGAAAACGTTCACCGCGAAGGACTTCTGGAAACGCCGCGTCGCGTGGCTAAAATGTATGCCGAGCTGATGACCAGTTTAAATGCAGAAAAAAATCCGGCGGACATTCTCAAAACGCGGTTTCATGAAAAATACGATGAAATGATTGTTGTGCCGAACATTGAATTCACCAGTATGTGCGAACATCATTTTTTGCCGTTTTCGGGAAAGGCTCATGTCGCTTATATTCCGGGGGATTGTGTCGTTGGCCTTTCGAAAATTCCTCGAGTCGTGGAATATTACGCCCGGATGCCGCAAATTCAAGAGCGGATGACACGTCAAATCGCCGAGCTCATTCAATCGGAATTGAATCCGCGGGGAGTCGCCGTGGTGTTGGAATCCAGTCACATGTGCATGACCATGCGCGGAGTTAAAAAGCCCGGAGCGACAATGGTGACGACTCAGCTGTTGGGACGGTTTAAAACCGATGAAAAAACGCGTGCCGAATTTATGGCGTATCTGCATCGATGAAATTTAAAAGTAAAATCCGTCTGGCGGCGGCGTTTATCCTGCTTGCTTTCGTGGGAACGTTAGCGGCTGGTGAACCGGAGATTTCGTACAAATTAAAAACGGATGGGGCTTATTATTTAAAGTCCGGAATTCGTACGGGAGAGTCTCACGTTTCTTCTGTCACCGGGCCTTTTGACGGCTTTGAATTGCGTTCGGCTTTTGAAGTTTCTGCGTTGTTGCCCACGCCACTGGGAACGCATCCGCTTTTTTCCGAAGCCAGTTTGGAATGTACCGGTGGAATTGAAATTTCTCCGGTAACGGTTCGTCCGTCGGTGCAATTTGAATTTCTGCCCGTTCCCTTTTTGATTTTGAACGCAGGCGCTTCAATTGGGACGGGGTGGAACATTTTGGGCTTTGACGGCTTTGGCGTTTACAGCACGGCTTTGGCGGATTACGAAGATCTGAAACCGTTCAAACACTATTTTTATGATGCCTGGATCGGGGGAACTTTTCAGTTTGACACGGGAATCCTGTGGCCTGGCGAATGGACTCATGTTGTTTTGCAAGTCGGATACGAAGCGAAACGGGAAGCGATTACAGGCGTTGACGATGGTGACATTTGGGTGTGGATGGAATCGGAAAATCATGCGAATGGATTCCTTTACACGATGACGGCTTTTTTAGGTTATCAGATGCCATGGCGTCTGAATTTGCTTGGGGTCATGTTCTTGGCGAAAGGGCATTTTGACGGATCGGATTATGGCGATTACGATGCGACCTTTGACGGGAGTTTTCGGACCTATACATTCAACTTGTTGGCCAATTTACAGCTGAACGCGTCAAATTCCATTGCTTTCTTGGGCGTATTCAACAGCCGCCGCAGTTTTGATTCGCGGCATTCAAAAGAAACAGAAGAACCGATGCTCCGGAAAACGGGCAGGGAATGGTTCGTCGACGGCATTTCGTTCCGCTGGGAGCATCTTTTCTAAAAAGGCTCTTTCCAACAGTGTTACAAAAATGTCAAATTGTGAATTTTGTGTGACATTTTTGTCGTTTGAAAATTTTGGAAACCCTTTACTGAATCGGCGGCGTCAAATAATTTTCCTTTGAAAATGCCGAAGGCGATAACGCTTTTGGTGGATGAAAGGAGAAATGATGAAAGCTCAAGGCCTGTATGACCCTCAAAATGAACACGATGCGTGTGGCGTGGGATTTGTTTTGAACAGAAATGGGAATAGGAATCATGGAATCGTTGAAAAAGGGGTTGAAGTCCTTTGCAAACTCCTTCACCGCGGAGCGACCGGTGCCGATGTCAACACGGGAGACGGCGCAGGACTGCTGGTGCAAATTCCAGACAAATTTTTTCGCAAAACGCTTTGCGTGGAATTGCCGCCTCTGGGACAGTATGCGGTCGGAATGCTCTTTCTTCCGCAAAATGGAGATTTACGGGACCGCTTGAATGCGCTGTTACAAAAACTGGCGGATGAAGAAAATTTTGAAATTTTGACCTTTCGAAATGTTCCCGTGGAACCCTCTGCAATCGGAATTTCTGCCCAAAAAGAGATGCCTCTGATTTCTCAAGTTTTTCTCCGCAGCCGGGAAAATTTAACGGGCGACGATTTGGAACGGCGGCTTCTTGTTCTTCGGAAACGGGCTGAACGGGAATCCGGAATCGGAGCCGGTGGGGCGAACGGTTTTTACGTGGCCAGTCTTTCTGCCCGGACGATTGTTTACAAGGGAATGATGACCGGTCCACAGGTTCCCGCATTTTATCCGGATTTGACTGATGCGGATTTTGAAAGTGCGGTGGCTGTCGTGCATCAACGGTATTCCACCAACACCTTTCCGAGTTGGCCGCTTGCTCAGCCGTTCCGTTATCTGGCTCATAATGGAGAAATCAACACCATTCGGGGAAATCGCAACTGGATGGCCGCCCGCGAAAAGAATTTGTCCTCTCCGCTGTTTGGAGAAAATATTCGCAAAATAGAACCTGTTCTTGAAAAGGATTCCAGCGATTCGGGAAATTTGGACAATGTCCTGGAATTGTTGACTTTGGGCGGTCGGGAAGTCGGGCATTCCATGATGATGCTCATGCCGCAGGCGTGGGGAGAAAAACACGCCATGGGACCAGATGTCCGCGGATTTTTTGAATTTCACGCGGGAATTATGGAACCGTGGGATGGCCCTGCCGCCGTTGCTTTTACCGATGGCAAGTGGGTTGGCGCAACGCTAGACAGAAACGGTCTCCGTCCGGCCCGGTATACGCTTACGAAAGACGGATTCATGGTGTTTGCCTCGGAAACGGGAGTCCTTGAAATTCCACCGGAACAGGTGCAGGAAAAGGGCTCTTTGCGGCCAGGGCAAATGCTGCTAGTGAATTTGGAAACGGGGCGCTTTTATAAAGACAGGGAAATTAAAATTCGATTTGCGCGGAAAGAACCTTATCGCCGTTGGGTCAAGGAAAATCGCATCGACATTCATGGATTTTTCAACGCAGTCGGAGACGTTCCTGTTGAAAGCGGCACTTTGTTGAAACGGCAAATGCTGTTTGGCTATACGCAAGAGGATTTGAATGTCATTCTGAACGCAATGGCGTCAAATGGCGTAGAGCCCATAGGATCGATGGGGGCGGATCAACCGCTTGCCGTTTTTTCCGAAAAGCCGCAGCTGCTGTATTGGTATTTCAAACAATTGTTCGCCCAAGTGACGAATCCGCCGATAGATCCGATTCGCGAAGAATTGGTGATGAGTCTGATGACGTTTTTGGGCATTCACGACAATTTTTTGGCAGAGGATCCTTCGCAAGCGCATCTTGTCAAATTCCGGTATCCGCTGCTTTCGAACGAAGATTTGAATCGTCTCCGGTCGTTGAATCGGGAAGATTTTCAATGCGTGACGCTTCCCATTGGATTTTCCGCCATCTCTGATGGGATTTCTCCGGGGGAAATGCTGGAATCGGCGCTGTCACGCCTTTGCGAAAAAGTGGAAACGGAAGTTCTTGCGGGTCATAAAATCGTGATTTTGAGTGATCGGAATCTCCCGGAAGAAATGGCTCCGATTCCTGCGTTGTTGGCTGTTTCCGCTGTGAATCAGCACCTTTCCCAAAGAGGACTCCGCACTAGCTGCGGATTGATTTTGGAAACGGGAGAGGCTCGAGAAGTTATGCATTTGGCGTGCCTTTTGGGATTCGGAGCGACTGCGGTAAATCCATATCTGGCGTTCGAATCCATTGCTGAAATGAGCCGTTCAAATCGTTTGGACAAAAAAATCGGGGTGACAGAAGCGATAGAACATTATATCGATGCGATGAATAAAGGCTTGAAAAAAATCATGAGCCGGATGGGAATTTCGACACTCCGCAGTTATCGAAACGCTCAAGTTTTTGAAATTGTCGGCATTTCAAAAAAAGTTGTCGACAAATATTTTACGGGAACAGCCAGCCGCGTTGGCGGAATCGGCCTTGAAGAAATTGCCGAGGAAACGCTGATGCGGTGGAAATTGACTGTAGAAAGTTTGCCTGCGGCGTTGCCGCCTGGCGGAGAATACCGCTACAGGAAAGATGGGGAACGGCACCTTTGGACTCCGGCGGCGATTTCGGATTTGCAGGTTTCCGTGCGAACGGGAAATCAGGAACGTTACGATTCATTTGCGCGGCGCATTAATGATCAGCGAGAACACCAAAGTACGCTTCGCGGACTTTTCACGTTCAAGAAGACTTCGCCGGTTCCGCTGAGTGAAGTGGAGCCTGCGTCGGAAATCATGAAACGCTTTGTGACTGGTGCAATGAGTTATGGAGCGCTTTCAAACGAGGCGCACGAAGCGATAGCCATCGCCATGAACCGAATCGGCGCAAAGAGCAACTGTGGCGAGGGCGGCGAAGATCCGGCACGCTATGTTCCGCTGCCCAGTGGAGATTCTCTGTCGTCTGCGATAAAGCAGGTGGCTAGCGGTCGATTTGGCGTCACCGATGAATATTTGATTCATGCAGAAGAAATTCAAATTAAAATGGCTCAGGGGGCGAAACCGGGAGAAGGCGGCCAGTTGCCCGGTTACAAAGTCAGTGAACAAATCGCCCGTGTTCGGCATTCGACTCCGGGAGTCACATTGATAAGTCCGCCGCCGCATCACGACATTTATTCCATCGAAGATATCGCCCAATTGATTTTTGATTTGCGGAACGCCAACGACAAAGCGCGGATTTCGGTGAAGCTGGTTTCGGAAACAGGTGTGGGAACGGTGGCCGCCGGCGTTGCGAAGGCCCGCGCCGATACGATTCTGATATCGGGGTATGACGGTGGAACAGGCGCGTCTCCGATTTCGTCGATGAAACACGCGGGCGTCCCGTGGGAATTGGGACTGTCCGAAGCGCAGACGACTTTAGTTTTGAATGGTCTCCGCAGTCGGGTGCGCTTGCAGGTGGATGGTCAGATTAAAACGGGTCGGGATGTCGTTATCGGAGCACTTCTTGGCGCAGAAGAATTCGGCTTTGCAACATCGATTTTGGTTTCTCTTGGATGCGTCATGATGCGGCATTGTCATTTGAACAATTGCCCCGTTGGCGTGGCCACGCAAAATCCGGAACTTCGCAAAAAATTCAAGGGAACGCCGGAACACATCATTCAATATCTGACCTTTGTTTCAGAAGAAGTCCGCCGTTATATGGCGCAGCTTGGATTTCGTTCATTCGACGAAATGATAGGCCGCAGCGATTTACTCGAAATGGATAAGGCGGTGGATTTCTGGAAAGCAAAAGGTTTGGATTACTCTGGAATCCTTTGCCGGGTATCTGCAGATCCATCGGAAACGCGCTGCTCGAAAAAACAGGAATCGGGACTTGACGGCGCATTGGATTATGATGTGCTTCAAAAAATCGGCGACACCTTGGAAACGAAGAAACCGCTAATCCTCGAATATCCGATTCGGAATACGGATCGCACTTTCGGTACGATTGTTTCTAGTCGAATTGCTCAAAAGTATGGCTATGCGGGACTTCCCGACGACACCATCGCGATTCACCTGAAAGGATGTGCGGGTCAGAGTCTTGGCGCTTTTGCCGCTCACGGCTTGACGATAGATTTGGAAGGCGAAGCGAACGATTACATCGGCAAAGGCCTTTCGGGGGCAAAAATCATCATTCGTCCGCCGCGGCAAAGTTCTTTCGCTCCAGAAGAAAATGTGATAGCTGGGAACGTTGTCCTTTATGGGGCGACTTCTGGTGAACTTTACTTAAATGGCTGTGCCGGAGAGCGTTTTTGCGTTCGCAACAGTGGTACGCTTGCCGTTGTCGAAGGCGTTGGAGATCACGCTTGCGAATACATGACTGGCGGCCGTGTTGTCGTTTTGGGAAAAACGGGCATCAATTTTGGCGCGGGAATGAGCGGTGGAATCGCTTACGTATTCGATGAAGATGGCCGCTTCGACAGCCTTTGCAATACGGATATGATTGATTTGGAACCGCTTGGACGTGACGATGAAAAGGAACTTCGGCGGTTGTTGGAAAATCATGTCAAATATACGGGAAGTCCCAAGGCAAAGCGCATTTTGACCGATTGGGATCGCAGCGTTGAACTTTTTGTCAAGGTGTTTCCCATGGAGTACCGTTTTGCCTTGGACGCTTTGAAGAGTCAGGAAAGAGCATGAAAGGGAGAAACTGAAAAATGACGCATTCAAAAGTCTATATTGCAAGTAGGAACCTGCAAAAGAGGTCTGGATAGATGGCAATCAAAGATGAACAAAAGATAAAGGAACTGGAATTACTTTATCGCATAGGCCAGATCCTTGATGAAAACATGGACATGCGGAATGTCCTTCGCCCGGTAATGAATACTCTTGGCGATTACATGGGATTTGAACATGCGACGGTGACGCTCTACAACCGTCAAACGGGAGAAATTTCCATTGAACTCGCTTCGGGACTTTCGCCCATGCAAACGAAAAAAGGCCGCTACAAAGTCGGAGAAGGCATTACGGGGATTGTCGTTGAAACTGGAAAACCGATTGTTGTTCCGGATGTCACCAAGGACCCTCGATTCTTGGACAGGACGGGCCGCGGTAAAATTTTGGGAAAAAGTTTCATTTGCGTTCCCATTGCAATTGACAAGGAAGTTGTCGGAGCGTTGAGCGTCGATGAATTCAATTCTCCGGCGGACCAGCTCGATGACGACTTGCGCCTGCTCGAAATCATCGCCATGATGATTGCGTCTGCGGTCAAGTTGCGTCGCCAGGCCGAAGAAGAAACAGAAATTCTCCAAGCGGAAAACGAACGGTTGCGTTCAGAATTGAAAGACCGTTTCCGTCCCTCGAACATCATTGGCAATTCCCGTGAAATGCAGGTAGTCTTTGACCAGATTGCGAAAGTGGCCAAAAGTCCTTCGACAGTGTTGATTCTCGGAGAAACGGGAACGGGAAAAGAGCTTGTGGCGCAGGCGATTCATTACAGTTCCGATCGCGCCGGCGGTCCGTTTATCCGCGTACACTGCGCCGCTTTACCGGAGAACATTATCGAAAGTGAACTTTTTGGTCATGAAAAAGGCGCTTTCACGGGAGCGGTTTCGGAACATAAGGGCCGCTTTGAAATGGCGGACGGCGGAACGATTTTCTTGGATGAAATCGGAGAAATTTCTCCCTCGCTTCAGGTGAAACTCCTTCGCGTTCTGCAAGAGCGCGAATTTGAACGAGTCGGCGGCAACAAGACTATCCGGGTGAACATTCGGGTGATAGCGGCGACAAATAAAAATTTGCTCCAGATGGTCCGCGAAGGAAAATTCCGCGAAGACCTTTATTACCGCCTTCATATTTTCCCGATTTATGTTCCGCCTCTTCGCAAACGGAAAAGTGATATTGTCCTGTTGGCGGACTACTTCCTGGAGCGGTACAATAAAATGTTGGGCAAGGATGTTCGCCGGCTTTCTACGGGAACGATTGACATGCTGATGAGTTACCATTGGGCGGGAAATGTCCGCGAACTGGAAAATTGCATTGAACGGGCGATTCTTGTCGCCGAAGGGAATGTCATTTATCCGCACCATTTGCCGCCAACGTTGCAAACGGCGGAGTCAACGGGCGCGCCTGTCCGCGGAGACCTCAAAAGCATGGTGGAAACTTATGAACGGGACATCATTTGCGACGCGCTTAAAAGTGCGAAGGGGAAAGTGGCTCCGGCGGCGCGGGCTTTGGCGACAACGCAGCGAATCCTCGGTTACAAAATCAAAATGCTGGGAATCAACCCGAAGCGTTTTGTCTGACGCGCTCTGGGTGTCAAATTTTAAAAATGAAGTCCGACGGAAACTTCGATTCCAAATCCCGTTTTGAACGGAGAAAGGTGCTCTGAACGGTGCAGGGAATCGTCTGATTTCAAGGAAGAGTTTTCCGGTTTTGACGAAGAACTTCCCGGATGAAAAGAGGACGTGTTCCCTTTTGCATCCGTTTTGGTCAAGTCCTTGATAACGAAAAAGGGAATGATTTGCATCAGGGATATCGAACCGAAGAATCGCCGTTTTGGGCTTTCTCCCAACAAGTTCAGGTGAAGAATCGCCCCGGACATTTTCACGTTGCCGTGATAGGTTTCCGTGATGGATTTTTGAATTAGGAACGTGCTGACGGATTCGCTTTTCAAGTAGACGTCGAAACCGCCTTGGGCGTAGAGAAAGTTCATGGCGATTTTGGGCGAGATGTGCCAAAGTCCCGGGAAAAAGTGGAAGCGTCTGCCGGCTTGAGAATGCAAAAGCCAGCCGGAAGCATCTCCGTACAGGCGGTAATTCAGCTTGTAAACGGCAAAGGAAAGCGTTTGAATCAAGGACTGGTCCAAGGCGCGGTTGGGGGCCAGCGTTTCTTCAAAGCGATTTTCATTATGGGGAAGGCGCAAATGCCCGGTGGCTCCGCCCAGAGAAATTTCCCAGTTGGGGTTTTGAAATTCACCGTGGAAAATGCCGATGTTCGCCCTGCTCGGAAGATAGAGAAAACGTTTCAAATTGTCCTCTTCAGAACGTACGCCGAAAAAATGGGAATTCAAGTGGAAATAGCGGGCGCTCCACTTCCATTCGGAGTCGCCCCTTTTGTAACGGTAATGAAGTTCGCCATTCCAAAGGGTAGAGGAATCCCGCAAAGCGTAATGCGAATCTTCGATGGGCGCCCGTTTTGTCCAAAAGATGTTTCCGTCGAAAAAGACGGAATGGTTCCCCATTTGACTTCCGAGGAGGACGCCCTTGCGGATGAATTCCCCTTGGTAATCAATGCGCATCGAATCTAAAAACCCGTTTGGCGTTTCGCTTCGCCACGTTGTGCGGATTTTGCCGAAACTTCCCCCGCCGAAACGCAGTCCGATGAAGAACAGGGAATCCGCCGCGTGGATTGCGGAAAGAGCCTGCGCCCGTCCGAAGTCGCTGTTCCCGTTCACTGCCGCCGAAAGCTTTAAATGGCGAAAGTCTCCGTCTATTTTGACTGCGCCTTCATACGTATTTATCCGCGATGAAATTTCCCAGAAGTTCTCCCACGAAACGTTTGCGCGGATAGCGTAAAGCGAAGCGTCCAGGTTCAACGTGCCTAAGGAAATCGATCCGGAAATGTCTTTGTCAGAAGCGTTTGCCGACGCGTATTCTCCATTCCACAAAAAAAGCCCGCGGAACCGGGCTTCTCCCGTAAAGTCTGCCGCCAGGGAAATGACCGTGGCGAACAGGACGATTGCGGGCTGTGAAATTTTCATGGATTAGTTGAAGTAGAAACTCAAAAAACGGCCGAGTTGAGCTTGGGTCATTTCGGGGAAAATGCCGCCAAAGGTCAAGTCCGGGAAGATGATGTTTTCTGCATAAAATTCCGGCGTCTTGTTGAACAATTCTTCCGGATGTGCCGAAACAGTCTTGTTGCCGTTCTTATCGGTGAAATACAGGTGGTTAAAGTATGGGTAGAGGGTCCTATAATAAGTCATGTTGTTCTCGACTTTGCAGAATTCTTCTGGAATGGTGAATGTTTGTGAAGAATCGGTGTTTGCAAGATAATCTGTGCCAAAGAAATAATTGCATTGGTTGAGCGTGGTCCGTACCGAGTTCCAATCGTTTTCCGAATCGTAGTAAAAACGTAAGTACGTAAAGGACTCTGTTTTAGAAGCAGCGTACCAGTTATCGTATTCAACTTGGTTGGAAAGATTCGCTAGCTGTTTTAAAATAAAGAGGAAGGCGAGGTTCGTGGAATCGGATTCTATGTCGCTTGTCCAACCATATCCAGAGTCTGGCAACGTCAGCCATTTTTGGGGAGGGTCAATTTTAAAATAGGGCAGGTAATCTTGCAGGCCGTCGGTCAGGCTGAAGAATTTGGAGAAGTTGATGGTCAGGTTTTCTCCTAAAACCGTCACTTGAATGGTGCCGCGGATGCCTTTCAAAATCGAATCGCAAATGTCGACGGCTTTTTGCAAATCATTCGGCGAAATGTCCGCATCTTCTCCGTTTCCGACGATGTAAAGGGCATTGGGGTTCTGCCCGGCAGTTGCAATTTTGTATTGCAAGCCGCTTTTGACATTTTCCACGGCGCTGTCCAAGGTCATTGGAATGGCTGTGTAGGCTTTTTTCCAGGCGCTTTTTACCGTAAGGAATGGACTTTTTTTGTCCAAAAGGGAAATGAGGTGGTTGACGCTTGCAATTTCTTCGGTAGAAAGGGTGTCTAAATAAACACTTTTGGAAGAAGCGTAGTTGTGATGGATAATCCAGTCGTGGGAACCGTCTTTTGACACGTCAAGGTTAAATGAAGCGAGGACGGTTAAAAAGGCGTTCACCGCCTGGATGCCTCCGATGGCCATTTCCAAATCGCCCTGGTCGAGCACTCGGACAAAATCGTTCCCATTGCTTACCGTGTAAAAGAAGTTTCCGGCATCCCTTACGTTTTTCAACAGGGCGACGGCGGAGTCCGTTTTGGGCAAGAAACTGCTTGCGATAGCGTTTTGCAGCCGATTGGTGATCAGGTCCGTTTTGGCATTGGACTTAGACAATGCGGCGGCTTGGATGGTGGCGTTTGAATAACCTTCGCCAACGTTGAAGAAATTCATCCTGTCTGCTTCGTTTTCGGATTCGGAATACAAAATGTGGTAAGCGGAATCGACTAGGGGATGGTTCACCACGTTGGCAAGAAGTGTTACGGCTAAGCCGAATTGCGCTTCGCAACTGTTCGGATATTGTTTGATGGCGTTTTCAAAGACGGATTTCGCCGTATCCATCGAAGATTGCAGCGATTCAAATTGCCTGCTGCTGAAGGCGTTTAAAACCAATGCGTTTGCATTTGCGACTTGTGCCGCCAACAGCTCGTCATCAATGGATTGGCAATTTTCAACAGAAATGACTGTGGATTGCGGGTTGTTTTCGGCTGCCGAGGATGAACTGCTGTCGGAGCAGGCGAAAAAGGCTAGTGCTGAAGCAAGTCCCAAATAAGTTTTTATCGGATTCATTTGATTCTCCATATAGTGTTTGCTTTCGCAAAAAGGTAGTAAAAAAACAGGAAATGAGTGCCCTGGGGAATAAGAAAGTGGAATTTGTAAGGATAGGGACGGGAATTTCTGATTTTTTGCTATATTTCACTCCGCTTTGGGCAATTCCGCCCGGGCATCATTAAGCACCGGCCTGTGAAAAACCGCTTCGGTGGCTACGCGTAGCTTTGCGGTTTGCAGGTCGGGAAGAACAACCGAAAAGGAAAACATCATGGCTAATTTGCCTTCTGTTGAAGACCTGCTCGCCGCAGGCGCCCACTTTGGTCACCAGGCTCAGCGCTGGAACCCGAAAATGAAACCCTACATTTTGGCCAAGAAGAATGACATCTACGTCATCAACTTGGACAAGACTATCAAGCTCCTCGAAGAAGCCGGCAAGGTTGCTGCCCGCGTTTCTGGCGAAGGCAAGAGCGTTCTCTTTGTCGGCACCAAGCCGACTGCACGCGCCATCGTGGAAGAAGCTGCCAAGAAGACGAACCATTTCTTCGTCTCCAACCGCTGGCTCGGCGGTATGCTCACCAATTTCCAGACGATTCGCAAGTCCATCAAGCAAATTGACAAAATCGACAAGATGGAAGCCGATGGCCTTTTCAAGGAACTTTCCAAGAAAGAAGTTCTCGACAAGACCCGCCTCCGCGAAAAGATGCTCGGCATTTTCGGCGGTATCCGCGAAATGTCCACGCTTCCGGGCCTCGTTGTCATCACGGATTTGCACCACGAACATTTGGCCGTTGCTGAAGCGCGCCGTCTCCACATCCCCATCATCGGTATTTGTGACACGAACGTCGATCCGACCCTCGTGGATTACCCGGTTCCCGCCAATGATGATGCGGTGAAGTCCATCAAGATGATCATCGATTACATTTCGGAAAATGTCACAGCCCGTTCCGAAGTGGCTAAATCGGCAGATGCGGAATCCGCTGCGAAGAAGTTTGACGACGGCGCTCAGGCTCCGCGCAAGAATTCTCCCAACCGTTCGCGCAAGCCGGCTCCTAAAAAGGCCGAAGACAAATCCGTCAACTCCGAGGAAAAGTAATCATGGCTATTCAAATTACAGCTTCCATGGTGAATGAACTGCGCCAAAAGACCGGCGTGGGCATGATGCAGTGCAAAAAAGCCTTGATCGAATCCGAAGGCGACCAGGAAAAGGCGTTTGAATTCTTGCGCAAGCAGGGTGCTGCCGTTGCCGCGAAACGTGCGGACAAGGCTGCCAAAGAAGGCCGCGTGTTCTTGGTGAAGTGCGATAATCGCGCTGTCGCTTTTGAACTGGGCTGCGAAACCGAACCGGTGTCCCAGAACGCCGACTTCGTCTCCCTGGCCGATTTGGCTGTCAAGGCGATTCAGGCTCAGGAAATCAATTCGATTGAAGAATTGAAAGACGCCGTCGTTGACGGAGTCAAGGTGAACGACAGACTCCAAGACGTTCTCGTGAAGATTCAAGAGAACATCGACTTCCGCAAACTCGGAGTCGTCAAGTTCGACGCGAATGATGCCGTTGGCCTTTATGACCACATGAAGGGAAAAATCGGCGTGATCACGCGCTTGACTTTCGAAGGAACCCCGACAGACAAAGAAGCTCTGGAACGCACGGCGAAAGACATTGCAATGCAAGCTGCCGCATTCGCTCCGGTCGCTGTCAATAATGCAGCCGTTCCCGAATCTTTCATCCAGAAAGAAAAGGAAATCGCTTTGGCTCAAATCGAAAACTCCGGCAAGAAGACCAAGCCGGAATTCGCCCAGCGTCAAATCGAAGGCCGTGTCGCCAAGGTCCTCAAGGAAGTTGTTCTCGAAGACCAGGAATTCTTCATGTCCGACAAGAACCCGAACAAGCTTTCCGTCAAGGATTATTTGCTTTCTGCCGGGGAAAAGATCGGCGTCAAGAATTTGACCGTCGTTGACTTCCTCCGTTTCGAAAGGGGCAACTAATATGGCTAGCACCAGGTTTCAACGTGTTCTGCTGAAACTTTCCGGCGAAGCTCTTGCCGGAGAACGCGGACATGGAATCGACTCCGAAATTTTGACAGACATGGCTTCCGAAATCGCTTCTGTGGTGAAATCGGGAGTGCAGGTTGCCCTGGTTATCGGGGGCGGGAACCTGGTGCGCGGCATTTCCGCATCTGCGGGTGGCATGAACCGTGCCCAAGGCGATGCGATGGGAATGCTCGGTACTGTAATGAATGGACTTGCGATGCAGGATGCCTTGGATAAACAGGGGATTCCTTGCGTCGTGATGTCCGCTATCCGGATGGAACCGATTTGCGAATTTTTTGACCGCAGACGGGCCATTTCGCTTTTATCTTCCGGAAACGTTGTCATTTTCTCAGCGGGAACCGGAAACCCTTATTTTACGACAGACAGCGCTGCCGCTCTCCGCGCAATTGAAACCGAATGTGATGTTATCATGAAAGCGACGAAAGTGGACGGCATTTATTCGGATGATCCGGTCAAAAATCCGCAAGCGACGCGTTTTGACGCGATTACTTATACAGAAGTAATCCAGAAAGGACTTAAAGTCATGGATACGGCTGCGGTAGCCCTTTGTTTAGAACAAAAAATGCCGATACTGGTGTTCAAAATGGTAAAAGGACACTTGACCAAGGCCGTCGTGGAAGGTAATTTAGGAACACTCGTGCACTGCTGACTGCGGCGCACAACCGTTTGAATTTGAAGAGGATTTTCATGGCTGAAGAATATGAAGTGAAAATGCAAAAGGCCGTTGAAGCGACCGAAAGAGAATTTTCCAAAATCCGTACGAGCGTTGCCACGCCAGCGATTTTGAACAATATTTTTGTGGATTATTATGGGACTCCGACGCCGATTCCCCAGGTGGCGAAGGTGACCGTGCCCGAACCGCGGATGCTCCTTGTGACTCCGTGGGAAAAGCCGATGGTGGAACCCGTGAACCGCGCCATTCTGATGGCGAACATCGGTGTGACTCCGATGATGGAAAGCAACAGCATCCGGGTGTCCATTCCGATTCTCACGTCGGAACGCCGCGAAGAATTGGCGAAAATTGCCCGCAAGCACGCCGAAGAAGGCAAAGTCGCCATTCGCAACATTCGCCGGGACGCCAATGATGCCATCAAAAAGAACAAGGAATTGGCAGAAGACGAAGCGAAAAAGCGTCAAGAGCAAATTCAAAAGACGACTGACGCGTATATTGCCAAAATCGATGAAATTTTGAAGGTCAAAGAAGCCGATCTGCTCGAGGTGTAAGCCATGGGCGCTTCACTGAAACATGTCGCCATTATCATGGACGGTAATGGACGTTGGGCCAAAAGCCGTGGACTGGAACGTTTTTTGGGGCACCGCAAGGGGACCCAGGCGACAATCGATGCGGTCAAGTTCGGCTGTGATTTGCATTTGGAGCATTTGACCCTTTACGTTTTCAGCTCGGAAAATTGGCTGCGCCCTTCGAAAGAAGTGGATTATCTGATGAAGCTCCTTGTGGAAATGGTTCACAAGGAACTTCCGGATCTCATGGAAAAAAACGTGAAGCTTGTCGTCATCGGCAACATAGACCGCTTGCCCGAAGCTCCGCGTGAAAAGTTGAAACAGGCGATTGCAACCACTGCGGGAAATACCGGGATGCAATTGAATTTGGCCATTTCTTACGGCGGTCGCTTGGAAATCGTGGAAGCCTGCAAGACGATTGCCCAAGAAGTCCAAAATGGACAACTTTCCATTGAATCTGTCGATGAAGAGGTCTTTGCAAAACACCTTTATCTGAAAGGGGCGCCGGATCCCGATCTGGTTATTCGTACCGGCGGAGAATTCCGCCTCTCCAATTATCTGCTTTGGCAGGCGGCTTACAGTGAATTTTATGTAACGCCAACGCTTTGGCCTGATTTTACGGATGTAGAATTCCAAAAGGCCATTGATTTTTACAACACGCGTGAACGGCGGTTCGGAAAGGTTCTCGATGAGTAACATGACAGTTCGCATTCTTTTTGCGGTAATCGCTATCCCCGTCACTTTTTTGCTGTTGTGGGCTAGTGATGCGACTCGCCTGCTGTTGATGCTTTTTATGAGCGGCGCGGCGGCGTGGGAATGGGCCCGCATGGCATCCAAAATGTATCAGGGGCCTTCGATGCAAATTGTCGCTCCGGTCTCTGCCATCGCGTTAGTGTTGGCCTGGATTTTTCAATCGGGCAAATTTTTCGGACTTCCGCCTGTCGAACATCTGGTAGGCGTGGTTTTTGTTTGCGTTTTCGCACTGTATATTGTCATCGCCTTTTCAAAAGTGCCTGTGGACCATTTGTTTCCGTGGTGTGCGGCTCAATTTTCGGGTCCACTTTATGTCGGACTTTGGGGCGGTCTCGACATTTTCTTGCTGGGTTCCGGCAATTTTTCGTTAGAACATTCATACCGCTTTATCGTCGTTTTGACGGCGATGTGGGTGTGTGACACCATGGCTTATTTTGGTGGGCGGCTTTTGGGCAAGCACAAAATGGCTCCGGAAATCAGTCCGAAGAAAACGTGGGAAGGCGCGATTTGCGGCACCGTTTTTGCCGTCGGTTGGGTGATGTTCTTTTCCCCGTCGGTTTTTGGATTGGATTTGCCGAAAGCGGCTTTGTTGGGTTTTGTCCTCGCTGTGGCGGGGCAGGCTGGTGATTTGCTTGAATCCACGCTTAAACGTTGGTCTGGAACAAAAGATTCCAGTCAAATTTTTCCCGGGCACGGAGGCGTCCTTGACCGGATGGATTCCTTTTTCCTTTCGGCGCCGGCGGTCGTGCTGGTGATGTTCTTTGTCAACGGAGCGGTTTAATCCATGAAGCAGGTTTGCCTTTTAGGTGCCACTGGATCGATTGGCACTTCGACTGTCGGCGTGTTGAAACAGCACCCGGAACGATTCAAACTCTATGCGATGGCGGCGAATCGGAACTGGAAGAAAATGGCCCAAATCGCTCGTGAAATGGACGTGGAACGCCTTTGCATGTTTGACGCGACTGCGGCGAAGGAACTTTCCAAAGAATTGGGAAAACCCGTCTTGTCTGGGATGGAAGGCCTTTGCGAATTGTGCGCCGATCCGAAGACGGATATCGTTTTGAACTCTTTGATGGGTTCTGTTGGCTGCCTCCCGACCCTTTCGGCGATCAAGGCCTCCAAGCATATCGCTCTTGCCAATAAAGAAACGCTGGTGATGGCAGGCGAAGTCATTGAAAAGGCTCTTCGAGAAAATCCGAAGGCGCGTTTGACTCCGGTGGATTCCGAACACAATGCGATTTTTCAGTGTCTTGCGGACAGACCGAATGCCGAAGTGGAAAATATCCAAATCACGGCTTCTGGTGGACCTTTCCGCGAATGGCCCCTCGAAAGATTCAAGGAAATTCGGGTTGAAGATGCGCTAAACCATCCTGTCTGGAGCATGGGACAAAAAATTACGATTGATTCGGCCAGCATGATGAACAAAGGCCTTGAAATCATCGAAGCGCATTTCCTTTTTGACATTCCTTATGAACGGATAAACGTGGTTGTGCATCCGCAAAGTCGGGTACATTCTCTCGTGCAATTCCGCGATGGAAGTCTGATGGCGCAATTGGGAGCTCCGGACATGAAGATTCCCATCCAGTGCGCTTTGACGTGGCCCGAACGGATTCCGTTAGAAACGGAACGCTTGGATTTGGCTGAATTGGGACAGCTCACTTTTTTCAAACCGGATTTTGAAAAGTTCCGCTGTTTGGCACTTGCAATGGAATGCGGAAAACGCGGAGGCCTTTACACCGCGATGATGAATGCGGCCAATGAAGTGCTGGTGGGAGAGTTCTTGAACCGCAAAATCGGATTTTCAGACATTCCGGATGGCGTTGAAATGGTCGTGAACAAAACACCGTCTGTTTCGGGCGATTTGGATTTGAATACGATTCTCGCCGCCGATGCCGAAGCGCGGAACCTCGCCGCAGATTGGGTAAAGAACCGCTGACGGAATCCGTTACTTCCGCAAAGCCCTGGCGATGTATTTCGGTAAATCCGAAGCGAGAACGCCGTATTCCGAAAGCTCCTGAGACGCCAATTCTCCGGCAAGGCCGTGGATCTTCGCTCCGAGAACGGCTGCGTCAAAAGGCTCCATCTTTTGCGCCAAAAAGCCTGCGATGACACCGGTGAGACAATCGCCGGAACCGGCTTTTGCCAGTGCGGAATTGCCTGTTTCGTTTATCCGGTATCGGTTTCCGTCTGCGATAACCGTGCGATGACCTTTCAACAAAACAATGGCGTCAAATTTTTGGGAAGCTTCACAGGCGGCTCCAATCCTGTCTTTTAAAATGGATTCCAAATCGGCGTGCATCAACCGGGAAAGCTCTTTGGGGTGCGGCGTCATCACGACCCGTTTTTTGAATTGGAATTTTTTCTTCAAAAGGGAAAGGCGGTTTAATCCATCTGCATCCAAAACGGCGAAATTTTGTTTGCGAAGGATCAGGTCCAACGTGCTTTCGACAAGTTCTGTTACATCGTCGGGAGCGTTATTCATGGAACCGATGCCGCAGCCCAGCGCACAAACCGCACCCGTTGAAAGGCGTTCTTCGATAAGGGGGAGGGCTTCTTTTGAAATCGTAAAACCTTTTTGCGGAAGTGGTAGAAAAACGGCGTCGGGCAACAGGGTCGCCACGGAATCAATGACCGTGGGAATCGCGGCGAGGGTCACGTAACCAGCTCCGGCCCGCAAAGCGGATGCGCTTGAAAGATAGGCGGCCCCGCGGTAATTGACGGAACCGGCAATGTTCAACACGTTTCCAAAAGTCGATTTGTTGGACTCAGCGGGACGATTGGGAATGTGCATGGGAACGCGCCTCCAGGAGTGCGCTGAAAAATTCCAAATCCGATGGCGTTGTCAGTTTGTCGTTCAGGGAATTGCCTGCCACGATAAAAACGGGAATGCCGAAATGTTCAAAAATAGAAGCTTCGTCGGTGGGCAAAAAGGTCAGGGGTTTTGCATCCAGCTTTGCGTAAAGCTCGCGGAAAAGTTTAACGGAAGCGGCTTGGGGCGTTTGAGCCAAATAGATGGAATCCCGCGGAATTGTTTTGACGATTTGACAGTGTTCTACGGATTTCACCGTATCTGCCGAAGGCTTGGCGACGATGCACGCCCCTTTTTTCACCGAAGTTTCCATGACCTGTTCTATCAGTTCTTTGGAAACGAGCGGGCGCGCCACATCGTGAACTAATGCAAATTCCACTTGGGGAGAGAGAGCTTCGATTCCATTTCTGACCGATTCCCAGCGCTCTTTTCCGCCGATGACAATTTTCAATTTGTTCGCCGCGGGAAAGTCGGAAAGTTCATCTTCGAATTGGGATTTCCAGTCTGCGGGAACAGCCAAAACGACTTCTGCAATGGATGGAATTTGGGCGAATGTTTCTAAGGAGTGCCGGTAAACGGGCTTGCCGCCAAGAGAAAGCAGCTGTTTGGGGAGCTTTGCGCCCATCCGTTTGCCGAGACCGCCGGCAGGGAGCACGGCAGCGAATCGAATTGAAGAATCAATGGACATCTTGTACACAGCGCACGGCGTATCCCGCCGTTTTGAAATTGTAGTAGCGGTAACTTTCTGGGGAATCATAGCTCAAACTGCGGTAGAATGCCGTTTCGGCGTTTCTTTCTGTCGCTGTCCAAAAATAAGCGTGGTGACCCAAATACATGAAAGAGCCTTCGTAGACGATTCCCGAAGGGCGAGCGTTAAAACCGATGGAATCGGAGCCGTTCCCTGAACCTTCTTCGGTTTCTGCCCATCCTGTTTTGGATTTGAGCTTTTTCCCGTTGTTCTCGCCAAGAACTTTGACGAGGCTGTCCCAATCCGCATCCGTCGGCAGCCTCCAACCCGATGGGCATGCCTGTTTTGCCGTGTTGAAATCATAAAGGCGACCGTATTTTCGGCAGTTCCCTTTTTTGTTTTTGTAACAGGCGGATTTTCCGGGAACTTTTGAGTTCAAATTTTTTGTCATCCAGCGCAAGTTGCCAATGACAACGGATGAAATTGGCGTTTCGCAATGTTGAAATTGGGCAGAAATCCAGACCGAATCGGCGGGAGTCGTAAACACGGCGGAGTCGGCGGAAGACGCGCTTAACGATTTTTCGTAACGCGAAGGGGTCACTTTCCAACCGCTAAAACAAGAAGTTTCCGAATTCGGATTTTTCACCTTCAACACGATTTTCGTTCCCGGTTCGTATTCACCGCTTCCTGTGGCGTTCTGGATGGATAGCGGAAAGAGAAATGGCGAAGAAGAGCTTTTTTCTTCGCGGGGAACGTCGTTTGCCGAAGAACTGGAAAACTCCGAGCTGGAAGACTGTTCTGCGGAAGAGCTGGAGAAAGACTTGGCTGGTGCCGTTTTCTCTGGTTCCGGCGAAGAGCAGGCGATAAATCCGAAAATGAGCAATAAAGACATCCAAATGGGCATTTCTGTTCCTTGATTTTTGGAAAAATAATAATTTCAGCCTATGGAAAATAAAAATTTCGGCATCATCCTCGGATTCGGCCACATGGGACACTTGCACGCGTCGCATTTGAACGCTTTGGGTGTTCGGATTTCCGCCGGGGATGGTGAACGAGAATGTTTGGAATTTTTGTCGTCGGATTTTTTGAAGAGGACTTTTCCGGTCAAACCGTTTGCTCTGATAGCGACGCCGGCTAGTAGTCATTTTGAATACGTGAAACGCGCGTTGGAATCCCGCCTGGATGTTTTTGTCGAAAAACCGTTGAGCACTTCTAAAGAACAGGCGCAGACGTTGATTCAAATGGCCATGGATAGCGAAAAACTGTTGTTTGTGGGGCACTGCGAAAATTTCAATCCGGCGTTTTCGCGTTTCAAATCGAAATTTCTCGTGGCGCAGGAAATCGCCCAGCTGCAAAGTCTTGTCTTTATTCGGCATCATCCGGTTTCTGTCCGCGGAAGGGATGTTTCGGAAATTTGGGATATTGGCGTTCACGATTTTGGACTTCTCCATGAACTGCAAAAATCGGCGCCTCAAATTGTTTGGGATTCCGTAGCCGTTCAATTTGATGAAAACCGGGAATCCGTTAAAACGGAACGGAGCATCCGCGCTGAATTTTTGTCCAAGGAGGGGAAAACGTTCGTGTTGAATGCGGACTTGGGGTGTTGGCGGCAGCCGGGAACTTCCCTTTTTCAAGATCCGCTATTTGCCGAAGAACGGGAATTTCTCCGTTTGCGGACTTTGCCGTGGAAAATCCAACGGCAACAGGTTTTGTCCAATTGGGAAACGGCCTTGTTTGCCGTCCAAATGGCGGAATCTTATACGGGAATGCCGAAGAGTCCAAAGTAATAAACGAAAAATAAATCCCCGAAACGGTAAACGATGGGAGCCGCAATGGCGAGAAAGGGACCGAAGGGAATTTCCTTGCCAACTTCTTTTTGGAGAGCCCTGTAAGGCAGCATGACCAGAATGCCGATAAACGAAGCGAGGACCAAAACGGCAAAGGCCTTTTCAAAACCCATCAGCGCGCCAAAACCGGCGAGAAGTTTTACGTCGCCGAGTCCCATGGCATCGCGTTTTAAAATTTTCCCGGCGATAAAGCCGATGAGATAGAGCCCTCCGCCTGCTAAAAGTGTCCCAAAAAGGCTTTCCAGCGGGGTAATTCCACCGGGGAAAAGCGAAAGAGAGAGCCCCACGACAATTCCTCCGATGCTGATGGAATCGGGGATAAGCTTGTATTCGAAGTCCACCGCGGCGACAGGATAAATGCCTAAAATCAACCAAAAAAGGGCTAAGGAGTCGGCCCAGTGCGCGACGGGTTCCGTCCACGAAAACGGATAATTGGCTAGGAGGAGCGCCGCGGCTCCCAAAACGCCGCAAAGGGCTTCGCCTAGGGGATAGCGGATGCTGATGGGTCTGTGGCAGCAGGCGCTTTTTCCGCGCAAAAAAAGCCACCCGACAACGGGGAGGTTGTAGCGGATGGGGATCCGTTTTTGGCAATGGGGGCAAAAAGAAGGGGGAGAAAGCAGCGAAATTCCCCGGGGCATCCGGTAAACGATGACGTTGTAAAAACTTCCGACGCAGGCGCCTAGGATGGCGAAAAGGACGGCGGCATACCAAAGAGGAATTTCTTGCATATCTTAAAGATAGTTTTGAATTTTGGAAATTAGATTCTAATTTTATAAAATGGACTGTTTCAAGGGAAACCGTATGAAAAAACTTCTACTCTTGTTCACTTTCGCCGCCTTTGCCATTTTTGGCTGTTCGCGGGAATCGGACATCCGCGTCAATGGCACGTTGCGGAATAATCATTCTGTTGTTTTCGCGTTCACGGAACGCCCAGACAGCTTAGAAGCCTTCATCGATTCTATCGCCGCCCTGGATTCTGTCTATACGTATGACACATTGACGGTGACGGTCCACGACACCCTCTTCTTTGTCGGGTTTCTCAAATACAATACGGATAAAGTTTTGCGTTATGCTTGGCAAATGCAAAGCGAAGATTCTCTCCGAAAAGCGGCGAATGGGGAAATTTTTGCTTTCGCTTATGATTCCGCCGCATTGTATTCGCCGCTGTTCATCGCCGTCGATGGCGCCAGTGCACGGGATACGGCGGGTCGGGGACAGTTCATCCGGGTGATAGACACGCCTCCAGAAGTTTCCATTTCGCAGGATACTTTGTGGACTCGCGGAAAACGTGACGCAGAAGTTTCTTTCTTTGCAACGGATTCGTTTGGAAAAATCAAAAAAGCGTTCCTCATCCCGATGGACGGCAAGGGAAAATCGATTGACACGGTTGATGCTGCAAAGGATTCTACCCTGGAATTTTCTTATCGGGCGAAGGTCAAATTTTCAAAAGTCGAAAGTCATTTAGACAAAAACAATGAATTGAAATTCATTTTTGGAGCGGTTGACGATGACGGCAATGTATCTCAAGATACGGCTGTTTTGCATTTCAACAAAATTCCGACAATTCAATTGTTGGATCCGGATTCATCGAGCCGCAAGAACATTTACGTTTCCCGTTTCGCCTTTTATTATTCCGGCGAAGACGAAGACAATCCTGTGGACTTGCGCTATACCATTCGGGTGGGAAAAAGTCCGGACAATTCGGGAACGCCTCCCATTTTGACGGATGCGAATCTGGTCGCTTCGGGAATCCGCGAAAAAAGTTGGGAAGCGATTACGGATTCTGTTTGGAAAATGAGTGAAGATTTGCGCGGTCGTCTTTTCTGGCAAGTTTCTGTAACAGACGGCTACGACACGGTGACTTCTCCTACGTGGAATTTTTTCTTGGGCGATTTGAATGCGACAACGGGCGCATTCCACGGCTATGCCAAATTTCAAGGGCGGAAGGCTCATAATGGTATTCAAATTGTCCTGGAAAATTTGCAAAGCCATAATTACATATTCACTCATACCAGTGAAAAGGGCTATTTCCATGCAGATGTCGATCCGGGGACTTATCGGATTTACGCCCGGGACACAACGGGATTTGGCTACAAGCATTTGATTCTCGACAGTCAATTTGTGGAAATGGGCGATGAACGCCTTGTTGCAACGATGCTCCTCGAAGATTCCATTGCGCCGAAAATCCGCATTGATAAATTCGATTCCATTTTGACAGAACGGGCTGCGACTTTTTACGGCACCCTTTCGGATTCCGGTTCTCAAGTGGCGCAGGCGAAGGCGTGGTTAGATGACGGAGAACTTCCGCTTTCTGTGCTCAAAGTGAACGAATGGCACATGAATTTTTCGGATTTGGAAGATGGGGAGCACCGGTTCCGGTTGGTCGTTTTGGACAGCGCCGGGAATGTTTCTGACACGGCAAAAATGAATTTCAAGGTGAAGGCTTCGTCTCTCGAACTGACGGTGAACGGGCAGTCGACTGCCATGATCACGTCCACGGAATCCTTGAAGTTTGTCGCCAAGGTGGGGAATGTCAAACCGCTTCCGGATTCTGTCCATTGGAAAAGCGTTATCGAAGGAAAAACCTATGCCATTGAAGCTTCGGTTGTCGGTAGCGACAGTTCCGCGCAAATGACGCTCACCGCCGATGAACTAGAAAAGAATGGTGCCGTTCCCGGAGTCCTTTACACGTTATACGCGTCTGTTTCTAATGGAACAGTTACTGACAGCGTTCGTTTTGGTATCCGCGGCGATAAACCGAACATTTATTTCTTGACGCCCACTTCAGATACTGCTGTATCCATCAACGATAAAATTGATTTCAGCCTGCAGCATTTCTTGGGGGCGGAAGCGACTTCGGGCACGATTACCTGGACGTGCCCGGCGGCGCTTTCCGAAGGGTATGAATGCCCTGCCGCCAATGATTCTGAAGCGGCGCTAGCCTGGAAATCCGTCGGCGTTAAAAAGGTGAAAGTGAAATTGGAAGATTCGAATGGGAATACTGCGTTTGACTCGGTGACGATCCGCGTCCTGTCGGATCCGCCGACTTTGCGGATTCAGGCGGAATCCGATACGGTTCGGCAAAAAATCAACGCAAAACTTTCGTTTTCCGTTTCCGCTTCCGATAAATTTGGAACCGTTCAGGCGATTGATTGGGGATGTGGCGTGAATGCGGCGAAAATCACATTCGATTCCAGTGCGGTCATTTCTTCGGCGAAAACGGTTTCTGCCAAAATCAATGTCGCTTTGCCTTCAGACGAAACAAATGCGTATAAATGTATCGCCCGGGCAACGGACGATGATGGCGAATACGGATACGATACGATTTACTTCCGCGCGGTGTTGGATAAACCCAGCATCACCCTGTTTACAACAACGGCTGAAGTGAAAATCAATTCGAAAGTACGTTTTGCCGGTTCTGCAGTCGATACCCTTGGAAAAATTACGGATTACGCCATGGCTTGTGGAACAAACATCAAAAATCCGAATTGGATTCCGCTTTCAAAACCCGACACGACGATAACCATGCCCGGAACTGCCGGCACTTGGTATTGCGCCATGCGCGTTACGGATGATGACGGCTTGACGGCGATGGACACGGCCATTTACAAAGTCATTCTTGATCCGCCTACGGTTTCCGTGAGCGAAAACACGTTGACTCTCAGTATTAAAGATACGGTGGAGTTGGATGCCATTGCAAAAGATGCGCTAGGAAAGATTGAACTTTACCAATGGAGCTGCGGTGAACGCGGCGGGGAAATCAGTCAAATTTTTTCATCGACTTCGACTCCGCGTTTTTCAGCCATCATGCCGACAAAGCCGACGAATGACTATCAGTGCATTATCCAAGTTACCGATGACGATGGACAGACCGCTTCGGATACGACGCGCATCACGGTTCTTTTAGATCCGCCGACAATCCGGGTGTCTAAAAAATCCATTACGACGCGGCCCGGTTTTGCTATCGAAGTGGGAGCGGAAGCATACGACCGTTTTGGTTCTATCGTCAAACGGGAATGGAGCTGTGGCGTTCCCAGTTCCATTCAGGCGAATTGGAAAACCGTTTCGGATTTTGATACGACATGGACAGGCCCCTCGACGGCTGTTGCTTCTTATTATTGCGTTGCCCGTGCGACGGATGATGACGGAAACCAGGCTTCCGACACCATTCGAGTATCGTTCACCACGACACTTCCCATCATCACCGTGGAAAACGATTTGGTTTACATTTTGCCGGGAACGTCTACCGACTTGACCGCCAAAGTCAACAATGTCTGGCAGGGAATTAAACGTTATACATGGACGTGCGGCGCAAAAGGCTCTTCCGCGTTGTCGGATACGGCATCCAAAAATGACAGCCACGTCTGGTGGGGTGTCGATGACAATTATGCGGCTTCGGACTTCTATTTTTGGGATGACAACAATGCCGATGGAAAACCCGACAGTACGGTTGTCAAATTGTCAAAATCCAATTCCGAATTCTTCTGCATTGTTTGGGCAGAAGAAAAAGGAACCCGTTTTATCGCATCGGATACGATGACGATTAGAACGTTGCAGTCGCTTCCGGTTGGAGTCATCAACATGCCGGATACGGCTTATCTGTGGAGCCTTGATTCTTCGGTGCTTGCCAATGAATCCAAGTATTGGTATACGCCGGATGCTAACGGAAGCTCTTCGATTTTGGGAACTTTGGGTGACCGGGATGCGCAGCGTTTCTGGTGGAATTTCAGCAACGTCAGCGACACTTATTGGTACGAGGGAAAGCAGGATGGTTCGTTGGATACGAACATTTTGGAATTCAACACGGCGTTTATCCGGCGCTCTTCAGAAGGATACATCACTGTCCAATTGGATTATTACGATTCTTCTAAAACGGGAATGGACCAGAATTTCGTCTCCCGTCACGAAGCGCAAATTGTTTCCAAAAAAGTTTATTTCCGAAAAGCCTGGAACAATATTTCGGGTGGAAAATCGGATTCCATTGTTGAAACGACAACGGATGGGAACGGTCCCGCATTGGCTTATTGCAACGACAAACTGATTCTCGCCTACGTCGGTGCTGATGGCAAGGTCAAAACGCGGTATCGCAACGGTTCTTCGTGGACTAGTTTCGGCAATCCGTCAATTGAAAACGTCAAAGAACAAACGCTTTTCATGGACTGCGATAATAATGGCAATTTGTATCTCTCTTACATTAAATCGACAGATGACAAAGGTTATGTGTTCAAATCGGAAAATGCTTCGGGAACGTGGACGGCTCTAGGCTCTGGGCTTGGAAACACGCTGACTTCGTTCCGGTTGAAAGTCAACCCTAAGACGAATCAGCCTTCGGTCGCCTGGGTGGGTAAAGTGGGCGGAACCGCAGGCAAGGCCCGCATCCAAGATTACAATGGAACTTCTTGGGGAACTGCTTTCAGCCCGATTTTCAGTACGGACTGGCAAAACCGCGAATTGGATATGGCGTTTGATGATAAGGGAAACCGTTTGATAATCTCTTCTGGATACGCGACAAACGATTACAACATCTACTACTATTATCTGCCCAGCGGCGCAACAAAAACGAGCAGTACAACCAACAACAAAATCGCCATCAACGGAGAATCTATCCAGGCGATTTACGCAAAGGGTTATTTCTACGTGGGATTCCGCGATAGGGATAACGATGGCCAGCCCCGAATTTCCCGAGCTTCGGCGAGTGAAAATTCATTGAATAGAAGTGGCGCATTTGATGTGGATGGTGCGGAATTCCGGGCGTTTGGACATCGCAGTTTCAATGTGTTCTTGGCGGTCGACAAGGATGGCTATCCGATAGTCGCCATTGACGACGCTTATTACGCGAGGAATTCACACGTCCATGTTTATCGGTTCAAGGAATCCTGGAAAGAATTGGGCGAAAATGAATTGCCTTATTTCAAAAACGTCTTTGCGGCGACATACGGTTATTATGTGCGCGGATTCCGTCCACAGATTGCCGTTTCTTCGGACGGGCGGATCTACATTTCCATGCGGGCGCAAGAATCCGCGGCCAGCGCCGCCCATGCCGCGAGTCTTCCGGGGACAAAAAATGGGCCACT
Source organism: uncultured Fibrobacter sp. (assembly GCA_964397425.1). GTDB lineage: Bacteria > Fibrobacterota > Fibrobacteria > Fibrobacterales > Fibrobacteraceae > Hallerella. The sequence continues at coordinate 101,749 of CAYNID010000001.1, forward strand.
GGTCATGGAATTCCGGGGAGATGACTGGTAATGAATGTTGAAATCGCTGCCATTTGTGATGCTGCAACAGATCAAGATGGAAAACTGAACATGTTGGGCGTCTTTGATTACATCGAAGCGGAATTGCCGGTGGTCATTCCCCGCTGTTCCGCTGTGTTCCGCATCCGTTACACCCGTTCCGAAGCGATGGAACACACGTTGAAAGTCTCCATCACAGAAGCGCAAGACGATTCCGAATTGATTCCGCCTTTGTCCAAATCGGTCACTTTTTGGCCCGTCCCCGAAAAAATGGATTCGGCTGCAGTCAATTTGATTTTGAATTTGAACCAGTTTCGTATTTCTCGCGGAGGGAAATACCTCATCCGGTTCCGCATCGATGAATTTCTGGTGGATTCCGTCTTGCCGCTTTACATTCGCGATTTGACTCCCAAGGAGCCGAATCCGTTAGTCAATTAACGGTTTGGAGCGACAGCGATTGTGGCTGCAAAAGGATTTTCTACCGGCAAATTGATGTCGTAAAAAAAAGTTTCGCCAACGTTGTCCAGGAGAACGCTCTGGGAAAGGATTTTCCCCAGGAATGAACCTCCGGAGCATTTGAACAAAGCTTCTTTTCGGCACCAGATGCGGTAAAACTGCCGCAGGGAATCTTCTGGAGAAAGTCCGCTGTGAAGCAGCAGGGCGATTTCATCTTTTGCGAAAAAGCGTTCCGCTATCCGCAACGCCCTGGGGCGCAATTTTTCGATATCCACTCCGACTTTGGCTTGGAATGAATAGGCTAAAACGCAAACGTCTTTGCTGTGGGTCCAGTTGGCGTCAAATCCGCAATCGGGAAATTCTGGCCGGCCTTCGGGTGTCCGTTTCATATCGGCTCGTGAAATGGCCATTCCCGAAGCGGAAGAGAGTTCGGCGAAGATTCTGTTTAAATGATTTTCGACAGGGAATGCTGTCCAATAAACAGAACCGTATCGGGTTTTGAGTTCGAAGTGTGTCGTCATCATTTCCCAATATAAACACATCGCGGCAAAAGTGAATTTCTATTTTAATGCCATGTTCGGGCGATTGGCTCTTTTGGGTATATTCCTTTTTTCCGCATGCAGCGACGTCAACAGCGGTTGGACGGTTGATGGTGGCGGCTACATGAAGTTGAAGGTCAACGGGGAATCGCTCCGTTTGGACATCGATCCTGATGATGGCGATGTCAAATTGCGAATCAACAAACATTACGTTTCTTTTGTGGGCAAAAATTCTTCGGGAGATGCTCTTCAAATTTTGGTGAATAAGCCCGTTTTAGGGAAAAATGCCCCCCAAACAAATCCCAGTTACACGTATTTGGTCCTTGGCGGCGGGCTTCCCGCTCAAATCATTGACGCCAAATCCAGTTATGTCAGTTTTGATCAGAAAGACAGTCTTTTGTGGAGCGCGGATTTGCATCTTGTCTTCAATCACTGCGGAATCGATGAATGCGATTCTTCGCGCGTGCTCGTGGAAGGGCGGATGCGTTATTGGGTGGATCCGGATGATCGGTGAATAAAAATACAGGCAAACGGTGAAATTCAGGATTATCCCTTGACAAGTCTTCTAAAACTTTCTAATTTAGGTTCACCTTAAAGGTCGATTAGCTCAGTTGGTTAGAGCGCTACCTTGACATGGTAGAGGTCACAGATTCGAGTTCTGTATCGACCACGAAACTCCGCTTAAAGCGGAGTTTTTTTGTGTGATACAGTGAATCCCGGAATGGAACAGGGATTTCAAAAATCAAAGGGAACTTTTGTTGAAAGTTCCCTTGAATGCGATTTTTACAATTCCTGAATCCTGGATTCTAGCGCGTCAAAATAAGCGTCTGCGCGTTCGATGTTTTGGGAATGTTGCAAGGCGGGTTCTTGGATGCGGAATTCTGGAAATTCTTGGAAAACGGCGTCTCGATTTTGCGGATAAGTGTTCTTGCGCAAAAAGTAAATTCCATACAGAACCGGGATGATTTCGGAAAAGGCTTCGATGAAAAAATCCATTGGAGAAAGACCGGCTTGGATGCGGGTGAATTCCCGAATCAAATGGAGCTTTCGATTTTCCAGTTCCCGTTTGCATTCCGCTTTGAGTGCCTCGTTGTCGGGAACGAATCCCTGCAGCGGAGAATTGCCGAAGAGGGGAACATTTTTTTGGGAAATGTGCAAAAATTCAAGCGGATAATCGTTTTGCTTGGATTGCAAAAAATCTTCGGTGAAAAAATAGCCGGCACGGATGCAGTCCCGCTTCAAGTCTTTGTTCCATTTGCTTAGGGCGGCTAAATCGCTGGGCTTTGCCCTTTTCAAAACAAAACTGATTTGCCAAGATTCGTGCAAAGCGTCGAATCCTTCGTAAAGGCAATTTCCATGCAAAAAGGCGGACAAGAGGTTTTCGCCAAAGCTTTCGGAGAAACGTTTTCCCCAGGAGGATTGTACGATGTCTTGCAATGTCATTACTTTTTTCATGTTTATTCTCCGAAACCGGAATCAAATGTTTGGTGAGGGAATCCGCCGAATTCCCGGATTTTTTCGCGCCGTTTGGCTTCTGACGCTTGCTTTGCAAAATAAGCGTATGCGACGATGACAACGGCGATGACGGCAAAAATGAGGACCCAGGCTACGGTGGGAATTCCCTCTTTTGTCGGGCGGGGTAAAGGGGTTTTTAAGCGGATGTCGTTCATGCGGGCGACATTTTTAGCGACTTCCGCTTCAAAAAGGAGAATTCCCAGTCCGGGATTTCCCTTGCGGAATTCGGGGAGCAGGACTTTTTGTGCAATGGATTCTGCCGCATCTGCAGAAATGAACTTTTGCGTTGCCGGAGCGCAAGAAAATGCGCGGAACCGGGCGGTGCCATCGACAAAGAAAAAAGCAGACAGGGAATCTGTTTCGGACGCAGCGTTTTGGAGTGAATCGGCAAAACGCTTTGGATCCCGGACTTCGGATTCTGCGGTGTACAGGTAAAGTGAAAATCCGATTCGGTCGTGGAGTTCCGTTGCGATGGCCGTGTAGGTTTTCCGCTCATCTTCTGACAAAAATTTTGCGCGATCCTCGATAAAGGATTTTTCCGGGGAGAATGCGAAAAGAGATGTGGCGAATAAAAAAAGGCAGAAAATAAAGTGAGAACGTTTCATTTTTCAGAGCAAAGGGGTTCAAGTGCAGTTTGGATTTCGGATGGGGAAATTTTGCGGATGGCGTTGGCGAACGCCGTAGCTTCGGAAGAGCCGGTACCTTTGGTCGTTTTGGAATAATGGATGTTTTTCCCGCGGATTTCAACTGAAACGGATTGGGAAAAAATCTTTTTTGAAGCCCGGTCAAATACTTTTTTTTCGGAGGGGGTCATTTTGATTTCGAGAGGATTTTTTCCGCCGGATTCAAAGCCCGCCTGGAATAAAATTTTTTCGATTTCAGTGCAGGCGAAGGTCTCGCCCTGACATTGAAAATCGTAGAGGCATGTTTTCGGCTCGGAGTTGTATGTCAGGGAAATTTCTGGCGTAGAAATTTTGCCGTTGAACGGTGGCAGTTGAATGCGGAAAAAAACGGAATGAGTGCCCCTGGAATTGTCCAAATTTTTCAAAAAGAATCGGACTGTCCCAGAAGAATCGGATTGTTGTACAGTTAATTTTTTTTGATTTTGCACAGCGGAAACTTCGATTCCTTCGAGGGGCGTTTTCCCTTGGACAGAAAAACGGATGGGACCCCATGAATCATCACTCGATTGGGCTGGGGGATTTTCGAGAAGAATCAATTTCAAATGGGAAACGGCTTCGGTGATTTGGGATTCTCGCCGGGAAAGGTCTGCAGGAAATTGGAAATCTTTACCGGGAATGTCGAATACGGCTAATTCTTCGCAAAGACGCTGATGGGAATGTTGCAGGGAAGTCAATTCGTTGAATGTGCGGATGGCTTTCGCCAACTGGTTTTGTTTTAAAGATTCGCTTTCAATGGAATCCAGTGTTTTTGCTTTTTGCTGAATTTGGAAAAGCTTTTGTCGGATGTCCGCGGTCGCTTTTTCCGTATCCAAGCGGGCTGTCGTTTTCCAAACGCCTTGCTCAGATTTTTCGTGTTTCAGTTCAACACTTTTTAAGGTCATGTCAGAAGAAACGGAAATGGATTCCGAATAATCTGTTTGTAATTTGGCTGCGCTTTCAGAGGATATCGTCTCGGATTTTACGGTTTGGTGTTGGGAAAAAACATTTGCCCGAATTTGAAGGGCGATTCCCGCAAGCGCCTGTTTATCGGCTTCCGCTTCGGACTGAGTGGAAGTCGCCGTGAACGTGATTATCCGGGCATTGCAGACAACCGCACTCAAAAAAAGGAATGTTCCCCATAACTTTATCATGGGTGCATTTCCAAAATCAGAAGCTTTTGAACCAAGCTGTTCTTTTTAACGGTATATTCCGGGAGGGATTTTTGAATGGCGTCGAACACTTCGTAGGCATCCGTCATTTTTTTTGCATCGGCATAAATCGTGATGTCTGCCGTTTTTTCCGTCATGGAATTGATTTTGACTTTGGCGAAAATCCGTTTCAACGCGGAGGATACTTGGGAGTGGACGGCATCCATGTTTTCACTATCCCCGGTGAAACGTAAAATGACTTTGTATGGAACGCCGATTTTGAAATCTTCGGCGAAGTAAGCCTGGATTTTCTTTTCCAATCCGGGCAACGCCTTGTGCATGGCGCTGGCGATCAGTTCTTCTTTGCGGGTTCCGTTGTCGTTGACCGTTGCCGTTTGCGCACCGAGCATTCTTCCCGAAGTGGATTCGTATGCGCCCAGATTGGCTAAAATTTGTCCGCGATGGATGTTGTACGAGAATTTGATGTAAACGTCGGCGCCAAAACTCAAACTGGAAATGTAAGAAAGGTCTTCGTCGTTCCCGGAAATTTCATTTTGAATGTCGACCACGTCATTGACGAGAGCTGTGCCGTCAACGGAAATGACCGGATACGTTTTTTTGGTGAGGTAGCCTAAAATGGCATTTGCCGCCGCAAAGGAAAGCGGATCATTTTTCAGGAGTTCTAAACTTTGATTTAAATTCCGGGTGCCGGCAGGAATCGCCATAATGGAAGGCTTTGCAATGGCGGGCTGTTGCGAATGGAGGGCTGTGGCGGGGGAGTTTGTGGAACTGCCGTTGTGGATTTTTCCGGCGGATTCCGGGTGACGTGCCGTGAAATCCTCTGAATTTCGCCGGAGTTCCGCTTCAACATCGACTTCTTTGTACTTGGGCTGTGCCGCGCAAGCGAGAAGGATTGAAGAACATAGAAATGGAATGAGCAGGCGTGTCATAGGGAACCCTCTTTTTGAAAATATAAAAAGAATGGGAAGTTTTTTTGAATTTCCGTTTCTTTCTGTGGAATTTGACTGGATAGGTGGAATTTTTTCGGGATTAATGGGGGAAATTGTCAAAATAAATCCATTTGCAATTCATTTTCCGCATCGGAAAAGCGAATGCCGACGCCCAACAGACGAACTTTTTGTGACGGATCGTAACGTTCTCGGAAAAGTCCGGAAAATCTTTTCCAGGACACATCGGGAAAGCTCCGTTCAATGGTTGTAGATTTGAAATTGGCGTATTTGATTTTGACAAAACAATGAAATTCGGGAAATGTTTTTAAGGATTCTCTTTCGACAAAACGTTTTGCGCGCCGTAAAAATTCAAAATACACGGTCCGCAGTTCCTGTTCGCAGCATTCAATCCCCAGAATATCCTGGGGAAAGGTGTATTCGGTAGAAATGGATTTTCGAACCCGGTTGGTTTCTACGGGGCGGTTGTCGATGCCGCGGGAAAATGCATATAAAGTATCGCCAAAACTTCCAAAATGTTGCGAAAGGGTTTTTCGGGAAAGCGGTAAAATGTCTTTGCAAAAAGAAAGTCCCATGGCGGAAAGCTTTTTTAAACAGGCTTTTCCGACGCCCGGAATTTTTTCCAGGGGCAATTCCTTGGCAAAAGCTTCTACATCTTCGGGGCGGATGGTGAACTGGCCATTGGGCTTGTTCCAGTCACTGGCGACTTTGGCTAAAAATTTATTGGGCGCGATTCCCGCGCTTGCCGTGATGCCCCCGCGTTCATCAAAAATCGTATCGCGGATTTCTTTTGCGATTAATGATGCTGAACCGTTTTGCGTGTCGCTGCCGGTGACATCGAGAAAGGCTTCGTCTAAGCTTAAACCTTCGACACGGTTTGTGTAGCGGTAAAAGATTTTGAAAATTTCTTCTGATTCCGCTTTGTACATTTCGTGGTTGGGGTGGACCAATTTGAGCTGCGGACAAAGCTTTAACGCTTTGAATGTCGACATGGCGGAATGGAGACCGAACTTCCTTGCGGGATAATTGCAAGTCGAAAGAACGCCGCGGTTTTCAACGCTCCCTCCAACAGCCATGGGAATGTCGCGCAGTTCTGGGTGATTCCGCATTTCTACGGCGGCATAAAAACAATCCATGTCTATGTGGATGATTTTTCGCATCATGGATTTTTGACTGCGTTGTATTGAGCCACTTTTTCGCGGATGGAAAGACCGCGGATTTTCCCAAACAAGTCCTGAATATCTTCAATGGGTGCTTGTAAAAAATCTTCGCAGCTTCGGTATTTGGAAAGAATTTTGATTCGGGTTTCGTCGCCAATGCCCGGAATATCCAACCAGGCGACTCGCAAATCTTCTTTGCGTTTGCTCCGTTGATAGGTGATGGCGAATCGGTGGGCTTCGTCACGGGCGTTTTGCAACAGCTTCAAGGCGGCGCTTGTACGGTGAAGAATGATGGATTTTCTGTTGTCGGGGAATACAATTTCTTCTAAGCGTTTGGCAAGTCCGATTAATGGCAAATCTTTGTCGTGTCCCAGTTCCCGCAAAATTTGCATGGTCGCGTCGACTTGCCCTTTTCCGCCATCGCACACCCAAAGGTCTGGCATGGGAGTGCCTTCGGCTTCAAGGCGTTTGATTCGACGGGTCATCACTTCGCGCATACTGGCAAAGTCATCAACGCCCGACACGGTCTTGATGATGAATTTCCGGTAGTTTTTTTTGTCGGGTCTGCCGTTTTTAAATGCGACGAGGCTTGCGACGGTATGAGTTCCGGCCAAGTGGGAAATGTCTACGCATTCGATGCGGAACGGCGTTTTTTCTAATCCCAGTTCTCGCTGTAAATCAAAAACGCTTTGATCCACTTCGTCAAAATGTTTTACTTCGGATTGGGCTTCTACAAGGAGCATTTCCGCATTGGCCAAAGCCAGTTTCATGAACTGGACGCGTTCTCCGCGTTGGGGAACATTGATGGTTACTTTATGTGTAGTCCTTTCCGCAAGATCCGCTTCAATCTGTTTCCGGTCTTCTTCTGGAATCGGATTGCTGATGGCGATTTCTCCGGGAATGATTTCAGATTCTTCGTACCAGTTGGCGAGCATTTCGCAGAAAATTTCGGATTCATCCTGCCCTTTGTCGCATTCGAGTCGGTAATGCCTTCGCCCGGCAATGACGCCTTTGCGGTATTCAAAAATCACGGCGGTAGCCAAATTTCCATTGCGGCGAACGGCTATGACATCGAGCTTTAGCGTCGTGTCTGTCGTGTCCGCTTTTTGCGTCGTATTCGCTGCCTGCAGAGCTTCTATATCGTCGCGCTTTTTCGCTGCGGTTTCAAAATCCAAATTCTGGCTGGCTCTTTCCATTTCGGCGGTCCATTGCCGCAGCAAATCGTCGCGCCTTCCCTCTAAAACGCGAAGCATTTCTTGCACGCTTTGCGCGTATTCTTCGCGGGTGCAGAGGTTTGCGCAGGGCGCCATGCATCTTCCGATGTGATAATTCAGGCATGGCCGTTGGGGCTTTGTCAGGGGAAAGGACAATTTGCATTCCCGCATTTTGAAAAGACGTGCGGAAATATCTACCAAGGACCGGAATGCCTTGGAACTGGGAAACGGTCCAAAAAAGCGAAAACGGTTGTTTACGTGCCGCGAAAGGAACAATCGGGGAAATTCGTCTTTTAAATCAATGGCGATGTAAGGGTAATGCTTGTCGTCTTTTAAACGGACATTGTAAAGGGGTTTGTGTTTTCGAATGAGGTTCGCTTCTAAAATGAAAGCTTCCTGTTCTGTATCGGTGACAATCCATTCGATATCGCGGATGTGGGGCAGCATGAGCATTGCCGCCCGGTGCCCCGGTTTGGGCTTTCCGTCAAAATAGCTTCGGACCCGGTGTGCGAGGACTTTTGCCTTGCCCACGTAGATGATTTTTTTTGCGGCATCTTTCATCAGATACACGCCGGGTCTGAACGGAAGCTCTTCCAGCCTTTTTTGAATAAAATCCGGCAAGGCTTTGATTCCTTTTTAAGGCGCTGTGGATTTCTCTTCGTCGCCAGTTTCTTTGTAAAGGTGGTCTTCGACGCGGTCTTTTTGGGGAGCGTTTTCGCCGAACGATTTGCCAAAATAAAGAATGTTGGCGTTGATGGAATGGTTTGCCCCGATATTGTATCCGATGACGGGACGATACGAATCGCCAAACGAGAATGCGACTTCCAATCCTAACCGGAAGCCGCCGCGCCCGCTTGTCGAAACATTTGCGTCAATTGTTCCGAAGTCAGGATCTGTCGGCGTTCCACCGGCATCCATCGATGCCGTCTGATATCCCAAAGAAAGCATCAGTTCCACCATTTGGATGGGTTTGTAACCGAAGATGATTGCCGTGTAGGTCGTTCCAAAATCCAAATCCAATTTGCCGCTCCATTTATCGGGCGTATAACCGATGTATGCCGAGTTGTATCCAAAGAAAAGGCTCACGTCAAAATTTTTCAAGGCTGGGGGGAGTTTGTCGATGAAAAAGTGTCCAAAGCTGTGCTGAATGCCGAAAGAGAGCAGCCGATAACCTTGAAGTTCGCTGATGGATGGAATGTACATGCCGCGGAATGCGATGCGCGTATGAAAAAATCCAACGCCGATTTGCAAGTAGGGCAACGTAAAAATGGACAGTCCGTGCAAATCTTCGTTTCCGCCCAGTCCACCGTCGGCTTTTCCTCCGAAGATCGTAGGCAATTCAACGGATCCCGCTATCGTTGAATAATCATAATTTCGGTCGCCGCTTTCGATGAACGCAATTTGAAAGGGCATCCCGGCATCAAATGAAAATCCCTTGGAAAGCGAAGCTGTCGAAACCCAGCTGCCGTTCAAAACGGTTCCCAAGTAAGTGGCGAGAGGTTTGACATAACTTTTTCGACCAGAAGCTTTGTTGAATGCGCTCATTGACTGGTAATCGCTTGCCCATTCGGCTGCGAAAAGGGAGACGGCGGAGAAAACAAGCGAAATCAGGAAAATTTTTTTCATAGGTCAAAATTTAGAAAAAGGCAAACCGGATGAAGGAAAAATTTTACCCGTGGCGATTCCCAAAGTTCAAAAAGTTGATTTGGCTGAAAATAAAAAGTAACAGTCGACAACATCGAAAGTCGTATTCAATGATTGGAGAACGTATCACGGTCGCTGCATTACTTTATCCGCAAAGAATGCCGTTCGGGAGGCAAGCGGAAAATTGTAGCCGAACCAAATTTTACAAACAGAGGAATTACTGAAAAAGGCGGATTTCCATCGAAAACGGGACTTTGAAAAGTTTATTCAAAATAGACGCCCTTTGTATTTTTACATTTGTACCATGGAACTTTCCGAAATTTTGAATTTAGCGAAGAGCTTTGCCAAAGAAGCCGGAAACAAGGCTTTCGCCATGCAAAGTCACTTGGGCAGCATCCGGTATAAAACGCCGAAAGATGTTGTGACCTCTGCCGATATGGAAAGCGAACGCATTCTCGTGTCCCGGATTCAGGAACGTTTCCCAGAACATTCCATTCGCACGGAAGAAGCTGGCCACATCAAAGCGGGAAGCCGTTATGAATGGATTTTGGACCCTGTTGACGGAACAGTGAATTTCAGCCGAGGCATTCCGCTTTGGGGCGTTTCTGTCGCCTTGGTCGAAAATACGGAACGGGGCGTTTCGCCTCTTGTCGCGGCGGTACATCTGCCTGCGTTGGGAAAGATTTTCACCGCTTGCCGTGGCGGAGGCGCGTTTCGAAATGGAGAAAAAATCCGTGTCAGTGAAACGGCGGAACTTTCCCATGCGATCGTTTCCAATGGAGACTTCAATGTTGGCGATTGGGAAAAAGTCAATGCGCAAAATTTGAAGAATCTGGAGTGTGAAGCGAAATCGTGCACACGGGTGAAGTGCCTTGGCAGCGCCGTTGTCGAAGGGACTTTTGTCGCTCAGGGGTCCTTGGACGCTTTCGTGATGACCATGAGTTATCCGTGGGACATTGCGGCTGTCGCATTGCTTGTGGAAGAAGCGGGTGGGCGTTCTTCGGGGTTGGATGGGGAAAACATTCATTTTATGGATGGGGAACAGGTTCTGTTTTCCAATGGAATTTTGCATCGTCCGATGCTGCAAATTTTAAAGTGAGGTATTATGGCTAGAGAAGGTTTTAAATCGCGGATGGGATTTTTGCTTGTGTCGGCAGGATGCGCCATCGGAATCGGAAACGTTTGGAAGTTTCCCTATTTGGCGGGTCAAAACGGCGGTGGATTTTTTGTCCTTTTTTATTTGCTGTTCCTCGTTTTGATGGGGGCGCCCATTTTGACCATGGAACTTGCCGTTGGGCGAGCTTCGCGCCGTTCCGCCGTGTCCGCTTACAAAACTCTTGAACCGAAAAAGAGCAAATGGCACATCCACGGTTATTTCTGCTTTCTCGGATGCCTGCTGTTGATGATGTATTACACAACGGTTTCCGGTTGGATGATTAATTATTTTGGCAAATTCGCATTCGGTTCGTTCGAAAACATTCCAACGGAAGAAGTCAGCGGCGTTTTCGCCTCGATGCTTGCGGATCCTTTTCAATCGATTGGCTGTATGCTGATTGCTGTCGTTGGCGGTTTTTTAGTCAACAGTTTTGGCGTTCAAAAAGGCCTTGAAGCGGTTTCCAAAGTGATGATGATTGGACTTTTGATCTTGATCGCCGCTTTGGTCGTGCACAGCATTTTACTTCCCAATGCATCGGAAGGACTTCGGTTTTATTTGATTCCCAGCTTAGAAAATATTCAGCACCAAGGCCTTGGAAACGTGATCACGGCAGCGATGAACCAAGCGTTTTTTACGCTTTCACTAGGTGTCGCCGCCATGGAAATTTTTGGTTCTTACACTTCTGACAAATACACGCTTGGCGGAGAATCCATCCGCATTTGCGTTTTGGATACGCTGGTCGCGCTCTCTGCCGGGCTTATCATCTTCCCGGCGTGCTTTGCCTATGGCGTGGAACCCGATGCGGGTCCCAGTCTTATTTTTGAAACGCTTCCCCGCGTTTTCCTCAATATGACGGGTGGACGGTTTTGGGGCGCAGCCTTTTTCCTCTTTATGATTTTTGCCAGCATGTCCACGGTTTTGGCCGTTTTCGAAAACCTGATGTCCGGGTTTATGGACGATCTCAAATGGTCGCGGAAAAAGACGACTCTGGTCTGTTTCATCATTGTGCTCATCACGTCGATTCCGTGTGCTTTGGGATATAATCTTTGGAGCTTCGTTGAAATCGGCGGCAAGGGAATTTTGGATTTGGAAGATTTTGCCGTGTCGAATTTCTTCTTGCCTCTCGGCTCCCTTGTGTACCTGCTGTTTTGCGTTTCCAAGTGGGGCTGGGGATTTGACAATTATTTGGCAGAAGCGAACAAGGGAGAGGGTTTTAAAATTCCGCATTGGATGAAAAACTATTTCCGCTTTGTGCTTCCTATCTTGATTTTAATCATTTTTGTCGAAGGTTTAATCGGCTGATGGGTGTTTTGAAAAAACGATTTGTATATTGAAATTATGCAATTCAAAAGCTTGATTGTCGATGATGAACCTTTGGCGCGCATGAGAATGCGCAAACTCTTAGAACCCTATTCTGACCTGGTTTCCATTGTTGGGGAAGCCAGTACGGGTGACGAAGCCATTTCGCAAATCCGCACTTTTCATCCCGATTTGGTCTTTTTGGACATCCAGATGCCCGACAAAACGGGATTCGATGTTCTCAAGGAAGTGGATAACGAGGAAGATCCGTTGGTGGTTTTCACCACGGCGTACGACGAATACGCGATAAAGGCATTTGCCGAAGATACGGTGGATTATTTGCTGAAACCCATCGAAGAGGAACGCCTTCAAATTTGCATGGAAAAAATTCGGCGGTTAGAAAAAGTTTTCAGCGGTGAAACGAGTATCGACTCGGATGTGCAATCCATTTTGAACCGCTCACCCGACAAGGAAAAATCTTATTTGCGGCGCATCCAGGCGAAAGTGGGGGACCGCACCATCGTCATTCCCATTGAAAACGTTTTCCGTTTCCAGAGCGAAGAAAAATACACGACTGTTTACGCGTCAAACGGCAAGTATATCATCAGCACGCCCCTTGTGGATTTGGAAAAACGCCTGGATCCGGCTTTGTTCGTCCGAGTGCACCGCGCGCATTTGATTGCCATCGATGCGATTGCGGAATACCAGAGGCTGCCGAATGGTCATTTTTGCGTCAAATTGCACGACAAGGATCATTCGATGATTCCTGTCAGCCGCAATTTTGTGAGCAGTCTCCATTCCCTGTGATGAAGCCGTTTTAGGGCAAAATGCCGAAAATGCGCCCCTGATTTGAAGTTGCGCTGTTAAAAGACGCTTTTTTGCAACTATCTTTTATTTATGCAACCCGAAGTCAATTTGCAAGCGATTTTGATTACCAATATTCTTGGTGTCGTTTTATTGGGCGTCCTTTTTGCCGGAAACCTTTGGCGCTTCCGGGAGAAAACTCCGGAAAACAACAGTGTGATGGTCTTTATGCTGTTCGCGTTTTCCAACTGTGTCACGGAATCCATTTCTTATTATATCGACGGCTATCCGGGGGGATTTTTCCGCGTTATCAATTACGTCTCGAATTCGTGGCTGTATATATCGACCATGCTCACCAGTCTATGCTGGATCCGGTTTTTGTTCATCCATTTGACGGGTTCGTTTCCCAGACTCCACCAGAGCATCCTCACGGTTATTATCGGAAGCGCGTCGTTTTTGCTTTTGATCAATCTTTTTGAACCTTTGGTATTTTCTGTTGATGAAAACAACGTCTATTCCCGCGAAATGTTCTTCTGGCTGTATCTTCTGGTCAATTATGGAATTTTAATTGATTCGTTGATTGTTTATTGCCGCTGCCGTTGGAGAAGAAGCCCGCTGAAAAGCTTTGCCTTGTGGGCGTACATCATTCCGGTCGCCATTTGTGCGGTCATTCAGTGCTTTTTTTACGGTGTTTCCGTTATTTCTGCCAGTTACAGCATCGCGATTGCGGGAATTCTCTCGACTCTTCAGAATGAATCCATTTTTAAAGACCGGCTTACGGGGCTTTTCAATCGGACTTATTTGGACTATCTTCTCAAAAAAATCGCCCATACGCCGAATGCGCACATTACGGGAGTCATGATTGACCTGAACGATTTTAAACAGATAAACGATCATTATGGCCACGAAGCGGGAGACGTCGTTTTGCGAAACACGGCGCACATTTTGGAAGAGTCCATTGGTGATTTGGGAACGGCTATCCGTTATGCGGGAGATGAATTCATTTTGCTGTTGAATTCGCAAATGGATGCTGTCGTTCAAATGGCCATCGGAGACATCAAAAAGAACATGGAAGAATTCAACGTGAAAAATCCTGTCCGTTATTCGCTGTCCGCTTCGTTCGGCTATTGCAAATTGAATTTGAAAGAACAGTCTGTGGATGAATTTTTGAATGAAATTGACAAGCGGATGTACGAAGACAAAAAATCTTTTTACGCCGCACATCCGGAAAGCGAAGGCCGTCGGGCTCCCCGCTTTTAAATCCAGCCGCGGAATCCGAAGCTCAGCGGATTCCACAATTCCGCCGTGGATTCATAAACGAGAGCATAGTCGATTTCAAACGGATAGCGTTTCTTGCCGAACCGGATGCTGAATTTGTAGCCCAAACCGAAAGTGTAATTCCGGTCATCAAATCCCAGCCGGACGATGCCGTCTTCAATGGCTTCCCATTCCATGCCGAATCTGCCCGTCCATACGTGCCAATCCGGGTCAAAGACGAGGAGCGTGTCTGCGACTTGATAATCCAAGGCTTCCATCCAAACGGAAATGGGCCTGTTCAACAATTTTGTGTGGTATCCCACTCCGATTTGTAAAATTTTGGGACGGACGCCTTCGCTTTCTTCAACGGAATTGTCGTTTGACGCGTTCCGCGTCCAAGTCGCCGAAAGATTCCGGCTGAAACTCAAATTGCGAATGACGACTGCCGTAGACCAGTGTTCATTCCATTCCCGCTGCCAGCCCAGGTTCACGACGACGGGACTCTGGTAAGAATCGACCAAATCCGCTTCGTCGTAAGAGCCGGAAACGTCTAAATTGTCATAGCTGAGCGAGAGCGAAAAGCCGATGGCGTCTTTTCGGGTGAGGCGATAACCGACGCCCAAATACGTTGTCGTAAAGTAAGGCGTTGCGCTGCCAACGGTTTCATCATCACTGTTGATGACATCGAAGTCGAGATCTGTGCGGTACAAAACGGCAACGCCAATGCCCATCCGGTTTCCGATGCGGGTTTCTGCTCCGAGAGAACCTCCCAAACGGTCCAAATCGCGTTTTTCCGCAGCCAGGGAAAAACCGATGGAATTGCGAAATCCCAAAATGGCCGGGTTGAAGTATGCGGCAGGCATCGCAGACGTGTCGGCTGCTCCGATGTTTCCACGGCCCAGTTCCCTTCCGCCGGTTCCCATGCGTTCTACAAAACCATCCATGCCGCCGAGTTGCGCTTTTTTGTCTGCAAAAGTTGCCGTGCAAAGGCAAAAAATTCCGAGAAGTAACAAGCGCTTCGTCATTTTACTTGCCTCCCAATGTGATGGCTTTTCCCCAGCCGACGTGTCCGTGATTGTCTTTGACCCGAATGTAATAAATTCCCATGGTGACCGCTTTCCCCGCATTGTCGCGGCCATCCCAGAAGTCTTCTGTCGCTAACGTGCTGCGCGTGTCGCTAGCCGGGCGTTCGGCATCTTTGACGATTGTGCGGACTTTTCGCATGTCGTAACTGAAAACTTCAATCGTGATTTTGGACGGTTTGCTGACTTTGTATGAAACCAGGGACTGGTTATCTGCGCCAATGACAGAGGGAATCATTCGGATGGAGCCCAAATCTTTTTTGACAGAAGTTTGATTCATGATGTGCGTCCACGTTTTCCCGGTGTCTGCAGAAACGGAAATTCCGGCACCGTTTGTACAAACGGCCAAACCGGTGATTTTGGAAGTCAGCGGAAAGCTGGTGACTGCGGTGACTTCAACGCTCCGGTCAACGACTCCGGCATCGAGTCCGTAAAGCCATTGGTTGGATTCATCATCGTAAGGAACGGCTCCGATACTGTCGAGCTTTAAAAGGCCGCTGGCGCTGCCTTCGACCGCCTGTACCGAAAGAAACGCTTTGTCTCCGATGAAGGCGATGTCGCTTGTCGTAAAATCATTTTTGTCGTAAACATTCTTTTGGATTTTGCCCGTCGTATCGCGGAATACGACTTCTTTGAATTCACCGTTTCCATAAGCGCGCCATAGTTTGTCTTCGGTGCTTGTCTTGTTTCGCCGGCTTGTCTCCACGATGATTTGGAGAGGTTCTCCCCCTATCCAGACTCCGGTCACGCGGGAAGTGTCTAACCCTTTGACTCCTGTCCGGGATAATTTTTGTGATGCTTCGTCAAAAAGGAAAAGCCCGCCGGAGGTCCCCAGGTAAAGCGTTCCGTCTGGATGCCTTGCTAAACCGTAGATGGCTGGGTGCTGTACCGAATCGATTTGCGAAGAGGATTTGAGGGAATCGAGTTTTAATGTTTTGGTGTTGACTACAAAATGGGAACGTTTGGGCGAGTTGATTCCGCCGGAAATATCTTCTTTGTGAAGCCCGTAAATGCCGCGGGCCATCCACAGCGTGGTGGCAGTCGAATCGTAAGCGAACGCGGAAATGGCGTGGGACATTTCCGAATGTTCCGGAAATTCGCCTTTGGGGGCGGGCAGGGATTTGGTGGAAACGGCATTGGCCGCCCTTGCGCTGAGGTATCCCCATGGGACAAGATAGCCGGAATCGCTTTCGGCGATAACGGGAACGACAAATCCCAATTTGCCGGCTTTGGCGAATGGAGTCCGGCGGTGTTCTGCCGTGATATCCGAAAAGACGCCATCTTGGACGGGAGTGAGGGAATCCGGCAAAATTTCATTTTGCATTTTGGAAACGGCAATGTTCCCTGCGCTGTGAGAAAGCGACACCAAGGTCACGCCGCTGCCAGAAGTTCCCCGGCTGACGACCCAAAGAGTCCCGTTAGAAGGCCCGGGCCCCGCAGAATAGGTGAAATTGCTCGAAAATCCATCGTCTTTGGCGGAAACGAGGGAAATTCCCAAAATGGCGATGCCGAAAATCGTTTTGGTCAAGTGTTTCACGGAAGTCTCCTAGCGCATATCGATGACGTCGATGCCTTTTTCCGGTTTCAGCACAAAATCTTCTTTCTGGATTTTATTTTGCCGTTTCAAATTGGAAATGTCGTAAGTGGAAACATTCCCCAGCGGGTCTGTGGTGACCAGGCGGAGTGGGGAGGCGTCTGTTTTCAAAAGCCAGACTTCCATTTGCGAAAAATCTTTTCCGTATTGGGAAGCGTCCAGGGTGATGACGTTCACCGCTTTGTTTCCCACTTTGTCTTCACGCATGGAAATCGGTTTGCATTGCAGATACTTGAACAGCAATTCCGACGGGTGCATGTTGCTTTCCATGTCTTCCATCAGTTTCCACAGGATTTGTTTTTGTTCTTTGTTCCATTGCCAAAAGTTTTTTCCATCGGAGTAAATGGCCATGCCCGAAATTTGCAGGCGGAACATGTCGGAATCGGTCACCAGAAGATTTCCGCTTTGAAATCCGGATTCGGGGGAACCCGCGTAATCGACCCGTACCTTAAAGTCAAAATTCCACGCTTTGCCGGAATGGAACCATTTTTGAGAAAGGGCCATGACAGAATCAGCCGGGTGAGCGTGGGCAGTCATGGCGAAGATGGAAAAAAAGGTCAGTAGGAAGAGCTTGATATGTCCCATAATACGGCCTAATTTACAAAAAGGCGACCTGCTCCGATGGATTCTTTTCTCGCATATTTCTATTTTGATGCCCAACTGAGTTTTATACAAAGGAATTTATGACCAAGCATTTCAGCGCACTTGTCCTCCTTTCCGCTGCCGCCGCTTTCGCCGTCGACGTAGAGCTGCACGGAGAAATCGATGCCGATTACGCTTCTTATTGGGATAAGGATTTCAGCCCGACCAACGCTGCCAATCAGGACATCAAGCTCGAAGGAAAAATCTTTTTAGACGAAAATGTTTCGGTGAGTGTTTTCGGACGCACGCACAGCAATTATGTCAACGCCGATGGCTCGACGGGAACCTCCGAAGTCCGGCATGAAAACCGGGCGACAGCCATGGGGGATGCGGAAAACCGGTGGACATCGTTTGATTTTGACGGTGTTCAACTCGCCTGGCAGTTTACGCCGTTGGCTCGCATTGTGTTCGGCGACCTGACTTATAACGCCGGAGAATTTTCGTATTACTTCTGGCGAAATACCGAAACCCATGCGGCTATTTTGCAAGATCAGAATATCCGCGGTATTGGATTCGAAGTGGAAAACGGCAAAGCTTACATCGGAGCGACAGAGAACAATTCCCATTCGCTTGCCACCTTTGTTTCTTACGGCTTTGACTTGATTTCAAAAACCGAAGAGCGCTTTACCATTACGCCCAGCATCGACTGGCTTTTTGGCAAGGAAATCAGCCGTTCTTATACTTATGCTTTGGGAACGGAAATCCAATATGCGAAGAGTACGGACTTTTTCAGCTACGGAATCAATGCGACGTGGGGAACGCACCCGTATAAAGGGCACGGAGTCCACACGTTCCTTGTCGAACCTTCTTTCAGCTATCGATTCTTCAATTTGGCGGCTAGCTATTACCAAGCGCTCCTCG
The DNA here is from genome assembly GCA_964397425.1 of uncultured Fibrobacter sp. GTDB lineage: Bacteria > Fibrobacterota > Fibrobacteria > Fibrobacterales > Fibrobacteraceae > Hallerella. The sequence continues at coordinate 119,768 of CAYNID010000001.1, forward strand.
CCGACGAAGACGCGCCTGCCGCAGAGCAAATCTTTACAGAAGACGAACGGATGTTTTACATTGAACCGTCTCTCGACTTGCACCGGAAGTTCTCCATGGGAATGGCTTATGAATTTCATGATCCCAGCACGAACGAAGGTGGAGACAGCCGTCATTTTATCGGCCCATCGTTCTACCTGTATCCGACTGTCGAAGCGGAAATCGTTTTTTGGGGCGGCTACAATGTATGCAGCACCGGGGCGAACCATTTTTCGATGGGCATGAGCGGACACGTCGAATTTTAATCCGTGTCTGAATCCAAACGTATCCGCGCCCTCGATTCCATTCGGGGGCTTCTTTTGTTCCAGATGATTCTGGACCATTTTTCAGGACCGATTTCCAAGATCCTGTACCAATGCTTTGGATTTTTTTCTGCCGCGGAGGGCTTCTTTTTCCTTTCCGGATTTGTCGGTATGCTGGCATTTATCGGAAAACGGAAACGGGGCGAAAATGCGGATTGGATGCGCCTTCGCGCTTTTCGAATTTGGAAATTTCACATAGGAACAGTCGCGTTTCTCGTACTCCTCGCATTTTTCTGCTTGCCTTCGATTCAGCACTTTTTTACGGGCTTTTACAGGCATCCCGGCAGAGGAATTCTTTTTGCCGGAATCCTAGCTTATACGCCGGAATGGCTGGATGTCTTGCCGCTGTATGTGTTTTTGCTTTTGTTCGGATCGGTCTTTTTTTATCCGATGACGAATGGGCGCTTGAAGTGGGTGCTGTTGCTGTCGTTTGTGTTGTGGGGATTTGGGCAAGTGCCTTTTCGCCCGTTTGTGTTGCGGATATTCCCCGATTGGGTTTATCCGGGATTCTTTGATTTGATATCGTGGCAATTCCTTTATTTTATCGGGGCTGCTTGCGGTGTTGTCTGGAAAAAGGGAACGCTGTTTTCTTCGCCGTCACAATTTTTGGACCGGATTTTTCCCATCGCTTTGATCGTTTGCATAGCCTGCTTTGGCTGGAAACATGCGTTGCTTGGAATTTCCGCTCCCCCGGAATTTTGGATTTCGAAAGAACACGTTGGGCTTTTGCGGCTGGCGAATTTTATGGCGTTTGTCGGCGTCATTTCTTATGTCGTCCGCCACAGGTCTTCATGGCTGGACTTCTCTTTTTGCGAGGTGGTGGGGCGGCACAGCCTGGAGGCTTATTCTTTTCATGTCATCCTCGTTTACCTGTGGATGGCAACACCGGGATTTATTCAATACCGGTTGCCCTGGACTGTTCTCGCGCCGATTCTCTGCGTTGTTCTTGTTTGGGCACTTTCCAAAATGTTGGACGGCAGGAAAATCAAAAAGCCAAAACGAATCCCGTGACAAACATGCCAACGCCCAAAACGCCAAATCCCAGAGCGATTAATCCTTTGGTATCACCGGAATCGTTCAAATCTTTATTTTGCTTGACCAGTTTCTGCGTGTCGCGGCTTTCAAAGGCGCTCTTGTTGTAAGCTGTCTTTTTGTCTGCCGCATCGCTCCAATCACTTTCTGCTAAATACCAGAAGACGCCGCCGGCGATAATGGGAACGATGGAACTCCATAAAAGCCCGCGGCCAAAATATCTTTTGGAGCGTTCTTTGTCGTATTCCCGTTGCATTTCTACGATGCTTGTGTTGTCGACGGCTTCGAGTTCCACATAAATCGGATTTGGCATGAATGCCCGTACTTCTACGTTCAAAGCGGTATCCAAATAGCCGACTTTCCGCAGATAGATGATTTTTTGAACAGAAGGTTCCGTTTCAAAGGCGACATCGGTCAGGTATTCCGGCATGATGCTTTCGTTTGGCTGCTTGTCTAAGTAAACTTCGACTCCATCGGGAATGGTGGCGACAGTCAATTTCGTTTTGGGACGTTCCACTTCGATGTGGATTTTGTTCAAAGAATCCGCATGGATGTTGATGGTTTTTGACCCCCACCAGTCCACATCTTTCAAATTTTTCCGGATGGAAATCGTGTATTTGCCGGGCTTGATTTTCCGGATGGTGTCTGGTGTGAATTGTTCAAGGGGTTCCCCGTTGATGAACATTTCGCAGCTGTCGGGAGTGGAGGTCACCAAAATATTTGCATCGCCTTCTGGGTAGAGGGGCTCGTAGTCGTCTTCAAGATCGGAATAAGTGAAATCCGAAAGGGATAGGTCGACGGGCTTTTGATTTTCGAGGCTTGTCATCCGTTTGAATTCGTAACGGAAAATCTTGATGTATTTGGATTCCATTGGAATGGCGCGTTCCGCCGCCAAAGAATCTTGCACGCGCTTTTCGCGAAGGGAGTCTTGGAGAGCCTTTTCTTTTGAAAGGGAATCTTCAAGAGCTTGCTTTTCGACGGCGAGGATGGCGGATTCAAAATCGTCCATGGCGGCGGCTTTGGCTAGGGAATCCGCTTGTTGTGCCGCTCTGGCGATGGAATCTGCCCGGAATGCGGAATCTTCTGCCATTTCTGCGGGGGTCAGGGCGGCTTCTTCCTGAAGGGAATCTTCGGCGTCTTCCGTTGTTGGGGCAATCCTGTCGAGCAAATCTTCGTCTGCTTTTTGAATTTCGGCTTTTTCGGCGGAGTCTAGTGGCAACAGGTAAACGGTATCTTTTTCAATTTTGACAAATCGGGCGTCTTGTTCAATGGAGTCGCCGGTAAGGACGTAGCGGACGGGGACTTCGCGGGAGAATGCGGTCGCGGTCAACGTCAAAACGGCAAAGAAAATGGATTTGAAGAAAAAATTCATACCCTGTAAAATAGATTAATCCTTTTGAAAGTGGGGAAGTCATCTCGTTGAATCGAATTTTTCCGGCGGAGCCTCTAAAACGTCCAATTCCGCATTCCGAATTATACAGCCCAATTTCTCATTCCTAATTCCTAATTTCTCATTATGAAAAAGGCTCTCCGTTAAAACCCCATCAACTCCAAACTCCACTCTTCACACTTCAAACACCCAATTCCCAATTCCTCATTCCTAATTCCTAATTTCTCATTATGAAAAAGGCTCTCCGTTAAAACCCCACCAACTCCAAACTCCACTCTTCACACTTCAAACACCCACTGCCCAACTCCTCATTTCAAACACCCAATTCCCAATTCCTCATTCCTAATTCCTAATTTCTCATTATGAAAAAGGCTCTCCGTTAAAACCCCACCAACTCCAAACTCCACTCTTCACACTTCAAACACCCACTGCCCAACTCCTCATTTCTCATTCCTAATTCCTAATTAATCCCGATTTTGGTCAAAAAAAGGCGTTTTGGGTCACAGGTAAACGATATTTTCAAGGCAAGCAAGAAAAAACTACCCCTTTTTCATAAAAAAGCATAGTTTCCAAGTGTGTGTGACGACTCCGAATGGGGCCGTTTAATTGTCAATGCAGAATCCTTTTCGGATGTTGCGATTGGTTTTGGAGAAGTTATGAAAAAGACGAAGAACGTGAAACGCGCTTGGCTGGCGAAGCTGGTTCTGGGCTTTGCTTTGTTGTCGGGGGCTGGGCAGGCGTGGGGCGCATGTGCGGGAACCGCCTATGTTGCCGTGCCATCGGATTGGGCGGATCTTTTTGTTTATTATGGAAATACCGAAAATGAAATAAATTTGGCCAGTTGTAAACAGAGTAACGGATTCTGTAAAATAGAATTGGCGAAATTATCGGGAAACAACGATTCTTCTTTTGTTGTTTATACGACGAACGCCCAATTTTCAAACATTGACTATCCGGGATTGTGGGGAATCAATGGGACCGTTTACAACGCCAACTTTAGCGGACGACCCAGTGCGACGGATTTGATATGCCCAGGGGATGGAAACGTCGTTTATATTTCTGAAGATGCCGCTGCGCCGGGAACGACGTATCAATCTGCAGAACCGCCCAACGCCAAGTATTTTTACTTCGTTCCTCCCGACGATCCATCGTGGAACAGTTCCGTGCCCATGCTGAGCGTGGATGGCGGGGTCACGGGTGTGGCGATGAAAACGGATGCGACCCGCTGCGGTTGGTTTTATTATGTGTGGTTTAACGAAGAAATTCCCAATTCGATTGTTGTTTTCCGGGATTCCGATACAGACCGCGAAGAACTGATCGGTTGGGATGGTTACGATGGTGCCGGCGTCAATCCGGCGGGGATTCCCATGAATGACGTGTTCACTTCGTTTGATGCGAGCACGCTGTATTTTGTGCCCGATGCCAGCATGTGGCCAGAGACGATGACAGATGCGGATAAGGGATTTTCCATCGCGGATCCGATGGTGAGCGGTTCTTGTGAATATAAACTCGCTGCGATTATTTATGACTCGGACGCTTCTTTGCACCCGGCTTTCAGCTGCTATGCCACAGGGGGTGAAGGTTGCCAATATGGAGCGCAGGGAGTGTCGGCTCCTCAAGCGCAGGCTGCGGTACAAGCTTGTGTCGGCGTTACGACGGGAATCGTTCAAGACACTCTCGGTGTCGATAAAAAACCGCTGTTAAAAACGGCGGCAATGGGCGGTAATGGCGAAAAGTGCTTTATCAATCAGGCGCTTTTTGATCAATTGTTCCGCCCGACAGTGAATGTGAACGAAATGAGCTGCTTTGACCTGACGTTCAGCCGCAATGCGTCTGGCAAGTGGGAATTCGATTCCGACAATTATACAAGCCCCGGAATTACCGTTAAAGGCGGATTTTATCCGGTTGAAGCGACAACGGATGCGAATATTTTGACGGAATACGGCTCTACTCCGGTTCCGGCGGCGCGGAAAAAGAGAATGGCGGAAGGCCCCGTTTTTTATGGGCCGAAACTTCGTGAAGTGGATGCCGTAGAAGGCGTCCCCGCCATTGACCTGTTCTGCAACGGCGGCGGTTGGACTGGCGGCGTGGATTGCGAAACGCTCTTTGCGGATGGTGATGGAACGGATGCGGTGTTCAAGACTGTTTATGGAGCGAGTGCTTGTGGCTTTGGCTGGTCTTGTCCCGATCAAGCGCCTACCGGTTGGCCTTTGTTTGTGTCAGGGACGGAGAAGGTGGCGACGACAGGTGGGGATTCTAGATGGACTTCTAAAGAGAATGCTACGGGAACGGGTGGACGTAACCAGCAATTCTGCTTTGAAAGCCATGCGCAATTTGTTTACAAACCGGGACTGCGCTTCAACTTCCGCGGAGATGATGACATTTGGGTCTTTATCGGTGGAAAGCTTGCTGTGGACTTGGGAGGCACGCACTTGGCGGCTCCGGCGTATGCCGTTCTCGATAAGCTGACCGATAAAAACGGCAATCCGTTTGTGGAAGGTGAAACCTACGACCTCGATATCTTCTTCTGTGACCGCAGAACGACGATGAGTAACGTCCGTATCAATACGAACATGTATATCCAGCAGTCGAATGGAATTGAATATCCCAAGGATACGACTTATGTCGGTGAAGGTACGGCATTCCAAATCTGCTATACGGAAACGGGTTCCGGCGACTGCGCGGCTGCCCTTTCCGGAGCTTCTGCCACTGAAAAACAGCGTTATTGCAGCGAAGCGGAGATGACTGCTGCCGGAGTCGCTTTGCATTACGCTTTGTATAAAGGAAATTCGCCTTACACGACCGCATCGGGTGAAGTTTACGATGAAGCCTGGTTCGACGCCCAACACGCTGCCGGAAAAACAACATTCTTCGGCGCGCTCGATCTTTCCAACTGGTATCGTCCGGTGGTGAACAAGGCTCTTGTTTCCGGGCTTCCGTCCGGATCATACCGGATTGTTGCCAGCATCAACGGCAAAACGCAGGTGATTTCGACAGTTCGCGTCGCCGGTAGTTTGGATGTCTTGACGGCGAACGGCAAGGATACGACGGGTCATGTTTACAAAGTCGTAACCACAGCCATGGCGGGAGTCCGCGTTCCCGTGTATGTCGGCGCCATTGGCGAAGCGTTGGATGATGGCAATCTGGATGTGGACCTTGAAAGCGCCGTTGGCGAAGCTTACACGGTGAATTTCTCGGATGGACTTCTGGTCTTTGCCGATTCGAATGGAACGACTCCGCTGACCAATGTCGACCGCCTTGAAGTCGGCGCGCGCGGCGTGGATACGGTTTGGGCGACGATTCCGCTTTCGGCGATGAATGCGACATCGATGACCGCCACGATTTCGGTGCGCAAAGCCACGCTCACGCTGACGTTTACGTTGCCGGCAATCGCCTTTGTCGATTCGACGTATTCCACGCAATTGAAAGGTTACGGTAACTGGGATATCAGTTCGGACAGCATTCTTTACCGCGGTTCCGATTACACGGCTTACGTGATGATGTTTGACCCGACGACGGGAGCCATCTGCTCTTCTTGTAATTACGGTCTTGAAGTGAATCCGCTGGCGACTGCAAATGGTGTCACGGGAGTCTCCTCGTTGGGCATTGTCGAAGGCAAGGGCTTTGTAAACTTCCGTTCTTCGATCCTTTATCCGACCGCGACTGGTGACAGCGCCTTCTTTACGGTATCGGCTACGGAAAATGCGCTGATTTCGGCAACATGGTCGGGATTGACATTCGAAGAGCCGCCGGTTCCCATTCCGGATTCCGTATTGGTGTTTGATGGCCGTGGCGGTCCCCGGACTTATACAGGCTTGGATCCCGCTTATACAAATGCGGAATATCTTGACGGTATCGCGGACTCTCTCTGGATTCGTTATCACCGTCCCTTCCCGAAGGATTCTTTGCCGGATTCCATCGTGGTTCAATGGGCGCTGGATTCTGCAGATTACGTGACCATCCCCAAAGAAGAGATTTTGAAAGCGGCCAAGGCTTTGAACGATGAACAGTATGATTCCGTTCTCGCTTTTGGCGGTCTCGAATTGTCGAAAGAAGTTCAAACGGCGACTTCGGGAAAGAAGCTTGTATCGCATGCGACTTACAAAAAGAACGGCACCGTTGCTCATGGCCAATTCTCGAAAGAATTGACAGACAATGTCAGCCCCATTATTGTGAAAGCGCATATCGGTGAACTTTCCTCCGGACTTTTCCAGGTGCGCGTTACTCTTTCGGAAAAAATCCAGGCGGATCAGGCTTCTGTCAATTCGCTGTTCAGCTACTATCTGCGTTCTGCGACGGAATTGAACAACAAGTATCAGACGGTGGCGTCGACTCGGGCGACTTGCGGAGACTCTTCCGTGACGATGATTTACAATTCGTCTTCGGGCGTAATTCCGCAATCGGGAGACTTTGTCCGTGCAGTTCCCGGACTCTTGACGGATTTGAACGGTAACGGTTTGACTGATTATATGGGTGTGACCGTGCCTTCTCCGTGGATGATGCTCGAAGGGGATGCCGCGTCGACGATTGCAAGTATCAAGATGGGAACCGTTTCGGATACTGCCGATTCGCCCAATATTGTTCCGCACGTGATAGGCATTTACGATTCCATCGGCGTGGTGTCCGAAATGTATCCGAATACGATCGGTTATCTGATTAAAACGGATATGGGCAACATTATGACGGATCCGAAGTTGGATTCTCTCCTTGCCACTGGCAAAATTTCCTTGGATGACGTGAAGTTGCATTATGAACTCGACATCTTCACTAATTTGGGAACTTTCGTTGCCCGCAAGAGTGGAAACATCGCCTGTTCCGACAGCTTGTTCGGCGGAAATTGCATTGAAAACCGCGGCTACGTGTATGTTAGCTGGAACGGTGTCACGGACAAGGGCCGCAAAGTGGGCGTGGGCGCTTACATTGCAAAATTGAGCACTTATGCCAAAGTCCCGACGAAGGGCAAGCTCGGCAAACACAATGTGACGGAAACATGGGGCTTCCGCAGAGTTAAAGCCAAGTAAAAAGAATCATCAAAAAGTTCCGGGTAAAACCGGGACTTTTTTGTATAAAGCAAACCACCGGCTACGCTGGCGGTTTGCCCTTTTTGTAAAGGGAAGTCTTGCGCCGTTTGCGTGGAAAAACGTTTTAGACGAGAGAATGTTCAAGGAATTTTGCGGCATGGTCGCAACATCCAGAGGATTTGCCTAGTCTGCCTGAAGATGCTTTGGGAAATTTGCAAAAACGAACGCTTTTGCGGTCGACAAAACCTTTTTGGGAACAGTTAAAGTAATCCGAGGGTTTCCCGGATGGTCCGTTCATCTGTTCCGGGTGGGAATAAATCCTTTTCTTCTGGTGACACGTAAATCAATTTCCGTTCTTCGTCGGGAAGGGCGGAACGGTCGCGGAGTACAATGGATTTGGGCGACATGGAATAGAAAAAAGTTCCCGTTTTGAAGAACGCTTTCCGTTCTAGTCCCAAAGAAATCGCTTCTTTGATGGCGCGAACGACGACGGGGCCCGCCCGATGCAAGCCGTGTAAATGAAGAACGCGGCGAATCAAATTCTTTTCGTGAATGGGAGATTCCGCGTCGACATAGAACTTCATTTGCAAAACCAACAGCTTTGGGGAAAGCTCAGGAATGGGCACATCGTGCACGGTCCCTTCGATTTTGGGCCGGACGATTTTATAAGGTTCTATGCGAAGGTCTGGAATTTCTTCGGATGTGGAAACGTCTTTGGGCGGCGGGGCGACGCTTTGTTCAACGGCTATCGTCGTGAGAATGTGGTCGCGCTCGTCTGCCGTGGAGCGGAACCAGTTAGGGCACCAAAGCGGAATGATTTTCCAGCCGATATGGTCTAAAAGCAATTTGGGGCGCAGATAATGGCGGTCTTCGACCGTTGTCCGCAAAAATCCGCCGTTAGAATCCGTGTCGATTCCCAATAGGAGTCTGTCGGGATTGTTGGCATCGTGCACGGCGAAAGAAATTTCGGTTCCGTTGTATCCCCAGTTCCGTTCGATTTTCAAATTATCCGATTGGATGGCTTTGAAAACCTGTTCTTCTAACGGGGAAAGCAATGGATTGGATTGGCAAACGGAGGCTGTGGACGCGTTCTCGACAAAATGCAAAAAGTCCACATAGGCCCGGACGCCCGGATTCGGTGAGGCGGTGTTTTCAATTTTTTCTGCAGAGAAAATCCGGAGCCCCGAAAGGGCGTGCGAAGCGCAAACATTGATTTGCTTTGTGTTCAGCCCCTGCGCGGCGATGGTTGAAGTTGGTTCTGCACAAATGAAAAGGGTGTCGCGGTAATCGCCAGAAGCTTCTTCGGGCAATTTGACATAAGGGTCGCGGAGAATGTCTTTGGGAGAAAGGAAGTAAGCTAAATCCGGATGGCTGTGAATTTTTTCGCGAACCGCCTGGAATACGCTTTGACGGCGTTCTTCTGTAAAAACGATGATTCCCAAAGATTGCATGGGGTGCTGTTCCACATGCCGCGCCGCTTCTTCGGCGATTTGCCGGGAAAGATCTTGTGTATGGAGAATGCGGACAGAAGTTGATTCGTTCGTGTCGGGAGAGGGGAGCTTGTGAATTTTCTGGTTGTAAAACTCCCGATTGGCGAAATCGATGAAAAGGGGATTCCGGTGAGAAATGTTTAGTGACAAAAAGGAATGCGGCGCGCCTTTGTGGAGAGCTAATGCCAAAATGCTTTCGAATTGGGGCAACGTGAAATTTGAATGTTCAGAAGATCCGGACAATTTGGGGAACGGCGGCGTGGGCAAATTCGAATCGCCGATGAGAAGTGTGCGTTGGGAACGCAGTATGGCGGGCAACGCCTGAATGGGCGGAATCGATTCGGCATCCAGGAAAATGGCGACATCGAATGGGGAATCTTTGGGAGAAAGCTCTGCCGCAGTTTCGGCGAGAGGCAAAATCGTGAACTGTCTGGGATTTTTTTGCAAGGCGGTTTGAGCGTTTCGCAAGTTCATCAAACACAAATCATCGGTCGCATCGCGGAAATCCCTGGCGCGTTGGGTGTGCGCCCTGGGGGAAGACGAAAATAAATCGGGGAAAATTTTGCACGCTTGCTGGACCTGCAGGGAATACCAGAACCGGGACAGTTCTGGTTCTAAAAACTCTTTGTCCGGATGGTTTTCAATGGCGGCCTTTTCCAAGGCGTTCAACCCCAACTTTTGAAATTCGCTTCGTTTTGTCTGAATTTGCACATACAGCGGGAGCAACGCATAGGCGGCTTCCCATTTTTGCAAGAGCGCGTAGCGATCTTCAACGGATTCAAAATCTTCGGCAGAAGAAAACGCCAAATCCCGGCAAAGGGTATTGAAGTCGTCTTTTGCGCTTTCACAAAGGGCTTTGAGCGCTTTGGCGTCTTGAATTTTGTCCTTGATTTGGCTGTATTTGGCCAAAATGGCGTAAGATAACGCCGCTTTTTCGTTCTTCTTGTTTTTTTGCCGGAATTGATAAAACCATTCCAGCTTGGATTTCAAGACATCCCAATCCGTATGTTCAAAATCCCAGTCTTTCCCAAACAGCCTTCCGGCCATGACGGAGGAATTGGTGTAAAGTTTTTTGTTGTCTTGCAGATCAATGAGTTTGTCTGCGAGGTCCAGCAATTCCTGGTCGCTTTTGATGGATTTTGGATTTTTGATTGCATGCAAAAGCGTTTTTTTTGCATCGTGATAATATTCGGAAAAGGCTTTGAACGTTTTGTTCTGATGGCTGTTTAAAATTTCCCGGGCGGCGCCGAGTTGCATGTCAATGGCGCCATCGGCGTAAATGGGCGAACCGTTCCTGCGAAAATCCGACCAAGAAGCTCCGGCTTGGGGAAGTGCGCGCAAGGCATCTTCGTAAGTATCCCAATCTTTGGATTCTAAATTCCATCCATCGAAAGAGGGCGTTGAATCGTCAAATTCCGGAGTGATGGCGATGCTGATGTCGCTCAGGGCGGCAACGTCGATATCCCTGTCGAAGAAGAAGGCGCAGGAAACGCTTTCGGCTAAAGTGGATAACGTTCCGTATTCGCTTTTGGTCTTTTCCAACAATTCGCGGATGTGCGCCGTGCCGTTCAAGGATTCTAGGGAAACGCCCGAAAAGGCCTCGATTGCGGTTTTCGCTTCATCGCGGTGGAGAATTTCGAGAAAATCTTGAAGAAGGCTTTTGGCTTGATGAAAAGATTCCTTGTCCAGAGATTCCGCCCCTTTGAAGGTGGAATCGGGCCAATATTTTTTGTGCGAACCGGATTTTCCCAGTGCAATCAAAGCCTCTGCCAAAGAAGCGTTTCCGGGGGCGATGGGCAGGTTGACGGCGCGGTTATAATCCATCAGGATTTTTCGGGTCTTTTTGAGGGATTCCCGCGCTTTTTCCAAAGTCGTGTCTTTGAATTCGGGGACTTGTGGATTCCAAATTTTCTGGAAGCGCACTAAAGAGGCTTTTTTCTTGTAAGTCAGGAGAACTTTTTTTCCGCTCGCGATGCATTCCGAAACGAAGTTCGCCAAAAATTCTTCTTTAGATGCGCCGGGGGCCGTTTCGATGGCGAATAAGGTGTTTGCCGGGGAAAGGGCTTCGATGAGTGCTGTGCAAGCCGAAGAATCGAGAGTTTTGACAAAGTGATGCTCGGCGGGATCGATGGTCTCGTCTGTCGCGTCCACATCGGATTCGACCATGCGGAAGCCTTCTTCGGAAAGAAGTTGCGGAAGCAGTGGGGATTCGGAGTGTTCCCACGTTTCAGAATCTCCGTAAGCGTAAAGGCTTGCCGCGTCATAAAATCCGATGAACAATCCGCGTCCGGTGCTTTTCCAGCCCACGACGGCATCGACCGCTCTTTCGACGGCGGTAAAATATTTGCGGATATGGAAAACTTTTCCATCCCAGAAAGGACGGGCGGAGGGGAGTTCGACGAAATCCTTGTTCTTCTGCCGCAAGGGAATATTTTCGATGGGAGCGCTGGGAACAAGGGTGACATTTAAGCTCGCCGGGTCAATGTTTACGGGAACAAGAAGCAGCGGAGCCGTATTTTGAGTGCGCAAAAATCCGATTGCCAAAAAGGCGTTTTGAAATCCGGTGGAATCTTCTAAAGTGCGCAAGGCGTAACGGAAATCGGCGAACAGATTCGTCTGTTCTTCTGCGGAAAATTGTTCTCCGATGGGCGCGAAAACGGAAAGGGGGATGGGCGCGCCATTTTCTGCCCATTTTTCCAGAAAAGAAATGCCGTCTTCGGCTAAAAGAGGGGTTTGATATTTGGCTTTTGTCGCTACGCGCAACAGGCGGTTTTGGGGACCGAGGTCAAAAGAAGTTTCACATAGTTTTTGGAGTTTGTTGTAGATGTCTTCCGCCATGTATTGGAATATAAATTTAATTCGGGTAATCATTTAGTGCATTTATCGTATTTTAAAAGTTTCTTGCGGAAAGGGACGTGTAGAATTAGAAATTAGGAATTAGAAATGAGGAATTGGGCTGTGGACGGGAAATTTTTTGTGTGGGGTTTTGAGGGGGAGCCTTTTCTGCGGATGGGGGAGTTTTACACGATTTGGATGAGGGCGGCGAGCCTTTTTTGTGCAGTTTGGACGGTTCGTTTTGAATAATTAGGAATTCGGAATGCGGAATTCGGAATTGTAAGCTGCGAACTGAAAATTTTCCTTGTGTGGGGTTTTAACGGAGAGCCTTTTCTGCGTGGTGTTGAATTTTGCACGGTTTGGACTGTGCAGACAAGCCGTTTTTGTGAAATTAGAAATTAGGAATTAGAAATGAGGAATTGGGCTGTGGACGGGAAATCTTTTTGAGGGGGAGCCTTTTCTGCGGATGGGGGAGTTTTACACGATTTGGATGAGGGCGGCGAGCCTTTTTTGTGCAGTTTGGACGGTTCGTTTTGAATAATTAGGAATTCGGAATGCGGAATTCGGAATTGTAAGCTGCGAACTGAAAATTTTCCTTGTGTGGGGTTTTAACGGAGAGCCTTTTCTGCGTGGTGTTGAATTTTGCACGGTTTGGACTGTGCAGACAAGCCGTTTTTGTGAAATTAGAAATTAGGAATTAGAAATGAGGAATTGGGCTGTGGACGGGAAATCTTTTTGAGGGGGAGCCTTTTCTGCGGATGGGGGAGTTTTACACGATTTGGATGAGGGCGGCGAGCCTTTTTTGTGCAGTTTGGACGGTTCGTTTTGAATAATTAGGAATTCGGAATGCGGAATTCGGAATTGTAAGCTGCGAACTGAAAATTTTCCTTGTGTGGGGTTTTAACGGAGAGCCTTTTCTGCGTGGTGTTGAATTTTGCACGGTTTGGACTGTGCAGACAAGCCGTTTTTGTGGAGTTTAGACGCTTCGTTTTGAATAATGAGAAATTGGGAATGGGGGACTTAAAACGGATAACTTCCGTAGAGGTTTTACGCAAGGGGAATTGTAACGGGAAAGAGGCGGTTCAAGACCAACTGTATCGCTTCGGCTGTGGACAGGGGAATTGCTGCCGGGATGACGCCGGCGTCTTGGCAAACTTCGCCAAGGAGGCGTGCCGCCGACATTCCGGATTCCCTTTCGCTGCGGATGCTTGCCGCATGATCGCGCTTTGAAAGTTTTTTTCCGCCTGGCGACGAGAGTAATTCGTGGTGCAAAAAATGGGGTGGCATTTCTCTGCCCAACGCTTTGGCCAAGGCGATTTGGCGGGCTGTCGAATGCAGCAAATCCTTTCCGCGGACAACAAGTTCCACGTTTTCTTCGAAGTCGTCGGCGACAACGGCGAATTGGTAAGTCCATTGTCCCAGTCTGTCTTTGATGGCGAAATCTCCACATTGTTCCTGCGGATTTTCGCGAAACGTTCCCAACCGGAGATCGTTCCATTCCACCGTTTCGTTTGGCGTTTTGAATCGGATGGCCGAATGGGGTGAATAGGGCAGATTCGCTTTGCGGCAATGCCCCTGATAAATGATTTCCCCGTCGGGATTTATGGGATTGGTGTCAAAGGTGAATTTTCGCGAACAGGAACAGGCGTAAACGAGGTCTTTCTTTTTCAATAATTGCAAAAACTGTTCGTAACGTTCTTGATTTTGACTTTGGATGGATTCGGCGTCAAAGGAAAACCCCAGCCATTCGAGGTCTTCGCGGATGGCGTCTATATAAGCGGTCCGCGCGCGGCTTTGGTCGTGGTCTTCGATGCGCAGGCGCACGGGATAATCCAATTTTTGGGCGGCGGCAAAAACGCATAAGGCCGAAAGAACATGTCCACGGTGCAAGTAGCCGGTGGGACTTGGAGCGAACCGGGTGAAGGCCTTTCGGACGGGGCTTGTCATTGTCTGCAGTGGAAGGCTCCGGAGTCTTCCGAATAACCGCCTTTTTCATCTTTGGCAAAAATTCTGTAAAAATGTTTGCCGGGGAGCATCGGGAATGCCGCGCGTGCATTTTTTTCAAAAGTCGCTTTGGTCACGGGCACGCCATCGACGGATTCTTCGACAAGAACCTTTCCACTTCGCACTCCGCTCAATTCAAATTGCAAAATGCATTTGTCCGAATGGGACTCGGTGATGTGGAGCTTTGGCGGGAACGCGATGGCGGCAGAATCGACAAGCGTTTTTTTCGAAGTTTGGAGGATGGCTTTCACAAGGGATTCTTCGCCGTTTATCAGGGAATCTTCTGGGGAAAATGTGAACGAGAAATGCCCGTTCGCATGGAGTCCGTTCAAATTTTTGGACTTGGAATTTCCAATGGAAACGGTGACTGTCGCCGAGGAATCTTCGCTGAAAAATTCTCCTGTGATGGTGAGGCCGTTGACGCTGTTCATCGAAAGGGGCTGTTCTTTGTGTATGCGGATAAAGGCGCTGTCATCGTTCGAAGTGGGCTTGATGTATTCGACGAAAGCTTCTTTGCAAAGAGTTTCCACGTTGCCAATGGCGCATTTGACGCGGACTCTTTTGATTCCGTAAGAATCTTTTTCCCAATTCAAAGGCAGGCGGAACGCTCCTTGGGTGAGGTTCGCCGCGATTCCGTTGACTTTGACGGAAACGTTTTCCCGGCAAGTTCCGGCAATGAAGACTTCCGTTTTAGACGTTTTGGAGGGAATCTGTTCGAATTGGCACGGCTCCGTTTTGAACAGGGAATCGGCCTTTTTCCCATTTTCCGCATCCATTTTCCGCACTTTCTGCTCCAGCTTTTCCATTTGGATTTTTCCCGAATTTCTTTCGGAAGAGATTTCCTTGGCCAATCCGCGTGAACCGGAACTGGGCGACTTGAATTTTTTCAAACCCTGCTCTTTTTCTTGGACTAAAGTTTCGCCGCCGTTCACTTCCAGCATTTGGCCGTTTTCGTCGGTCACGAGCATTTTGCCGCTTTCCAGGGAGACGATGATTCCTTCTTCGCCGCTTTCGACAAAACCGTTCGTGCCGCGGATGGCGGCTGTCGCGGTTCCCGTTTTGAATTGGAAAGCGTTGCCGTTGGATTGCTTTTGAACGTCAAAAAAGACGCGTCCCTTTTGCAGATTGACTGAAGTCACTTTTTCGTTTTGATTGTTTATTGCCGTTTCGAAAAGAATCGTCGTGTTCTCTTCGATGGTCACAAGGCTTCCGTCCGAAAGCGCGATGCCCGCTTCACTTTCGACTAGTGTGCGGATAAGGTCGTTTTCGCGGACTTTGATGCCAATCCGGAGCGGATTCCAGTTGTCCTTCGCGTTTTTTTGAATGGTCACTTCTCCCAGGATGTAGCGGACTTTTCCGACGGGTGACGGATTTTCGGCGGCGATTGCCAACGAGGGAATCCCCAAAAGGCTCATGGCGAGAGATATCCGCACGAATAGGGAATGTTGAAGTTTGAAAATCGGTTTCAAAAGTTCCTCCTTTAAAAAAGGGGCAAAATCATTCGGAATATAGATTTTTATCTTTTGAACAGAGAATAACAAATGGAACGAGGTGATTATGGATACAGAAAATATGGAACCGTCAATTGAATATACGGACGAAGAAACCGGCGAACTTGTCATTAAACAGCTTGCGCGGGAATATTTGAGCAAGGGCGCCTGGTCGACAATCATGTTCCTGTATCAAGAACGCAACGCCAAAACGGGTGAATTCGGAGAACCGAAAGTTTCCATTCGCCGTTATCAAAAGCAGCAGGGCGTTTTCAAGCAGCGGAGCAAATTCAACATTTCGAATCAGGCTCAGGCGGCTGCCATCATTTCCGTTTTGCAAAAATGGTATAATATTTAATATGGCCGAAAAAAAACGCGCACCGTCATTTTTGGTGAATTTTCTCACAGAAGATGAACTGAAAGAGTTCCCCTGGAAATCCCGGTTCGAACCGCTCGCCCGGAAAATTCTCCTGGAAGAGGGACATCCGGAAAATGTCAACATCGTTCTTTGCAGCGATGGGACCGTTCGCGAGTTGAACAGGCAATATCGCCATCTGGACAAGGTGACGGACGTGTTGAGCTTTGAATGGCACGAAGATTATCTGCTTGGCGAAATTTACATCGCCAGTGATCAGGTGAAACGTCAGGCCCCGAAGTTCGGAAATTCCTTTTATGCGGAACTCAAACGGATGATTGTCCATGGGCTGTTGCATCTTTCCGGTTATGACCATCATACGGTTTCGGAACGTTCCGTGATGCGCCGTCGGGAGCGGGAAATTTTGGGCCGTGACATTTATCGTGCCGATGCGGGTGTGGCTTCCCCGAGTAAAGAACGCCGAAGGAAGAAGTAATGTTGGATTTGAATTGGATGATGCAGGGAACAACAGTTTGCATTGTTGTCGCTGTCGTTTTGGTTGTTCTTTCGGGGCTTTTTTCCCTGGTCAAAACGGTCTTTTTGTCGCTTTCCGTGACAACTGAAAGCGAAGAGGATGAAAAACTGGTGGCGCGGGTGAACGCCTACGTGGATGCGCCCGGTTTCAACGAGACGATTTCCATTGCCCGCATCATTTTGAATGCTTCGGCGGGAGTCCTCGGCTTTTTGGCCGCCTATGCGCTGACCTGTGGGTTTTACGGGCATCCGGTTTTGGGGCTTTGCCTTTATGTGATTTTGGCGGGATTCGTGGAATACGTGGTGGTCATTTTGATCCCGAATATGTTCGGCGTTTTTCGACCGGAAACATTTTCCCGGATGCTTTTGCCTGTTTTCAAGATCTTGCGGTTGCCGTTTGCGTTGGAAGCGAAGTGCGCCAATTGGGTTTATTTGAAAGTGCACAAAGCGTTGGGATACAATCCGAAGTTGAGCTTTCTTTCGGAAGACAAACGGGACGCTCTGGAGTCCGACATGTCTGACGAAGATGAAGATGCGTTGGACGAAGATGAACGTCAAATGGTGCTGAATATTTTTGATTTTGTCGAAACGCCTGTCCGCGAAATCATGACTCCCCGCGTCGACATGGTGACAATCGACATTTCTTCGACTTTAGAAGAAACCATCCACGTGTTGAACGAAGAACGCCATTCCCGCGTGCCTGTTTACAGGGATTCCATCGACAACATTGTCGGGGTCCTTTCTGCCAGGGATTTTCTGGAATGGTATACGGAACATGGGAAAGAACCGTTCGACCTCCAGTCCTTGTTGAATCCAGTCGTTTTTGTTCCTCAGCAAAAGCAAATCGACGATTTGCTCCGCGAGTTGCGTGAAAACGGAAATCAGCTGGCGATTGTCGTCGATGAATACGGCGGTGTGGCGGGCCTTGTCACCGTAGAAGATATCGTCGAAGAAATCGTTGGTGAAATCAAAGACGAAGACGACTTGGAAGATGACGCGATGATCCAGAAATTGAAAGATGGACGATACGTTTTCAATCCGCTGATTACCATTTCCGATTTTGAAGATGCGACGGGAATTGCACTCAAAGAGCCGGAAGGCGTGCATGTGGAAACCGTCTCGGGATTGATTTTGGCAAAGCTTGGCGCGATTCCTTCGGCTGGTGCGGAAGTGGATATTGGCGGGCACAAGTTCCGCGTTATCAAGATGGACGGCACCCGCATGACGAAAGCGATGCTTGTTCCGCAAGACAGGCTTACCCGGAAAGCTCCCAGCATTCCGCGATAGCTGGACAGCCGCTTATTGTTAGCTGAAACTAAAATAAGCGTGTTTGCAACAGGGGCTTTTGAACGCCTTTTCCCGAAAACAGGTGGAATTGTCGGTCTTTTTGCTCTTTTTTGGTCTAAGAAATTCCAAATTTCGTATATTTGAAATGCTGTAAAAATCGATTAAGCAAAGGAGAATCCTATGGTTCAGAACGAAGCTTGGGAAGGCTTTGAAGGACGAATTTGGAAAGAAGAAATCAACGTCCGCGACTTTATCCAAAAGAATTACAAGCCGTATAATGGCGATGAAACATTTCTGGAGAAACCGACCGAGGCGACAGACAAACTCTGGGGAAAACTGAAACAACTTCAAAAGGAAGAACGCAAAAAAGGCGGAGTCCTTGACATGGACACGGAAGTCGTTTCTTCTATCACGTCGCATGCGCCCGGTTACATCGACGAATCCATGAAGGATCTTGAACAGATTGTCGGACTCCAGACGGACAAGCCGTTGAAACGCGCTTTTATGCCGTTTGGCGGAATCCGCATGGCCGAAGAAGCGTGCTCGACTTACGGTTACATGCCTTCGCCGAAATTGCATGAAATTTTCACAAAATACCATAAAACGCACAATGACGGCGTTTTTGACGTTTATACGCCGGAGATGAAATTGGCACGTCACAGCCACATTGTGACGGGACTTCCGGATACTTATGGTCGTGGGCGGATTGTCGGCGATTATCGCCGGGTGGCCCTTTATGGAATTGACTTTTTGATTGCCAAAAAGCAGGAAGACAAGGCGAATTGCGGCGACGGTACCATGACGGATGCCGTTATCCGGCTGCGGGAAGAACTTTCCATGCAAATCAAGGCCTTGAAAGAGTTGAAAGTGATGGCCGCCTCTTACGGGTTCGACATTTCTGGCCCGGCGAAAACGGCAAAAGAAGCGGTTCAGTGGCTTTACTTTGGCTATCTGGGAGCCATCAAAACGCAAAATGGCGCGGCGATGAGCGTTGGACGCGTTTCCACATTCCTGGACATTTATATGGAACGCGATTTGGAAAAGGGCGTTCTCACGGAGAAAGAAGCGCAGGAACTTATCGACCATTTGGTGATGAAGTGCCGCATGGTCAAATTTGCCCGCATTCCGTCTTATAATCAGCTGTTCTCCGGGGATCCGGTGTGGGCGACGCTTGAAGTGGCCGGCATGGGAGTCGATGGACGGCACATGGTGACGAAAAACGATTACCGCTTTTTGCACACTTTGGAAAACATGGGACCTTCTCCGGAGCCGAACCTCACCGTCCTTTACACAGACAAGCTCCCGGAAAATTTCAAGAAGTACGCCGCCAAGATTTCTGTGAAAACGAGTTCCATCCAATATGAAAATGATGACGTGATGAAGCCGGTTTGGGGGGATGATTATTCCATTTGCTGTTGCGTTTCGGCGACTCAGACGGGTAAAGAAATGCAGTTCTTTGGAGCCCGTGCCAATTTGGCCAAAGCGCTCCTTTATGCAATTAACGGCGGCGTTGACGAAAAGAGCGGCGAACAGGTTGGCCCCGCGTATAAGCCTATCACGTCGGAGTATTTGGACTACGAAGAAGTGATGAAAAAGTACGATGCCATGCTCGAATGGTTGGCAGATTTGTATGTGAACACGCTGAATGCCATTCAGTATATGCACGACAAGTATTATTACGAAGCGGAAGAGATGGCTTTGATTGATACGGATGTCCGCCGTACTTTCGCAACGGGCATTGCCGGGTTCTCGCACGTGATCGATTCCCTTTCTGCGATTAAATACGCAAAAGTGAAAGTGCTCCGCAATGAAAAGGGCGTAGCCGTTGACTACGAGGTCGAAGGAGAATTTCCGAAATACGGCAACGATGATGACCGGGCGGATGAAATCGGCGTGGAACTGCTCCGCAGCTTTATGACGAAAATCCGGAAGCATCACACTTATCGCGATTCCGAACCGACGACTTCGATTTTGACGATTACGTCGAATGTGGTTTATGGAAAGGCGACGGGAGCCATGCCGGATGGCCGTAAAGAAGGAGAACCGCTTTCTCCGGGGGCGAATCCGAGTTATGGTGCAGAACAGAATGGACTTCTCGCGTCTCTCAATTCTGTCGCCAAGGTGCCGTATCATTGGGCGCTTGACGGTATCAGCAACACCCAGACTATCAATCCGGAAGCGTTGGGCCACAGCGACGAAGAACGTACGAACAATTTGGTGCAGGTCTTAGACGGATATTTTGCCCAAGGTCCCCACCATTTGAACGTGAATGTCTTTGGCCGTGAAAAGCTCCTCGATGCGATGGAACATCCGGAAAAAGAAGAATACCAGAACTTCACCATTCGAGTGTCCGGTTATGCGGTCAAGTTCATCGATCTGACGAAAGAACAGCAGATGGACGTGATTTCGCGTACTTGCCACGACAGAATGTAATCATGGCGGTAGGGCGCGTTCACAAATTGGAATCTTTCGGACTTGTGGATGGGCCCGGAGTGCGGTATGTCGTGTTTTTGCAGGGCTGCCGCATGCGTTGCCGCTATTGTCATAATCCAGAATCTTGGAATAGCTCCGGGGGAAAACTTTACACTCCCCAGGAGCTGTTTTCACAAGTATACCGTTACAAATCTTATTGGAAAAACAATGGGGGCGTGACGGTCAGCGGAGGAGAACCCCTGCTGCAAATGGATTTCTTGTTGGAATTTTTTGAACTGTGCCGGGCGCATTCGGTCAGTACGGCTTTAGACACCAGCGGAAATCCGTTTTCGGAAGAGGCTGATTATCTGTCCAAATTTGATAGACTTTTGGACTCGACCTCCATTGTCCTGTTGGATTTGAAAATGTGGGATTCCGAAGGACATAAAAGTCTTACCGGCAAGTCGAATGAAAACATTTTGAAAATGGCGACTCGCATTTCGGAACGAGGGATTCCCATTTGGATTCGCCGCGTTTTGGTTCCGGGACTCACCGATGACGAAAAGGATTTGGAAAATACATACAAATTCATCTGTTCCTTGAAAACGGTTCGCCGGGTGGAAGTTTTGCCTTACCATGCATTTGCCATTCCCAAGTGGCAGCAGCTGGGAATTCCCTACACGTTGATGGAGGCGAAGGCTCCGACAGAGGAACAGGTGAAGCGCGCCGAAGAAATTTTGCACGTCAAAAGTTTTCCCGATGATTCGTAGCGGTTTGGTTCTGCTTGGCAAAAGTTCCCCTTTCAAAAATAAGAGTTCCATTTAAATAGAACATTCCTTCTTTGCAAAAGAAGTTCGCCGGTACGGTTGACGGACAAGTGTCCTTATTGCGAAAACGGCACCACTTTTGCTGTCCAAATCGTGCAAATTTCAACCCCTGCAGAAAAGATTTCCGTGTGAAATCCACCCATATCGACACATTCCATTCCGCAGCCTTGACGTCCAACTCCGGATTCTTGATTCCGCATCCTGGTTGTGAATTTATCACGGAATAGATACAGAAAACCCCGGAAGTTGAAGTCAACTTTCGGGGAGAATTGTGAAATTTAATTTTGACGGAAAGGATTATTCGGCGGAATCCAAATCTTCATCGCTGATTTCGGCGTTGTGGTAAACGTCTTGAACATCGTCGTCGTCTTCGAATTTGTCGAGCAATTTCAACAGCTTCTGGGCATCGGCGTGTTCCAGCTTGACAGGATCGTTGGGAACGTAGCTGATTTCCGCGCTGAGCATTTCAATGCCGGCGGCTTCAAGGGCTTTGGTCACGGCATCGAAAGATTCCGGGGATGTAGAAATTTCATGCACGTCATCTTCGGTGGCCATGTCGTCTGCGCCGGCTTCGAGTGCAACGTCCATCACCTGGTCTTCGGTGTATTTGGATGCGTCGACATCGATAACGCCTTTATGGGTGAACGCCCAAGAAACAGAACCCGCTTCGCCAAGGCTGCCGCCGTTTTTGTTGAAAATATTGCGGATGTTCGAAACGGTACGCGTTTTGTTGTCGGTCATGCATTTGACGAAAATGGCGACTCCGCCGGGGCCGCGGCCTTCGTAAATCGGTTCTTCCATGATGACGTCTTTGCCTTCACCGGTTCCCTTTGCGATTGCCGATTCAATGTTCTTGGCCGGAAGGCTTTGGCTTTTCGCTTTGAGGATGGCTGCGCGGAGGCGCGGGTTGGCGTCGGGATTGCCGCCGCCGAGTTTGGCTGCGATGGAAATTTCTTTAATGAATTTGTTCCAAGCTTTGGCGCGGGCTACATCTGTTTTTGCTTTCTTGCGTTTTGTCGTTGCCCATTTGGAATGTCCGGACATAAATACCTCGGAGGTTCAAAATTGATGTTCCAAAAATAGTATTCTGGAGTGGCTTGAAAAAGATTTTTCTTCAAAAATTGCCCAAAGAAGGGCTTTTTTGAAACAGAAAGGTGAAATTTTAATGGGAAAGCGTCTTCAGGTATTCGTCAATCGCTTTGCGGTATTCTTCGACTCCGGTCGCGATGCGTTTCGCCATCTCTTTTTGCCCTTTGTCGGAATTCATGTATTTTTCTTCGTCGGGATTGCTGATGAATCCCAGTTCGATGAGCGTCGCCGGCATGAATGCCCCGACGAGGACCATGAATCCGGCACCACCTGCGCCAGAACCTTGTTTGGGAATGTTTCCGCCTTCGTAAGCGCGGATTGTCTTTTCGGTGAAGGTGTAACTGGCGTGCTTGTATTGTTCAAGGCGCGCCTGGAGCTTTAACCAGTCAAGAGGGGAAAGTTCTTCTTTGGAGTTTTTGTCGCCGTAAGTTTTCGCCACTTTGTTTTCGCGGCGGGCGATGGCGCGGTCTTCTTCGTTTTCGGGGTCACGTAAAACGTAAATGCGGAATCCGCGCGTCTTTTTTTTGCGGGCGGCGTTTCCATCGATGGCGTTGCAGTGCAGGCTGATGAAAAGGTCGCCGTTCCATTTGTTGGCCAGTTGCGGACGTTCGGAAAGCTGAATGAATTTATCTGTATTGCGGGTGAGCTTCACCTGAAATCCTTTTGAAAGCAGTTCTTTTTCGAGAAGCTTTGCTACAGAAAGTACGATGTCTTTTTCGTTTGAAATTTTTCCGATGGCGCCGGGATCTTTTCCACCGTGGCCGGGATCGATGATGATGGTTTTGACTTCGCGTGAACCGGCGGGGGCGTTCTTGTTTTTGACTGTGGCCTTTGACGACGAGGAGAGCGCGGACGAAGATGAAATTGCGGCTGACGAAATGTTTTTTTCGGGCGCGGTTGTTTTGATTTCGCCGGAGGTTAAGAGGTGGGCGGCTGTGTCTAATGCGTAGCGCTTTGAAAACGCCTTGGAAAAGATTTTAACGGTTTCATTCAGCGGAGCCCAGAGCGCATCGTTTTCAAAAAGGGTTGGCGCGGACAGTTTGTGTGCGTTTCCATTGGCGAAAATGTAGGGAACGCCCAATACGAACGCGCAAGAGAGGGGCTTGCCTTCGGCTTTGAAGTGCCTTTCGACGGGATGCCAAGAAGTAGACAAGCCCTCTGCTTTGGAGAGGGAATCGATGTTCACCATCCAAATGCCGTTTTTTTGCATCGCGGGGATGTCGGCGAGGATTGTCGAAAAAAGTCCGAAACAAAGTATGGCGAAGAGCGTTTTCAACGATGACCGGCCTTGACGATTCGCGCAATGGCGAGTTTTTCATCGCGGGCGATGAGGTCTGCCCGTTTGTCGCGTTGATCCTTGCCCCTGCAAATTCCCACATCGATTTTGGCGTATCGGTTTTTGAAGTATAATTTTAGCGGGATGAGGGTTAACCCTTTGAGCTCGGTCGCCTTGCGCATTTTTTGAATTTCGGACTTGTGCGCGAGCAGTTTGCGTTTGCGCTGCGGTTCGTGCCCAAAGGCGCGGGCGAACGAATAGTCGTCGATGTGCGCGGCGACCAGCCAAATTTCATTTTTGTCTTTGGAAACTTCGACCCAGGCTTCGTTCAAATTGCATTTTCCGGCGCGGATGGATTTGATCTCGGAGCCGACGAGCATGATGCCGACTTCAAAATGGTCCTCGATGAAGTAGAGGTGGTTCGCCTTTCGGTTGGTGATGGTCGGCGTTCCGGCGGTTTGTTTTTTGTCAGCCATGGTCTTCGTTCTCGATTTTTTCAATGAACTTGATGTCGGATGACACGGAGTCAAATCGGCGGCTCAGTTCCCGGCTCGCTTCAAAAACGGGACGGATTTGGGCGTCGACGTCGACTTTTTCTCCGGTATGCGGGTTTCGGGCTGTTCGGGCGTTCCGCTTTCGCAATTTGAATCTGCCGAATCCGCGGATTTCGATGTTCTTGCCGTCGATTAGGGCTTTTGCTATTGCATCCAAAAAACTTTCGACGATGATTTTCGTTTCCACCTGCGTTAAACCCGCTCGGGAGGCGATGTCTTCGACCAATTCTTTTTTGGAAATGTTGTTTTTGGATGCAGGCATTTATTTTCCCCAACCGGAAGCTTTTTTGCGCTTGTCCGGAACAAGGTTTCCCAGGGCTTTTTTCAAATCTTGAAGTCCGATGCCAGTGGCGGCGGATGTGGAAATGAACGGCTGCTTTTTGGCCCGGAACGCCTTTTCGGCATTTTCAATGCCCAAGTCTGCTTTGTTCAAAGCGACAAGGAATGGCTTTTCGACAAGTTTGGGGTGGAATTTTTCAAGTTCCGCGCGCAGCGTCTGGAATTTTTCCCAAGCGTCTTCTTCAAAAGCGTCGATGACAAAAAGCAGGGCGTACGTGCGTTCAATGTGCTTCAAAAATTCGTGCCCGAGTCCGCGGCCTTCGCTCGCTCCTTCGATGAGTCCGGGAATGTCGGCAATGACAAAGCTGCGGGACGATTCGGAAACAATGCCTAAAACCGGCTCTAACGTGGTGAACGGATAATCGCCGACTTTGGGCTTTCCACTGGAAACTCGGTTCACCAAGGAAGATTTTCCCGCATTGGGGAAGCCGACTAGGCCCACATCCGCGACCAGTTTCAGTTCCAAGAAAAGTTCCCGTTTTTCGCCGCTTTGTCCGCGAGTCGCTTTTTCGGGTCCTTGCAAGGACGGGGTTACGAAGTGGACGTTTCCGAGTCCGCCGCGGCCACCTTTGGCGGCTATCCAGCGTTGGTTGGGTTCTGTCAAATCCGACAAGATGTGCCCTTCGGCATCTTTGACTAGCGTGCCGCAGGGAACGTCAACGATTAAATCTTTGGCGGATTTTCCGGTGCACCGTGCCGCACCGCCGTCTTCTCCGTTGGCCGCTTTGTAAATATGCGTGTTGCCCATGTCGAGAAGGGTGGAATATTGTTCGTTCGCGCGCAGGATGACGCTCCCACCGCGTCCGCCATCGCCGCCGTCTGGCCCGCCTAGGGGAACGAATTTTTCGCGACGGAAACTGCTGAGTCCGTTGCCGCCTTTGCCGGAGCGCACTTCAATGGTTTTTTCGTCTAAAAACATGGGTTAAATGTAGAAAAGAAAAATGCGGAGCGGCTTGAGGATTCCGAAGAGGAACGCGTTCTTGCGGCAAATGCCGGTTGGGCGAAAAGGCGTTTTCATGTTGAATTTTTGACAGCGATTGAATCGACGGAAAATTCTCCAGAGTAGCTGGATAAACTGTCTTTCTTTTTGTATGTTAGCCTTAGAGCTTTAATGTGGAGCGGAAAAATACGAAAGTGATTCTATCCCTGCCCCTGGGCAGCAGTGCTTGGCAACAGCGAACATTCAAGGAATGGGCGCTCGGCAACCATTCTCGAATTTCATCAAAACGGTGAAAGCAAAATTTTCACAGGATTGACTTAGTTCATCGATGAAGTCCGCGAAAAGCGGATCGAAGATTTCAATGTTTATTCCAAAGTCGCATACCGAAACCCCAAAATCAAGGAGAGATAAACCATGAAAAAATGACGTTTCTGTTGATTTCGCTTTTGCTGCTGTCCACAGCCGGCTACTCTAGGCCCAAGGTGGTCGCGCAGGATAAAGAACACTTGCTCCGACTTATTCAGCAGGAAATTTCGTCGACTCCGGCAGGAAAAGTTGTGGACCTGAATTTTATCGACGTGTCGAAAATTACGGATATGCAATGTCTTTTCGAATATGAGTATGATGATGACATTGATGACGAAATCGATCTGCGGAATCGGGAAATTGACATATCCGAGTGGGATGTTAGCAATGTAAAGGATATGCTCGGCATGTTCTATGGATCTTCATTCAACGGTGACATATCCAAGTGGAATGTATCAAGCGTAACGGATATGAGCGGTATGTTTTGGGGAGCCTCATTCAACGGCGACATATCCAAGTGGAACGTGAGCAATGTGACGGATATGAACGAGATGTTCAGTAAATCTCGATTCAAAGGTGTCATTTCAGAGTGGTGTGCGAAAAATCCCCAAGAAGCTTGTGATCCATCCCATTTGGGACTCTAGGCGCTAGATTCTCTGGATATTATTCCCGCCAATAAAAAATCCCGGCCGTAAAAAGCGGGGAAGTTTGTATTGGGAAAATTTTTACACGAGACTTGTCCCTTCGTCTAGTCCCAATGCAATGTTCATGTTTTGGATGGCGGCCCCCGAAGCACCTTTGCCCAAATTATCCAAGACAGCGGTGACTTGAATGGCATCCTCTCTGCCGAAAACGTAAACGTGCGCTTCGTTTGTTCCGTTGCATTCCGTCGGATCGAGAGATCCCGCGTCGAGCGTCGGCTCCTCTTCGTAAGGGAAAACCTTTACGAAACGGGAATTTTCGTAATGCGCGGCGAGAATTTCGCAAATGTCCGCCGCCGAAGCTTTTTGGGAAAGGGAGCTTTGAAAAAGGGCTGTGGAAACCGCCATGCCTTTGTAATAAGGGCCAACGATGGGGTTGAACGTCGGGGCTTTTTCGATTCCGCAGACTTTTTGCATTTCGGGCAGGTGCTTATGATGATGACCTAACGCGTAAGGCCTGGGCGCAAAGAGGCGCGGAGACATTCCCGGGTGGGAAATCTGTGCGCCCTCCGCTTCGTAAGAGGCGATCATTTTTTTGCCGCCGCCCGAATAGCCGGTAAGGCTGTAAGTCGAAAGGTCGGCATCCTTTTTGAGAAGCCCGGCGGCTATTAGCGGATAAACGCCCAAAATAAATCCGGTGGCATGGCATCCCGGATTGGCGATTCTCGTTCCGCATTCAACG
Source organism: uncultured Fibrobacter sp. (assembly GCA_964397425.1). Lineage (GTDB taxonomy): Bacteria > Fibrobacterota > Fibrobacteria > Fibrobacterales > Fibrobacteraceae > Hallerella. The sequence goes on from CAYNID010000001.1 coordinate 146,673, forward strand.
CGGTGACGAAAATCCGGAGAAAGTTCCGGGAGTCCGTATGCCCAGTTGGGATTTGTGCGGTGCGCAGTGGACGCGTCGATGATTTTCGTTTTTGGATTTGAACAAAGGGCGGCGCTTTCCGCCGCAGCGGCATCCGGAAGACAAAGGAAAGTCACGTCGGAGGCGTCGATCAGACGTTTCCGTTCGGACGGTTCTTTGCGGAGTTCCGGGTCAATGCTCAATATTTCCACATCATCCCGTTTGGCTAAGCGTTCGCGGATTTGCAGCCCGGTTGTTCCCGCTTCGCCATCTACGAAAATTCGAAATTTCATCTAAGCGTTCCTCGCAACGAATGAAAAATCAAGCGTTTTTGCCGCAGCACTTTTTATACTTGAGTCCCGAACCACAGGGGCACGGGTCGTTGCGGCCCACATTTTGCTTGTTGTGGATGGTTTGCGGTTTTACTGCGCGTCCATCGTAAAAAAGCCAGGCCCCTTTGACTTTGTGGAATTCGGAAAGTTCGTGATGTTCCCTTGCGACGTTTCCCTGTTTGTATTTGCAGACAAATTCCACCCAGCCGATGTTCTTTTCGTCTTCGGTTTTGGTCTGGAGGATTTTGATGCCCAGCCATTCGGAGCGTTTGCTCCATTCTTCGACGCTTTTTTCGTCGTAATCCGCCTGTTGGGAAGGTTCCAGGGAATCTTTGAGCCATTTGACTTCGTGTTTGGCGTAAGCCGTGTAACGGGAACGCATCAGGGCTTCGGGCGTCGGAGCGAGCGTCATGCCTTTGATGATAGGTTCGCAGCACTCGGAATAAGATTTTCCGGAGCCGCAGGGGCAAAGATTTTCTTCTGCCATAGTCAAAATTCCTTGTTTAAAATACGACAGTCCATCCTGTCGAAAGAATGGACTAAAGATATATTTTATTCTTCGGCTTTTTTCAAAAGCCAAATTTCTTCCTTGCCTTTACGCGAAGGAATGCTGTCGTTGACAGGAACCCTTTCGACAACATCGAAAATACCGCCAAGGCGCGCCATCAGTTCCCCTTCGGATGTGGGGTGTGGAGGGCCTTGGAGCGATGTACTGTTCACGAACGGATAGAAAAAGGCGATGACGACTCCATCGTCCTTCAACATTTTCTGCCAGACTTCGAAGCATTCGTCGCGCCGTCCGGGATGGATTGCGGTGAACGTGCAATAATCGTAGATGATGTCGAATTGCTGCCCGCCCTTTTTGGAGTCTTTCGGGTTCAGTTCAAAAAGGTCCAGGTTCAGAGATTTGAAATTGGAATGTTTGCGGGAAAGGCGGTCGAGTTCATCGACTGCTGTCGGGGCGAAATCGACGGCGAGAACTTCGTGTCCGCGTTCCGCCCAGGCTTCTGCATCGTAGCCGAATCCGGCTCCCGGGACCAGGACGTTTCCCGTAGCGGGGCATAGCGGATTATTGAAAAAGTCGAGAAGGGCGGGGGTTGCCTTCTTCAAGTTCCAATAGTCTTTGTGTTCCGTATAGAGATTTTCCCAAAATTCGGGCAAATTCTGAGTCAGCATTGGCTACCTTCCGTTGTTTTTTTATAAGCTAATTGTCCACAGGCGGCGAAAATGTCGCGTCCGCGGGGATTCCTGATGGTGATTTGAATGTGTGCCGCCCGGACTTTTTCCAAAAAACGGTTGACTTCTTCTTCGGTCGGGGCTTCTAAGTTCGGGTCATCCATCTGGTTTAAAACGATGGCGTTCACTTTGCAACGGCGCGGTGCGCAAATCCGGATAAGTTCCTTGGCGGCGGCATCGGTGCAGGTGACTCCTTTCATTAGGACAAATTCAAAGGTGACGTAATTGTCTGTGCGCCGGGTGTATTCGTCGGTCGCTTCCAAAAGCTTTTCAATGGGCCAGACTTTGTTCACCGGCATGACGGAGCTGCGCGCTTCGTTGTTTGTGCTGTTCAGGCTGACAGCTAGGCAGCAGGGAGTATTCCTGTCGACGAGTTCCTTGATTTTGGGGACGACTCCGCTTGTGCTGACTGTCATCTTCTTGCGTCCCATGTTGAAAAGCTTCTGGTTGTGCAAGGTGCAACAGGTTCGGTGGACGTTGTCTAAATTGTTGAGGGGCTCGCCCATGCCCATGAAGATGATGTTTGTGACTTTCGCCGGGTTTCCTTCGGCATCGATTTCTCCGGATTCTTTCAAAAATTCTCCGACGCGGATGATTTCTTCAAGGATTTCGCCCGCTTCCAAATTCCGGATGAATCCCATTTTGGCTGTGCGGCAAAAGGCGCAGTTCATGGCGCAGCCGATTTCCGTGGAAACGCATACGGAATAACGCCCGTTCGTCGGAATCAAGACTGTTTCGATGAAATGGGAATCGGTTGTTTTGAACAGCCATTTGACGGCTCCGTCAGAAGACACCAGATGTTGGACTTCGGATAAGGAGCGGATGGCGAAAGCCGCGGAAAGCTTGTCCCGGGTGCTCTGCGGAATGTTCGTCATCTGATCGTAACTCGAAACTTGCTTGCAAAAAAGCCAGTTTTCGATTTGATCGGCGCGATACGCCTTTTCGGAATGGGCAGAAAGCCAATTCTTCAGTTCGTCCGCTGTCAGGGATTTGATGTCTTTGAAATCGTTCGTCACGGTTTCGTAAAGATAGAAATTTTCGCTTGAATTGTAGAGGGGGAAGCGGACGGAATGGGAACGTTTGTTTTGGAATTATCGGAAAGAAATGGCGGTAAAATGGGGGCGGAAATGCGGCTTTGTCAGATTTTGCCGATGGTTTCCGTCCATCGGCAAAATCGTAGCGGAACAAAAAAAGGAAATGTTCAAAAGGATTGGAAAAATAAGCGCGTTAGAACATTTGCCGCGTTTTCTTTTTGGGAGGCGGCGCGTTTTTTTCTTTTTTCGTTTTCGCCTTCATGGAGCCTTCGCTTGTGCTCTTGCTGGAAAACAGTGTCGCATTGTCGGCGGATTTTTTATTTGAAATATGGTTGCCGTCGCAAGTTTCGCCGGGAACGTGCCCAGCGGAATACAAGCAGAAAGACGTTGTTCCGCAATATTCTCCGGCGACTTTTCCTGTGAAGTTGCACATTTTCCGTGAAACGACGCCGTTCGCCATGGGGAATCCGCGGACAGGAAGGTTTTTGTGCAATTCTTTCATCACTTCTATCCATGCCGGCAGCGGATCTTCGGAACCCGTATGTCCGGGACCCATCGGTGATGGGGAATCGGTTCCCACCCAAACGCCCATGGTGTAGTAACGGGTGAATCCGATGTACCAGGCGTCGGCGTAATTGTTTGTCGTCCCCGTTTTTCCGCCGCTGGGATGCTTGAATCCGCTCGCGCCTACCCGTGCCGCTGTTCCGTGGACGTTCACGTCTTTCAGCATGTCGACCATGATGTATGCGCTAGCGGGCTTCAAAACTGTGTGTTCTTCGCTTTTGTGCCTTTCGACAACGTTGCCGGAGTTGTCGACAATGGAGTCTATCATGTATGGTTCGATGCGGACTCCGCCGTTCGGGAACACTGTGAATGCGGAGGTCATTTCCATGAGGGTTGAACCGATGGAGCCCAAGGCTAGGCTGGGGACAGGTTGCAGGGGAGCTTTCCTAATGCCGAATTTCCGCGCGTAAGAGACGACGTTCGGAAGCCCGTATTTGATGCCCGTCAAAACGGCGGGAAGGTTCATGGAGCGGAAAAGGGCGCGTCGCATGGTCATCATACCTTCGAATTCTTTGTCGAAGTTTGCCGGTCTCCACGTCTTGGAAGGGTCGCCTTCGTCTTCGATTGTCACCGGTTGGTCGTTGATAGAATCACATGGAGAGGCTCCGGCTTCGACGGCTGTCGCGTAGACGATGGGCTTGAATGCGGAACCCGGTTGCCGCAAAGACTGGACCGCGCGGTTCCAACGGGATTTGTTGAAATCGTTGCCGCCGACCATGGCGCGGATGGCCCCCGTTCCGTTTTCGATGAGAATCATCGCCATTTGGGGCTCGTGGTAGCGCGAAGAATCCGGGTATCGCCATTTTGAAGGATCGGATGCGGTGTCTTTTGCCAGATAATCTTTTTTGAAAAGGGCATAAACGCTGTCGAAATGGGCGACGACGGAATCCGCGGGGAGATTGTACTTGGCGGAAAGTCCAAGCTTCCAAACGGCGCGTTGCTGGATGCGTTTCCGGATGCGTTCGATATGCCTGGTTTCCACGTCTTCTGCGAATGCTTGGATGGCCGGGTCAATCGTGCTGTAAATGTTCATTCCGTCCGCATAGAGGGAATTTTGCCCGTATTTGTTTTCCATGAACTTGCGGATTTCTTCGTAATAGTAAAGCCCTGAACCGTTGCCGACTTGATGCTTGACCGTTTCAACCGGTTCCTGGATGTAGCGGCTGTAATCTTCTTTGGAAATGTAACCGGCGTCCTGCATGGCGTAAAGGACTGTGTTCCGGCGCTCCAAGGCGGCCTTTGGGTGACGGTCGGGCCTGTAACCTTCGGGACGTTGCAGCATTCCTGCCAAAATGGCCATTTGCGGAATGGAAATGCTGTCGAGGGGTTTTCCAAAATAAAAACCGCTCGCCGCCTGGAATCCGTAGTTGCCGCCGCCTAAATAGACTTCGTTCATGTAGAATTCCATGATTTCGCGTTTGGTGTAAGTCTGCTCGATGCGGACCGCCGTCATTGCTTCTTTGATTTTGCGGGAAATTTTTCGTTCTGGGGAAAGGAACAGCAATTTGGACAATTGCTGGGTAAGTGTCGATGCGCCGCGGATTTTATCGCCGCGGAAAACGGATTGGACGACCGCTTTGGGAATGGCGATGATGTTTAATCCCCAATGGTCGTAAAAGTCCCTGTCTTCGGTGGCCATGACGGCGTTCATCGCCATTTCCGGGATGGAATCGATGGGTGTCCACACCCGCCGTTCGACAAAAAACTCGTGAACGGGAACGCTGTCTTTGTCGTAAACGGTTGTCACCAGTTTCGGATCGATATCTTCGAGTTGTTCTAGCGATGGCAGTTCGGGGACAAGGCTTGAAAAATACAGGAAGATGGCGACGCCGCCTCCGATGCAGGGCAACAGAAAAACGCCCAGCCAAAGAAAAACCTTTTTTCCGGGTCGAGGAAAAATTTTAGAAATCGCGGTTCCGATTCGATGCATAAAAGCGTTCATTTTATCACACTGTCTGACAAAGGGTAGTGACCGAAAGTTTTTGCAAAATGTAACTTTATATCGGAATTCAATTTTAGACGGAGTTTTGAAATGCGCATTTTCAAGGGCCTTGTTCCTATGGCGTTGAGCGTTTCCCTGATGGGATTTTCCGGCTGCGGTTCTGTTGATCATGATCCGCCGAAGCTCAAGAACGTTTTTGGCACCATTTCCCCGATGGATACTCTCGTTGCCGTTTTTGACAAGGATATCGATGATTTTGACGAATCGCAGGTGACGTCGAACGTGCCTGTTTCTGTCGTCAAGCAGAAGGGTTCCAAAATTTATGTGATTGGCGCATCGGATACGGTTGCGGGGATTCCCCGGTTTGAAGCGGCTTCCGATGCGGATACGCTGATTTTTACCGCATTGAAAGATGATGACGGCAACAAGGCGAAATCCCAATCCGCCACATTTTCGACGTTCCCCTTTTTGGATCACGATGAATATGAATCCGATGCGAACGAGGACTGTTTTTCCAATGGAAAACCGATTCACGCCGAAGTCTTGACCGATTCCGCGTCTTCGGAATTTTTCAATGGCGTGAAAACGCGCAAGGGAATTACGGTGTCGGGCGTTTTGGCTGGAATTTACAACAAAAATTGCAAAGATGATGAAGATATTTTCCGCGTGTTCCTCAAAAAGCGGGATACGATTTCGGTGCAGCTTTCCGGGCGCTCCAAATCCGTTCCCCTGGAACTTGCCGTTCTCGGACCGTCGAAAATGAAAAATGCCCCGGATTATTGCAAGTATGAAAACGATGAATTTTTGACAGTGGACGAAAGCGGGCTTAAAAAGGGAGCCTCCATCGATACGACTTTTGGCATTGGTGACATCCACGAATGCGGGACGAATACCGTGACGGATTATCTGGCGTATTACATCGTCGTCCGTTATTCGGGCTCTTTGGCGACAAACGAAAAGGAGCCGCAACCTTACAAGCTGACAGTCACGATTCAAGAACGAAATTAAAAATGGAAAAAACCCTTGACAAGGATTTGCAAAAATCTATATTTGGGTCATTCAATGCGAATGTGGCGTAACTGGATAGCGCAACTGGCTACGAACCAGTAGGTTGCAGGTTCGAGTCCTGCCACTCGCACGAAGCTCCGAGAGAAATCCCGGAGCTTTTTTTTGCCCTTCCAAAATTTTCCGTTGGCAGTCTACGCCGGGCAATTTCGAATAACGTTCCATTCTGCGAAAACGGCCCGCCTTTGCAGTCGAAACCGTGCGCGATTCCCCTCATTGCAGAAAAGGCTTTGGGTTGAAATCCCATCGACCCGGCTTGCCGCCCTGCACTTCAACGTCCGGAATCCGCGGACGGAATCGTCTCTGTCGGATTTTACCGCGTTTATGGTTCGCCGTGGAACTTTTCATTGCAGAATGCACCCCATTCCTGAGATTTCTCGCTTCGTTTTAACGTGGGATTTAAACGCAAAACAGCCCGGAATGTTCCGGGCTGTGGAGGAATGGCGATTGGAAAATCAGTCGGTGAGCATCTGGATCAGCTTGGTGAACACGCGGTCTGCCAAAGGATTGGTTTCAAGTCCTTCGAAGAGGTTCAGCTGGTTGAAAACGATGCGTCCTTTTCCGAAGGGGATGATTTGCAAATCAACACCGGTTTTCAGTTCACCGTCAGAAATGGAAACGGAGCGGGCGAGAACCTGGGCGTTTGGCAATTCTGTCAGCGAAATGCTGGGGAGTACGGAAGAAGAAAGTCCATCGAGAATCTGATGCCCGGCAAATTCCGGAAGCAATGCGGATTTGTTCACCAAGTAATGGATTGAAATGCCGTTTGCACCCGTTGTGAAGTGGGCGTCGAGAGTCTGTGAAAAATGATGGCTGGAATTGAACGCTTCGATGTCTTCGAGGTTCAAATCCGAAAGGAAGAGCGTCCGGCCGTTGTCCCGTGCCAGTTCGGCGATTCTGTTCAGAACTTTGTCGCTCCACGAATTGAGACTGGCGGTGAAAATGATTTTTTCCGTTCCTTCGAGGGCTGCAAGAGCGTCGGCTGTCGTTTCTGCATTGTTGTCCAAGAAACAAACTTGGGACATGGCGGCTTTGACATCGGCGTCTTCCAAAACGAGCATCTTTTCGTTCGTTTCGCTAATCAGTTCTCCCCGGAAAGAAAGCGACAGGGAGAGCGTGTAATCGCCGGGGGCTTTGGGCGACATCGTCGAGAAGGTTCCAAGCGGAGTCAGGCTGGTCTGCCCTTTCGCTTTGTGTTTTTCGGAAGAAACTTTCTTTCCGTGGGCATCGAGAATCGCAATTTCTATTTCGACGTTTTCGAGGCGCTTCTGGTTTAGCAACGCCAACTGGAAAGACAATTCCGTATGCGGTGCGCAAACGGGTTCAAAGCCGGTGATTAACAGGCGGGTTGGTGTCGTCACGGCCTTGGTGAAATCTTCCAAGTGTTTGTTTTTGCGGTTTTCGTCGACCAGTCCGCAGAAATCCGTTCCGAAATCAGCCCATTGGTCCAGCATGTATCCGGAAACGAGCGGGTTGCTTTGGACGGCGTTAATTTGTGTGCGTTTGCTTTCGAGGGCTAACTTGTAGGCATCCGCGTTGAAATCAGAAAAATTTTTCCAAATCGAAAGTTCTTTGTTTGCAATGAACGATTCGACTTGTTTGAACAATTGTTTGATGGCCTTGTTGTTCTTGAGGCTGCGCGGACCTTTGATGTCTGTCGGGGAATCGGGCAGCATCGTGTGATTTTTCAAGGTGACGAGAATTTTTCCGTCGACGTCGTTTGCAAATTCCATGTATTCATCTTGGAAGTGGGAATCGCCGAGGGTTGTGTCTGGGATGGAAATTTCTTCGTCTTCCGATTGAATCTTTTCGCAATAGTGCGAAAGGAAATCGGTGAGGGCGGCATTCGGGTTCATGCGCAGGTGCAAACGGTGCGACGAATACAGGAAGATTTTTTCGTTCGTCACGCCCATCAGTTTTCCTGTATCTTTGTGGAACTCTTCTTCGTTCGAAAGGTAAACGCAATTCAAATTGCTGATGACGGGACGGCACTTGTCGAAGGAGTCGACAGCATTCAGCAACTTGTTGCCGTTTTCCAAAACCAAGGGACCGTTTTCAGATCCGAGAATCCAGGAAACGATGCTCGGGTGATGTTTTTGTTCCATCACGACATCTTCGACTAATTTGTAAACCGCTTCGAGGCCGCGAGGCGTGGAGCGCATCGTGTGAATGGGAAGTTCTTGAAAGACCAGCAGTCCCAGTTCATCGCAAATGTCCAGCGCTTCGTTGGTGAGGGGGGCGCCGTTCGAGCGGATGGCGTTGAAACCGGCGGCTTTAATCGCCATGAAATCTTTGCGGAGCTTTGCTTTGTCGGCATTCCAGAGGCCGCCTTCGCTTGAATGTTGCGAATAGGTGAGGCCTTGAATTTTGATGATGGAATCGTTGAGGTAAAAATCGCCCTTGATGCAATCGAATTTGCGGAATGCGAAATTCTTGACGACGGAGAAGGAATATTCCGAGGGCTGCTTCGGCTTGGATTTGCCTTCGAGTTGGAATTCCAACGTGTAAAGTTTGGGATTTTCCGGAGACCAGGTGTCTTCTTTTTTGAAATCCTTGATTTTCAACATGAAGCGGCTGGAAGCGTTTTCCTTGTCCAACTTGATTTCTTTGATAAGCTCGGAAACGGCTCCCTTGGGATTCCGCATGAGAATGCGGAGCCGGGCGTTGAAACCGCGGGGATTGTTGAAAGAAATGTCGACGGCAACCCGCTCTTCGTCCAAGTCGGGTTCCAGCTGAACTCCTGAAATGAATGCGGGCCCGCCCAAAATTAAATCGACGTTGCCGTAGATACCGCCAAAGGGATATTCTGTCCACGGGAGACCAACGGGCATTTCAGCCGGTCGCACGTAACGGTCATCGGCGCCCTCTTTGCTTTCGCGGCCCAGGTCAATGCGGCTGTTCGCAGAACCCATGTTCGCCACGCGGACGCAAAGGACGTTGTCTTCGCCGGGCCGGATGGCTTTGGAAAGGTCAATCATGCACGGTGTGTAAGCGCCGAAATGAGATCCCAGATAAATGCCGTTCAACCAAAAAACGGCGTGCATGGAAATGCGTTCGAAACGCAAAAAAATCCGTTTCGAAGTTTGTTTCGGGTCAATGGTGAAATGTTTGAAGTAATAAGCGGCATCCTGGGAAAGGGAAATCTTGCTGAAGAATTTTTCCCAGACGCAGGGAACTTTGATTTTTTGCGTACCACCGGGATAAGTTGCATACCAGCGGTTGATGATGCCCAAATCTTCTGTATCAAACAGAAGATCCCAGTCGCCGTTCAGGCTCACGATAGAGTTCATTCGCGTTCCTTTTTGATTTCAAACAAGTTTTTTGGAAAATTAGAAATTTTTGGAACGACGGGCATCGAAAATTTCCGGTGACGGCGGATTTCAATAAATGTCCACTTCGACGGGGATAGCCTTTCGGATTTTCATGGCGGCGGCTTCGAAAAATTCCCGTTCCAGAGGATGAACGGAGCGGGATGCCGTGTGGCGGACAACGCCGTAAAGCTGCACGCCCAAAAAATTTTTCGGATTGACCGCGTGGATTCTTTTGAGCCGTTCCGTGTACAAGTCCAATTCTTTTGCGTCGGGCCGGGAATCGCCGATTTTGCAAAGCATTGTTTGAATGCGGAGCGGAAATTCCCGGACAGCCCCTTCGATGTTCTTTTGAATGCGTTCAAGGGCAATATGGGAACCGTCGATTTTTTCATACCAGTCGTCGCTTCCGGCGTCGAGTTTTGCCCAAATTTCGCCCCGTTTCTCGGTGAGAACGCGAAGGCCTTTTCGCACGTCCGGACGGTCGAGGAGCGTTGCGTTTGTGATGAGGGTGAGCTTGAGCGGATACTGGGAAAATTTGTCTTGAGCTTCGCGCATCAGACGGCAAACATCGGGAAATTCCTTTGCCATGGTGCTTTCTCCATCGCCCGAAAGACAGATGTCCCGGATTAGACGTTTATCTTTGTCGACGCCCTGAAACGGCGTGAAGTTTTCGAGGCCGTTTTCTTCGTAAGATTTGAAAATTTGTTCGAGCTCTTGCCGGATGCGGACAATGTCGTTTGGAATTTGCGGTCCGGGAACGCTTCTGTCCACTTGGCAATAGGCGCAGCGGAATGTGCAGCGCTTGTCGAGATTCAGGTTGATGCCTATCGAAATTCCGCCTGCCCGCCGGCTGATGACGGGATACACCCAGATATTCTGATTCCAAAGTTGCGAGTGGTCGCTCCAGGCTTTTTCTAACGCATTTTGACTCATAAAACCTCGTTTGACGGGTTTAATGTTAGCTAATATTGGAGGGCGATGAAACAGGGTCTTGAATATTTGCATTCTCTCGCCCCGCTGGGTATGACGGGCGATTTGAAGAACATGGAACGGCTTCTCGAAAAATTGGGACATCCCGAGAGGCGTTTTCGGACAATTCATGTCGTTGGAACGGATGGGAAAGGTTCGACTGCGTTTTACCTGGCGAACATCCTTTCTGCGCATGGCGTGGCATCGGGACTTTACACCAGTCCGCATTTGGTGAATGTCCGGGAGCGCATCCGCGTCGACAACATTCCTGTCTCGGAATGCGATTTGGATGGGTTGCTTTGCCGCGTAAAAAGCGCAGCGGAATCCGCCGGCGTACGGGCTTCTTTTTTCGAAGCGTTGACCCTTGCCGGATTTCTGTATTTTGCTGAAAAACGTGTCGGAGTGGCTGTCGTCGAAGCGGGCCTTGGCGGTAGATTGGATTCTACGCGGACGGCTCGTGGGGAATTGACCGTTTTGACAAGCATCGGGCTTGAACATACAGAACTTCTGGGCAAAACGGAATCTGCCATATTGCATGAAAAATTGGGAATTTTATCTCCTGGGACGAAAGTTCTTGTCGGCGGCGTTTCGGCTAAATTGAAAAATGATGCCGTGGAATTTGCAAAGAGCGTCCCCGCACAGGTTGAGTTTCCCCGTGTTCTTGAAAATCTGGAAGTTTTGAATTCCGGAGAGCATTATGTGGAAAACGCCTCCCTGTCATTTGCGGCGGCAAGGGAATTTTTGGGAAAGGAATTTAACGAAGAAACAGCCCGGACCGCGCTAAAAAAATCGCTGTGGATTGGTCGAATGCAAAAGTTGTTCGATGCGGACGGGCGCTTCTGCTGGCTTTTGGACGGCGCGCATAATCCCCATGCGGCAAAGCGTTTGGCGCAGGCGCTCGAACGGGATTTTCCGGGGAAAAAATTCCCCTGTGTTTTTGGCGCGTTGAAAGACAAAGCGATTGATGAAATGATTCCGCTGTTGCTGCCCCATGTTTCTACGTGGCACGTGACCCGGACGCCTTATCCGCGGTTCCGCGAACTGGAAGATGTTTCTGTGGAGCTGGAATCGCTCGGCGGCAAAGTGGGTGCATCTGCGCCCATGTCGAAAACTTTTTTGGATGCCGTGCAAGCGGAATCAACAGGGCCCGTTCTTGTAACGGGATCGCTTTACATGATTGGCGAAACAGTCAATTTGCTGAAAGACGATTTTGATGGACTTGAATTTTTCCGCGGACTTGAAATGTCCGAAAATGAAAAACACTGAGAGGTTCTGCCATGTATCTGATTGTTGGATTGGGAAATCCCGGAACGCAATATGCGAATACCCATCACAACGCCGGCTTTGCCGCCGTAGAAACGCTATCGGATTCCGCGAAAGGCTGGAAATCAGAGCATAAGGCGTTGACGCAAAAAACGGTTATCGCCGGAGAAGAAGTTTTGTTGGCGCAGCCGCAAACGTTCATGAATCTTTCGGGGGAAGCCGTTCAGGCTTTAATGACTTGGTACAAGGTAAAACCGGAACAGTTGATTGTTTTTTCCGATGATGTCAATTTGGATGTGGGCCGCATCCGAATTCGGGCCAGTGGCAGCCATGGCGGGCAGAACGGGCTCAGGAACATTATCGAACATATCGGAGACCGTTTTCCGCGGGTGCGCTTGGGCGTTGGAAAATGCCCGCCAAAGTGGGATTTGTCCAATTGGGTGCTGTCGAAGTTTCCGCCCGAAGACCGTCTGATTTTTGAAGAGACTCTCCAGAAAGTGCCCTCCCTTGTCAAATGCTATTTGGAATTTGGCGTGGGAAAATGCATGGAGAGGTTCAACGGAAAGTGAATCGGTTGTGGACGGTCGAAGTCCGCCGGAATCCGTCAAAAGGGAAATTTTTTTTGTTTAAGAAGACAATCTCAATTATATTTAAAATGTGAAAAATATTGACGGACGAACTCAATTGCTGGCCATTTTCGGAAATCCCGTTGGGCACAGCAAATCTCCTTGTATGCATAATGCGGCTTTCGAAAAGCTGGGCATTCATGCTGCCTACGTGCCGCTTTCTCCTGAACCCTCGGAATTGGCTGCGGCGATTCGCGGTTTTCGCGCCATGAAATTCTTGGGGGCGAATGTCACCATTCCGTTTAAGGAAAAAGTGGGCGAATTTCTGGATGGACTTTCGGACATTTCGCGTTTTACCGGCAGCGTGAACACGCTGTATTGGGAAAATGGCGTTGTCGGCGGTCGGCTTCTGGGGACGACGACAGACCCTTATGGGGCGCTGTGCGATTTGGAAGAACACGGTGTTTCCGTAAAAGGTTTGCGGGTGGCGATTCTCGGAAACGGCGGCGCGGCCCGTGCCATTGCTTATGCGATGCTTTCTGAAGGCGTTCAAAAATTGACGATAGTTTCGCGGAACGCGTCTCGCGGTGCGGCACTTGCCAAGTCCCTTTCTGAGGCGTTTTGTGGAAAAATCGCCGTAAAAAACATCCTGTTTGACGAATTTGGAAAAATCCGGGAAGATTTGGATTTGGTGCTCAACGCGACCAGTGTGGGAATGTTTCCCCATGTCGACGAGACGCCGCTTGCCAAGGAATATCTTTCACCGAATTTTGCCGTGTGCGATATCGTTTACAATCCCGCAGAAACAAGACTTTTGCGCGAAGCGCGAGAAGTGGGAGCCAAAACGGTCAGCGGCGTTTCGATGCTTGTTTATCAGGGAGCCAAAAGCTTTGAATACTGGTTCCCGGGGAAAAAGGCCGATATCAAAACAATGAAGTCGGCGATAGGAATTTCGGAGGGCGAGTGATGGCGGTTCTCAAAAAGACAATTTATTTTACGGGATTTATGGCGAGCGGCAAAAGCCGTATTGGTCGGGCTGTGGCAGACCGTTTGCACGCAAACTTTTTGGATACGGACGCGTTGATCGTAGAACGTACGGGAAAAGCGATTTCTGAAATTTTCAAAGAGCAGGGCGAAGCGGCGTTCCGCCAAATGGAACTTGCTTTAATCGAAGAAATTGCGGCAAATGAAACGCCGAAAGTCGTGGCCCTTGGCGGCGGAACTCTTTCTCAGCCGGGAGTCGTTTCCCTGATTCGCAAAACGGGCCTTATCGTTCGCCTGTATGCGGCTCCGGAGGTCCTTTCGGAGCGAATTGGACGTAAAGATACGCGGCCTTTGATGGCGGGACTTTCGCCAGAAGAGCGGCTTGAAAAAATCAAGCAGATGCTCAGCGAACGCGAATCGCGCTACGCGCTTGCCGATTTCAGCGTGGAAAGTACGAATGATTCCGAAGAAAAGGTGATTTCCGCCGTATTGCGCGGGTTAAAATTTTGGGAATCCCGGGCCGTTTACGTGGAACCTTCCGGCTCTTCGCACTATCCGATTTTTATCGGGCACAAGTTGATTCCTCATCTGTCGACGCTTCTCTCCGGGTTGCGGCTCCTTTCAAAAGATGCGTTTCTCGTTTGCACGGACACAAATATCGCAAAGGCTCAATCCCGCAATTTGGGAATGCTCAAGCGCGAAGCGGGTGGATGCCCGGCGTTTAAATTCCGCGCCGGTGAAATTTACAAGAATCTTTCCAGTCTGAATCAACTGTTCACGTTCATGCTCCGCCGGCGTTACGGTCGCAAGACTTGCCTGCTTCAACTTTCCGGCGGCGTTGTCGGCGATATGGCGGGATTTGCCGCGGCGACGTACCAACGGGGCGTAGACTTTATTCAAATTCCAACGACACTTCTTTCCATGGTGGACAGCTCGGTTGGCGGCAAGGTGGCGGTGAACCATCCTGAGGGCAAGAACATGATCGGAGCGTTCTATCAGCCGAAGGCGGTCGTGTGTGACTTGGACGCGCTTTCGACTCTCCCCGATTCCGAATATCTGTCGGGACTTGCCGAAGTCATCAAATACGGCGTGATTTACGACGAAGAATTTTTTGCCTATTTGGAATCCAATGTGCAAAAGGTTCTCGCCAGGGATTCGGAGGCGCTTTCCCACATTATCCGCCGCAGCTGTGAAATCAAAGCGGAAGTCGTGGGCATTGATGAAAAGGAACAGGGTTTACGGGCCATTTTGAATTACGGTCACACATTTGGCCACGCCATTGAAAATTTGCATCATTACGAATTTTCGCATGGTATCGGGGTGAGTCTTGGAATGCGGGTCGCGGCGCGTCTCGCCAAAATGCTCGGGATGATTTCGGAAGACGTTGAAAATCGCCAAACAGCCCTTTTGGACGCTTATGGATTCCCCAAAACAGTGGACGGTGTCAACGCCGATGCCGCTTGGGATGCGATGAGTGTCGACAAAAAGGTGGAAAAGGACAAACGCGTTTATATTTTGCCCACAAAAATCGGCGAAGTGAAAAAAATGGCGAATGTCGAAGAATCTTTGGTGAAAGAGGCGTGGAATGCAGTTTTGCCCGGAGGAATGTTATGAGTGTATTGGTGACAGGCGGTACAGGAGCGCTCGGATTTCACATTCTGGCGACGGCGACACGAAACGGTGAAAAACTTTACAGTTTCAGCGATGAACAACCGCAACCGTGGCAAAAAATCTCGGACGTGATTTACCGCACCGGGGATCTTCTCAATTTCAAAGATGTCCTGGCTGTAGTCAAAGAGGCGAAACCCCGCGCCATTTATCATTTGGCCAGCCAATCGAGTGTTGGACTCTCTTTCAAGAAGCCTTACGAAACGCTCAGCACGAATTTGTTGGGAACGCAAAACCTTTTGGAAGCGGCGCGTCAAACGGTGCCCGATGCGAAAATTCTGTTGCTCAGTTCCAGCGAAGTTTATGGGCGTACGTCGGGAACGCTGTTGACGACTCTTCACAAAGAGACGGACCTTCCGAATCCGTTGACTCCATACGCGACTTCCAAAGCTTGCATGGAGCTGTTGGGTAATCAGTTTGCGAATGCGTATGGAATGCACATTGTGATGATTCGTCCATTCCATTTTACGGGACCGCACCACAGCCGGCGATTCTTGATTCCGTCGATAACCAGCCAATTGGTCAAAATCAAAAAGTATGGCGCAGAACCCATCATCTATTCGGGCAGCTTGGATGTTTCGCGGGACGTTTTGGATGTCCGTGATGTGGCCCGGGGGCTCATTCAGGTTTTGCAGGCGGGAAATCCGGGCGAGGTTTACAACATTTGTTCGGGAAAATCTTATACATTCCGGGAATTGACAGAGATGCTTGTGGAAATTGCCGGCGCCGATGTCGACTTCTGTTTTGATCCATCGAAAGAACGTCTTTTTGACATCCCGCTGCTGGTCGGAGATCCTTCTAAAATCATGGAATTGGGATGGAAGCCCCTGATTACGGTTGAAGACTGCCTAGAAGACCTTTATAATGAAATGATCGTGCGTTTGAAAATGGAACGGGAAATGGGTGCTTGAATGAAACGGATTCTTTTGACGCTTGTCTTTGGTTGCATTTTGACAGCCTGTCAAGATTCGGAATCGGAGCGGGAAATTGCGCTTTTGGAATCCAAAGTTTCGGCGTTGCAATCGCAGGTAGAAAAGGCGAAATCCGATTTGGACAGCCTCCGTCAACTGGATTCCGCTTTCCGCAAAATGCTGGATTCTTTGGACATGGGCCGTTGATGGCGTTTCTTAAAATTTTAGCCATTCCCGTTTTGCTGCTTTTTTCGGCGGCATTCGGAATGGCTTTTTGGTTGCGCTTGCCAATCTGGGCAGAAAACCGGGAATTTTTTGTATACGAAGGAATCGGTGCGGCTGTCTATCTTTTATTGCGCGTTGTGTTGAAACTTTTTCACCGGAATCTGGAATTTTGGGAAGTCTTTTGCCACGAACTGAATCATACCGTTTTTGCCATCCTCTGCTTTCGCCGTGTGATTTCATTTTTTGCCCATCAAAGCGATGGCGGAGAAGTTTCGTTCAGCGGAAAATCCTCGAATCCGCTGATTTTGCTTGCGCCCTATTCGTTTCCGCTTTTTGCTTTTGGCTGCATGTTGCTTTCGTTTGTTCTGATTGATTCCGTAAAACCTTATGCCTGGGGAGCTGTGGGATTTTTCTTGCTGTTTCATTTGGGAAGCGTTTTTCGCCAAGCGGGATTGCGGCAAACGGATCTTCGGGAATGTGGGTATGTATTTTCTTATAGTGCGATTCTCCTGTCGAATGTTTTTTGGATTCCGCTGATTGCGGAAGCATCTGTTCAAGGCGTTTCCGCCGCTTGGAATTGGATTCTTTCCGGGGGAAATGTCGCTAAACAATGGATCTTTCTATTAAGGGATTGGATATGAACCGGCTGCTTTTAAAATCGGTATGGCTCAATGGATCTAAGCGGGATATTTTGGTGGAGCAGGGAAAATTTCGCCGAATTGCTGCGGAAAAAACGCTCTCGGAAATTTTTCAAGATGCGCAATGCGTGGATTGTTCCCATTTGGCGATTGTTCCTGCTTTTTACAACACGCATACACATGCGGCGATGACAATTCTCCGTGGACTTGCCGATGATGTCGCATTAAAAGTTTGGTTGGAAAAATTTATCTGGCCTAAAGAAGCGAAATTATCCGCAGAAGATATTTATGTCGCATCCAAATTCGCCATATTGGAAATGATTCGGTCGGGAACGGTTTTTTTCGCAGATATGTATTGGCATCGGACGGAAACAATCCGAGCGGCGCAAGAAATGGGAGTCCGCGCCTCTATCGGGGTGACTTTCGCTGACAGTTTGAAAGCGGATTCCGAAGCGAATGTCCAATTTTTGCAAGAAAATGTGGACAAATTCCAAGACCGCATCCGGTTGGCGTCGGCCCCGCATTCGATTTACACCAATTCGACAAAAAGTTTGCTTTTGGCGGCGGAATGTTCAGAAAAATTTCAAATTCCGCTGCACGTGCATTTGTCGGAAACGGCGGACGAGGCATCCGGCAGCGTGGAGCCGACTTTTGGGAAATCTCCCGTGGAATTTTTGGAATCCCTGGGAGTTCTTTCAAACCGGACTGTTGCCGCTCACGTGGTGCATGTCTCTGAAAAGGATTTGGAAATTTTGGCGCATCGGGGAGTGACTGTGGCGCACAATCCCTGTTCCAACATGAAATTGGCGAGTGGAATTTTCCGGGCAAAGCCTTTTTTGGACAGGGGCATTCGCCTTTCTTTGGGAACGGACGGCGCATCGTCGAACAATAATTTGGATATGCGCGAAGAAATGAAATTCGCCTCGCTTTTGGCCAAGATGACTTCGGGTGATCCGACGGTCCTTTCGGCTGGAGACGCGTTGAAAATGGCGACGAAAAACGGTGCCGAAGCGTTTGGCATTCATGCTGGTGAAATCGCGGAAGGCTTTTTGGCGGATGCCGTTTTGTTGGACTTGAACGCTCCCTGTTTTGCCACGGGCGATGTGATTTCCAATTGGGTTTATGCGGCAAATTCGTCGGTCATTGATTCTGTCATTTGCGGCGGCGATTTTTTGATGCGGCATCGTAAAATTGCCGGATCCGAAGAAATCGAAAAGGAATTCATCGGAAGATTCGGAAACGCTTTTTAAAAATCGGAGCATGAAAAAAGCCCGGCGTTTGCCGGGCTTTTGCAAATCCTAAAGGCGATTAGAAGTTGATGTTCGCGTGGACATCGATGCTAATCGGAGTGTCTTCGCCGTAGTAATCTTCACCAAGGCCGAATCCAACGGAAACGTCTACATCAAACATCGGGTTGATGATGAAGTCGCCTCCAACATAAATCCAGACACCCATATCGCCACTGTCGTCAGCTTCGACGTCAGCGAATTCGCCGTCATATTCTGTGTCGGTCACTTTGATGTTCAAATCGGCGCCAACATAAGGCGTGACAAGGCTGGATACGGCAAAGTCGAGTTCTGCGCCCACGTTCAGTTCATACGCCGGAGTTATCTTGTCATCCCCTTCTGTCGCAAGGGCGAATCCCAGTTCGGAACCGAGGGAGAACATGCCGAAGTTGTTGGAATATTGAACACCAGCGTGGAAGCCGAAGCCGTCGTCAACAAGATCTTCTTCGCCAATCGGGAAGTCCACATCCAAGAAAGCGTTCATGATGGGCATGAACTGGTAGCGGAGCATGAACGCCAAATTGCCAAGTCCATCCGCACCATCTTCGCCGTCGATATCAGTAAAAATGGTGTAGGGGAGGTTCAGACCAAGTTCCAAGTTGGGGATCACGGCATAACGTGCGCCGGCATAAATGCCCATTTGGCTGACGTCGCCTTGCATATTGTAGCCAACGCCAACGTGCGCCTGTCCCTTGCCCTGTTCAAGAACGGGGAATTTATCCCAAGTTGCGAATGTCGTCGAGGCGACGAGAGCCGTTGCGAGAAGAATTTTCTTGATCATGATTGTCTCCTAAGTTTGTAACCGCAATTTAACAATCAAAGGGGAGATTTCAAGGGTGCTGGGTAGATATTCTAAAAATCCGAAAGAATTTCTTCTAATATTGTGATATGCTTCACTTTGTCAAATATAACCTGATAGGAATTGTCAACACTTTTGTGACTTTGGCTGTTGTTTGGGTGTTATACGAATGGTTGCATTTGAATTTGGAAGTGTCGAATTTTTTGGGCTTTGTGGCAGGAGGGGTAAATTCTTATTGGATGAATCGCCGCTGGAATTTTAAAAGTCGCAATCGGAAACAGACAGAAATTTTTCGTTTTCTGGTTGTGTTCCTTTGTGCGTATTCGGTGAATTTGTTTGTATTGGAGTCGCTCAAAAATACGCTGCCGTCGGTGGGCGGCTATTTGAGCGCAGGGTATTTGGCGAATTTGGTAGCTAACGCAGCTTATGTTGTCGTCAGCTATGTATTTTTCCGCTACTGGGTTTTTCGAAACAGGGAAGCTTGATTTTTAAGTGCCAAAGATGCGGTTCACGCGAAGAAGCCCTTCAACCAGGCGGTCGATTTCCCATTTTTGAGTATAAGCACCAAAGCTTGCCCGAATGGTGGCGGGAACGCCAAAACGCAGCATGACTGGCTGGGCGCAGTGATGTCCGCTGCGGACGGCGATGCCTTCTTCGTCGAGAAGGGTTGCCGCGTCGTGAGGGTGGGCGGAATCCAGGGTGAAGCTCAGCAGGGAGCCGCGCTGTTTGGGGGCGCCTAAGATGTGCAGTCCCGGAACCGTCCGAAGTCGTTCTTCTGCGTAATGCAAAATTTCCTGTTCATGCGCGGCAATCGCTTCGATTCCTGTACGGTTTATCCAATCGATGGCGGCTCCGAGTCCGATGACTTCGGCAATGGGAGGCGTTCCCGCTTCAAAGCGGTCTGGCGGTGGGGCGAAGGTCGTTTTTTCAAAAGTCACTTGATCAATCATTTCGCCACCGCCTTCTACGGGGGGCATTTCTTGCAAAATTTCGAATTTGGCGTAAAGGACGCCAATGCCCGTGGGACCATACATCTTGTGACCTGAAAACGCCAAAAAATCACAGTCCAAATCTTGGACATCGATTTTTTTATGAGGCGCGCTTTGGGCCGCATCGATTAAAATTTTGATTTCCGGATCAATATTCCGAATTGTCCGGATGATTTCTTTCACGGGATTTTCTGTGCCGATGGTGTTGCTGATTTGTGCCAAGGCGACCAGTTTCGTTTTGCCGGGAACGATCAGTTCGGGAATCTTTTCTAACATCAAATCGCCGTTGTCGTCAACGGGAATGACTTTGACAACCGTTTTACGTTCTTCGCCGATAAGCTGCCACGGAACGATGTTGGCGTGATGTTCCAGTGCGCTGATGACGATTTCGTCTTGAGGGTGGAAAAATTTTCGTCCAAAGCTCCAAGCGACCAAATTGATGCTCGAAGTCGTTCCCCGGGTGAAAACAATTTCGTTTTCACTTTTGGCGTGAATGAATTCGGCGGCTTTTTTTCGTGCGGCTTCGTAAGCGTCTGTCGTTTGGGCAGTCATTGCGTAGACTCCGCGTTTGACCGAACTGTAATGCTTGCGATAAAAATTGTCCATTGCGTCAATGACGCTTTCCGGTTTTTGTGTCGTGGCGGTGCTGTCCAAAAAAGCGAACGGTTTGGAATCTTTATCGTGTAAAGCGAGAACGGGAAATTGTTTGCGGATTTCTTCAACAGGGTAGTTCATGTGTAAAAGATAGCAAAAGGGCGAAAGGAGCTTTTCTTGTCAGAAAAATAGCGTCTTGCGAAACGGATTTTTTGTGGAATGCGCCCGGTGCAAAACAGGCTCTGAATGAAGTCCGGATAGAGGATATTTCTATATTGTCGGCATGAAATATTCCATAGCCATTTTGATTTTGTCCAGTGCGGTGGCGTTGATGGCCGCCCAACAAAAAGTTTCAAAAACTTGTTCCAAGCCCAAAAAAGCAGAAGCTTGCCTAGAAGAATTGACATCTCTTGCGTCGGCGGGAAAACTCGGGGATTCCGCGTCAATAGAGCTTTTTCAAAAAACGGCGGAACTAGCTCAAAAGAATCGCGCATTTTCAAAGCCGGTAACGGAAAAAGTGGACTCTCTTGTGTGGGAACCTTGTAAAAAAAAGGAACGGGAAGCGTGCCTTACAGCTTGTGCCGAACGCGCTGATTCCAGCTTCTCCCGTTTAGATGCGCCCGATTCCCTGACGTGTGCCCAAACGCCGCAAAAACTTGTTTCAAAAAAGGTCAAAGTCTCCCATATCAATCCGGTAATGCTCCGTTTGGATTCTTTGGCGCTCGATGCGTTTTGGAACGCGTCGTTTGAATTTGCTCCGTTGTGGTATCAGGTGTTGAAACAGCTGGATGCCCGTGTTTCTATGCCCGATTCCTCTGTGCCAAATGTGGAAGAGGCGCTTGCCGAAATTCAAAAGGCGAATCCCGCAGAAATCGCCTTTCAAAAAAGATTTTTCACTTTTTGCGCGGCATTCGGCGCTCTGGACAGTCTGCTCGATTCTGCAAACGTGCCCTTCCGTTGCCCGGAATTGGGAACAATTGTCGACTCTCGGGATGGAAAAATGTATCGAATCGAACGTTTTGGAGAGCGGGTCTGGACGATTGACAATGCGAATTTTGAAATCCCCGATTCATCCGCCTGTTATGACGGCGATTCGTTGAATTGTCAACAGTTTGGCCGCCTTTACACGTTCGAAGCGGCAAAACAGGCTTGTCCCGAAGGATTCCGCATGGCGACAGATGCGGACTTTGAACTGCTTTCGCCCGAATCCCAGGCGGCGTTTGCCGTGACCGTGCGATTTGGCGGCTACTTCAACCAGAGCGGCATTTGCACATTGGCTGGAGAAGGCACTTATTTTTGGACGGCGACAGAAGAAGACGCTAGCCGCGGATTTGTCCGCAACCTGTTTTCCGATGCCCAGGCGATGGAAAAAGCTTCGGTGGATAAAAAGTTTGGACTCTCTGTCCGCTGTGTTCAAGAATGAAACCGTTTTTGCCCAACTGCTCTTTGGAAACGTGGAAAGCGCGCGCGGCGCTTACGGCGAAGGTGCGAAAATTTTTTGAAGTCCGCGGCGTTTTGGAGGTTGAAACTCCCGTGCTCTCCCGCGCAAGCGGAACAGATGCGCATTTGGATTATTTTGAAACTTCGGGAAAGATTCCCCGTTATTTGATGACCAGTCCCGAATTTCATTTGAAACGCCTGCTTGCCGCCGGCTTTGGCGACATTTTTGAAATCGCCCATGCGTTTCGTCAAGATGAAATCGGCGGAAAGCACAATTCCGAATTTCAGCTGGTGGAATGGTATCGCGTAGGAATGCCGTTTGAAAAGCTGATGGAGGAAGTCGAGGATTTCGCTTCGGAAATTTTGGGAAGGCCTGTTCGGGCAGAACGCTTGCGCTTCCGCGAGGCTTACAGGCGCTATGCCGGAGTGGATCCTTTTGCGGATTCTGCAAAGGAGTTTCGCCGGGCGTTAAAGGAAAAGGGTGTTCCCGATGTCGAAAATTCAGAGGCGTTTTTCCGCGAAGACTGGTGGGATTATCTGATGGTGACTCTCGTAGAACCGAATTTGGGAAAAGAGGCTCCCCAATTCCTCATGGATTATCCGGAGAGTTGCGCCGCTCTTGCCAAAACGTATATCAATTTAGAAGGTGACCGCGTTGCGAAACGCTTTGAACTGTACATCGACAACATGGAACTTTGCAATGGTTACGAAGAGTTGACGGATGCAGTAGAACAGCGACACCGTTTCGAATTGGATATCGCTTATCGGAAGGCGAATCAAAAACCGGTCCCTGCGATAGACGAACGGTTTCTTGCCGCACTGGAAAACGGAATGCCTGCCGCTTCAGGAGTCGCTGTGGGATTAGACAGGCTTTATATGCTTGCGCTCGGCAAAAAAGAAATTGCCGATGTCGTCCTCTTTATGGACGACAACGCGTAACGGCGTTTCCCAACGCCTTTTCGATTTGCATTCGCGCTTCTGCTTCTTTGAATGGACCGATTTGCCGCAGCCGGATACTTCCGGAACTGTCTATTAAAATGTGTGTGGGAATGGACCGCGGATGGCCGAATTTTTTCATCAAAGGATAATCCCAGTGTACGACGGGAAATGGAATTTCTTTTTCTTTGACGTATTTGCGCATGATGCTTTCGTCATCGTCTTCGTTGATGCCGAGAACGTGTAATCCGCAAGGGGAATATTCGCGGTACAGGCGCTTTAACAGGGGAAGCTCCGCGTTGCAATAAGAGCACCAAGAAGCGTGAAAAACGAAAAGGTTCACCCCATCGTAGCCTTCGACTTTTTCGGGAATGCGGTCGTAGGCGGCATCCGAACAAGAAGTTCCACAAAAGCCGGCGATGGCGAATGGCAGGAGCGTTGCGATTTTTGAAAAAAAGTTCATCCATCCATTAATTTAGTTATATTCAAAACATGGCATATAACATTCAGGATTTACTTTCCGAAATGGTGAAGCGCGGCGCTTCTGACTTGCATGTGACAGCGGGCATTCCGCCCATGCTCCGTTTGGCGGGAAAACTTTCTCCGATGGGAACGGAAAAACTCACTCCCGAAGAAACCATGCGCATGACTTACAGTCTCATGAACGAACTTCAAAAAAAGTCGTTTGAACAAAACAAGGAATGCGATTTTTCTTTCGGTATTTCCAATTTGGCGCGTTTCCGCGCGAACGCTTACCTGCAACGCGGCTGTGTCGCTTTGGCGCTCCGCATTATCCCGCTAGAAATCAAAACGTTCAAACAGCTGGATTTGCCCCCGATTCTTGCCGAATTCACAACGCGGCCATCGGGTCTTGTTTTGGTGACAGGTTCTACCGGTTCCGGAAAATCGACGACTCTCGCCGCGATGATTGACAAAATCAACAAGGAACGCCACGAGCACATTCTCACGATTGAAGATCCGATTGAATTTTTGCACAAGCATCAGAATTGCATGGTTAACCAGCGCGAAGTGGGAAACGATACGCAAAGCTTTTCCCAGGCGCTGAAAATGGCCTTGAGACAGGACCCTGATGTTGTTCTCATCGGCGAAATGCGCGATCTCGAAACGATTCGGGCCGCCTTGACCATCGCAGAAACGGGCCACTTGACGCTCGCGACTCTCCACACGAACTCCGCAGTTCAAACGATTAACCGTATCGTGGACGCTTTCCCGCAGGGAGAACAGCAGACGGTTCGCACGCAGCTTTCCTTTGTGCTTCAAGGTGTCGTTTGCCAAATGCTTTTGCCCAAAATCGGCGGCGGGCGAGTCATGTGTTACGAGATTATGAATGTAACTCCTGCCATTCGGGCGCTCATCCGCGATAACAAATCCCATCAGATAGGGTCGATGATTGAAATCGGCCAAAAGTACGGCATGAACACGATGAACATGAGGCTTGCGGAACTTGTGCGCCAAGGAAAGCTGGAACACTTTGAAGCGGTCGCCAAGTCCCCGGATCCGACGCAACTCGAAAAGGATCTGGAAAAATTGGGAGTTTAATCGATGACTGTTTTTCTTTACAAAGCGCAAAATACGCAGGGAAACCAGTTCGAAGGTCAAATCGAAGCCCAAAGCAAAGATGAAGCGGAATCGCTGCTTCGGCGCAAGCATTTGGTCGTCAACAGCATCAAACGCAAACCGATAGAAATCAAAATCCAAATCGGATCGGGCATCAAGTCAAAAGACATTTCGCGTTTTACCCGAATGTTCAGTTCCATGACTTCGGCGGGCCTCCCGATGCTCCAATGTTTGACCATTCTAGAAGAGCAAACGGAAAATCCGGCGATGAAGGAAATCGTCCACAAGCTCACCATGTCCATCAGTGGCGGTTCCAGTTTGGCGGACGCTCTTGCGCAGCACCCGAAAGTCTTTGACAAATTGTATGTCAACATGGTGGCGGCGGGCGAAGCCGGCGGTATTTTGGATGGCATCTTGGCGCGTCTCGCCGATTATCAAGAATCGAACGAACGCCTGGTCCGCAAAGTGAAAAAAGCGTTGACATATCCGGTGATGGTCGCGGTTGTCGCTGTCGTTGTTGTCATTTTGATGCTGTCTTTTGTGGTGCCCACTTTTGCACAAACCTTTACGGAGGCGGGCGGAGAGCTGCCGTGGCCGACTCAAGTGGTGATGGACCTGTCGAACGCCATCCGCGATTATGCGGCTTTCTGGATTTTAGGGGCCGTGGCGCTTGTTGTCGGCTTCAAAGTCGTCATGAAAGTGCCCAAGTTGCATTATCAGTGGGATAAACTGATGTTGAAAGTTCCCAAGCTGGGCGATTTGCAAATCAAAAGTGCCGTTGCGCGCTTCAGCCGGACTCTGGGAACCCTTCTCAATGCAGGTGTTTCTGTGACCGAGGCTTTGCAGGTGACGGCGAAAACGTCGGGCAATATGGCGGTAGAAGACGCCATCATGAAAATTGCCGTAGGGCTTGCGGGCGGAAAAAGCATTGTTGAACCGATGAAAGATACCAAGATATTCCCGACGATGGTCATTCAAATGGTGGGCGTTGGAGAAAAAACGGGACAACTCGGAGCCATGCTTTTGAAAGTTGCTGATTTTTATGATGAAGAAGTTGATGCGGCGATTGATGCGGTGACATCGATGCTCGAGCCGCTTATTATGGTATTCTTGGGTGGTGCGGTTGGCTTCTTGATGATTGCCATGTATATGCCGATATTCAGCATGTCCGATGCTGTGACCGGTTGATTAATCGCTTCGAAAAATCGATTAATCGGATTTCAGTTTAAAAAAAAGCGTTTTCTGGCCAGAAAACGCTTTTTCTTTTTTGGCACGAGAATTGCTTATTGAAAAGCGCTCCGATGTTGGGGCATCAATATGGAGGCTCTATGCCCAAAGTGAAAACAGCTACAGAAAACAAACAGCCGCGTACATCTGAATTTGATTGTCTGGTCGTGACAAGTGTACGCGTCTTTCCGTTCAAAGATGGCGTCAATATGGGGCACATTAAAGCGATTGCCCGTGTTGTTTTGAACGATCAGTTCGAACTGACTCAGCTCCGGGTCATGGACGGGGAAAACGGTCTTTTTGTCGGTTATCCGAATGATCCATTTTATAAAGGGGAAGAATACCGCAGCATCTTTTATCCGATAACCCGCGAATGCAGGGAGCATATTGAAAACTGCATTCTTGAAAAATATCAACAGGTAATCGCCGCCGCATAGGAGATTTTTCGTGTTCCAGAGAATTCGGACCAGCTGCTTGTTGGGAATCAAAGCGATTCCGGTGAATGTCGAAGTGGATTCTTCTTCAGGGCTTCCAGGATTTACTTTGGTCGGACTTCCCGACAATGCGGTGCGGGAATCTCGGGAACGCGTTGTTTCCAGTATCCGCAGTTCCGGTTATGCAGCTTCGGGAAGTCGCATGACCGTGAATCTTTCCCCTGCGGATTTGAAAAAAGAGGGAACTTCCCTGGATCTTCCCTTGGCAATGGGAATGTTGATTGCCAGCGAAGAAATTCCGGCGGAAAATCCGGAAAAGTTCGTCTTCTTGGGAGAGTTGTCTTTGGATGGGTGCGTCAAGGCGGTTCGCGGAGTTCTTTCTGTGGCGATGAGCCTTTCAAAAGAAAAAGACGTGTTGGTGGTGCCGAGGGAAAATGTTGCCGAGGCCTCCCTGGTCAAGGGACTTTCTGTCATTGGAGTTTCCACTTTGGCGGAATGCATTTCTGTAGTCTCTCCGGGTTCAAAGATCCGTCCGATGGAGGCGGGCGGCATCTTGCGGATGGCTATGGCGGCTGATCCCTCGGTGCCGGATTTCCGTTCCGTAATTGGAATGGATGGTGTGAAACGCGCGTTAGAAGTTTCGGCTGCGGGGGCACATAACTTTTTACTGGTCGGTTCTCCGGGATCCGGGAAAACCTTTTCGGCCCGCTGTTTGCCGGGCATCTTGCCACCGATGAGCGATGAAGAAATCTTGGAATGTACGCGGATTTATTCAACGTTACATCTTTTGGGGGATGGGGAATCTGTTGCGTGTCAAAGCCGAAGGCCTTTCCGTTCGCCTCATCATTCTTCATCTATGGTGGCTTTGGTGGGAGGTGGACCGCATTTAAGGCCCGGCGAGGCGACTCTTGCTCACAATGGCGTTTTGTTCTTGGATGAACTTCCTGAATTCAACAGAAATGTTTTGGAAGCGTTGCGGGAACCGATGGAAGAAGGAATTATCCGAATCAGCAGGGCCTGCGGAACGGTTGTTTGGCCGGCGAGATTTATGATGGGCGCTGCGATGAATCCCTGTCCATGCGGTTATTCAATGGATCCTAAACGGGAATGCAGTTGTCTGCCCGATTCTGTTAGAAGATATCGTCAGCGCGTATCCGGTCCCATGCTCGACCGGATTGATATTCAAATGGCAGTCCCTTCGACAGATCCGCATTTGCTGGTGCAATTGCCTGCGGGAGAATCTTCTGTTCAAATTCGGGAGCGGGTCATTGCCGTACGGAAAATCCAACGGCTGCGGTTTGCCCGTAAAAAATACCGCACCAATGCGGAAATGTCCAGCGAAGAGGCGAAATTTTTTTGTGCAATGTCTGTGGAAACAGAACGTTTTGCCGTATCGGCTGCTGAAAAAATGCAGCTGAGCGCAAGAGGTTATTATCGGATGTTGAAAGTGGCGCGAACGATTGCGGATTTAAAAGCGGTTCAAAATGATTCAACGCACGCTCCTGTGGAAAATGCGGATATCGCAGAGGCGTTGCGTTATCGGGCGTTTTCCGGGCTTGCCGGGTAATCGTAAAATGAAAAACGCTTTACCGCTCCTGTTCCAATCGAATTTCTGCCGCGGAGCCTTTGGAATGGGGAATGGCTTCTGGTTTTTCAATGCGAACCCATGCCGCTAAAATTAAGGGAGAATAAGACAGCAACCGTTTTGCTGTCTGGTAAACCAATGTTTCAACTAGGCCGAATTGCGATTCTTGGATAAAGTTCACAAGGTCTTCGGAAATCGCCGCATAGTCAACGGTGTCTTTCAGGGAATCGGTCTTGGCGATGGTTTCAAAGTCCAGCCAAAGCGAAAAATTCAACCGGACCGGTTGTGGACGTTCCCGTTCAAAAGAAAGGACTCCGAGTATTGCATCGAAGTCCAAATCGCGGATGGTGATTTTCCCCGGAGTCATCACCACGTAAACAGTACAATGGAACCGGCGATGGAGAGTGCGGCCACGCCAAACCAAATGTTGCGGGCTGTGGAATATGAATCCATCGTGTCTTTGTTCTTCTTGTTGCGCTTTTTCAAGTCACCGTAAGAACCCGGATCGGTTTTCTGGGATTCATACCAAAGCAGCGCTTGATATTCTTTTTCATCGTTTGTAGCGGCTTTCATAAAGTCCCTGTGCTGGCTCATTTTGTCGTCAATCTTGTCGTGGGCGTCTTTGGCGTCACTGTATTGCATTTGATCGTAAATGCCAATGCCGATACTTGCCGCGGCGACTCCGACTAAGCCCCAGGCGCTCCATTTGCGGACTTCATCGGCAATGCCGAAACGGTCAGTCACGTCGCTGATGGCGTAATCTTCTTCGACAGCCCGGTTGGCCGTTTCGCTGACATCGCCTTCGACATCATAAGCGTAATCGTCTTCGGATTCGCAATCCGGATCATCGTCGTCACAATATTCGTCATCGGCTGCAGAGGACGAGCTTTCTTCGACGGGTGCTGCAGCGGCATACAAATTTTCTTCGCTGGAGGAGGATTCCGCCCATTCCGAGCTGGAACTGGAACTTTCTGGAACGTTTTCCGGTACGAGGGCGATGGTCTTGACTCCGCGGTGGACGTATAGTTCGGTCACGCCTTCGGCATAAATTGCATTGCCGTCGAAATAAACCTTTTCAATGTCGGCAGCGGCATCGGCGTCGGCACTCGAATAGATTTTGGCTTTGACGACAAATCCATAGGCGATGCCACTGGGCAGCGTGAATGCGGCGAGGTTCGCTTTGTCTGTGCCTTCGCGTCCTTCGTAAAGCTGGTAAGTGGTGGGCGTTTCGCCAAACGGGTCTTCAAATTTTTGGCGAACATAAAATCTTCCGCTTTGTACATTTTCAACGGTGCCCGAACCGGAAATTTTGAGGGAGCCGCCGAATTCCGCATCGATATACTGGTCCGGAGTACCGGTCTCTTCACCGGAGAATTGATTAATAGTGTAATTATCGGCAGCAAAGGCGGTCATTGCAAAAATACCGATACAGGCGAATAACGTAAACTTCATTCGTTGACTCCAATTATGTCTATCCCAAATATATATAATCCTTTTTGGGAAAATCGCCTCTGCAAAATTTTCTAGCTTGCAAAAACGGTAAAAATGCGATGAAAAACAAAGAAAGCACTCATTGTGTCGTTTTAGGCACAAGCCATAAAACTTGTCCGGTCGCTTTGCGAGATAAGCTGGGCCTTTCGGGGGCACAACTCGAAAAGGCGCTTTCCAGCCTTTGCCGTTTGCCCGGACTTTCGGAAGCGGTCATTCTTTCGACTTGCAACCGGACCGAAATTTACGCGGCGACCCTGTATCCGGAGGCGCTCCGCAATACGCTTATCAACTGGTGGGCGGAATTTTCCCACATCGATGTGGAGGACCTTGTTCCGCATTGTTTTTATTTAACGCATACAGAAGCGATTTCGCATCTGTATTCAGTGGTTTCTTCGCTGGACAGTTTGGTCCTTGGGGAAACACAAATTTTGGGGCAGGTCAAAGAGGCGTTTTTGCTATCGCAAAAAGCGGGAAAAACGGGATTTTTTTTGAACCATCTCTTCCAATCGGCGTTGACTTTGGGAAAAAAGGTCCGGGAGGGAACATCCATCGGGGCGGGAACGGTGTCGATTCCTTTTGCGGCGGTCCAGCTTGCTTTGCGGGAATTGGGCGATCTGTCTTCGCTTTGCGTCGGCATTTTGGGGGCGGGCGAAATGGGGAATATCTCTGCGGTGGAGCTTTCTGCCGCTGGCGTTTCCCGCTTTTGTTTTTTCAACCGGACGCTTTCGAATGCTCAAAATTTTGCCGCCCGTTTTGGGGGCGTTGCCTGCGACTTGGCAGAAATGCCCGACCGTTTGCGCGATATCGATTTGCTGATAACGGCTGCGTCGTCGCCGGAATATCTGGTGACAGAGGAAATGGCGGCAGCAGTCGGAAGATGTCAAAAAACGGTTTACATCGACATTGGAGCACCTCGGAATATCGAACCGGGAGTCGCTGGCGTGCCTCATGTTTCTCTGTTCAGCATCGATGATTTGAGCCGCGTTGTGGAAGACAACCGGAGCAAAAGGCGTCATTCCGCGGAACTTGCCCGGGAAATGATCGGCGAAGCGGTTGATGAATTTTCCAGTTGGTATGCGACGTTGGGCGTCATTCCGCTGTTGCTTTCGCTCCGCAGGCATCATGAGTCGATTGGACGGGACCTGTTGAAAAAATGGGAACACCGGGTTTCTCCAGAAGAACTGGCTCACATTCGCCGTTATAACGATGAACTCATCGCCAAGATTTTACATCGTCCATCGCTAGAATTGAAACGTTTGGGCGCTGCCGGGATGGAACTTGAAAGCCGGTTGATTTTGGAACAGTTGTTTGGTCTTTCTGGCGAAGAAGAAAGGGATTTTCATGAAAACGGTTAAAATTGGAACGCGGGGAAGCGCTCTTGCTCTTGTGCAAGCCCATTTGACAGAGTCTTGCATCCAAGAAATGTTTCCCGATTTGCATGTTGAAATTTGTGTCATTAAAACAGTTGGAGACAGGGACCGTGTGCGTTCCCTGGTCTCTTTTGGCGGTCAGGGCGTATTTGTCAAGGAAATTGAAGAAGCGTTGTTGGACGGAAGCGTCGATTTGGCAGTCCATTCGCTGAAAGACGTTCCTGATTCCATGGACGAAAGACTTGAACTTTCCGGATTTTTAAAACGGGAAGATTTTCGCGATGTTCTGGTTGCGGGCGGAAAAAAGCTGGACGAATTAAAAAAAGGCGCTCTTGTCGGCACAGGGTCTCCTCGCCGTGTTTTGCAATTGAAAACATTGCGCCCGGATATTCGCTGCGTCAATTTGCGCGGCAATCTGCCTTCGCGGATAGAAAAGGTGGAGTCGGGGGAATTGGACGGTATTTTGCTCGGCGCTGCGGGGATTTGCCGTCTGGGAAAAACGCCCGTCATTTCGGAATATTTTTCTGTCGACCAGATAACTCCGGCGATTGGCCAGGGAATTGTCGCGTTGCAATCGCTGAAAGAACATGGGTTTGCAAAAAAAATCGCCGAAGCGATTTCGGACAAGCCTTCTGTCACGGCGGCCCGGGCGGAACGCCGTTGGATGAATTTGCTCGGTGGCGGCTGCCGCGTTCCCATGGGGGCAGTTCTCGAACAATGGAACAGTGGATTCCGCTTCTCGGCCTTTTTGGCAGAAGCCCAGACGGGAAACTCGTTGCGCTTGTCGCGCCTTTTTTCAGAACAAGAACTGGAATCTTCGGGAACGCTTGAATCGTTTGCGCGGGAATTTGCCGAAGCTTGCCGCGAAAAGGGAATTCCATTGCCTTCGGATGTTTCTAGCGCCGAAGCGATTGCGGAATTTTGGAACCGGGAACATTGATGCTTGTCATTGACACCAAGCTGACTCCGCCGGAAAAGGAATTTCTTTCGCAGGAAACGGAAAAAGGGAATCGCGTTTGGCATGTTCCCGCTTTGGAGTATCGCCCAACGGGAATCCGGGTTGAAATTTCTGGATTTGATGCGGTCTTTGTCGCGAGTCCACGGGCGGCGAAATTGGCGAAAGAAGCTTTGTCAGAATTTGAAGGGCCTGTTTTGGCGGCGGGTCCTGGGACTGCGCGCGCCCTTTTGCAAATGGGAGTTCCCGTTGCGGATGCCGGGAGTGGGAACGGTGCAGAAAAAGATTTTCCGCAATTTTTGAAAATGCGGAGAATTCATCGGGTTGCGTGGATTTCCGCAAAACAGACCGCAGCCGATTTAGGAGCGATTGCGCGTGAAAATGCGCTCGCAATAGAACATTTTCCGGTATACGAAACGTTCCCGGCGCAGGTGGATGAAAAGAAAATGCAATCGCTGGAACATCCTGTCGAATGGCATTTTTATTCGGGGAAAGGCGTGCTGTCCTTGAAGCGTTTTGTACAAAGTAATGACGTTGTCCATTTGCACGGCGACAGCGCCGAAAAAGCGTTTTCGGCATCTTGCCGATAAACGCCTACTTGAAAATTTCCTTGAAATTCAAAACCTTCCCCAGAATGTGACTTTCGGGAATGTAACCGAACATACGGGAATCTTCGCAGCGGTTTCCCTTGCGGCAAAGTACGTAATAAGCGTTTTCAGAAGAAAGGAAGGATTCGACTTCCGAAGAATCGGTCGCGTGGTAAAGCTTGCGTTCAAAATGAACAGCCCGCATACCGGGATCTTCTCGATTGATTTGCAAGGCGATTAAAAAGTATTCTTGCCAATGCAATCCGTGAATTTCGCGGATGCTGACCGGGCGTCCAAATAGATGTGTGGAGCCGACACGGGAAAGGCTTAAGGAGTCTTCTCCGCGCCAAAGTGCCGCTTGGGTGTAGTATTGCTTAGGGTTGGATTTTTTTCGTAAAAATTCTGAAGCGTAATCAAAGGAAATGTCGTTCAACTCTTTGAATTTGATGGAGTCGCCTTTTTGTGGAATGTAAAACGTGCGAGGCGCGACAATTTCGGATTCATCGTCAAAACGATAAGAAGCGTTCCCGGCGCTGACGAATCCCTCTGGAGCTAAGTGGGCGGAATCTCCGGGAAGTCCGAAAACGGCCCGGAGAGCAATCCTTTCTCCCGGCATGGAAACCAGGACGACGTCATCCCGTTTCAAGTTTTTTTTGCAGTTGGGAAGTTTGCAAATCCAAACCCGGGAGCCCGGTGCAATGTCCGGCTCCATGGAATTATCATCGATGCGGATAGGCTCTATTCCGTAAAATCGGATGGCGAGACTCAAGGCGAGAATTGCGACAAGGCAAATGCCCAGGGCAACGTTCAACCGTTGGGAACTGGCTCGCAGCAGTCTGCGTCTTCTCGATTCGACAGACATGGTTAGTCGTCGGAGCCTTTTCCCGCTTCGGAAAGGGACAATACGGCGAGGAAGGCTTTTTGCGGAACTTCGACGGAGCCGATGCTTTTCATGCGCTTCTTGCCTTCTTTCTGTTTTTCGAGGAGTTTCCGTTTCCGGGTGATGTCACCGCCGTAACATTTTGCCAAAACGTCTTTCCTGACCGCTTTGACCGTGCTGCGGCTGATGACCTTTCCACCGATGGCGCCTTGGATGGCCACATCGAATTGTTGCCGCGGAATCAAATCTTTCAGTCGGATGCAAATGGCGTTGGCGTAAGTGTAGGACTTTTCCCGGTGGATGATGACGGAAAATGCGTCAACCGGTTCACCGTTCAACAAGATGTCCAACTTGACCAGATTGTTTGCGCGGTATCCGCAGGGCGAATAGTCCAGTCCGCCGTAACCCCGGCTGATCGATTTCAACTTGTCGTAAAAGTCGAACATGATTTCGGCAAGTGGCAGCGAATACTTGAGGATGACTTTCGTCTCATCAATGTATTCCATGTTTTCAAATTCGCCGCGTTTTTCTTCACAAAGCTTCATGAGTCCGCCGACAAATTCTTTTGGCGTAAAAATTTGGGCGTTGACATAGGGCTCTTCAATGCGTTCGTAACGGGAAGCATCGGGAAGTTTGGAGGGGCTGGAAACTTTGAGCATCTCTCCGCCGGTCAGATAAACGTGGTATTCCACGTTGGGAACGGTCGTGATGATGTTTACGCCGAACTCCCGGTCGAGGCGTTCTTGGACGATTTCCATGTGCAGCAAGCCCAAGAATCCGGCGCGGAAGCCAAAGCCCAACGCGTCGGACGTTTCCGGTTCCCATTGGAGCGCGGAATCGTTCAATTTGAGCTTTTCAAGGGCATCGCGCAAATTCTTGTAATCTTCGGGATCAATCGGATAGATGCCCGAATAAATCATCGGCTGAATATCTTTGTATCCGGGCAATGGTTCTTGGGCGGGGTCTTCCGCATCGGTGACAGTATCGCCGATTTTGACGTCACTGATGGTTTTGACGTTTGCCAGGACGTAGCCGACCATGCCCGCTGTCAATTCTTTGCGCGGGTTGCGCTTCATGGTGAAAGTGCCCACTTCTGTTACCGTGTAAGTGGCGCCGGTTGTCATAAGTTGAATTTCCATGCCGGGGCGGAGCGTCCCGTTGAAAACGCGGATATCGTTGATGACTCCGCGGTAAGAATCGTACATGGAGTCAAAAATGAGCGCTTGCAATTTGGCGTTCGCGTCGCCTTTCGGCGCGGGGATTTCATCGACGATGCGGTCGAGAACTTCGCCTACGTTGATGCCTGTTTTAGCCGAAATCCGCGGAATCTTTTCGGGATCGTAACCGAGGAGATCGCCGACGAGCTGGGCTACGTGGTCGGGGTTTGCACTAGGCAAGTCGACTTTGTTCAAAACGGGGATGATGGTCAGATCGTTTTCGATGGCGAGATACAGATTCGAAAGGGTCTGCGCCTGGATTCCCTGAGTTGCGTCGACAACGAGAATCGCGCCTTCACAGGCGGCCAGGGATCGGCTGACTTCATAGCTGAAGTCCACGTGCCCCGGAGTGTCTATCATGTTCAGAATGTATTGCTCATCGCCGCGGTTATACAGCAAACGGATGGCGTGCGCTTTGATGGTGATGCCGCGTTCCCGCTCCAAATCCATATCGTCGAGGAGCTGGTTTTGCATATCCTTTTCGGCGACGGTTTGGGTGCGTTCAATGAGGCGGTCTGCGAGGGTCGATTTGCCGTGGTCAATGTGGGCGATAATCGAAAAATTGCGGATGTTGTCTTCTATTTTGGCCATTGCCACAAATATAGTTTGTTATATTTTAAGAATATGAGCGCGAAAAAACAATTGACCAATAAAAAATCTTCTTCTGATAAAAAAGCAACCGACAAGAAAACCAAAAAAACGGCTGTCGCTGAAAAGGCTTCTTCTGCGAAGAAACCCGTAGCGAAGTCTTCGGCGGCAAAAAAGACGACGAAAACGGTCGTGAAAAAATCGCCTGCGGTGGCTTCCAAAGCGGTCAAGAGCACCAAAAAGGCAGAAGCTCCCAAGGTGACGAAGTCCGCGCCAAAATCCAACGTGAAGAAGGAAACGAAAAAGGTCGTTGAACAAAAGAAGACCGTCGTCGCCGGCAATAAAAACATCGCCCAGAAAGCTCTTAAAAATGCGGGTCCCAAAAACGCATCCGACAAGTCTTCGAAAAAAACACCGCCGAAAGTGACAAAACCGCAAGGCGGTTCAAAACCTTCGGACTCTGCCGTTGTCGGCAAAGAGGTTGTGAAAAAGCCCACGCCGTCTCCGGTCCCCAGTCCCAAACCGGAGGAAGTAAAAACGGTAAGCAAAGGTGAAACTGAAATTTCCCGAAACGCTCCCGTGCTCCTCTCCGGTGGCATCAAGCTTGCCAAAGTGGCGTTCTTTTTCGAAGCTTTGGAACAGGACGACCACTCTTCCAAAAAGAAAAGCTCGTCTTCCGGGGCAGAAACCGTTGAAAAACCGACCGCCAGCAAGCGGCACCGGGCTTCTATCGGTGAAGAAACGACAGAAGAAATTTATGCGCGGGTTGTCGCGGAACTCCAGGAAGAAAATCTCCGGTTCATGCAGGAATGTTCCAATCAGCTTTGCACCAAATGTTGCCGGAATCCCGTAGCGCCAGAATTCCGCGTCGACAAGGATCTCGGCTATTGTGAAGAATGTGCGGAAATCCTCGGATTGGGGCATTCCAAAGAAGCGCGCCATTTGAACTATCAGCTGACCCGCCTGGGGGCAGATGCCCTCGATGAAGCCCGCGACGATGATGATTTTGGCGAAGCGCCTTCGCAGCAGGAACTCGAAGAAGCCGACAAGGATTTCTTGGAAGACGATTCCATTTGAGTTCTGCCGCCGAAACGAGTCTCTGCGTTTGCGTCAAAGACTGGCTCTGGAAAACGTGGATAAGGCGTTTTTCGGCAAACGCGGCAGCAGCTTTTGAATCCGGCAAGTCAAAGTCATTCCCGTGGGAATGAAAATTGGAAAAATTCGAATCTCCTTTGCGTTCCCGGTATTCCGACCGGGAATAGTTTTTGCGGAATTTTTTGCGATTCCCGGCAAATTCGAATGTACCTTATAAAGTGGCTTTCAACTAGAAAGGAGGTCTCCGATGGAAATTTACAAGTTGCTCGAAGATGTAAACGGACACATCGTGTTTGAAAAGGGAGATAGTACGATTCTGGTGATGACCGGGTCGACACACTCCTTTCACTGTGGAAACGAGCCTGTATCCATTTGTTACACGAATTGCCTGACCGATGAAGAGGGCGGCATTGAATCCATGTCCCGCCGATTGAACGTCATGTTGGAAAAAGATGAATCCTTGGCGCCTGTCCGCACGATGCTTTGCGGCTTCAGCTTGGACAAAATTTTAAACCTGTTCCGTTCCCGCCACGGGGAATCGCTCGCCAAGGCGTTGGGAATCAACATCGGCGCATTGGATGCGGTGAACGGCAAGGATGTGAAGATGACGGCAAAGGCTTTGGGAATTGACTTCGACCAAATTTCACGGCATGTCGGCGTACCCGTGACAACGATTCTCGGAAACGACAACCTTTCCAAGTTCAAAGTCGTCATTGATAAAATCCGCGGGCAAATCATGTTTGATGCCGAAGATATTCCATTTGAAGGAACTGCTGCCGATAGTTTTGTCGAAAACAATTTGTTCAAGGTGAATGTCAAAATCAACGGCATCCCTCACCAGGCGATTTTTGATACGGGCATTGCGGCGTCTTATGCCCCGCGGACTTGGTTAGATGGTTGCATTGACAAGGGGAAGCGCATTGATTTCCATCCGCTGGCGGATTATTACACGGTTCCTGTTTTCCGTGCGCTGACAGAATTTGCCGGGGATACTTTCCCTGTCAGATATGGCGTGATGCCGGAAAACCTTCAAAGCAAAGTTGCGGAGATAAACGAAGTGTCGCCGGAATCCGTTCAGGGAATTCTCGGAGCAGACGTGATTCGAAATGGCCGCACGTATTTGGATGTTTCCCGGGGAATCTTGAAAGTTGAAAAATAAGCGGAATTCATAGATGCTGGATTTTTTGACTAGAAATTTTTCGGGGGAATTTCTATATTGAATGCGCAAAAAGAGGTTCTTATGAAACTGCTTCCAGAAGCCCTCACGTTCGATGACGTTCTGCTCGTTCCGGGGGAATCCTCGGTCTTGCCGACTCAGACGGATGTCAAGACACAACTTGCGCCCAACATCAAACTGAACATTCCCATCATCAGCGCGGCGATGGATACGGTGACAACTGCGCCGCTTGCCATTTCCATTGCGCTGCAGGGCGGTTTGGGCGTGATTCACAAGAACATGTCCATTGAAGCCCAGGCGGAAGAAGTCCGCAAGGTCAAACGTTGGCAGTCCGGCATCGTTTCGAATCCGGTAACGTTGGATGCGGATCAGCCGGTGAGCGATGCGTATAAAACACGGTTTGAAACTAAAGTCAGCGGATTTCCTATCCTTTCCAAAGGGAAATTGGTTGGAATGCTCACAAGCCGTGATCTCCGCATGATTACGGACCGCAACGCGAAAATCAAGGACGTGATGACGAAAAAAGTCATTTCGGCTTCTCCCAAGATAAGCCTTTCCAAGGCGCGTGAAATCTTGAATGAAAACCGGATTGAAAAACTTCCGCTGGTGGAATCCAATGGCGTTCTCAAAGGCCTTGTGACCATGACGGATATTTTAAAGCGTGAAAGCAATCCGAATGCCAGCCTCGACAAAAACGGGCAACTTCTGGTTGCTGCGGCAGTCAGTACGTCGGCAAATACTCTCGACCGCATCAAGGCGCTTGTCGAAGCCGGTGTTGACATGGTTGTAATCGATACGGCGCACGGGCACCACGTGGGAGTCCGCAACATGGTGAAGACGGTTCGCAAGAAGTATCCGAAATTGACCATTTGCGCCGGCAACGTTTGCACAGCCGAAGCGGTGATGGAACTCGCCAAGTGCGGTGCGAACATTGTCAAGGTGGGCATTGGCCCCGGTTCCATTTGCACGACTCGCATTGTCGCAGGTGTCGGTTATCCGCAATTTTCCGCAGTCGTGGAGTGTGGAAAGGCTGCCCGCAAAGCGGGTGTGAAAATCATTGCAGATGGCGGAATCAAGTATTCGGGCGATATCGTCAAGGCTTTGGCCGCAGGTGGAAACGCCGTGATGCTCGGCAGTTTGTTCGCCGGTACGGAAGAAAGTCCGGGAGAAGTCATTTTGGCGGATGGTCGCAGTTACAAGAGTTACCGCGGCATGGGGTCCTTGGGCGCGATGAAAGCCGGTTCTGCGGACCGTTATTTCCAAGGCAACGTGACCGAAGAAAAGAAATATGTGCCGGAAGGCATCGAAGGTCGGGTCCCTTACAAAGGCCCGCTCCGCGATACGATTTATCAGCTGATCGGAGGAATCCATTCGGCGATGGGTTATGCGGGGGCTGCCAATTTGGACGAGCTTTACAAAAAGGCGACCTTTGTCCGCATAACAAACGCGGGACTTCGCGAATCGCATCCGCATGATGTGACCATTACGAAAGAAGCTCCGAATTATCACGCTTGATTTTTTGGAAAATCAAAAACAGCTCGCTTTTACGGCGGGCTGTTTTTTTACAAAGACTACGCTCTGGGGTGCGCCTTTTTGAAACTTTCCTTGAGGCGTTCTGCAGAAACATGGGTGTAAACTTGAGTCGTCGCCAGGCTGGAATGTCCGAGCATTTCTTTCACGCTCATGATGTCCGCGCCGTTTTCCAAAAGATGCGTGGCGAAACTGTGGCGTAAGACGTGAGGACTGGCTTTGCCTTCCCAGCCGATGCTTTTGAGTAAATGCTGGATGTCGCGCCGCAAGGTGCGGACGTTGTGCGCATCGCCGTGTTCATTTAAAAAGACGGGGGATTTGGCGGAGGGAAATCTGCCGGATTCTTCGAGCTTCGCTTTGTAAAGGGTAAACTGACGGATGGCTTCGTGGGTGAGAGGCACGATGCGCTCTTTTCCGCCTTTGCCGAAAGCACGGACAGAACGGTTTGAAAAATCCAAGGAAATCCATGTCAAGCTTTGGCACTCCGAAATGCGCAGACCCGAGCCGTAAATGAGTTCGAGCAAAACTCTGGCGCGAATCATGGGAAGGGTTGGATTTTCAATTTCCGCAAATTTGGAAGGAGAAATATCCTTTTGGGAAAGAAATGAAACCAACCTTTTGGGACGCTTGGGCATGGGAATCGTTTCGGCGGGATTGCTTTCGATAAAATGGCTGCGGACCAGGTAACGGCCAAAGCTTTTGAGACAAGCGATGTGCAAATTGATGCTTGTAATTTGAAGTTTTTCTTTTTGGCGCATATCCCAGACGAACATGCGGATGGATTCTGTCGTGAATTTTTCCAAGGTGGCGTTTTCCGGTTGATGGGAAAGGTATTTGGACAGAGATTCACGGTAGGTGCGAACGGTCTGCGGCGAGAATCGGCGTTCCGCGGAGATGTACTTCAAAAAGTTTTCGGCATGTTCCAAAAGAAGGTTCATTCGCTTCAAATCTACAAGTTTTTTGGGGTGGCGGAGCCGTGAAAATTTTATCTTATGAAAAATGCTGCGGACGATTTTACCCGTTTTTTGTTTGTTCATGTGCGCATTTGCCGTTTCTTCGGCAGAGGCTGTAGACCGTGTTGTCGGCGCGAACGCGTCTTTGGATATCCATGCCGGAGCGAGGACGTCCGCTTTGGGCGGCGCATCGGTTGCGCTAGACAGGGACCTTTTGGAATTGTCGTCGAATCCGCAGCAACTGGCGACGGTGGAAAATGCCTGGGTGGCGTTCAGCCACGTCGTCTATTACGAGGACACCAAATACGACTACGGCGCAGTGCAATTCCCCTTGGGGGAAATCGGCGGATTGGGAATCGCCTTTTCGCGGTTCGGTGCCGATGGAATTCCCAAGATTGCGGAAGGCGATCCTCTCCCGGAAGGCGATGAATACAAAACGCTTTCCATTGCAGATTATCTGTTCACGTTGGCGTTTGGACGGAGTTTTTTTAACGGTCGCTTGGATGTGGGTATTTCGTTTCACGGACTTTATCGGGAACTGGATCAAAGCGGGTGGGGATTCCGCGGGGATTTTGGGGTGAATTTCCATGCGTTGCAGTGGTTGTCGGTCGCTTCGTTTTTCAAAGGATGGACCTCTTCGGCGGTATCTTGGGAAGAAGGCACTTTTGAATACAGTTCCCCGGAATGGTATTTGGGAATTCGGGCTGAACAGCCGATATCTTATTTCTACGGAAAGCTCTGTGTGTATTGGCAAAGCGCTGGACTTTTACACCGGGAAAACCGCGATTTGGATTGGGATGGTGAACCTCGCGGAGGCCGCTTTTGGGAACATCCCGGAGAATGGCTTGGCGGTGGTCGCGCCGGAATCGAATTTTCCTTTGACTTCGGACTTTCTTTGCGTGGAGGCCTAGCCAGTCTTTCTGAATGGGAAAGTTGGACCGCCGGTGCGGGGTTTGCAATTTCGAACTGGCTTCGTGTGGATTACGCTTTTGAATCCCATCCAACGCTTTCGGCTGTGCATCGGGTGAGTTTGGAAGTGAGTCCGGGGCTTTTCCTGTATCCGAAGAAAAAAGGGAAAAAAATTTCGGAAAACCGCGAATTGGAAGAAACGGCGATTGAAGATGAAAAAGCCAATTCCGTCTCTGAAATGGAACCCGTGGAATCCGGAGAATCGTTCGACGAAGAGTCGGCCGGTGGAACTTATTGGGAAGAATGAGGTATATTGTCGATATGGACGAATTGAAAAATTTTCGAGCTGTAGGTCTGTTTGACCTCCTTTCTGCGCCGGTCACGCCCATTGGTGCTTTTGATGCGGAGCAATTCAAAAAGGATGTGCGCCCGCTTTTCGACAAAGGGTCCCGTTTTATCGCCGTGGATCTGACTGGGCTGGATTTTTTGTACAGTGACGCGTGCAGCGCGTTCAACATGATCCGTCAGGAGTTGTCCGCCAAAGAAGGATTTTTCGCAATCCTTTCCGATAACGATACTGTTTTGGACTGCCTTAAAAAATCCGGGTTGGACAAAAGTCTTCTCGTTTTCCGCAAAGAGGCCGATATGATGGCGTTTTCCATGAAGGAAAATTCCGGGCAACGGGAAGGCGAAGTGGAAAAAGAAACGGCTCCGGCTGCCCGCAGCGAAAATCGCGTTTCGGTTGAATCCGCGGATCCGGTTCGCCGACGGGTGACTGGGCGTTTTACGAAAAGTTTCAATGCGATTCGAAAAGATTCGACTCCGTTGAAAAGCGGCCTAGAAAGTCCTTTTCAAGAGAAAAAGAATCCGGGTCGAATCGGAGTCCGGATAGTCTTGTTCTTACTTCTCGCGGCGGCGGTTGTCGCGCTCATCGCTTTGCGATAATGGAAGCTTTTCGCGAATACAAGAATTTCAAATCCTTCAGGAAACCCAAACGGCGCATTCCGCTGTTGCGGATTTTGTTCGCCATTGCTTTGCTTTACGCCGCTTATTCCAGCGGAGCGGTGAAACATGTGATTCATTTTGTTGAAGAATGGCGGAAGCCCCCCGAAGTCTTGCCGGATGTTTCCGATATGCCGTGGCGAGCCCGCTGTGAAAAATTTGGCGGAAAAGCGTTTTTTCTGAAAAAGAGTGATTTGGGGCAATGCTCTTGGGCTTTGAATTCGGAATTGGATGTCGCGAAGCTTCCGGAAAATGATTTTGTCCGTTAT
Source organism: uncultured Fibrobacter sp. (assembly GCA_964397425.1). Taxonomy (GTDB): domain Bacteria; phylum Fibrobacterota; class Fibrobacteria; order Fibrobacterales; family Fibrobacteraceae; genus Hallerella. Next base: position 188,290 of record CAYNID010000001.1, read on the forward strand.
GCGGCGAGTATTCCCGGACGGGAATTTCCCACCATCCTTCATTGGTTGGCGGATACGGCAAATTTCGGAGAACCGCGGATATTGGGCGTTCAACAGGATTCTTCGATGCTTGCGTTTTTTCGCCTGCGCCTTTCGGATTCTTCTTACGCATGGGTGAATGCCGAGGGATGTCGGGCTGCGGCGTTTTGTCCGCACAATCCGTTGCAGGGCGGCGCGCTTTCGATTCATCCGGATTTTGATTTTGATGGACGTGAAATTCTTTTGCAAAAAGACTTGTTCATGGGAATTGGAGAAGCTCCCGTTTTCCCCATCCTTTCGGGAAAGGTCCTTTCCGTTTCCAAAGATTCTTCGGGATTTAATTTGACATTGGATCACGGCGGCAATTTGGCTTCCCGAATTTCTGGACTTTTTGAAGTCGCTTCCGGAGCGCAACCGGGAAAATGGATTTCAACGGAAGAGCCTTTGGGAAGGCTTTCGCCCAACGACAGCGCTTACTTCTTTTTGGAAGTTTTGCGCGGAGGGCGTTTTGTCCGCTGGAAAAGTTTTTATGAGGATTCGCACATTGTGGATCCCGAAGAAGTGCAACGTTTTCGCTCAAAGGTAAAACTGTGATTCGCTGCTGTGTTTTGTTGTGTTTGGCGTTCTGGCTTGCGGCTTGTTCTGAATCGGATGATGGTCCCATTTCCATTTATCCGGATGATTTTTCTGTGACCGGAAACGGTTACGTTTTATTTGCAGAATTGGACTCTGGAAATCGGTTCCATGTTCAGGGTGATTCGATTCGGTTGGCGCTAGACAGCATCTGGAGCTTTGGAAATTGTTTTTTGAATCGGATTGAAATTGGGGAAAACTTTTTGAACGATACGGTTTTGGTTTTAAACGTGAAAATCGTATTGGGAAATTCAGAAAAAACGGATTGTCCTCAGCCGCTTTTCCGCCCCGACACACTTCTCGCCATTCCGTTTTCGGACGCGTGGAATTCGGTTCGGGAAATTCGCGTGGAAGGAAATTCTCACAATGAATTTTTTACCGAAGTGGAAGATACATCGTCTGCGGCGTCTTTGACGTTGAAGGATTCCATCTTGGTCAGGCGGGGAAGTTTCCGGGCTGAAAGCGTTTCTGTTTATTTGGATTCTTTGTTTGGAAGCCCTGGTACGTATCCGCGCCGGACTTCGGAAGATTCTGCCGGCGTTTTGGCCCTTGTCGATTCGATGAAAATCGACACTCTTTTCTACCGTTTTATGAAATCTGAATGTTTGGATGTTCGCGATTCGTGTGAAACGGTTCCCGATACTCTTTGGAATAGCGTGTTCTCGTTGGCGGATACGGCGCTTGTTCCCGTGCGGCGTGTTTGCGCTTTGGATACTGCGGCGGATTCCCTGATTTATTGCCTTTCGTCTAAATGGAAAAATGATTCGACATCGCTTAGCGATTCTGTTTACGCGTGGCCGGATACGACTTGGTACACATCGTTTTATTATGCGGAACGGATTCCGAAATGTTCGGGGTTGAATGAAGGGGATTTTTCGGCGCAAGCAAAAGCGGGTCGTTATTTTACAACGAAACACTCTCTTTTTGTACCTGATTCGGATGAACCGGGGTGCGGTCCGTCTGCCCATTCCGAATGGATTTTTTTCAGGTTGAATCCGCGAAAAGAAATTTTGGATTCCGCATTCGCGGATACGCTTGTCAAGGCTTGGGAAAAGGCGTCAGTTGGTTTAAGTGAGGAGAAAAAATGAATTCCATAGAATACAGTTTTTCTGAAGAAATTCTTGCCGCGGATCGGGAATTGGTCTTGAACAGTTCCCTGTTCCAAGGATGGCTCTCCCGGACGCAAAAGAATTTCATTGTGACCAAAATTCACTTTTCTTCGGTGGATTTCCGATGGAAAAATCACACGCCTCTTTTTATCAAATTGACGGCGACGGCGACTCTTTTTGACGGCAAACCTGTGCATGGGATTGTCCTTGTGCGTGGGAATGCGGTCGGCGTATTGGTCGTTTTGCGCTGTGAAGGAAAACCGTATCTGTTGTTGGTTCGGCAACCGCGATTTTCCATTTCGGAACCGGAATCCCTGGAAATGCCCGCCGGCATTTTGGATTGGTCAAACGATTACCGCAAAGTGGCACTTTCAGAATTGAAAGAAGAAGCGATGCTCGATGCAAAAGATGAAGACTTGATCGATTTGACGGGATTTTTTACCGAAGGCAAATTGGACGGCCATGCGGGAAGCTGTGGGCTTTTGGACGAAAGAATTCGTTTGTATGCAATCGAAAGGGAAGTTTCTGCGGAAGAATTGAAAAAGCTTGACGGGCGAAATCAAGAATATACCGAAGAAAATGAATGGATAAAGACGGTTGTCTTGCCTTATGAAGAAGCGGCGAAACAATTCATCGACAGCAAGAATTTGGTTGCGATGTTTATGTATGAACGTTATCTGAAATCAAAGGGCAGGCACTTGTAAGGGCGAATCTTCCGCATGTAGTCTCGGATTCGGCGCGGACGTAACGAAAGCCTTTTCGCGAAACAGCCACTGTCGCTTCGTAATCGGAAATTTTTTCGATGGGAAAGAATACGTTGGATTCTTGCTGCAAAGGCGCGTTTTCGGCTTGATTTTTTTGGGCGAAGATGGAAAGTGTTTTCAATTTTCCGAAATCCGGAGAACTTTTAAAATGAAAGAGGATTGCTGAGCTTTCTTCCGTCCACCAAAGGGCGGGACCATCGGTGACATACAGATTGTTTCCGCGGAATGCGGAAATGGGGTGGGAGCCTTTGACGACAGTCCGCACGTAGCCGAAAATATGAGACCTGGATTGTTTAAGCTTAAAAAGGGGAATCCGGACTCCCGTGTATTCGTTCAAATCGCCATGGGCATCGTTTCCGCCTAGAGGCAACAGGAAATTTCCCTTTTCCAGTTCTGAAATCCAAAATTTTTTTCCCTGTTCGAATCCGGCATCCCGCGAACCATTCCAAAATTCTAACCCGGCGATGGGATTGGTCGAGTTTTTTTGAAGGTCTTTTTCGCTCCAGTTTCCACGTCGAAAAATAAAGCGTTCTAATTTCCCCATGGGTTCCATCGGATGGGCGGCAAAGCACGGAAGGGTCGTTTTGGCGATGATTTGTGAAATGGAAAGGGTTGGCTTGTTGTGAAGCCATTTTCGCCCGCAGTCACCTTCGCCGGGAACAAAGAACGCGTTTCCGGGAAACAGTAGATGGATGTTTTTCCCTTCGGAATTTCCTGCAGAAATTTCTTCGCCGGCGATGAGTTTGGGGTGTTCCGGGAGCTGCGCAATTTCGCTGCGGAGTTTTTCGTAACGCGTTGCGGCATCTGTCCGGATCATGTAATTGTCTTCCCGGAAGGCGAAGTCGTAAGAATGGTCTGTGCAAAAGACAAAGTCGAGTCCAACGGCTTTCGCCGCCCGTTGCAAGACGGCGGGAGACGCGCCAAATTCTACCGGGTCGGCAGAAACGGATGTGTGGACGTGAGTGTCGCCCGCGATGAAGCCTTCTGGCTTGGGAACGGGAGCTTTTAATACGGCGATGCGGAGCGGATTTTTTTTCAATCCGGTCAGGTTGAACCGCCGAATACGCTTGCGTTTTTTGCCAATGGTGATGTCGACAAACGCTTCGACGTTAAAGTTTCCCGGAGGGAGTTTTCCACAGGGGATGTGAATGAATCGGAACGGTTCTTTGACAAATTCGCCAAGTTCCATTTTCCTTGAAAAACGTTCTCCGTTGCCGGAAAATACAGCTTCGAAGGATTCTAATGTTATCGGGAAACGGTTCGCCTCGCGAATGATGATGAAAAGTTCGAGGTCTTCTCCGGGAACAATTTCAAAGGGGGCGTCTAAAATGATTTCAGGTTCTTTTCGGTATAAAAGGGACCATGGGAGCTTGAATTTGTAATGCATTTCCGCATAGTCCGGATCAAAAATCATTCTTCGGCCTTGTTGCTGTTGACGATGCCAAAACTGAACCTAAACTGTAATTGTAAACCGCCCAGATCCCATTTGGCTTTTTTGGTGTCGGAGTCTGGTACAACGCCTGAAAAAGGTTCATCGGATTCGACGATGATTCTCGAATAACCGATGTCACCGTAAATGTGGATGTTTTTCCAGGTGGTGACAAGATAGCCTAGACTTACGCCGAAGCCGTTTCCGAAAGGTGAATTTTCCGCTTCGATGTGTCCCCAGCTGGAATAAATTTCTGTTCCGGGGAGCATCCAATACCAGCGCAGCGCGATGCTGAAAAGGCTCGTGTTTGAAAGGGATATCAAATTTGTGGGGATGGCGACGCGGTATTCAAGATAAAGGGGAAAACCCTGAAGTGTGTAATTGTAATGGTGAATTTTATCTTTGCGGTCTGTGACGACGACGGATTCGTTGTCGTAGATAAATCCGAATCCCGTACTGACAAAATGCCCGGTTCGCCATTGAATTTGAAGACCCGCCGTAACGGGGAAACAGAAATTCACTTTTTGAAAATCTTGTTTGGCGACGTAACTGCTTTCGGCTTCGGTCAGGGCTTGCGCCATATAACGTTTGTAAACGGAATCGACTTCGGCTTGGAACTTTTCCCGGTTGTCAAAACCCAGAAAGGAAATCGACGGCTGGATGAAAAAGGAAAGAATGCTTTTGTCTTCGGACGCGTCATCCCCTTGGGTGAGATTTTCGGAATAGCCGGTCGCTGCGAAAAGCCCGGTACACAGGAGTGCTATCGCGAAGAGGATGTTTTTCAATCTTCGTCCTCGTCTTCGGGGTGGGCTTCCGCTTCTTCTTTCGCTTCTTTCTTTTCTATCAATTTTTGCTTTTGTTCTTTTTCAAGGCGCTTTTGGAAGTTCTTTTCCAATTTGGCAATATAACGCTCTTGGCTTTCTGGGGATTCAAAGCGTTTCTGGATGCTGTCGGGAACGGTCATCCGATAATTTTCAAGGTAATACCTTGCGGATTCAAACTGGTCTAATTCCGCGTAACTTTTGACTAATAAGTTCAAAGCTTCCGGCCTGCGTTTGCTCTTTGGATAGAGGTCCAAAAATTCTTTCATGTAAATGGCGGAGGATTGCGGATGTCCCAATTTATGGTAGAGTCGGGCTGTTCGAAAATCGCGTTCCGCTTTGCGTTCAAGCAAAAGGTTCAGGTAGTGGTTGACAGAATCGATGAGCGGGGACTCCGGGTGATTGGACATGAACTTTTCGAAGTCGCGCATGGCTAGCGTCGTGTTGGTTTCATCCCGGTCGATGTTGTATTCGATGTTGAATGCGGCGACGGCTTTGCGGAATTCCGCCGTTTCGTTAAACGGGGAGCTGGGGAAATTGTTGACGAAGCTTCCGTATTCGCCACGGGCTTCGAGCCATTCTTCCAAGTTGAAATAGCTTTCAGCCAACAGGAACTGTGTTTGTTCCATGTAACCGGTTCCAATGCACAGGTTCAGGATTTCTTCAAGGGGAGCTTTGACACGCCCGTAATGGCCTTCTTTGAAGTCTTTGTCGGCGGCATCGAACCGGTTCTTGCACATTTGGGTGCGATCACCGCCTCCTTCGCTGGGTGCGCAGGCGGAAAAGGCTAAAATGCCGAGTGTCAAACACAGAATGGGCGAGAAAACTTTTTTTATGCGCATTGGACCGTCTTGAAAAGGATGGTATGTTTTTCAAGTTGCTAAATTAGCAAAAAACAGAACTGAAAAAACGCTATGATTCTTGTCCGGTATGTGTTGAAGGAACATGTCGCGCCCTTTTTGCTGGCGTTGTTTGTCATCACATTCCTATTTGTGGTCGATTTCTTGGTGACCATTTTGGACAATGTGCTTTCCAAAGGCCTCCCCGCTTCTACCGTATTGGAAATTTTCCTGTTGAACATCGCGTGGATGCTTTCCCTGTCCATTCCAATGGCTGTTTTGGTCGCCTGCTTGATGGCGTTTGGACGCCTTTCCGGAGATCAGGAAATTACGGCGATGAAAGCGGCGGGCGTTTCACCCCTTTCCATGATGCGCCCGGTTTTGCTTGTCGGCGTTCTGGTGGCGGAACTACTCATTCTGTTCAACAACTGGATTTTGCCGGAAGCGAATCACCGTTCTGTGGAGCTGATGAGTGCCGTTTCCCGGAAAAAACCGCATGCGTTTGTCGATGCGGGAAAACTCATCACGCAATTTCCCGGAGTCCAGCTTTGGGTGGACAGGATTGATCCTTCGACGGGAACGTTATACGGAATCCAGATTTTTGAAACGGGGGGCAAGGGACCGCCCCGGGTCGTCATTGCGGACAGCGCGACGATGGATTATGTGGACAATGGTTCTACGCTGATGCTCCGCTTGAAAAGTGGAGAAAATCACATGGTAGACAAGGATAATGCGGCGGATTATTTCCGGATTCGGTTCTCGTCCGAAGATTTCGCCATGAAAAATGTGAACGACCGTCTTGAACGCCGGGATAGGAAGCACCGCAGCGACAGGGAAATGCCTATAGAAATGATGCTCGACGTGATTAAAGAGGCGAAAAAGAACGAGCAAAAGATCATCGAAGAATCCAAAAAGGACCTTTTTCCCGATGTGATTCGGATGCGTGAACTTCTCTTGGGGGATTCCGTTGTTCCGGCGAAGGGAGATTGGAATTTGAACTCCGATTCTCTGCGACATTCCCGGGCGTTGCGGGATGTTTCTGTTGCGGAAAGGACGCGGACGCGTTTGGTGCAACGGGTATCGGACCGTGTTTTGAATGAAAAGAAACGGCAAGCCCAGTATTGGGTTGAAGTTCATAAAAAATTCAGTACGAGTGTTGCGTGCATTGTCTTTGTGCTGATTGGCGCGCCTTTGGGAATCATGGCGAGAAAGGGGGGCATTGGAACGGGAATCATTTACAGCATCGCGTTCTTTGTACTGTATTGGGTGTGTTTGATTGGCGGTGAAAATTTGGCTGACCGCTTGATTGTATCTCCGGCGTTGGCCATGTGGATTTCAAATATTTTAATCGGGGCGTTTGGAATTTTATTCACTTGGAAAATGTATCGCGACCGTTATTCGGGAATGACTCCGCTTGGGCGGGTAAAGGGCCTGTTTGCGGGAATCCTGAAAAAATGTCGCCGGGGGAAATCGGCGGGAAAGGAGGTTTCCCGGTGAAGTTTTCCCGATACCTGGTTTTGCATTTTTTGAAGATGTTTTTGCTCGTGCTTTTGGGCGCGGTCTTCATGTTCATCGTAATCGATTTTGTGGGAAATATCAAAACATGGCTTTCTCGCGATTTGGCCGATGCCCGTGAATATTATTTGGCGTATTTGCCGTATATCGTTTATTTGGTGACTCCGGTCGCCCTTTTCATCGGCGTCGTGGCTTCGGTGGGGAATATGTCCCGCCATTTGGAAATCATGGCTATTCAGCAGTCCGGAAGAAGTCCTTTCCGCGCGCTGTTTCCCATTTTCTGGGTGGGAATCGCCGTGACAGGATTTTCTTTTTACCTAGATGCGAAAGTCTTGCCGGATGCCAACCATTCCCGTTATAAAATCATGGAACCGATGTCGCAGCAGCGTCGGGATCCGCGGATTAAAGACAAGCGCGATTTTGTGTATATATCGGGGGACAAAACCAGCTGGTTCATGCGCTCTTACAGCGGAAACGCGAAACTCGGCAGGGATGTCGTTTTGCTCGTTTATCGGGAGGGAAACCTTTACGAACGCTTTGATGCCCGCCGTTTGCGTTGGATGGGACCGGATACGGTTTGGAAGGAACTCCCGTTCAAGGGGGAAGTCGCCCGCAAAAAGGCGAATGCCCGGGAACAGGGTGAAAACTTTTCTTTTGCAGATTCGGCGCGTTCAAACGGGGATTCTTCGGCGTTGAAAGAGTCCCTTCCGCGGGAAATGGAAAAAATCAAGCCGGGATACTGGCGGCTTGAAGATGGCTTCCGGAGATTGTTCCTGAACGATGGAACGGTGCGCGTTCGGCATTTTTCCCGTGAAAGCTTAAAAGACAAGACGACTTTGCTCCCGGAAGATTTTTTGGATGAACGTCAACGCGGCGATGAAATGGATGCGAAAACCATTTTGCGGAAAATCGAAGTGCAACGGCGTTCCGGCGAAAAAACCAGTAAATTGGAAACCGCTTATTACTTCAAATTTTCCGGCTCGATGATGAATTTTATCGTGCTGCTCATCGGGGCGGCTCTCGCTCATCGTTTTAATCGAAACGGAGGCCTTTCTCAAAAGTTCGGGGTTGGGATTCTTTTGGTGTTTAGCTATTATGTAGTTATTCGGATTGGTCTCAAAATGGGTGAAAACGGTGCCGTGGATCCCATGCTCGGGGCCTGGATTGGGCACATCATTTTTGCGGTCATTGCCGTGGGAATGTTGTACCGGTCATTCCGTCCCTAAACGATTGTCCGGTGGAATATGTCTGATATTTTATACGTCGTTTCCGGTTTGCTGGTGGGTCTTGCGTTTCAAGGCGGACTTTTTCTCTTTGCCATCCCCTTTGCGCTGGTCGCTTTGGTGCTCGCCTGGTTGAACAGGCCGAGTCTTCCCGTTGCGGCGAACAAGACGGCGACTGTTCCCATTTTGCGGGCGAATCGGGAAACGGATAGGACGGAAGTCGGGCGAATCTTGCGCCCTGCCATGACGCAAACGGGAATTGTCCTTGCGACGAAAGAAACCTTTTCGGCTTATCCCGGCGAAGGGGATTCGGCGTTCAGCAAACTCAAGGATGATGAAATCTGGCAAAAATTGGAAAAAGATTTGAACGTGGCTTATGCGGCTGTGCTTCGGTCACTGCGCGGTTTGATACCCCACGCACATTCCGTGGTGCTCTTGTTCAAAACGGGGAACGGTAAAGCTTTCCGTGTGCGGCAATATTCGACAGAATCCGAAGACGAAATCAATCCGATGGCAGAAATTGCCGATGGGGCGGGAATCGTCGGGCAACTGGCAAACCGCGACTTGTTGCGCATTTTGGAAGGGGATCTTTTGAATGGAAAAGGGTTGGGCTATTACAATGGACTTCCTCCAGTACATTCTGTAGCCGGTGTTCCCATCTTCAATGGTAAAAGGGAGCGCGTAGGAGCCCTGGTTGTCGATTCTTTGGAACAAAACGCATTTTCTGCGGACATGATTCCCATTCTCAACAATTTCGCAACCATGTTTTACATGCTCACGTACAAAAGTTATACGTCGGCGGCGAATTATCGGGAAAAGAAAAAGTTTTACGAGCTCACCACATACCAGCAGAAGTTTTTCAAGACGACAATGCTGCGGGATACTTACAAGGAAATTTTTGATTATGTCAGCCGGAATTTCCAGGCGGACCGCATCATGATTCTTGTTTTCGATCATCCGGAATCGGATGAAGGAACGGTGGCTTTTTGCCGTGGCGAAGATGAACAGAGTTTCGAAGGAATGCGTTTTTCATTGTCGGACAAGGGCATTTTGCAATTGTCCATGATGCAGCACATGCCTACGGAACGCACTTTCAGCGGACGGCCTTCGGATTATGTTCCCAGGTTGAACGATGCGGAAGTCCGCAATCATTCTTTGCGGTATCTTTTTGTGCAACCCAGTTCCATGACCATGCGCAATGCGGCTTTGAACGAACCTTCGGAACTTGCCATTTGCCTAGAACGCCATTATCCGGAAGTTTTGGGACAATTGGAAAAGGATTTGCTCCGGTTCATGGTGAACATCGCTTATTTCGCTTACCAGCGCGGAAAACAATTTGAATTTGAACAATTCAAAATGTATCATGACGCGTTGACGGGGCTGTTGAATCGCCGCACAATTGACGAAAAAATCGACAAATTGAACCAGGTTCACCAAACGCGCAATGTCGGCGTGATGATGATGGATATTGACCATTTCAAAAAAATCAACGACACTTACGGGCATCAGGCGGGAGACGCTGTGTTGAAAGAAGTCGCGTCCCGGATAGCATCTGTTGCGCAAACGGGAGAAAATTTGCTCGCAAGGTATGGCGGCGAGGAATTTTTTGTCGCCCTTCCCGATGCGACAGAAACATCGTTGGTGAATACGGCGGAAAACATCCGCACGGCGGTCTGTTCCAAGCCGATAGACATTCAACAGGGAAATCCCATCAATGTATCGGTGAGCATTGGGTGCTTCCTTGCCGCGGAGGACTTTCACGGAGAAATGCTTCGGGCCGTCCAGTATGCGGATGAGGCGCTTTACAAGGCGAAGGACAGCGGACGCAATCGCGTTATCCGTTATGAAAACCGGAATACGGAAGAGGAATTCGCCGAAGAACTCGCCCAATCGAATTCAAAGTTGGAATCCTAATCGATGTTTACTTCAATTGACTGGATTGTCCTTTGCCTTTATGTGTTGCTATCGGTTGGCATTGGACTTTGGACATCTCGCGGGAACAAAAATTATGGCGAATATATGCGCGGTGGCGGTTCCATGCCGTGGATTGCCATCGGCGTGAGTTTAATCGCGACATCGGTCAGCGCGACAACTTTTTTGGGAAATCCGGCGGAATCTTATTCGGCGGACATGAGTTTTCTCATGAACAACATCGGGGCGTTGATTGCTATCGCTGTGGTCGGTCTCGTTTTTATTCCGCGGATTCGGGCGGCTAAAATTTCAAGCGCATACGAAATCTTTGAACGCCGATTTTCACCTGCCGTTCGCCGGCTTGCAGCTGTATTTTACTGTTTGCATCTTCTTCTCCGCATGGGGATTCTTTTGTATGCGCCATCCCTTGTCCTCGCTCCGATTTTAGGCGTGGACATCCGCGTCGCCATTTTGATTACGGCAGTCGTTTCGACTGTTTACACCTGGTTCGGCGGATTCAAAGCGGTCGTTTGGACCGATGTGATGCAATTCCTTGTTTTGTTTGGCGGTGGCGTTTTTGCCCTTTGGGTTTTGGCGGATGGTGTCGGCGGATTTTCGGAAATGCTCGGCATGGCTTCTTCGGCGGGAAAGACCAAATTTTTTGACGCATTGGACTGGAATCCGGCGAATGCGAGAAACCTTTTTTCGGCGGGAATCGCGTATGCGTTCACAGAAATTTCCATCCGCGGTTGTGATCAGCAATTTGTGCAGCGTTATCTGAGCTGCGATTCGGTGAAGTCGGCAAATGCGTCGAGCATTCTCAGCATGGTCTTGGGCGTTTTTGTTTCCGTTCTTTTCTTCCTTGTTGGTGCGGGGCTGTTTGTGTATTATCAAGTGGCGGGTGTCGAAATTCTCCCGGCGCAAATTCCGCTAAATGAAGTCTTTCCGCATTTCATCGTGAATACGCTCCCTGCAGGCGCGACAGGTCTTGTTGTCGCCGCTATTTACGCTGCGGCCATGAGCAGCCTTTCTAGCGCCATCAACGCTCTTGGCAATACGACAGTCAAAGATGTGCTTCTCGTGCGGACTGAAAATGCCGCGTCCCTTGCCAAAGCGAGACTGTGGACGATTCTTTGGGCACTGCTCAGTACGGGGTGCGCTTTTGTCGCGGCGGCAATGCAAAGCGACTCCCTGCTGAAAAATGCGCTGTTCTTTACGGGACTTTTTACGGGTCCGCTTTTGGCGATGTTCCTGTTGGCGTTTTTTGCAAATAAATTAAAGACTTGGCAGATTTCTGTCGGAGTTCTTTGCGGGATGTCCTCTATTTTACTTTTCAATTCGATTCCCGTGTTCCCATCGTATCAGCCTCCATTCGGCGGAGTGCTGTGCTTTTTTTGGAATCCGGTTATTTCCTGTGTGACAACTTTTGCCGTCGCCTGGATTCTTGGCTTTTTCAACAGAAGGGTTCATGACAGATAAAGAAGATTTGCGTTGGATGGATGCCGCACTCCGCGAAGCGGAACGCGCTTATGAAAAGGGCGAAGTCCCCATTGGTTGCGTCATCGTCAAAGATGGCAGGTGCATCGCCCGCGGATACAATCAGGTGGAAACCTTAAAAGATGCGACGGCCCATGCGGAAATCATCGCCATTGGTGCGGCTTCTTCCGCTCTTGAAAACTGGCGGCTTTCCGGAGCGACTCTTTATGTCACATTGGAACCGTGCCCCATGTGTGCCGGGGCGATTTTGAACAGTCGGATTTCACGAATTGTCTACGGATCTCCCGATACGCGTTTTGGCGGTTGCGGAACGACGATTGATGTGGTGACCGGAAATGCCCTGGGGCAAAAAGTTCAAGTGACTGGCGGCGTCAAAGCCGACGAATGCTTGGGCTTGTTGAAAGCGTTTTTCATGGAAATGCGCGAAAAGAAGGGCGATTCCGGTCAAAAACCGCCAAAGAAAAACCTTTCTTGAATTATCTTTGAAAATATGAACCGTTTTGCGTTTTTGCCCTTGACGTTTGCCGTGGCGGCAGCTTTGACCGCTTGCAACGAAAAGACAGTCACTCTCGGATTCAACACGCAAAATCCGATGCCGGAAGATTACAAGTTGACAAGCTCCTTGCAATTTCTGATGGAATCGCCGGATTCTGGGAAAGCGGCATCACCGCAATCGATGAATGCGAATATCCATGTTGTAGTCCATTCGGAACTCCTTTCCGCTTATGATGACGGAACTGGACGTTTTTTGCTTCGCGTGGATTCGGCGAGTTATTCTTCGGACAATCGCTCGGTGGAAGAAACGGATCATATTGAACGTTACCTGAAAACGCAGGCGGTGCAATATAAAATGGGCGGCGACGGTGAAATGCAATCAGTCCGCTTTGATGACATGGTCGCACTTCCTGATATCGGGGATGTGGATATTCGAAAGATTTTTCTGAAAGTTCAACCTGTTTTGCCGTCGAGTCCCCTTGCTGTTGGAGATTCTTGGGAAAGGCAACAGGCCCTTGCCGATGAGGGCTATGGTCAAAGCGTTGTCTATAAATGGTTCAAACTGGTGGATGTATTTGAAAAAAATGGCGTGGAGCTCGCGAAGCTCGAAATGAACGTTCGCTACCGGCAACACAGCGAAGATGAATTGCAAATCACGGAAAGCCCGGATTTTGTTTTGGGAACGGGAACCATTTTGTTCGATGTCCATGCGGGAAAGGTGGTTGAGGGGGACCTTCAGATAGAAGGGCGGGTTCGGGTGATTGAAAAGAAAATTTCCGACACCATTCCGGATTTGCGCGTGCGGCAAAAGATTTCCATCAGGAGCTTGCGCCGATGAAATTTCTGATTTTTTCACTGCTTTGCCTGATAGGTTGGACTTTTGCAGAAACGCCTTTCCCGGCCCCCAAACACCACAAAGTTTCCCTTTCGGAAACCTCTTCGCCTTATTTGCTGGAAACCAGTTTTGTTTTGGCGGAAGACGATACGCTCGAAATTGGACCCGGAGTCGAAGTTTTGTTTGGCGGTTACGCGCGGCTTTATTTGCGGGGAACAGTCCGTATCGAAGGCTCGGCAGAAAAACCCGTTGCATTTTTGAACGCGGATTCTGCGGAATCGTGGAATGGACTTTACATTTCTACGGGTGAAAACTTTTTTACCGCCAAGCATTTGCGCATAGAAAATGCGTTCCGCAATACGGTCGTCCGTTCCCAAGGAATATTTGAAAACGTCCGTTTGGAAAACAACTACTATGGACTTTGGCTTGAAAATTCTCCCCGCTTTGAATTGGTCGGTTGCGATTTTTCAAGGAACCGCTTTGCGCTTTCCGTTGGCGTAGGAAACGTGAAGTTCCGCAATACGAAAATTCACAATAATGTTTTTGGCCTGTATCTTTACCCGGGAACGTCTTTCGACGGGGATTCCCGGAGCGCCGTGAATAATTTGGAAGCGGATATCCGCAGGGAATCGGAATTCGCCGACAAGAGCCGCAAAGTTTCCAAAAACGTCTGGCAGCGGATCGAAGCCGGATTTTGAGGTTGGGAAAGTGGAAGAATCGTTTCGCAGGGCAATTCGGAAAATGACGGGAACCAGTCTGTTGGGACTGGGTTTTGGGCAGGATCGCGCCGCGGAATTGTCGGAGCTTTCTCAGGCGATGGATGTCCGCTGGTCAATTGCGCTTTATGAACATCTGGATGCGGTGGAATCGTCTCCAGAAGGCATGATGTCGGGGAGTGAAATGGTTTCAAATGGTCCTGTCGCCTGGAAACTTGCCGCTGAAGATTTCCCGTTCATTTTGGATGAATACCGTCAAAAATTCGATGAATTCCGCGCCAAGTGGATGCAGCGTTTTGCCACGGATGAAATTACCCGGATGCTGCTGCAAAATCAATACCTTCTTCGTGATGATGATGGCTGGATTTACGCGGCTCCGGCGGACAAATTGCGCAATTTGTATTTTTCAACGATTCATTTGATGGTGGGGGATGCGGAAAAGCTTCTGGTCAATCTCTCTGGCCGCGTGGAACATATTCAAGAAAAACTTTCCAAGTTGTGGTATCGGGAAAGCGCTGTCGATGCCGCTTCTAAAATTTTACCTTCATTGGAAGCGGCTTTGCGCTCCAGTGAATACGCGTTGACTTCGCGGCTTCGCGCCTCCCTGTCGGGAATATCCCGTAAACGATTCATGGCGGAATTCAAGCCTTCACGGGAAAAACGGCATTTTTCTTCGGCAACCGCTTGCGCTCGAAATGTGGGGGCGAACCTTTCGAACATTGCTTACGAAAACGCCTTTTTGGCTTTTACGGATGACTTTTGCGATTATGCGCGGGGAATAACCCTTTTTATCGGCAAATGGTACCGTGATAAGTGGCTGTTGTATTTGCGCGGATTTTCGCGGGGACAGCTGGATCTTTTTACTCAAAAAAATGTGGAATGACCATGACAAAATCTCTTCAAACATTGATTCTCTCTTTTGTTGGCGCTGCCGCTTTGGTGGCGGGGGCGTTCTATTTTGGCGCGCCGCTCTTCGGTTGGCTCATTATGATAGCCATCTTCGGAATATACCTGATTTCTGCTTGGAATATTTTCTGCGGCATCCGTTCGGTGGAAAAAGAAAAGGAACGGTTGAAACGATATGGAAGCCTTTATGCGGCGGGCGAAGAACCGTCTTCGGCAGAACTTGAACCGGATGGACTTTTGAATGGGCGTATCCGTTTTTTGAAAATGCTCCGTCAAAAAAACATCAAGTTGACTGTGCACGACATGCCGTTTCTCAAATCGGTTTGGTCTAACGAAGAAGATACCATCAGTCAAAGTCACAGTGGGGTTGTCGTTTTGCTGGGCCTTATGGGAACGTTCTTCGGTTTGATGCTTTCGATTAATGCGGCGGGTTCCGCCATCGATTCCCATGCCACATCCGAAACGACTTTGGGAATCATCCAGAATATTTTTTCGAGCATGAAGGGCATTTTTGGATCTTCCCTCTGCGGCCTTTTTGCCGCGTTGATTTTGAACGCGATTCATTCGGTTTATGAATCTTGCCATGAAAAGTGGATTGTGGAAATGGACGCTTTCACTTTGCTGCATTTGATTCCCGGCGCGTCTGCGGAGAACGGCGCCGTTTTGGAAATCCGCGGATTGATTGATGCCGTGAAAGCTTCGGATGCGGCACGTGCAAACGATTTCCAGAAGATGATAGCGGAGTCCCGTTCAGCGGAAGAATTCCGCTCTGGGGTCTTTGAAAAAAGTTTGGCCGGGTTGCAGGCGGCTGGGGAAAACGCTTTTTCGAAATGGCAACAGAATTTTTCTGAAGGCTTTTTGAATACGGCGAAAACGGCTTTGCAAAATTTGGAAGCGGTTCAAAATGCCGCTGTTGCAGGAATGCGGGAATCGATTCGCCAACTTTCAGAGGAAATGGCTTCCGTTCAGAAAAATGCGGCAGAAGGCCTTGAAAAAAATGGGCTTTCTGCCACGGCGGAACTTCGCGATTCCCTTGCTCAGGTGACGTCCGGTCTTTCTGATGAAATGCAAAAACTTTCGGCGAGCGTGAGCTCCATTGAATCCGGGGTGGTCAACGGATTGGAAAAAGAAATTTCGAATCTTTCTTCGAGCGTGTCGAATTCGATTTCTCAACATCTTCATGCGCAAATGGAAAATTCCGGCGAACGTTGGAACGCGTTTATGGAATCCCTCCGGAATTCGACGGAAAAAGTGGCAGAAGCGGAACAGAAAGGCTTGGAAACCCTCCGTTCTGTTGCCGAAGAAGTTGCTCTCCGCGCAAACGATTCAACCGTGGGACTTTCGAGCGCAGTCAAAGAGGAAATCGAAAATCTCTCGCAAAAAGTACAGTCTTCGTTCTTGGAATTGGCGAGGTCGTCGGAAACGCTTGTCGCCTCTCAGCAGAATTTGATTTCCGGAATAGAAAGTCGCGTGGCGAAAGAAAACGAATCAACAGAAGTGTTGGGCGCGAATATCGCCGAAGCGGCCAAACTGATGCGTGTGAACCAATCGGAATTTTCGGCAAACCTGGAAATGTTCGGCAAGGGCGTCGAAGCGGTCCTCGCCAAAATTTCGGGAGATGTGCCAGAACGGGAAAACGAAAAGAATTTTGTGGAACAGCTCAATTCGGCGTTGCAATCATTTGAAGAACGCTCTGGTGAAGTGCTTTTGGAGAATGCTCTTAAAACGCAAGAAATTCTTTTGGAAATTTTGGATCAGGTCCAAAAAGCCCCGGCGAAGAAGGCGGAATAACCGATGGCGAAACGGCGAGAAGAAAGCCATTGGCTGGTTTTTACAGATTTGACCGCAGGTCTTTTGGCGCTGTTCATTTTGGCGTTTGTCGCCATGACGACGATGAAAGAGAAGAAAGCGGAAGATTTGACCCGAACAGAACAAGAGGTTGTGAGTTGTCAAGAAGAAATGCGCCGTGTCGCCAAGGAACGGAACGCATTGTTGTCGCAAAGCCTTAAAGCGCCATTGGAAAAAGGCGTTATCGCTCTTGAAAATGGGAATATCCAGATTCAGGCTTCATTCCTTTTTCCGCGGAATGGAGCTACTTTAACGGCAGAAGGCGAAAGTATTATCAAAAGCATCGGAAAAGGATTGCAAGACGTTCTCGATTCGGGAGACGCCATCATGGTTTCCGGATTCACGGATGATACGCCGACAAATTCGCCGACTTATACAAACTGGAACCTTTCGACTGAGCGCGCAGTGAATGTGGTGAAAACGCTGATTCAGCAAGGATTTCCGTCGGACAGGCTTTTTGCCGCCGGCTTTGGCGAAGAACATCCGCGCGTGCCCAATACAAGTGAGGCGAACCGGAGTCAAAATCGGCGTGTGGAAATCGGCGTAACATCCATTCGCAAGTCCGAAGCGCTTTCGCCAGAGGCTTTGAATCGATGACTGAATCTGCAGCCGCTGAATACGCCCTTTTGAAAGAAAGAGTTGATGCGCTCCGCAAACAGGACCGTTTGCCGTATTGGCGAATGTCCTACGCCGATTTTTCGCTATCCCGGATAAGTGATTACATCGCTGTTGGGGAAAACGCAGAAGCCTTGGAAATGGCCCGCCGATTGAATCGTTGGATAGACTCGCATGAACGGGAGCTTTCGAAAACGGCAAAACCGGAGCCTATCCAGATAGCCCTTTGGACGGCGGAATCGGTTCAAAAAGAAATCGATTCTGTTCAAAAGAAAATAGCCAAGCGCAATTATTTGATTCCTGTCGCCGAACGGATTTCTTTTTCGGGAAGTATGGAAAAAGCCAAACGCCTTTTGGGCGAAGGCAAACCGGATGAAGCGTATCGGGAATTGTTTTCGTTGAGGATGCAGCTCGTATCCCGATTGCATCGGTCTTATCGGGCGCGGGCTGCGATGATTCTTTACAGTCGTCGCTCCGTGGGTTTTGGACGTTCTCCTGCAGGGATGGTCGTTGGGCCTTACAATGCGGAGCGGACGTTGGAAAGCGCGCTTTCCCTTGTCGGCGAGCGAGACGCGATTTGGGTAGAAGACTTTTTGGAACTTTACGACGGGCTTTCTAAAATTGCGGAACGGCTTGCGCCGGTTGAAAAAAAACGCCGTTGAAAATTTTTCACGCTGAGTTTTAACTCCTAGATGGCTTCAAACGGAGTGTTTGAAATTAGGAATTAGAAATTAGGAGTTAGGAATGAGAAATTGGGCTGTGAACGGGAAACTCTTTTTAATGGGGTTTTGACTGGAAGCCTTTTCTGCGGTGTGTTGAATTTTACACGGATTTGAATGCAAAGGTGAACCGTTTTTGCCGGACGTGGGCAGTCCTTTTCAAAAAGGAAGTTCGTTTTGTGAAAGGGCTTTCTTTGCGAAATGGAAAAGTTCCATGGGAAAGGAGTTTCAAAAATCACATGATGAAATGGGGGAGCATCATTCTGTATTGCTGTGGGGGAAATTTGAAAAAGGAAGAGTTTTGAACTCTTCCTTTTTGAATGAAATTCGGCAAAAACGTTACCGAAGAAGGTTATCGATGTTGCGGACGGCACCTTTATCGGCGCTCGAAGCCATCAAACCGTATGCCTGCAGTGCTTTGGAAACAATGCGGTCGCGGTGGAGCGGTTTCCAGGCGTTGGATCCGCGGGATTCCATTTCTTTGCGGCGATCTTCGAGCTCCGCGTCGGTCAAGCCGACATTGATCGTGCGGTTGGGAATGTCAATTTCAATGATGTCTCCATCTTTGACAAGACCGATGTTTCCCTTGCTGGCGGCTTCCGGGCTGGCGTGGCCAATGGAAAGTCCGCTGGTTCCGCCAGAAAAACGGCCATCGGTGAGCAGGGCGCAAAGTTTTCCCAAATGACGGCTTTTGAGATAACTGGTCGGGTAGAGCATTTCTTGCATACCCGGCCCGCCTTTGGGACCTTCATACCGAATAACGACGACATCGCCCGCTTTGACGCGGTTCGGGTCTAAAATTCCTTTTACGGCATCTTCCTGGCTTTCGAAAACAACGGCAGGTCCGGTGAATTTCAAAATGGATTCGTCAACGCCTGCTGTCTTCACAATGCAACCGTCAATGGCCAAATTGCCGTAAAGTACGGCGAGTCCGCCGTCTTTTGAATAGGCGTGGGCCGCATCGCGGATGGCGCCACTGGTGCGGTCTAAATCGAGGGATTCGTAATGGAAATTTTGCGAAAACGCCTGAATGTTGAACTTTTTGCCTGGACCCGCCAAATAACGCTGCTTGACTTCTTCGGACGGATTTTTCATCACATCGTTCGCGTCGATGGCGTCGCCGATGGTTTTGGCATGGACTGTTGGACATTCGCGGTGAATAAGTCCCATGCGGTCAAGTTCTGCGAGGATTCCCAAAATGCCGCCGGCGCGGTTTACATCTTCAACGTGAACGTTGTGAACTGTCGGAGCGACTTTGCAAATGCAAGGCGTGTCTCGTGACAGGCGGTCAATGTCTTTCATGGTGAAGTCTGTGCCCGCTTCTTGGGCTACGGCCAACAAGTGCAAAACGGTGTTGGAACTTCCTCCCATGGCAATGTCTAGGCGCATGGCGTTTTCAAAAGCGGCTTTCGATGCGATGGAACGCGGAAGAATCGATTCGTCATCTTCATCATAATAGCGGTGGCAAAGTTCTACAATTCGCCGCCCGGCTTCTTCAAACAATTTTTTGCGTTCGGCGTTTGTCGCTACGATCGTGCCGTTTCCCGGCAGAGAAAGTCCGATGGCTTCGGTCAGGGAATTCATCGAGTTTGCAGTAAACATTCCGGAACAGCTTCCGCATGTGGGGCAGGCTGCGGCTTCAATCGCTGCCGTTTCTTCATCGGAAACGGAAGTGTCTGCCGAGTCTATCATGGCGTCGATTAAATCCAGGGCGCGGTCGGAGCCGTCTTTTTGTTTGACGTGTCCGGCTTCCATCGGGCCACCAGAGACGAAAACGGCGGGAATGTTCAATCGCATGGAAGCCATTAGCATGCCGGGAGTGACTTTGTCACAGTTGCTGATGCAGACAAGACCGTCGGCACGGTGGGCGTTGGCCATGTATTCTACGGAATCGGCGATTAAATCTCTGGAGGGCAAACTGTAAAGCATGCCATCGTGTCCCATGGCGATACCGTCATCGACGGCGATAGTGTTCATCTCTTTGGGGATGCCGCCGGCTTTGCGGACCTGTTCGGCGACGATTTTTCCGACTTCGCGGAGATGCACGTGGCCGGGGACAAATTCCGTGAAGCTGTTGACGATGGCTATCACGGGCCTTCCAAATTCTTCGGGCTTGGTGCCTGTTGCAATCCAGAGCGCGCGTGCGCCCGCCATTTCGCGGCCTTCAATGGTCTTTTTGGAACGTAAATCTTTCATAGTTGTACCTCGTGAAATTCGTGTTTGCAATAATAGAAAATCCGATGTGGTAGGTGAAAAACTTTCGTTTGAGCAAACGAAAAATTCTTAAATTGGGGAATATGGCAGAAGAGGTATCTAAAAACGGCAAAGTGGAAAACGAAGAAAATGCCGAACTTCCAAAAATTGAATCAAACGAAGATTTGGCGCGAATCGTACAAGCTTTGGTCTTTGCATCTCCAGATGTGTTGACTTTGAAAAAACTCCGGGAAATTATCGGAGATTTTTTGACGGCGAAAATGGTTGCCGATGCGCTCCGGATTTCGAATGACAATTTGAACCGAATCAATTCACCGTTTGAAATTGTAGAACAGGCTGGCGGTTACCGCTTTCGTACCCGCGCCAGGTATTATCCCTGGGTCAGAAAACTTTTTCCGGACGCCAATTTGCGCAGACTTTCCCAAGCGGCGTTGGAAACATTGGCAATTGTCGCTTATCAGCAGCCGATAACCCGCGCCGCTTTAGAGCAGGTTCGAGGAGTCTCTTGCGACGGTCCGCTGAAAAGTCTCCTTGAAAAAAAATTGATAGCGCTGGGAGCCCGGGCCGAAACTGTTGGCAACCCTTACACCTATGTGACTACGGACGATTTTTTGAAATACTTTGGCATCAACCGGATTCCAGAAGATTTGCCGCGGCTTCGCGAATTCAAAGATCTTTTGGATGCGAATGAAATTGTTCCTAATTATGCGCAAGATGATAAGCCGGGTACGCCGATGCAGCCCGAACTCAATCCTTCGCAAATCGAACTTTCGATGGGGACCCCGTGAGCGTGACACCTTTGATGAAGCAATATTACGAGATAAAGTCTCAAAATCCGGACTGTATTCTCTTTTTCCGCATGGGCGATTTTTTTGAACTGTTCGAAGAAGACGCCGAAATCGCTTCTAAAATTTTGGGACTGACTCTGACCAGCCGCAACAATGGCGCATCGGGAAACACGCCTCTCTGCGGATTTCCGCACCATGCGTCGGACAGGTATTTTCCGAAGATGGTTGCCGCCGGGTATAAAGTCGCTGTTTGCGAACAAGTCGAAGATCCGAAATTGGCCAAAGGAATCGTCAAACGGGAAATTGTTGAAATTATCAGTGCAGGCACTTCGATGAACGAAGGGAACTTGGACGCGAAGGTGGCGAATTACCTTTGTTCCGTTTTGCCGGGAAAGCATGGAGTGGCTTTTGCTTTTGCCGATGTGACGACTGGATATTTTGCCGTTTCAGAATCGCCGCTGCAAAATTTCGAAAGCGAAATGGCGCGCCGGATGCCCAAAGAAATTCTTGTCCCGTCTGGCTGTGTATTGCCCAATCCCATCGCGGAATTTGCCCGTTCCGAAGCCATTCTTGTGACTCAGGTCGATGATTCCCATTATGAACAGGGGAACGCGGAACGCGTGTTGCTTGAACATTTTAAAATGGCAAGTGTGGAATCTCTGGGACTTGACGGGCAAACGGAAAAAATTCGGGTCGCCGGGGCGGCGCTTTGGTATCTGATAGATCAGAAAAAATCAGAACTTTCGCATATCGCGCATTTGGAATTGTTGGATTTGGGCGATTACATGGTTTTGGATCCGGCGACTCTCCGCAATCTGGAATTGGTGCGCCCGTTGAATGCCGATGATCCTCAAAGTACGCTGACTTACGTGTTGGATTACACGGTCACCGCCATGGGCGCGCGGCATCTCCGCGAATGGATTTCTCATCCGCTGGTTTCTGTAAAGCGGATTGAAGAGCGTTCAGATGCTGTCGCGGAATTGGTTTCAAATCCGATTGTTTTAGATGAACTCAAACAGGCCCTTCGCGAAATTTTGGACATGGAACGCCTGATGGGTCGTGTTGGCAGTGGACGGGCAAATGCCCGGGATTTGTATGGGATGGGCCGTTCTCTTTCAAAAGCGGTGAATGCGGCTTCGGCTCTTTCTGGACTCAAATCTCCGCTGTTTCACGATTTGGCGGAAACGCTCCTTTCTGCAGAAGGCAAGGGTGAAGAAATCCTTCGGATGCTTTGTGATGAACTTCCAATGACTGTCCGCGAAGGCGGCATGATTCGGGATGGCGCAGACGCAGAACTGGACCGCATGAACGCGGAAATCAAGGACAAACGCGATTGGATAGCTTCTTTGGAATCCCGCGAACGTGAACGGCTCGGAGTGAACACGCTCAAAGTCGGATACAACAGGGTTTTTGGTTATTACATCGAAGTCTCCAAAATTCATTCTGACAAAATCCCACCAGAATATATCCGAAAGCAGACAACGGTGAATGCCGAACGTTACATCACTCCAGAAATGAAGGAGTGCGAAACGATTATCTCCAGCGCGGAAAGTCGAATCCACGATTTGGAATACCGCATTTTTTGCCGTCTCCGCGAATCGGTGAATGCCGAACGCGAAGCGCTGCAACAAATTGCCGAAGCGGTTGCTGAAACGGATGCTTTTTACAGCTTGGCTGTCGCCGCCCGAAAGCGTGGTTATTCAAAAGCCGAAGTCTTTGATGGCATTGGCGTTGAAATCCGCGGCGGATTCCATCCGGTCATTGTAGCGGCCAATCCGGGAATCACGTTTGTATCAAACGATGTGAATCTTTCTCCGGAATTTCACCGCATGATGCTTATCACGGGTCCGAATATGGCTGGTAAATCAACTTACCTTCGCCAAACGGGACTTATCGTTTTGATGGCGCAAATCGGATCGTTTGTCCCTGCGGAATATGCCCGCATCGGAGTCGTGGACAGAATTTTTACGCGGGTCGGAGCGAGCGACAGGCTTTCGCGCGGACTTTCCACGTTCATGGTGGAAATGATTGAAACGGCGAACATCTTGCGGAATGCTTCTGAAAAAAGTCTTGTGCTGTTAGATGAAATCGGGCGGGGAACCAGTACATTCGATGGATTATCCATCGCCTGGGCCATTTTTGAAACTCTTCATGACAATCCAAAGCGCAGCGCCATTACGCTTTTTGCCACGCATTATCATGAAATGACGACTTTGGCGGATTCTTTGGAACATGCGGGGAATTATCAAATAGCTGTTCGGGAAGATGGAGACAAGTTGATCTTTCTGCACCAGATTCTTCCCGGCGCTTGTGATTCCAGCTATGGAATTCATGTGGCGGAAATGGCGGGCCTTCCTTCCGAAGTTGTTCGCCGTGCACGGAAAATTCTTTTCCGGTTGGAAAAACAGCAAATAGACCCCAGCGATGCGAAGTATAAAGCGGAATTGATGGAAAAACCGCAAATGGACATGTTCGCGCCTCCGGATGAAGACGCCAAACTTCTGCTAGAAGAAATCAAACGGCTCTCGCCCGAAGAAATGACTCCGCTGCAAGCGCTTCAAATCTTGACAGAACTCAAGGAGCATTATGGTAAATGATCTGAGTATCAATTTTGCTCAACTTGAAGATTTCATTTGTGCGGAAACCAGCGTTCCCGAAAGTTCCGTTCATGGTTTGGACCATTGGCGTCAAGTAGAATTCAACGGACTTCTGCTTTCCCAAAAGACCCATGCCGACGAAAGGGTTGTCCGCCTGTTTGCCCTTTTCCACGATTCTTGCCGCACTTCGGATGGTTATGATGAAGAACACGGGAGCTTGGGGGCGAATTTTGCCGAGCGGCTCCGGGGAAAACTGTTTGAAATAGATTCTCCGCGATTTGAAAAACTGTTGCATGCCTGCCGGTACCACACCAAGGAATCGAAGTCCGGCGATTTGACGATAGACACTTGTTACGATGCGGATAGATTGGATTTGGGCCGTGTGGGAATTTTGCCCGATCCGAAAAGGATGGCGACGAAATTCGGCAAAGAAATTGCTGCCAAAATGCAGAAAGTTGGAGCGGCGGAACATCGCGAATGGATTCGGCGTTTTATGGCGACTGCGTAAAAATCTCGAAGCATCCTTTATTATCTTTTTGACGTGTTGTTAAATATTCTGTATCCGCTGATTCCCCTGTTGGCTGCGTTTCCGCTGTTTTTGATGGTAGTGGAAATCGATGGGAAACGTTCTGCTTCCCGCATGTGGCCGTGGATTTTGTTCGCCGGGATTTATTTCTTGTGGAATGCGTTCGGTGTCCGTTTTGGAATGGATTTTCTCTATTTCCGCCCGCTGATTCCCATTGTTGATTTGGTGTTTCTTTTGGCGTTTACGGTGCTTTTTATTCGCGAAGAAAATCGCAAAGCCCCGGAGCCTCCGTCTAAAAAATACATGGCGAAAGGAATTTGGGCTGTTGCCGTTTTTTCGGTGATAAATGTGGTGTTCTCGTATTGGATAAGTCCGCCTGTTTTCCTTGTGCCCTTGTTCGCCACCATTGTGACCGCATTTTTCTTTGACAGAATTTATGCGTCGATGTCTTATTATCCGAAACCGAGAATTCATCTGGTGTTCGGATTTTATGTGCTTTCCTGTTTGCTCGTGCTCCCGATTTTCCGTTTGCTGTTCCTCGCTCAAATCGCTTATGTTTTTTTGCGGCGTTACGGCAATTGGATTCGCCACAAGGATCGCGTGATAGACGTCTATGAAGAAGAACGAAAAATCAATCATCGGATTGTGACGAAAATGGGGGAAACGGTCAGCGATTTTTCTGATTTGCACGAATCGCTTGCCCGATTTTTGGAAACTCTTTCCGAAGGGATTGGGGCAAAGTCCGCGGCGGTTTACATTTGGGACGAGAAGGAACATCTGTTCCGATGCTCGGAAATGTACGGCATTTTTTATCCGCTGGTCCGCGGAAACGAAATGAGCTTTACTCACGCCGAAGCTTTGCGCGAAATCACTTTTTCTCAAAACATTACCGAAGAGGACAATCTGGTTTGGGAATGCGGAACGTCGCGGATGGGCGTTTATATTCCTTATGCGAGCCGTGACAGTCGAGTGCTTTCTTTGGGAAGCCGCGCATCCAATATCCGCTCCTTGATTCTTGAACCGCTGAATTTCGATCAGCAACTTTTGGGCGTTTTGGTTGTTGAAAATAAAAAATACGAACGTTATTTCTCTGAAAGCGATTTTTACCTGGTTCAAAATTTTTCCCATTATGCGACGATGATTTTGAAAGCGAATGAAGCTGTCCTTGAAAGGCAGGATCAGGCGCGGACGCAAGCGGAATTGCAACTGGGATTCCGAATTCAGTCGGGGCTTTTGCCGCATAAAATTCCAACCTGTGATGGAATTTCTCTGGCGGGTTCCATGACTCCGGCTAAAGAAATCGGCGGTGATTATTTTGACTTTTTGGAATTGCCCAACCACAATTTGGGAATCGTCATTGGGGATGTTTCTGGAAAAGGCGTTCCGGCGGGGATGGTGATGACGTCGCTTTACGCTTTTTTACATGCGGAATGTCGCTACTTCGCCAATACGTATCGAACTCTTGTGCATGTAAACGCCGATTTGTCTGGGCATATTTCCGAAACGATGTTCGCCTCGCTTCTTTTCTTTGAATGGAATCCGCGTTCGAAGGCGTTGCATTACACCAGTTGTGGGCATGAACATATTTTGCATTTCAAAGAAGACGACAACCGTTTGGAAACCATTAAAAGCGGCGGAATTGCGCTAGGTATGGTCGATGACAACAGCAAAATTATCCGAGAAAAATCCTTGATTGTGAAACCCGGCGATACGGTGTTACTTTATACGGATGGTGTGACGGAAGCGGCTAATGGCAACGAAGAAATGTTCGGCTTGGAACGGTTGAAGTCTTTTGTTGAAAAATACCATGCGCTTTCTGCCGAGGGAATCCGTTTGGCACTGTTAGAAGAATTGCGGAATTTTTCTCAGGGAGCTTCTCAAAAAGATGATATCACCATTTTGGTGATGAAATTTTGAATTGGCGAAAACGGCTCCTTTTCACAGTAGAAACGTGCGAATTGTGTACACCGCAACAGAAAAGGCTTTGATTCGAAATCCCCCCAAAAAAAGTTTTCACACCTCAGCTAACAATTTCTCATTTCTACATCCTAATTCCTAATTTAACAGCGTTCCTAAAAGTTCGAGTGGTTTTAAAAGAACGGGACATTTCTTGTAGAGGAACGCGAGGCTTTTGGCAAAAGCGTAAGAACGGATGATGTAGGCTCCTGCCGCGCCGACTTTCTTTGTCTGCAATTCAAAAGCCGCTTTCGCATGGGAAATGACATCGTCGTAATCGTCGGTGATGTGGATGGATTTGTCCGCAAGGACTGTAACGGGAAGATTTTTTAAATCCGTATAAAAATTTTTGCGGAGAATTTTCGGCAAGAACAAATCCATGCTGCGGGGGACTTTTTTCCCGCGGGTGTCGATAATGCGGGAACCGAAAAAGTGCAAAACTTTTGCAGTGGGTAAAAAACGGTTGCCATAAGCCAGTTGGCAATTCCATTCGCCAGGCATTTTTTGAATCGTGTAACCGAAAGAAAAATCGGTTTCGGCCAGGGATGCCATGTCGAATGGAAAATCCTTGGAAACGCAATAAAGCCAAAGTTCGTGCCATTTCTTGAAAAAGGCTCTGGAATTGGGCGTATCGCTGGCGAACATCACGCCACCGTTGAAAAGTTCATCGTTCAAAATGGGTGAAAATCCGAGTTTCTTGGCGTTGGCCAACACTTTTTTCCGGTTGATGGCTTTGTGCAAATTGGTGTGGAAATCGAGAACGGCGTAAATGCCGCCTGTCCAATTTTTAGGAATGGAAAGGTCTCCGACGACGGCGATGTCAGAATCCAGATAAAGAAAGTCTCCGTCGACAACATTGCGCATGACCGTTTTGAGGTAACGGGAACGGAGCATGGGTGAAAATTTTTCGTCGATGGTTTGCACGTTCAATTCGTCAACGGCCTCTTTGATGACAGCCCGCGCGCCGGTGAATGTTTCCGCCGTCTTGTCGTCTGTCAAAAGGGTGACAAATGCGCCGGGATTGTGGAACCGCAGGGATGCGATGGCGATTAGGGTTTGTTCAAGGTAAAAATCCTTGGGGGAACTGGTCAAGACAAAGAGATATTTCGTCATGCGTCAAAGATACAAAAAGGTTTGACCCCGTTTTTAAGGGAGCGTTGAAAGGGATGCGTGTCGTGTCGTTGGCGCATAGGCATCTCTTTTTTTATATTTCATCCAGAACGAAAAAATTCAAAGGAATATGATGCCAACGACGGCAGATTCAAATGAATTTCATCTTTTAACCGGCAACGTTGGCGGTGTGAACAGCCTATTGCGATTGAAAAGGGCGTTTTAATGAAAAAAGTTTTGACAGTCGGCGTTTTTGACCTTTTGCATTTCGGTCACATGGAACTTTTTCGAAAAGCGAAAGCGTTGGGTGACCACTTGATTGTTGCCGTACAAGATTCGGATTATGTGGCGCTTTTCAAACCGGGTGCAAAATTGACTTATACAACGGAACAGCGTTGCTATATGGTGGCTGCAATCCGTTACGTCGATGACGTTGTGGTTTACAAAACGGCAGAAAGCATTGTGCAAACGGTGGATTTTGACCTTTTTGCCAAAGGCGAAGATCAGAACAATTCCAGCTTTTTGGCAGCGGAAAAATGGTGTGCGGCGCATCAAAAAGAAGTGGTCACGCTTCCGCGTACAGAAGGCATTTCGACTTCACTCATCAAGGAAATTCTGAAAAGGGATATATGAAAAAAATCTCTCCCGAAGAAATTCGCCAAATTCAAATGTCCATCTTGGACGAAATTTCCAAAATTTGCGAAGAAAACGGTCTGCGTTATTTTATCGCTTATGGAACACTTCTCGGAGCCGTTCGCCATCAAGGTTATATTCCATGGGATGACGATATGGACATTGCCATGGAGCGGAAGGATTATGAAAAGCTCCTCTCCATTTTAAAAGATGACCGCGCCCAAAAACCGAAATGGCTTTCTGCGGTGGACGATACTTCGGAAGGTTATTTTTACCCATTCGCCAAGGCTGTAGACAATCGAACGGAAATCAAGAGTGACAGGCATCAGGACAATCAAGGAATTTGGATTGACATTTTCCCCATCGATGGGCTCCCCGCTCCGCTATGGAAAGCGAAAACGTTCATTTTCTTCTGCAGTTTTCTGCGGGTTGTCGCTTTGGCGATGGATACGGATTTTTCGTCAAAGACTTTGAGCTTCTGGACGCTTGCTTACAAACGCTTTTTTTATGCAATTTCAATTCTCATCGGTCGAAAGAGAATTTGCCGCTTTGTAGAAAAAGTGTTTCACCGCTATTCGGTGGCAAATTCAAAACGGGTCGCCATCTTGTTTTCGGGGCATAATTTTGACGCCATTTTCGAAAAGGAATTTTTGCTGCAGCAAGCGGAATACACATTTGAAAACCGGACTTATACGGGGTTCAAAAATTACGACGCGTATCTTTCCCAGCTGTATGGCGACTACATGACGCTCCCGTCAGAAGAGAAGCGCCGCACGCATAATTTTGACGCCTGGTGGAAAGATTAACGGCTCCTCTTTTTTTCGTAGAGCCATTGCAGTCCCAAAGCGGCAAGGGCGATTAAATAGGCAATGGCGCGTTGCCACAGTTCCAGTGAAAAATCGCCAATGTTCAAGGCAACGTAGCAGGCGATTAAAATGCAAATCCACAGTTGGCGATTCCAGAGCTTTTTGGAATACGGCCAAAGTTTTAATTTTGCCAGGTAAACGTTGTTCCAAATCATGGCGATGACGTTGTAGCACAGCATGGAAAGGGCCGCACCGACAAGGCCGTAGGCCGGAATCAGAAAATAGCCGGAAACTAGGGCGATTCCCAAAGAAAACAGATTCATTTTGAGAGTGTAAAGGCTTTTTCCGATGCCGTTCATGATGACAATTGCCATTCCCCAGAATCCCGCCAACAAGTGCACCAGCAACAAAATGCCAAGAGCTTGCGGCTGCACCACAAAATCTTTCCCGGCGATGCTCAAAATTTCGTTGGGAAACAAGATGATGAAAAATCCAATCAGCAACTGGATGAACGTGACCATGGAAACGCAATACGAATAGACGGGCTTCAAATCCGTTTGCAGCCTGTCCTTGTCCATGCCGGCGATGACGGGCGTCAAAATGGGAGTGAACCCGACGCGGATGGTTTGAAGCGCATTTGATATTGTCACCATGATGCCGTAAGCTCCGGCCATTTCCGGTCCAAGGAAGAGCATGACCATCCAAAGGCTGGACCGGATGAGAAATGACGAAACGAATTCGTTGAATCCCAGCGGAAGGGAATATACCAAAAGCGCTTTGGAAATTCGATGCTGCGGAATGAATGGCATTTCGGGAAACTGTTTTCGCACAAGGGCAAAGTGCAATAGGAATCCGCCCAACTGCCCAATCAAAAGTCCGAGGGGAAGGGCATGAGGAATCCCGAGAAAATGCATGACGATAGAAGAAGCGGGCGAAAGAACTGCGACAAAAAAAGAATTGATGAAAACGGCGTTTTGCGGTTTCCGGTTCCCTTCAGACGTGTTGCTCAGCACATAAGACGTGGCGTAAAAAACGAGAGAAAGGGCGTACCAGGGGAGTTCTTTTGAAAAAGCGTGAACGAAGGAACCGGCGAAGATGACGCCGGTGCAGCACAGGGAAACAATGACGGCGACCCAAAAGGATTCCATGACGCCGTCGTAAGGTTTTCTTTTGTTCAAACGGTTTTGGGGCAAATACCAATAAAGGCCTTTGTCTAAGCCGAGAGTCGATGAACGGGAAATGGTGAGCAGCAGAGTTTGCGTTGAAACGAAAATGCCAAATTCGGCGGCTCCGAAAATCCGGGCGAGCACAATGGTGAGGAGCGGCCCGCATACTTTCAGGATGGTTCCGATGATGTTGACGATAACGCCCTTTTTTAAAAATCGGCTGTCGGCTTCCAAATGATTCATGATGCGACAAGATAGCTTTATTTCGGTCGTCCCCTGAAATGAATTCGGAATTATATTAACGATATGATTTTCCTGTGGGCGTTTGTATTCCTTTTGGCGATTGCCGTTCTCTGTCTCCACCTGTATTCCAATCAAATCATTGGGAAAATCGGAGAAAATCATACGGCAAAAAGGATCAAAGCCGTTTGTGGGGAACACGTTTTTCAAGATGTTTATGTGCCGGGAAGTCGCGGAGTTCAACAAATTGACATTCTCGCCGTGACTGAAAAAGGTGTTCTCGTCATCGAAAAAAAGACTTACATCGGTTTGGTCGTCGGAAGGAATTTTGACAAACAGTGGAAGGTTTATGTGAATCGCGGACGAAAGAATTATACGATGAAAAATCCGCACCATCAAAATTTCGGACACATCCAGGCCCTTTGCGAGAACTTTCCGGCGTTGCAGGGCAAGTGTGTCGATTTGGTCATCTTCGGCAACAATGCGAAATTGGGAAATGGAATTTCTAAAGGAACGATTCGCGATGCGGAGTTTGAAAATTTCTACGCATCTTTGCCTTTGCGGCTAAGCGAAAACGAAGTATCTCAATTTGGCAACATGATTTCGGGCTTGTCGACAAAAAGAGCGGCGCTGAAAAAAAAGCATTGTCGGAAAATCAAACAAATGAAGTCCCGGTTTGCGAAATAAAATCCGGGACAGCAGCGGCTTCCGTTTAACGGGAAGATTCCGATCCATCTTCTGGACACGTGATTTCTGCAACGGATTCTATCGTATGGTGCAATTCCAAAACCAGGTCTGTTTCGGCGGCCTTGTAAAACATTTCTTTGCCAAGACGTTTGGATTCAATGAGCCCGGCGGCTTTCAGCAACCGTAAATGGTGGGATACGGCGGGGCTTGTCATGTTCACAAGTTGGGCGATGTGCGTGACACATTCTTCGGCGTGGCAAAGCAGCCAAAAAATGCGCAGTCGTGAAACGTCGCCTAATTGCTTCATGGCTTCGGCAACTTGAATAGCCATCCGTTCCGAGGGCATCTGCTTGGCTAAAATCAGCTCTTTTTCGGTGACGGGATGGTCGTGCTTTGGAAATTTCGTTGTCTGACTGGGCATCTTGTTTTGAAAAATAACAAAAAAAAGATCAAATATCTTGCCGGAATGGGAGGGCTTGAATTATATTTAAATCAAAGATTAAACATTTGTTTAATCTTTTGAGTGCCAAATTTGATTTTGAGGTTCTGATGAAAAAAAGTTACCGCATCGATGTCGATTGCCCGGTCTGTGCCGGAAAAATGGAAACGGCGGCGCAGAAAACGGCTGGAGTCAAAGACGCTTCCGTGAATTTCATGCTTTTGAAAATGAAAGTGGAATTTGATGATGGGGCTGATGAGAAAACCGTGATGGCCGCTGTACGGGAAAACTGTAAAAAAGTGGAATCCGGTTGTGAAGTTTACCTGTAACTGAAATTCCGCCAAAGGAGAAGCTTCAGATGAACGCAAAACAAAAACAGAACCTGGCCCGCATTCTGGTTTCTGCCGCCCTGCTTGTTGCGTTGCATTTTCTGCCAGAAGAAACGCATCCCGGGGCCCGTTTTGCGCTTTATCTCATTCCGTACTGGATCGTCGGTCATGATGTTTTAAAACGCGCCGCGAAGGGAATTTCCCATCGGCAACCATTTGATGAATACCTGTTGATGTCTTTGGCGACTTTGGGCGCGTTGCTATTGGGCTTTTTGAAAACGGGGGATTATGTCGAAGCGGTCGCCGTGATGCTTTTTTATCAAATTGGAGAATGGTTCCAAAGCTATGCGGTCGGAAAAAGCCGGAAAAGCATTGCGGATTTGATGGAAATCCGCCCGGATTTTGCTAACGTAGAAACGGAAAATGGCGAATTGGAACAGGTTGATCCTGAATCGGTGAATGTCGGAAGCGTCATTGTTGTTCGGCCTGGGGAAAAGGTTCCCATAGACGGTGTTGTCGCCGAGGGAAATTCTTCGCTGAATACGGCGGCTTTGACGGGGGAAGCTCTTCCGCGCGATGTTTCCGCGGGCGATGAAATCGTTTCTGGCAGCATCAATTTGACGGGGCTCATCAAAGTCCGCACAACGAAAAATTTTGAAGACTCCACGGTGTCGAAAATTTTGGAACTCATCGAAGACGCCACTTCGCAAAAATCCAAGTCAGAAAAATTCATCACAAAATTTGCCCGGATTTACACTCCGATAGTCACTTTTTCTGCAATCGTCCTGGCGTTGATTCCACCGGTTGCGCTGACCCTTTTTGATAAAGATCCCCTGTGGACGACATGGCTCTATCGGGCGTTGATTTTCCTTGTCATCAGTTGCCCCTGTGCGCTTGTCGTGAGTGTTCCCCTTTCGTTTTTTGCGGGAATTGGTGGAATTTCCAAAGCGGGAATTTTAATCAAAGGGGCGAATTTTGTCGAAAGTCTTTCTAAAACGGATACGGTGGTCTTTGATAAAACGGGGACGCTCACCAAGGGAAGCTTTGAAGTGGTGGCGGTCCACCCGGAAAAAATCGGACCAGAAGAATTGCTGCATTTGGCTTGTCACGTGGAACGTTATTCCAGTCACCCGATAGCCGTTTCGTTAAAAGCGGCTTATGGTCGCGAAGCGGACGGCTGCCTTGTCAGTGATGTGGAAGAAATTCCCGGTCGGGGAATCCGCGCCGCAGTCAATGGGAAAACGATTTGCGTGGGAAATGGGAAAATGATGGAAGATGCCGGCGTGAAGTGGCGGAATTGTCACATCGCCGGGACAAATATCCATGTGGCGATAGACGGCGAATACGCGGGGCACATTATCGTTTCGGATGTCGTAAAACCGCATTCCGCGCAGGCGATGGATGAATTGCGCAAATTGGGAATTCGACGGCTTTTGATGCTCAGCGGCGATACGCAGAAATCGGTAGAATCTGTTGCAGCCAAATTAAAGTTGGATGAATTTTACGCCGGGCTTCTTCCTGCGGACAAGGTGAAATGGGTGGAAACATTTCTTCGTGAAAAGAAGAGCGGCAGCACGCTGGCTTTTGTCGGTGACGGAATCAACGACGCTCCGGTTCTTTCCCGTGCGGATGTGGGAATCGCCATGGGAGGCCTGGGCTCTGATGCTGCCATTGAAGCCGCTGATATCGTTTTGATGGACGATGATCCTTTGAAACTCGCCACGGCGATGCGGATGGCGAAAAAATGCATGCGCATTGTCCGTCAGAACATCTTTTTTTGCATTGCAGTCAAGGTGATTTGCCTTGGACTTGGCGCCGTGGGATTTGCGAATATGTGGATGGCGATTTTTGCCGATGTCGGCGTGATGATTCTCGCCGTGTTGAATGCCGTGCGCAATTTTGGAATAAAGCCGGTCAAACCGATTGGCGGCTGACCGGCGAGACTGTTTTAGCGTTTTCCCGTACTGCCGAAGCCGCCGCGGTTTTTATCTTCGAGGACGGTTTCTTCAAAGTGGAGTTTGGGCTGGTTTTCTAAAATCCGGAATTGGGCAATGCGGCTGCCCTTTTCGATGGTGACGTCTTCCGTTGCGTAAACGGGCATTTTCCACCAATCCTCTTTTCCGCAATAGCTGGAATCCACAACGCCTACGGAATTTACCTGCAGAATTTTCCAGTTTTTGAACGTGGAACTGCGGGGGGCGATGTGGGCTTCGTAACCCTGGGGAAGTTTCATGGCGACGCCCAAGTGGATAAGCCGAAATTCGCCTCGGCGAAGTGTCACGGTTTCTGCAGCGCTCAGGTCTATCCAGTCGGATTTGCCGCCGATGTATTCCAGTCTTGGAATGGAATCGTCCAAGTATTGAATTTGGATGGTTTCTTCTTTCATCAGAGCAATTCCTTGCGAAGGGTTTCATCGCTTTTTGGGGAAAGATAAGCGGGCGGAACGTCAAGGACCGTTTTGCAGCCCCTTGCGCCTTCTTTGAACATTCGATTCAAAGCGCGGGCATAGGCGACAAGGACGCTGGTCGTGAACGCCGGATTGGAATCCAATTTGATACTGTATTCGACGATGTTTGAAAATTCGCCGTTTTCTCCTGTTTTCCCGGAACGGATGACAAATCCTCCGTGAGACATTCCGGAATGTTTTTCTGCAAATTCGTTTTCATCGATGAAGTGTACGGTTGTGTCGTAATCGGCAAAGTAATTCGGCATCGTTTTTATCGCCTGTTCAATTTGTGCCGCATCTGCGCCCGGTTCCAAGACAACGAAAACTTCGCGGGTGTGTTTTTCACGGGTCGAAAGCTGAGGCGCTTTACCGCTGCGAACCGCTTCTAACGCTTTTTCGACGGGAACAGTGTATTGCTTTGCATTTTTAACTCCGGGAATCCGGCGGACTGCATCGGAATGGCCCTGTGACACGCCCTTTCCCCAGAAAGTATAAGTTTCTCCATTCGGCAGAATGGAATCCGCATAAACGCGGTTCAACGAAAACAGTCCCGGATCCCAACCGCCGGAAATCATGGCGATTTTGTCTGCAGCCCGGGCTGCCGCATCGACGGCGGCGAAATGTTCCGGAATCTTCGCGTGGGTGTCAAAACTGTCGATGACGTTGAATAGGCCCGCAAATTCCGGAGTTTGTTTGGGCAAGTCCGTGGCGCTTCCTCCGCAAAGAATCATCACGTCGATTTTGTCTTTCCATTTTACAGCTTCGCTTTCGTGTAAAACGGGAACGCCCGCAGTCCGGATTTGGACGCTTTGCGGATTGCGGCGAGTGAACACGGCGACCAGTTCCATGTCCGGGGCGAATTTTACGGCGCTTTCCACGCCGCGGCCTAAATTTCCATAACCGAGAATGCCAATTTTAAGCATAGGGAATCCTTTGTTTTTTGTGATTCCAATTTAAAAAAAGAAGGCCTTGTTTGGCGTTGAAAATTGTTTGCCGATAGCCGCATGGCAAAATAAACGCCATCCAGAGCTTTTTTATATTTTAACCGATATGGATCCGATTTTCCTCAAACCGAAACTGTTGACTTTGCCCAAAATTCTCGACGACCGGGGAAATTTGAGCATCATTGAATCGGAAAAGCACATCCCGTTCAAAATCCGCCGCTGTTATTGGATTTATGATGTTCCCGGTGGAGAAATCCGCGGCAGTCACGCTTTTAAAAAACAGCATGAATTTATCGTCGCGCTGTCGGGAAGTTTCGATGTTGTCTTGCACAATGGGAAAGAGGAATTCCGGTTTCCGCTCAGGCGTTCTTACAATGGACTGTATGTTCCGCCGATGCATTACCGCACGTTGGACAATTTTTCTACAAATTCCGTAGCGCTGGTGCTCAGTTCGGAACCGTATGATCCGGAAGATTATATCTGGGAATTTGACGATTTCAAGGAGGCGCTCAAATGAAAGAGATGCTTGCTGGCTGTCACTTTGTGAAGTTCCAGAAAATTTCCGAAAGATCCGGTTCCCTGTCTCCTGTTGAAAGTTTTGGGAATATCCCTTTTGAAATCAACCGCGTCTTTTACATTTACGATATTCCCGGAGGCATTTATCGCGGCGGTCACGCCCACAGGGAATGCCACCAGCTTTTGGTGGCGGCTTCCGGGGCGTTCGATGTCAAAGTGGACGATGGAGAAAATTCTCAAATAATCCGTTTGGACCGCCCATACGAAGGGATTCACGTTCCACCTGGAATTTGGGCCGAAGAATTGAACTTTTCTTCGGGGGCGATTTGCCTCGTATTGGCTTCGCATCCTTATGATGACGCGGATTACATTCGGGATTATGAAAAATTCCGCAACGAAGCTGCTGCCCGGAGAAAATGATGGTTCCTTATCTTGATTTGAAACGGGTGAACGCCTCTTTTGAACCGGAGCTTTCTGCAATTGTAGAGCGGGTGGTGAAAAGCGGTTGGTACATTCGCGGAGAGGAATGTTTGCGCTTTGAACGGAAATTTTCCCGTTTTTGCGGCACGGAATTTTGCGTTGGCGTTGCCAATGGATTAGAAGCGCTGACTCTCATTTTCAGGGCTTATCTGGAACTGGGCCGTTTAAGGCGCGGCGATGCGGTCATTGTCCCCGCGAACACTTATATCGCGACAGTTCTCGCGTTGACTGAATTGGGACTTGTTCCCGTTTTCGCGGAACCGGATGCTTTGACGTGCAATCTTTCTGCAGAAAGCGTGGAACGTTTTTTGACGCCGTCCGTCAAGGCTGTTTTGGCGGTCGATCTTTACGGGCGGGCGATTCCGGGCAGAGAACTTTTGGATTTTGCCCACAGCCGAAATTTGCTTTTGATTGAAGATGCGGCGCAAGGCCATGGGGCTGTAGAATGTGGAAAGCGCGCAGGCGCTTTTGGAGATGCCGCCGGATTCAGTTTTTATCCGGGAAAAAATCTGGGCGCGTTGGGAGATGGCGGGGCTGTGACCACATCGGATCCTGAACTTGAAAAAATGGTCCGGATTCTTTCCAATTACGGGAGCGGTCAAAAATACGTGAATCTGTTCAAAGGGATGAATTCCCGATTGGACGAACTTCAAGCCGCCGTACTTGCATATAAATTAAAACGTTTGGATGCGGATAATGAAAAACGCCGGCAGATTGCGGATCTCTACTTGAAAAAAATGCAAAATGCTGAAATTTCGATTCCGGCTTCTGGCGAATCACAAGAAAATGTTTGGCATGTTTTTCCTGTATTTTCAAAAGATCGGGATGAACTGCAAAAACATTTAAAGGAATGCGGAGTGGAAACTCTTATCCATTATCCGATTCCGCCGCACAAACAAGCCGCTTATTCGGAATGGAACTCTCTCCAATTTCCCATTGCAGAAAAAATGTCGCAAACGGAGCTCAGCTTGCCGCTTTATCCGCAAATGACGCAAAGTGAAATTTCTCAAGTAATCGAAGCGGTAAATGGTTTTGTGCCTAAAAGGAACAGCCGATCCGGAAAGGAGATTTGGGCGTGAAAACAATTTCTATCCGGCGATATTCTCCGCTAGATGAACCAATTTGGAATGAATTTGTCGCGAAGGCGCGCAATGGAAATTTTTTGTTCGATCGCCGTTACATGGATTATCACGCGGACCGTTTCCCGGACTGCTCTTTTCTTTTTTTCTGCGAAGAAAAATGTTGTGCGTTGATTCCCGGAACATTGGATGAATCGGGCGTTTTCAGCTCCCATGCGGGGCTTACATTTGGCGGATTTGTTTTAGAAAATTCCATGGGAGCCGCCGATGGGAAAATTTTATTCGAATTGCTTGACGCCGAACTGAAAAAACTGGGCGCGCGTCGGGTTGTCTATAAACCGCTGCCTTGGATTTATGCGGAACGGCCATCGCAAGAGGATATTTATTGGCTTTTCCGCAAAAAGGCCGTGTTGCGTTCCCGGCTGCTTTCCTGTGCGTTGAATCCCGTTAAAGACATTCCTTCCCCGCAAAAAAGACGGTATTTTCGAAAGGGAAAAAAGGAGCGACTGATTTTTGCCGAATCTGCGGATTGGGCCGGATTTCATGCGCTGTTGGAATCTTGTCTGCAATCAAGGCATGGGGCGCATCCTGTACATTCCTTCGAAGAATTGAAAATGCTCGCTTCGAAGTTTCCGCAAAACATCCGGCTTTTCACCGTTTCCCAAGGCGAAACCCTTTTGGCGGGAAGTGTTTTCTATGTTTCTGAAAAAGTGGCGCATGCGCAATATCTGGCAAGTTCTGCAACTGGGCGCGCATGCCATGCGATGGACTTTTTAATGTTGAATTTGATAGAAACTTTTTCGGAAAAAGTTTTTGTGGATTGGGGAACTTCAAACGAAAATGGCGGGTGGGTGTTGAACGAAGGCCTTATCCGCCAGAAAGAGGAATGTGCGGGGAGAGGTG
Source organism: uncultured Fibrobacter sp. (assembly GCA_964397425.1). Lineage (GTDB taxonomy): Bacteria > Fibrobacterota > Fibrobacteria > Fibrobacterales > Fibrobacteraceae > Hallerella. Next base: position 226,042 of record CAYNID010000001.1, read on the forward strand.
TCACTTATGATATTTACGAGTATGAACTATGAAATCTTCTGAATTTTGGAAACAATCGGCTGGTTCTGCGTTAGTGACGGTTATTCGCGTGGTATGCGCTTTCGTCACCAATAAGTTCTTGGCAATGGTGGCGGGTCCCGTTGGATTTGCCGCTGTTGGGCAATTGCAAAATTTACTTTCGCTTGGACACGGGACATCTTCGCTCGCATTGCAAAATGGCTGGGTCAGTTTAACTTCCCGATACCGGGATAACGAAAAAGAACTGGGCCCGATTTGGCGTGGAGGATTCCGCATAAGCGTTTACGCATCCATTGCGACATCGATTGGATTCGCTCTTTTCGCCTTGCTGGCTCCGCTGGAATCCATTTTCCCGTTGATGCCCAAACGCCTTGTGCAGGCGGCTTTGCTTTTTGCGATTCCCGGAATGCTCGCGTTGACATTGAATGCAATTTGCCAGTCGGTGATGAACGGCCTTTCGAATTACAGGCGCTGGGCTGTCATCAATTCGGTGACATCTGTTTTGAACTGCGTTTGGGTCTTGATGATGGTGCAAACGAAATCGTTGACCGTGTTGAGCGCCGTGGCGACGCAATCCATCGTTTCGTGTTTTTTCGCCCTTTGGAATGCGCATCGAGGAGGCTTCCGTTATAAGCGCTTTGGGGCAAAGCTTTCCGCCAATTTTCAACCTTGGCGCGGTTATGCGGTCATGGGGCTTGTTCCCATGATTCTTTCGCCCTCGGTTTTTATGTTTGTGCGGTCTTTTTTGGGAAAAAATTTTGGATGGGATGCCGCTGGATTTTGGCAGGGAGCCATGCGCATTTCGGACTTTTTTGCCGTGGCATTTTCTTCGATGTTGGGCGTTGTGCTGCTTCCGCGTCTTTCGGCAGCGATTTCTCGTGAAGATTTTTTTAAAACGCTTAAAAATCTGTTGCTTCGGGTGATGGCGATAGCCGCCGTTCTCGTTCTCGTTTTGTTTTTCCTTCGGAATTTTGTTGTCACACTTGTTCTGTCAGAGAAATTCTCGCCACTCGCCGCGTGGATTCCGGTTCAGTTCATCGGCGATTTCTTTAAAGTGGGCTGCTGGTGTTTGGGGTTGGCGTTGATAGCCCGGAAACAAACGTTGGCGTATGTTTCTTTGGAAGTTGGATCCAGTGTCCTGTTTTTTGTGTTGACTGTTTTGGGCGCTTCGGTTTGGGAATACCGTTCTCCATTTGTCGCCTATGCCATTGAAAATGCTCTGAGCTTTGTCGTCATGCTCTTTTGCGTGCGGAGGATTCCGTGGAAAAACCCGTAGTTTCTGTACTTTTGGCCAGTTACAATCACGAAAAGTATGTAGAAGAGGCTGTTCGGTCGGTGATGGCGCAAAAAGGCGTTCCGTTTGAATTGCTGGTGATTGACGATGGTTCAACAGATTCTAGTCCGCATTTGTTGGAAAAACTTTCAAAAGAATTTGGATTCCGGTACTGTCACCGGGAAAATCGGGGATTTGTCAATACGCTGAACGAATTGCTGTCAGAAGCTCAAGGTGAATTTTTTTGTACGTTCGCTTCGGATGATGTGATGGCGCCCGGGCGGTTGGCTATGCAAAGCGATTATTTGAAATCGCACCCCGAAAAAATAGCCTGCTTTGGAATGATTCAGCTGATGGATGAATCGGGGCATTTGGCGGACGCTCCGGATCCGCGATACACGCGGTCTGTTCCCGAAGTCACGTTCGAAGAGTTTTTTTTGGGAAAAAAGGAATTACACGGTTGCTCGGAAATGATTCGCCGCATCGAATTTCAAAAAATGGGCGGTTATGATTCAAAGTACCCATTTGAAGATTTTCCGCTTTGGCTGAAACTTTTGAAAAAGTATGGTTCGCTCCCCGTACTTCCCTGTGTTTGCACGCATTACCGCGTACATGGAAACAATATGTCGTCGGATGGACATTTGATGTATGGAACTTTTTTGAAGGTCATCGAAAGTTATCGAAACGAACCTTTGTTTCCGAGGGCGTGGAATATTTGGCGTTCGCATTGGTTTTCGAATTTGGCGTTCCACAATAAAAAAGAGGCGCTTCGCCGATTGCCGCAGCTCGCCTCTTTTTCTCTCGCCTTTTTTCGCCGCTTTCCCAAACTGTTCATTCCGCGCCGTTTTTTAAAACGGTAAATCCACGCCGTTAAAATTTTTTGAAAATTTTTTGGCAAGTTCCGCGGAATCCCAAAATCCGAAGGTTCGTCCAAAGGGAGAGCGCATAAGCCAATAGGGAGGATGCGGGCCGTGGAAAATGTCTGTAAATCCATTGGCGGCGTAGAATGGATTTTTGTAGTAGTTTCGGTCGCCACGAACTTGAAAAGTGATGAATGCAAAAAGTTGAATCTGTCGTGCGAATGGAACCGTCCGTAAAGCTTTTGGGCGAAAAAATGCTTTCGTCAAAAATTTCGAGATTCCAGTTTCGAAAGGATTCCCGGAGAATGTGGGGAATGACGAGAAAATCCACCTGGTGCTCGTTATAATCGAAAGGATGGCTTTGATAGAAATGGAGCGCATCTCGGATGGCAGGAAACCCGGCTTTGGCTCCGAATACGGCAGCTTCAATCCGATCAGATCCGTTTTCATAACCAAAAAAGTAATCCCGTTCCAGAAGAGGGTCAAAATTTTTCAGAACTTCAACATCGGAATCCAAATAAATTCCACCCTCTGTATAAATTGCGTACAAACGAACGGCGTCGGCTGCGAAAGCCCACCGCTTTTCTTCCAAAGCTTTGTCAATCCACGGAATATGGGCGGCTTTGGCGCGTTTGGAATCCCAGAGAATAAGTTCGTATCGGGGAAGAAAACGCTTCCAGCTGTCAATGCATGTTTTGACTGTTTCGGGATAAGGCTCTTCTGAAAACCAGCAAAAGTGAATTTTCCGGGGAATCATCCAAACCTCCGCAGCAAATGGGGGAGAACGCGTTTTCCGCACAGGGATAACAGGGCGGCCACCTTGTTCCGCATTCGATTTTTCGGGCTGAAAAGCGCCTGAATGCGCCATTCCCGAATCCATTTGAAGGCGCGTTCTCGGACAGCGGTAAATTCGGGCTTTTCTGGAGTACGCATGAGAATGCTGAAACTGGCGCTGAAAAGCAAACTTTCCGCCGCTTTGCGCACAGCGGGGGAAAAGGATTTGAAATAAGCGTAGTTCTTTTCTGCGATGTCGAGCAATTCTGTTTTTTTCAAATCATAATCAGAACGGAGAATGCTGCCGGAACGGGTTCTGTAACCGTAAAGGGGAGCGGGGTAAACGCCGACGGCTTCTGTTTTCGCGAAAAGCCTGGGAATGGTCGCCATGTCTTCAAAAAAAATGCCACAGGGAAACGCAATGTCTTCCCAAAGGGATTTGTGGTAAAGTTTGTTCCAGGCGGAAAAATCGGGAATTTCCTTTTGATAAAAAGCCCGGACGAGCGCGTCTTCGCTAGAAATTTTGAAAGGCTTCGCATTTTTCGCAAACGATTTTGGCGGCAGATCTTGAAATGTTTGCTTTCCTGAAACGGCTATGGGAACGCAAAAATGTTCTGCGGTCAAATGCAGGGATTTCAAAAAAGTAGGTGAAATGACATCATCGCTGTCGACAAACGTTATCCAATTGCCTGTTGAAACTTTTAAACCGAAGTTCCGGGCGGCGGAAAGTCCGGCATTCTCTTGAGAAAAAACGGTGAATCGGGAATCTTGTCTTGCGAAATTCTGTAAAACGGTTAAACTTTGATCTGTGCTGCCATCGTTGATGAGAATGACTTCGAAATCGCGAAAATCTTGCCGTTGAATGCTTTCAAGACAAGATACGAGATAAGGTTCCGTGTTGAATACCGGAACAATGACGCTAATTTCCGGCATGGGAGTTTGGGGACGAAATATTTCCCCAGGCCATTTGGACAAAGGCTCCGGCCCGCACTAAATTCGCCTGGGCTTCTTCGTAATCTTTTAAAATTTTGTTGAAAGCGAAAACATCGCGTTTTTGAGTTTTTTCTAGAATGCCTTGTTTGAATTCCGCGACTTTTGCCAGTTTGTCGCAGGACTCGGCCAGCGCGTCGACATAAGCGGGGATGGCTTCGAGAAACGTTTTTTCATCGTCAATTGCCGTTGCTTGGTTTTCGCGGATAAATTTTTTTTGAAGAAGGGCGTTTTGCCTGACTTCTCCCATGAACCGAACGATACGGACAAAGTCCACTTGCGGAAAGATAAGGCTAAATGGCGGAATTTTTTTCCAACTGAATTTGAACATGGACTCGTGAGCCGCATTTTTCGCTTTGATCAGTTCTTTCAGGTTTTCGAAAACCGCTTCGGAAAGCCTTTTTTGCATTTTTTTACCTTTTCTGTTTGTGGAAAATATACATTTATAGCCACGACAATTTTTAAAAATTCATTTTAAAAGTTGTCCTTGTTTTTTCTCGAGGAGAATCATAGACAATGAACCCCAAAAAGATGAAGTTGATTCTGGCGGTCTCTGTTTTATTGAACGCGATGCTTGTGGTCATCATGCTCGTTTGCAAGGATGGTTACAATGCCCAGGCGCAAGAGTCCTATAAAACGGCGACAACCGTGTACACGAAATCTGTGAAAAGTGTCTTGAATGCGCAAAATGCGTTCATTCAGGGGAGCAATGCCGTTTGGCAAATCGCTTTTGAAACATCGGCGAAAAATCTTTCCCGAAAAGATTTCGATGCCCGTGTCGCGGCTTTGGATTCGGCTAAAATTTTGAATCCGCAAGAGGATGGCAACGTGACGACGCTTTCCTGTGGAGACGGCTGCAGCGTTCCTTTCACTTTTAAAAACGGCAAATTCGTTTCTGTTGACACCAAGGCGCTTTCGTCGGTGTCCGCTTCGGAAAAATTCCAGGTTGCCGCACCCGCTCCATTTGAATTCAATGCAAAATAAGGAGGAACGATGAAGATTAAACATTGCATGATAGCTTCCCTCGCTTTGAATGTCGCTTTGACTGGACTTGTGCTGATGCAAAAGGGCAATTATGCCTCTCAAGCGGAAGAAGCTTACCGTAAAACGACGGACAAGTATTATTCCGATGGGAAAAATGCGGTTCAAGGGCAAAATGCAGTCATTGAAAACAATGCAATTCTCTGGAATCTGGCTGTAACCGCAAATCAACAGGCAAAAAATTCCAAGGATTTTGCAACGATTGAAAAGAACATTTCCCAAGGCACTTCGATTTCGGCAAAAGTTTCCGGCACTCCCGATGGAAAGGGAAAACTCCGCACGGTTTCGTGGAACAGTGATTATTACATTGTCGCAAGCTTTGACTCGGATAATCGCTTGACGGGAATCGATGTGAACGCACTGTTGGGCAAAGGCCCGACTCTTGCCGAAGAACCCCTAGAAGAAGACGCTTCGGAAGAATTTTCTGAAGAATGATTTTTTGCGTTGAATAAGGACGGACGGCGAACTAGCTGTCCGTTTTTGTTTTAAAGAATGTTCAATCTTTCTGGTAAACGCGCAGTCCGAAGATGGAGAGCATGCCCATCAGATGGTCGACAATGTCGGAGGCGAAAGTCTCGTAACGCGCCCAGTCCGTGATTTTGGAAAACAGATAAACTTCAAGGGGAATGCCTTGCCCATTGGAGGGGAGTTCCCTGGCGAAAAGGGTCATTTGGGAATCGGCGTTGTCTAAGGAGCTGAGGTATTTCGACGCGTAACGGCGGAAGGCTTGGATGTTGACCGGCCTTTTAGAATCAAAAAGATCCTTTTCGCTGCAGATTTTCTTGACTTCGGGATCGTTCAAAATGGCGGTTTGCTTGTCTTTGGAAAGATGTCCAAGGGTTCTTCCATCAATGAGAATCGTCCGCTGTATCCGCCGCCTTCCGGAATCCCGCATCAAACGCCAGTTTTTATAGGTTGTTGAAACTAGGGCGTATGTGGGGAATACGCTGTTGGTGTTGTCCCAGTTGCGGACGCGGATATGGGTAAGGGAAACGGCTTCGACGCTGCCGTTGATGCCTTCTTTGGGAATTTCAATCCAGTCTCCGGTGCGGACTAAATCCAAGGCGGCGATTTGAATTCCGGCGACAAATCCTAAGATGGAATCTTTAAAAACCAACATGAATACAGCGGCAAGGGCGCCTAATCCAGAAAGTAAAATGATGGGGCTTTTGCCGACAAGTTGGGAAACGATAAGGATGGCGCTGATAAGGAATCCCACGAGGAGAGCCGCTTGGCGAACGCCTTGAATGGGAATCCCCTGTTTTTTGGAATTGAGGAGGATGGTGTCGGCGACAGCGCGGAGGATGGCGTCGTAAACGAAATAGCTGATGATGACAAGGTAAATGTTGTTGAAAATCATCAACAGTTGAAGAAGTTCGGGCGAGTGCGAAAGTGCGTGGGGCAAACCGGTGTAAAGGATAATCGCCGGAACGACATGGGTGAAACGTTCCACTGCTTTGTGGGCGACAAGCATGTCGTCGAATTTTCCCTTTGTCTTTTTTGCAATCCGTTTGAAAATCGGAAGAAACAGGTAGCGGGTGATGCACAGGGCAGCCGTGGCTACAAGAAAAAGAAGAAACAGGTAACGGTATTTTTCCAACAGTTCAAGCATGATTTCAAAGTAAAAAAATAAAAGAGGCGCTGTTTTGCCGTTCGTTCGGAATGGGCTTTTGAGGTCGCAAACAAAAAACGGTCAGAGAATTTCTATCTTGCCTCCATATATGGATTTCAAGAATATTCCTTTTTTTAACCGCGTTAAAAATTCGTGGCACAGGCTTTGTTCAAAAGTTCCACTTCCGAAGTGGTTCAAAATGCTGCTGAAAGAAATCGTGATTCCCATTTTTTGCGCCTTGATAGTCATTCAATATGTGATTCAGGCTTTTCAGATTCCGAGTGGATCGATGGAAGACACGTTGAAAACGGGCGATTTTATTCTGGGGTTAAAATTCACCTACGGCTCACCGGTTCCGTTTTCCCGCTCCAAGTTCCCAGGCCTTACAGAACCGAAATCCGGGGACGTTGTCATTTTCCGCTATCCGGGTGATCCCGCTTATCCGGATTACGATTACGAACGTTACACGCATCTGGCGGATGCGTTGATGTTTGGGAATTTTTATTGGGACAAAAATCCTCTGGAAGGGAATCCGCATCTTGTCCATTATGCGGATGGCCCCAAAGATTACATCAAAAGGTGCGTCGCCGTTTCTGGCGATACGGTAGAAGTGCGAAAGGGAATTCTGTACAAAAACGGAAAAGAATTGCGCGAAATTCCCGGAAAAGGAAAATACTCTGCTTATTCCCGGACGGCGATTGCGCGCGATTCCTTAAATGCTGTGCGGATTCCTGCTCCGGGGGACGTCATAGATCTTTCGAAATGGAATCTTTCGATGCTTTGGTGGATTCGTTCCCTGATGGTTCAGGAAACTCCAGAAGACAAAGTGGAACTGGAATTGAAACTGTTCAAGGACTCCGTTGAAGTTCCCCATTACACATTCCAAGGGTTCCGGGTTCCGGCGGAAAACGACCGCGGCGACTTGTTGCAAGAACTTTTTTCACATGACAAGATGACCGTATACCGCGGCGAAGATACGTTGGACTTCGATTTCCGAATGCAAAGCCTTTTGGTCAGTCGCCCTGGCGAAAAATTCGTTGCGCTTCCGACGTTTGAAAATTCGCGGATTTATCCGAAAGATGTGGTGTGCGGATTTGTCGATTTTTCCTTCTTTGCCGAAAAGGCGCGGACTGGATTCATTCCCCGTTTGAATCCGGACAGCGTTTATTCGGGGTGGATGCGGCCCGTCAGCTACACTTATTTCGAAGGCGCGCAGCTGGAAGATTTGGAACGTTATGTGGCGGAAGATTCTTCTTTGTCGCTCAAGGCGCGCTTGCTTGTGAACGGCGAACCGGTTTCCCATTATACGGTCAAGTATCCGGTGTATTTTATGATGGGCGACAATCGGGACCAGTCGGCAGACAGCCGTTATTGGGGATTCGTTTCCAAAAGGAATGTGAAGGCGAAGGCTTTCGTCGTCTACTTCTCGTTTGAAAACGCCGATGGTGAATTTTCGTTTGGAAATCCCTTGTCGTGGGCAAAAATTCCGTTTAAAATCCGCTGGTCGCGTATTGGCAAAATCATTCACATGATTGGAGAATGACCATTCCAATGCGACGTTTTGTTTTGGCGATTTCCGTTTTGGCCGCATTCCTTTCGGATTGCGCCACGTCGGTTGCGCCCGGTGGCGGTCCAGAAGACAAATATCCTCCGCGGGTTGCCGGCGTTTTTCCTGCGCCAAAGTCGGTGAATACGCCGTTAGAGTTGAACGTCCATTTGCAATTTGACGAATGGATTGCGTCTAGCGTGCCACGCAGTGCGGTGATTATTTCGCCGCCGCTAGAAAAGAAGCTCAAATTCGAAGTGGATGGGGATGAACTGTTCATCACTTCAAAGGCGCGTCTGGATTCGAATACGACATATACGCTGACGATAGCGAGCGGACTCAAGGATTTGCGCGGAAACGCTGTCGCCGAACCGTTCCGGCTGACTTTTTCAACGGGGAGTGTCATTGATTCCCTTGAAGTTTCGGGACGGGCAATGGTGACCGCCTCCATGATTAAAAAGAAGCAATATCCGACGGTGGGACTGTTTCTTTTGGGCGCAAAGGAGCGCGCGTCGCATCATTACCTAGAAAAATACAGGGATTCGACCCTTACCGTCGAAACGGATTCTTTACCGCAACTGGTGAAAGAGCCACCGCTGTTTTCTACGCAAACAGATAGTTTGGGGCGATTCCGCCTGGAAGGTTTGAAGGCGGGCCGTTACCGGGTTGTCGCATTCCTCGACGTGAATGGAAACCAGAAAATAGAACCGTCTGCCGAATGGGCAGGCGTGGGAGAGTTTGATTTAGAACTTTTGCCCGGATTTGCGGATTCTCTCTGGATTCCCCTGGCCGATCAAGACACGACTCCCGTTTCACTGGAATCGGTTTTTCAAAAGGGAAAGTCCGCTTTGACGGCAAAGTTTTCCAAAAATCTGTATATCGACAGTCTCTTCCTTTCTCCGGGGAATTGCGCTTTGATTTCCGCAGATTCTTCCCGTATCGAGCCCGCGTTTGTTTACCGTTCTCCGCAGAGTGACGACATTGAATTTTACTTCAATTCTTTGGCAAATCGGGATTCTTCTTATACGTTCGCTTGCAAATGGGGACGGGATTCTTTGGGAAGACATCTGGATCCCAGACTCGCGACGCTTTCTTTGGACTGGATAAAACAAACTGGGGACACTCTCCCGGCGAAACGCGTTTTAACGCAGCCATCGACCGGAGCGAAGAATATCCTCCCGAAAGATTCCATCGAAATCGTTTACGACAAACCGGTAAAAGATTCTTTATTGGATTCGTTGCGAAACATTTTGATTGTTGTACAAAATGGCGATACGCTTCCCGTTCGGGTATTTCGGAAAGATCCAATCCGGCTGACTGTCCTTATCGGAGAAAATTTTTTGACCGATGCTAAAGTGGAACTTTTGGAACGTTATGCGGATTCAACTCTTTCTTCGCCAGACAGCGTGACTGGGAAACGCGATACCCTTGTGACGCAAAAGACGCGCGTTTGGACAAAGTTTGAAACGGTTCCCAAATTGCAGCTTTCCAGTCTTTCTGGAAAAATTCCGGGTGGCGGCGCGGATACGCGGGTCCGCATTCGCAAAGCGGATTCTGAACAATGGACAACGGTTCCCTGCTCTGCCGATGGAACTTTCCAAATGGATGATTTGACGGAAGGAAAATACCTGATGGAATATTTCCGCACAAAGGATTCCCAGAATTCTCCTGATGCGGGAAGTTTGTTTGACTTTCAATATGGAATGTCCTGGCGTTCTCTGGCAGATACGCTTGTCGTTGAACGCGGGGCGAATATTTTGGGCGCATTAGAAAAGCGCCTGCCGGTGCTCCCGGCGAAATAAAGGAAAATCCGATGAAACCGAATGTATATATTGCTTTGGATTTGGAAACGACTGGTCTTGATTTTGAACACGATGAAATCATCGAAGTCGCTTTGGAACGTTTTGAAAACGGAATTCCCGTAGAAAGTGCGGATTTTCTTGTCAAGCCGAAGCAGGCTTTGCGGCCTTTCATCATGTCGCTGACGGGAATTTCGGAAGCGGATTTGGCGGATGCGCCGGAATTTGCAGATGTCGCTGGGAAAATTCGGCAATTTTTGGGCGATTATCCGTTGGTGGCGCACAATGCGCTGTTTGATTCCAAATTCCTTCGAAATTCTTTTGCCAAGGTGGGCATTTCCATTGATTCAAACTTGATTTTGGACACGCTGATTCTTTCGCGGATTGCTTACCGGGACGTTCCCAATCACAAATTGGAAACGCTGGTCTCTTATTTGGATATCAAACGGGAACGCGCTCACCGGGCGCTCCCGGATGCGGATGCCTGCGGAAAGCTCTTTTGGATGGCTTTGGGCGAAATTGAAAAATTTGATTCGTTTGTAAAGCATCATTTGGCGCGCCTGGCGAAAGGAACCGTTTGGGAATCCATCTTTGAAGACTGCGCGCCTTCGCACGAAAAACTTTCTCCGCGGACTCCTGCGAGTATTGACGCGCCTGTTTTTGAAAAGGATTCCCGGGTGCCGCGAGTCCGGGAAATTTTTGCTAAAGACGGGGAACTTTCGAAAACGCTCCCTAATTACGTTGTGCGCAATTCTCAAACGGATTTCGCCGAAGTCGTAGAACGCAATATGTATAAAGGGGGAATTTCCCTGCTGGAATCGGGAACGGGAATGGGGAAAACGTTCGCTTACCTTGTCCCGGCGGCTCTCAAAGCGGCTTCTGGAGAACGTGTGGTTATCAGCACGGCGACGCGAACTCTCGAAGAGCAACTTTCCAAACGCGACTATCCGGCGATTGCTCCGATTCTTGGGAAAAAAGTTTCGCCGCTTGTTCTTAAAGGCCGCGGCAATTACATTTGCCTTCGCAAATTCGAAGAGCATTTGAATTCGCCCGATGTTTTGCTGACTCCGGATGAACGGGAATCGTTCATGACGCTTTTGCCGTGGATTGAACAGACGACAACGGGAGACGGCAACGAAAATTCGGGATTCAATCTTTCGCGGAACAGACTGCTTTGGAATAAATTTTCGAGCGATGCCTCGACGAGTTTGGGTGAAAAATGCCCTTATTATGACAAATGTTTTGGCTTGAACGCGCGGCGGCAAGCATCCAAGTCAAATCTGCTGTTCATCAATCATGCGCTGTTCCTTTCGGACTTATCCCTTGATTTTGCGCTGCTTCCGGCTTATGATCACATTGTATTTGACGAAGCGCATCGGCTGCCTTCGATGAGTCATCAGGCTTTTGGAAAAATGGTGCGGTTTTTCCGGTTGCGCAACATCACCAAGATTCTTGTGCACCCCAAAGAACCGGAAAAAGGCCTTGTCGCCGAATTGGAAGCGCGCTTGCGCAAAAACGGCGCCGACGCCCAAATCCTGGAAGTCTGTGAAAAATTGCGGAACGGCACGATGGAGTGCGAAAGGAATTTACACCGGTTCTTCTTGAAGTTGGGAAAGAAAGTCTTTAAACGCAAACAAGATGGCTTCCGTTTTGCCAAAGGCATTTTTGCGGAATACGATACGGATCCGAGGCCCGTTTTGGAAGCTTGTACGACAGTCAAGGCGATTGCCGAAGATATTTGTGCAAGGTTGCGGAGCAGTGCGGAATTTTCTTTGATGGCCAGGAATTTAGAAGGCGCCGCCATGGAAATCGGGCGCTTTGCCGAAGATTTTGGATTCATCACGCAGGCGAATCGGGACGATTGGACGTTTTACATGGAAGAACCGGGAAATCCGCATACGGCTGTTTTGCGAGCCATCCCGCTTTTCCCCGGAGAGAATTGGTCCAGGAAATTTTTCCCGTGGATAAAGAGTGCCACATTCACATCGGCGACGCTTTCTGTACAAGGGTCTTTTGACTATTTCGAAGACCGGATGGGTATGCGGAATCCGGAAATGGAAAAATCCAAACGGCCTTTCGTACGTTCCTATCCTTCGTCTTTTGATGTCAACGCAAAAAGGCGGATTGTCATTGCGGATTTCTTGCCGAAGCCGAATGATCCGGAATACCAGTCGGCGCTTGAAAAAGTCCTTTCGGAAATTCTCCCGGAGAACTCCAAAAATGCACTGGCCCTGTTCACCAGTCTTTTCTGCATGACAAAAGTCCACGACGCTCTCGCACCGCTTTTTGCGGCAAAGGATAAATTGCTGTTGTGCCAGCATTTAGACGGCGGCATGGACAGTCTGGTGGAAATGTTCCGGCGCAAAAAAGAAGCCTGCCTGTTGGGTTGTCAGGTTTTTTGGGAAGGAATCGATTTGCCGGAAGATGCTCTGGAATTGTTGGTCATTCCCAAACTTCCGTTCCCCAATCCGTCGAATCCTTTGATTTCCAGTTTGGCGGACAAGATGAAAGAAAAGAACGAGAACGCATTCAGGAATCTCTACATCCCGGAAGCGGTCTTGGAATTGCGTCAAGGACTGGGACGTTTAATCCGTGGAGAATCCGATTCGGGAACTGTTCTGTTCCTGGATAATCGGCTTATCCGCGAAGCCTACGGAAAGAGCTTCACCCGCTTGTGGAATTCGAAGCATGAAGTGGCGCACTCTCTCGAAGAGTTGAAGTCCCTGCTCGGCATGTAAACGGTTAAAATTTCTATTTTTAGGCGCTGTTTTTGGAGATTTTATGCTCGCTGTCCAAGATTTTTTAAATGAAATGACGAAACCGCAACTGAAGGAGTTGCACGCGAAAGCGTTTGAATCGAAAGGCCTTTTGAACAATGCCAAGATTCTTTCGGAAACGATAGCCTTTTTTACGGCGACAGAACGGTTCCATGCGTTTTACGAATCCCTGGAGCCCTGGAAAAAGCTTTGCATTTTTCTGATTTACCGCAGCGAATCCCGTGGTCTTGAATTGGGAGAATTGCGCTTGGCGGCTCCCTCCGACAAGCGCGATGCCGTGGAACCATTTTTGATCGAAGCGGCAAAGTCCCTTTACATTTGGCGTTCCCGTCCGGAAAAAGGCGCTTGCGCGTATTTTGGATTCAGTGATTTTTTGAAGGAAATTTTACTTTCACCGGAAAATCCGGCAGATGAAAACGCCCGCTTTTTGAATTACGAAGACATGCTGGTTTGGCATCTTTGCCAGATGCTCGCCTTTGCGCGTTTGGGAAAAATGAAAATGAACGGTGCGGGCATTTTGAATCGCCGCTCCTTTCAAATTTGCGAAGAGTCTTTCCGTTATTCAAGGCAACTTTCTCCGGATGCGTTCCGCGAAGAAGTGACGCTCCTGCTCGAATTTTTGTCTACCCAGCATTGGATTGAACAACGCGGAACAGATTTGCTCGTTACGGAAGACGCTTTTGAATTTTTGAAGCACAATGGATTCCGTTTAAAAAATGAACTTCTCGAATGGTGGATCAAACGCCGATTCCGCGGCGATATGGATTTTTTCCGCCACGTGCTGTTTTCCATCAAAAGGGACGCTTCTGCCGAAAATGCCATGCGAATCCTCTGGACGCTGGATCCCAGTTTCCGGATGCCCCTTTCCGAGGGCGAAATTTCCTGGGCGTCGCTTTCGAAACCGCTGGAAGAACTTTGGCTTTTGGGATTGGTTGAATTTTCGGCTCAGGCGGGAATGGTTTCGGCGGTCCGCTTGACTTCATGGGCTAAGGATTGGCTGGCGACTTCTGCCGCTCCGATGCTCGGTGCGCAAATTTCGGCGTTGCCGAATTTTGAACTGGTCATTTCGGTAAAGAGCGCGCCTCGAGTACTCTTCCTTTCTGCATGTCTTGCCGAAGTTCAAAACGATGAACCGTATTTGCGTTTTTCCATATCCAGGGAATCTTTTTTGAATGGATTGAAAACGGGATTTTCCAAGGAAATCGCAGAAAGCTTTGACGGCTGGATTAATGCGCCGGCGAATGTGCGCGAAGCCATGAAAGAATGGGCTGCCTGCTACTATGACTCTTCTTTTTTGTCTGTTCGTTTGTTGAAAATGGACAATGCGGAAGTTCGGGAAGCCTTGACGGCGTTTCCGCAATTTATGGAAATGGTGGAAGAAGCGATTCCCGGATATGGTTTCATCATCAAACCGCAATTTGAAGATAAAATCCGCGAGCTTTTGAAACATTACGGACTTGAACCGGCGAATCCCACGAATGAAGCTCCGGTAGAAGCGTTCCGCAATACGGATTGGAGTAAAGCGTTCTGGCTGCGGTTCCCGGCAGAAGGCTCTCCGGACTTTTTGTTGAAGCCGGAAAGCGACAGTTCTTCGGTGTCTTCCGCTTTAGGGGCGACGAAATACGGTGGCGATTTTCAGAAATTCGCCATGGCGGATCTTTTTAAAGTGCTTCGGTATGCCCGTTCAACAAACGGCTCTTTGGAAGCGCGCCTTTCCTTAAAGCCGGATAAAAATTCAAAGCTTCCGAAATTGCCCGCCGAAATCCGATTCAAAGTGGAAGAACTTCATTTTTCACGGGTTCCTTTTATGGCGAAAATCACCGTGGAACCCAGTGGAACTTCAATCGAACTTCCCCTGGAATCCATTTCGGAACTTCGGATGGCGCGGAAAGAAGAATAAAGGCGCAATTCAGAATGATTTTTCAATGCTGCGGTTGATTTAAGGTGAAATCTATAAAGACGGAATCTGTCAAGTTCTGAGCCTGTCTTTATAGAAAGCGGATGTTCAAAGCAAAGGAGCTTAAAATGGAAAATAAAATGAATCAGGAAAGTTTCGTTCATCTCCAACTTCATTCTGAATTTTCTGTTTTACAATCGGCGGCGCGGTTAGACGATATTTTCGAAGCGGCTGCCGCCGACAATGCGCCTGCGGTCGCCCTGACTGATCATGGGACAATGTTTGGAATTCTGGAATTCCAAGAACGCGGAAAGTCTTTCAATAAAAAGCGCAAAGAAAAGGGGCTTCCGCCGATTAAAACGTTGTTGGGCTGTCACATTTACATGGATACCGCCGGGGCGAATTTTAAAGAACCTTCAACTTACGAACGATTGACACTCCTTGTTGAAAACGAAACGGGTTATTACAATCTGCTCCGAATTGTAAGTTACCGCTACGAAGAATCGGGTCGTTGGGAAGAAATCCCTTCGGTTCCGCTCAGCGTTGTCAAGGAACACAGCGAAGGATTGATTGCTATTGCCGGGGATTTTTTCAGCCGATACGGCGCCAATGTGACAGCAGGCCGCGATGCGCTGGGAAAAGCTTATATCGAATCTCTGGACAAAATTTTTGACCACGATCATTTTTACCTGTCAATTGCGGACAACGGCATCGCTGCGCAAAAATCGCTGAATTTGTTCACCATTTCGCTTGCAAAGGAACTTGGACGAGAACTGGTCGCCGTCGGCGATGTGCATTACATTCACCGTGAAGACAGGAACGCGCACAAAGCGTTGCGGTGTATCTCGCTTGTCGAAAAATACAAGGAATTTGATGACAAACGCTTTCCGACGGATCAGTTTTATTTTCGGACGTATGCGGAAATGCGGGAACTGTTCCCCGAACATCCGGAAGCCATTGAAAATACGGTCAAAATAGCCGAACGGTGCCATTTCGAAGTCAAAACGGGAATCGGAGACGACTTCTGGCCGCGTTATGCGATACCGAAGGATTTTTTGGAATCCGAAGAGTGCAAAGAAATTTACCGCGTCATGGAAGACGAATTCAATAAGGCTTATCCAGAAGCGTTTGCAAATGCGGCAAAAGAATATTGCAAAAAGAATGCCGGCAAAACAGAAGAAACGTTGACGGACGAAGACAGGCAAGCCATCGAAAAGATCATGGAACGCAACAAAACAAGCCGCCATGGCAGCGATGCGGATGCTTACCTGATTCATTTGACAAACGAACGGCTTCAACAGCGCTATCCCGAAGAACAGTTCAAATATCCTCAGCACGGAACGGAAGTCAGCGATCGGATTTACAAGGAACTGAACTGTATCCGCAATATGAATGTCGCCGGATATCTTTTAATTGTTTGGGATTTCATCAACTGGGCGCGCGAACATGGGATTCCCGTAGGTCCGGGCCGTGGTTCTGCGGCGGGATCCATTGTGACTTACATCGTAGGCATTACGAACATTGACCCGTTAAAGTTCGGATTGCTTTTTGAACGTTTTTTGAATCCGGAACGCGTATCCATGCCGGATATCGATACGGACATTGCAGACCGCGACCGGGGAAGGGTCATCGATTACGTGACTCGGAAATACGGCGCGGATTGCGTCGGGCAAATTATTACGTATGGAATGCTCAAATCCAAAGCGGTTATCAAAGACGTTGCCCGGGTTCTTGGAATCGATCACCGTGAAGCGGAATCGATCATTAAGCTTTTTCCCCGCCGTCTTTTGGATTTCAGTTTAAACGATGCCTGGACAGGAAAAAGCAAAGGGAAGCCCATTGCGGATTATAATCCGGATGATTTACAAAAGTTGATCAATAGTCGCGAAACGTATCGGGAACTGTGGGATATTGCCCAAAAATTAGAGGATCTTCCGCGGCAAACAGGCGTTCATGCCTGCGGAGTCGTCATTACGCCGACACCGATTTACAATTTGGCTCCTTTATACAGGGCAGCACCGGCAGATTCTCCGGTGGTCATGTACGACAAGCATTATTCCGAAACAATCGGCTTGTTGAAAATGGACTTCTTGGGGCTCATCAACTTGTCCATCATCCAAGACACGGTGAATCTGGTCAAAAAAATTCGCCGGATTGAACTGGACATGGACAAAATCCCGACAGACGACAAAGAAACTTTTGAACTGTTGAGCAGGGGCATGACGACTGCGGTGTTCCAGTTTGAATCTCCGGGAATGCAAAAGTATTTGCGCGAATTGAAACCGTCGCGAATCAGTGATTTGATAGCGATGAACGCACTTTACCGCCCAGGACCGATTGAACAGATTCCGCATTTTATTGCGCGCAAAATCGGAAAGGAACCGATTGACTGTTACCATGAAGATTTGGATTCCGTTTTGGGAGAAACTTACGGCGTTATCGTTTACCAAGAACAGGTGATGCAGCTTGCGCAAATTTTAGG
The DNA here is from genome assembly GCA_964397425.1 of uncultured Fibrobacter sp. GTDB lineage: Bacteria > Fibrobacterota > Fibrobacteria > Fibrobacterales > Fibrobacteraceae > Hallerella. Next base: position 243,111 of record CAYNID010000001.1, read on the forward strand.
CGGCTATACGCTTGGAGGTGCAGACAATATCCGCCGCATCATGGCGAAAAAAATGCCGGATAAAATGGCAAAGCTCGAACCGGAATTTTTTGAAAAATGCCTTTCCAAAGGTTACGACAAGGCGATGATTCAAAAAGTCTGGAACGCCGTACTTCCGTTTTGCGGATATGCGTTCAACAAGAGCCACGCTGCCGCTTATGCTTATGTCGCTTACCAGACCGCTTATTTAAAGACCCATTTCGGTCCTGAATACATGGCGGCTTCCATGACTTCCAAAATGGGGAAGACGGAAGACATTGTGACGATTATCCAAGAATGCAAACGCATGGGAATCGAAGTGTTGCCGCCCGACATCAACGTTTCCCTGGGAACGTTTTCGGCAAACGAAAAGGGGCAAATCGTCTATGGTCTTGCCGGAATTCGCAATGTGGGAACTTTTGTCTGTGAAGATCTTGTCGCGGAACGGGAAGCCCACGGCCCCTATAAAACGCTTTTTGATTTTTGCAACCGAATCGCGGATTATCAAGCTTCGAAAACGGAAAAACGCGCACCGTTGAATCGGAAAACGTTGGAAAGTTTGGTCATGGCGGGGGCTTTTGACAAAATGTCTTCGACGACTCCGAATCGCCCCACTTTGATGGCCAGCGTTGAAAAGGCCCTCGATGTCGCTAACCGTCACCGCATGGAAAAGGATGCGTGTCAGACGTTCCTTTTCGACACGTTGGAAAACGATGATACTTCGCATCGGATGGAAGAAACGTATGAAGAAGCCCAACCGTGGGGGCTTTTGGAATTGTTGAATAAAGAGCGTGATGTCTTGGGACTTTATCTTTCGGCGCATCCGTTAGATGAATGCCGTCCGGAATTGCGGGGGTTCACCACGAACAGTTTGGCGGAAAGTGAATTGAACGATATCATGGCGAAAAACGCAAAGTCGATTGTCTGTGTCGGCGGAATCATCACCAAGCTCCGTTCGTTCCAAAGCAAAAAAGACGAAACGAAAACGATGGGCTCCGGAATTTTGCAGGATTTCCAAGGGGAAATTTCTGTATTTTTCCCGCCGGATTCATGGGAAGCTTGCCGCGACCGTTTTGGAGAAGATGACCGTGTGATTGTCCGGGGAAAACTCACCACGCAAAATCAGGACCCGTCGGCCTTGCAAATCATCGTGGATCGGGCGTTTTCAATTGATGAAGTCCGCACAAAGATGATCAATTTCATTCATGTGGGAATTTCTTCGATGGAATTGCTCAAAGAGCGGATGGATAAAATTCTCGACAGAATGGAAATGGCAAAAGCCCTTCCGGGAGAACATCCGGCAGAAATCGTATTTCACGTGGAAACTCTTTCGGGCCATGTTCATTTGCTCCGTTCCCAAGTTTTCAAAGTCGCTTACATGCCGGACTTTTTTGAATGGCTGCAACGGGAATTTGGTGCGGCGAACGTTTGGGTTTCAGCAAAGAACAAAGGCTGACTTTTCAAATGCGTCCGTTCATCCTCTTTTGCGCAGGAGAAGATTCCGGAGATATTTTGGGAGAAGAATTTGTCCGGAATTTTTGCAAAGAGTTTGACACGGTGGGAGTTGGAGGACCTCGGATGCAAAAAGCGGGACTGGTTTCTGTTGTCCCGTTTGACGATTTGCCAGTAAACGGCTTTGGCGACGTGTTCAAGCATTCTTTCCGTCTGTCGCGGCATTTGAAAAAATTGGAAAGTCTTTTGCAAAATGAAAATTGCAAAGGACTTGTCGCTGTGGATTATCCGGGGTACAATTTGAAGCTGATGCGGAGGGCTTTGGATTTGGGCAAACGGGTTGTTTACGTGGAACCGCCGCAAATTTGGGCCTGGAAACCGCACCGGGTGAAATATTTTCTTTCGCCACGGGCAAAAAAAACGGTGCAGCTTTATTCCTGTTACGATGTGGAAATAGAAGCGTACAAAAAGTACGGAATTTCTGTGCAAAAACTGGAACACCCGTTTGAAAAGTTCAAATGCGGACAACTTGTTGACGAAAAAAAAGTTTCGGGAACCGTATTGCTGTATCCAGGCAGTCGGGAATCTCAAATGAAACGCAATTTTTTTCTGTATCGGGAAATTGCGTATAAATTAAAACAAAAAAAAGTCGATGTACGATTTGTCGCTTCGCGAAAAACGATTCAGTCTTTTTTAAATGAAAAATTTTGCGGAGAATTTCCGGTCCAGCTTTCTCCACAGACTGCCGAAGAAAGGTTTTCTCTGATGCGCACGGCGGCGTGCATTGTCTGCGGACCGGGAAGTGTGACTGCCGAAGCGCATTTGGCGAACACGCCGTGTGTCGCCGCATCGCGCATAGAGCCGTTGACGTATTTTTTGGGGAAGGCGTTTCTCCGTACCCGGTATCTTTGTATGCCGAATATCGAAGCGGATTTTTGTGGACAAAAACCGTTGATTCCGGAACTTGTGAAAGTTTCTTTTTCAAATTTGGAACTTCATGCTGGGCAAGTTTTGACGGAAGTCGAAAAATTCATATCTTTCAAAATATGTTTTTGACCATTTTTGCCATTATTTTTTGCCTTGCGTGTTCGGCGTATTGCTCTTTTACCGAAGCGGCATTTTACAGTTTTCCCGCTTCTGAAATTGAAATTTTGAAAAAACGGGGAGCATTCACGGCGCGGTATATTGAACATGTGAAAAACAACATCGACCGTTATATAGCTTCGGTCCTGATTTTCAACACGCTGTCGAATACGTTGGGCGTTTCCCTGGGAACTTCTTTGGTGATTGCGCATTGCGGAACAACGGGACAGGTCGTGTTTCCGATTCTTTTGTCTGTCGCCATTCTTTTGTTTGGTGAAATTACACCCAAAACCATCGGAGTCAAAAAAGCGCGTCAAGTTGGGGCGATTTGCGCGGTTCCCATGTATTACATCACCATTTTATTCTCGTGGACGGGACTTATCCAGCTGTGCTTGGCGATTACCAAGAAATGGACGAAAAGCGATGAAGAAGCTCCGGAAGTCAGCGTAGAAGACATTAACAGTTTGGTGAATATCGGCCTCCGCGATGAAGTTCTGGATCGCCAACAGGCGGTGGTCATTAAAAATATTCTGGCGGCAAAATCTATTCCGGTCCGCAAGGTGATGACTCCCCGTCAAGTCGTATTCGCTCTGCCCGAAGACAGCACGATTGGCCGTGAACTCGAAAAAAATCCGAATTGGCCCTTTTCCCGCATACCCGTCTATGCGGCAGATGACCGGGAAAAATGGGTGGGAATCATTTTGCGCCGTGATGTTTACAATCTTGTCGCCGAAGGAAAACGCGATATTCCCATCAAAAAATTGATGCGGCCCATCCAGTTTATTCCAGACAGTCTTCCGCTGGATAAATTGCTCATCCGGTTTTTGAAACAGCGCGGCCATATTGTCGCCGTTGTCGATGAATACGGTTCTATTGCCGGATTGGTCTCGTTGGAAGATGTTTTGGAAGAAATTTTGGGGCGTGAAATCGTCGATGAATTTGACGTGGCAGTGGATTTGCAGGAACACGCGCGAAGGAAAAGTCGGGCGTTGGCATTTGTTCGTGAACACAAAAGGGAAAATCGACGCGTATGATGTTTGAAATTGCACCGCATAGATTGCACATCGAATTTCGCTCCCAACAGGCGCAGCCTTCTGATTTTGTTGTTTACGCACAAAGGAATCTTGTCCTTTTGAAAAAAGAAAACGGTGAATTCCGGATTCCAAACGTGTCCGATGCGGAAAAAGTTTCTCCGGGCATTTCCGCCGAATTGCATTACCTTTTTTCCATTGACAAGACGGCGTTCTTTTCTGCTGAAGAGAATTTTGCAGCGGACATTCCGGATTTTGAATTGGTCAAGGATCGATTTTTCCGCAATATGCCCGACTTGCCTTTTGCTTTTGGCGGCGCTCTTGCGGCGCACATTGCCCGTTGGGAAAGTTCCAATCGTTTTTGTGGACATTGCGGAAATCCGATGCAGCGAAAAATCGATGAACGGGCTTTTGTGTGCGAAAAATGCGGCAATACGGTCTATGGAAAAATTTGCCCGGTGGTCATTGTCGCTGTCACATGGAACGAGTGCCTGTTGATGGCGCGCAATTTGAACAATCCGGATCCGAAGCCGTACCTGATTTCTGGATTTGTCGAAATGGGCGAAAGCCTTGAACAAGCCGTAGAGCGGGAAGTCAAGGAAGAAACGGGAATTTCTGTCAAAAGCATTCGTTACGTCGGCAGTGAACCCTGGCCTTTTTCAAATTCCCTCATCGCCGGATTTACGGCAAAGCTGGACGGCTCCCCGGAAATTACGGTTCAAAAATCCGAACTCTCTTATGCCAAATGGGTAAAACGCGAAGACATTGGCGAATATACGGGACGGCTGAGCATTTCTGGTACAATGATAAAACGGTTTAAGGAAGGCTCTCTTTGAGGTTCGGATGATAGATTTCATCGGAGACATTCACGGTCATCGCGAACGCTTGGAAGCCCTTTTGAAAAAACTGGGTTATGTCCAAAAGAATGGCGTTTACCGCCATCCGGAAAATACGGTTGTCTTTTTGGGAGATTACATTGACCGCGGACCAGATGTTTTGGGCACCATTCGAATTGTCCGGAAAATGGTTGAATGCGGTTCTGCCACGGCAATTCTGGGAAATCATGAATTGAACGCTTTGTTCTTTTGGGAAAAATCGCCTCAAGGCGGTTATCTCCGCGAGCATTCGATCAATAAAATTCTCATCCACGCGAAGACGCTTGAATCCTTTCGGCATCATCAAGAAGAATTTTTTGAAACGCTGGAATGGTTCTGTTCGCTGCCATTGTTTTTGGAAACGGAAAATTTCCGTGCGCAGCACGCCTGTTTTGACACAGAAAACATGCGCATGCTCCGAAGCGAAGGATTGGAAAAAATCGGTTCAAGGGAAAATCTTTTTCGCATTTGGAAAAATGAACGCCTCTTCCGAGCCATAAAAGAAACGGTTCAGGGACCAGAAGTCAAATTGCCGGCGGGAACGTGTTTTTTTGACAGTGAAAATGTTCGCCGCACACGGGCGAGAATCAAATGGTGGGTCGATCCGAAAGGGAAAAATCTGCGGGATTTGTCGTTTCAGCCCGGGGCGGAGATCCCGGCGCAGCCGCTCCCTTCCGAAGTTCAAAATCGACATTATTACGGGGAACAGGAACGTCCCGTTTTTTTTGGACATTATTGGTTAGAAGGAATTCCGAGACTTTTCCGTTCGAATATTTGCTGTTTGGATTACAGTGTCGCCTCTTGTCGGGGAACGGGCTGCTTGGCCGCTTACCGGTTTGATGGCGAAAAAAAACTGGATGAAAAAAAATTTTTCTTTGTGTAGAAAGATTATATTAAAAATATGGCAAAATCAAAAATTTTCTGTGTAACCGTATCCGTTGCGGTGTTTTCTGCTGGAGCGGCTTCTTTTCACATCAATCAAGTCGGCTATGATCTTGGAAAACCGGTTCATGTTGTCGTCCAAAGTACCGAAAATTTGCAAGGAAGCTCTTACTCTTTGTTGCAAAATGGAGCCTTGAAATCAACGGGGATTTTGGGCGCTGGAGAAAATCCGGATGGCTGGCTTTCGTCGGGAAATTTTTATTCCATCCAATTGGGGAATTCGTTGCCAGCGGGAAATTACACGTTGAAATTGTTGGACGGTTCGACTTCCGATGAGTTTTCCGTCGAAAGCAATGCGCTTGCTTCGCAGACACTGGCGTCTGTTTTGAATTATTTTCAAGAGGACCGCGCCGACGATTCGCAAATTTTATCGTGGGATGCCTCAGTTTCGGTTTTTGGGTCTTCGGGAGTTTCCCGAGATGTACGCGGCGGCTGGTATGATGCCAGCGGCGATGTGAGCAAATACCTTTCTCACCTTTCTTATGCGAATTACCTCAATCCGCAGCAAATTCCGATGACCGTTTGGGCGTTGATCTTTACGGCGGAACATATCCCCACAACACTTTCAACTATTTCTTCCAAAACGGATCCGGAATCAGAAGCGTTATACGGCGCAGATTTTCTGTTGCGGATGCTCAGTGAAGATGGCTTTTTTTACATGACCGTTTTTGACAACTGGGGAAGTGGCTCTCGTTACCTCTGCGCTTTTTCCGGGCAAGATGGTGAAAAAAGTGCTGATTACCAGGCGGCTTTCCGGGAAGGTGGCGGCATGGCGATTGCCGCGTTGGCCAAAGCTTCTACGTTAAAAAAGAATGGCGAATCAACGAGTGCGCAATATCTGGCGGGAGCGCAACGCGCATTTGAACATTTGCAAGGACAGCAAACGATCGGAAGTATTTGCGCTTATTGTGATGATAAAAAGGAAAATATCATTGATGATTATACCGCATTGCTCGCGGCGACGGAGCTTTTCGCCGCGTCCGGAGAAGAAACTTATTTGAATGCGGCCCGTGCCCGTGCGGAACATTTGGCTGGACGCCTGGCCGATGACGGTTACTTCTGGAGCGATAACGAAAAAACGCGCCCCTTTTGGCATGCAAGTGATGCCGGATTGCCGTTGATAGCCCTTGTCCGCTACTTGGAAGAGGAAGCGAAGCGGGGTACATCAGAAAGTGCGCTTGTGATGCAAGTGACTCAGGCGGCGAAAAAACATTTGAATTGGCTTTTGACTGTCACCGAAGAAGTGGCAAATCCTTTTGGATATGCCCGGCAAACGTATAAAACGCAAAATAAGATTAAAAATGGATTTTTTATTCCGCATGACAACGAAAGCGGCTATTGGTGGCAGGGAGAAAGCGCCCGGATTGCCAGTTTATCGGCTGCGGCGATGTACGCGGCGAAAGTGTTGGGCGCGGAAAATGAAACGGTTCAAAAATATGCGCAAAACCAGCTGGATTGGATTCTGGGAAAAAATCCCTACAGCGTATGCATGATGCAGGGCAAGGGAAAGAAAAATCCTCCGAAATATTCGGGTCAGTCGTCTTATGCGCACACGTTGAATGGCGGTATCGCGAATGGCATTTCAGGGGTGAACACGGATGGCAGCGGTATTGTTTGGAATGATCCGTCCGCGGCGGGATTCGTTGAATCCTGGCAAAATTGGCGTTGGATTGAACAGTGGCTTCCCCATGCGACCTGGTATTTGATGGCCGTTGCCGCCCGTTATGATGAAGTGACCCAAGCGTTAAATTCAGGAACATCCATTTCGCAAACGCAAAAGGTTCGCCATTTTTCCGTACAATTCCAGAATCGGAATTTGACTGTGAATCTTCGACAAAATGCAACAGGGAAATTGGTATCCCTTGTAAAATTAAATGGGCAAAAAGTATTGGAAAAACGCTTGGATGCGGCAGTGACGGAAATCAACTTGGAACGGATTCCACAAGGCGTTTACTTTGTACATGTGACAGGATTGGAAACGTACAAAATTCAAATTCAATAGCAAACAGAAAACACAGGCTCGCCGAAGCGAACCTGTGTTTTTCCAGGAGAAAAATTTAACATTGGATGCGTAAAACGATTTTAGAAACGCCTCCGTATTCATCGGCATCTTTTTTCAAACGGGCAAGAGAGGCCTTATAAGAAAATTTTTTGGGAAAGGATTTCCGCAAAATGAAAGCTCCTGTGGCGCGCAAGTAGCCGGCTTTACTCTTTCCTCCGTTGCCGAAAAATTTGGCGGAGACGTTTTCAATGGAAACGCCGATGGCATTCGGATCGTGAGAATTGTAAGGTTCTGCCTGGACAGAAACGGACAAATTAGAAAAGAATTGTGATTTTTTCCGTTGGACGGCGTTCAAGCCTTCGATGAAATCCTTTTCGATGGAATTTTTCAAATGAAGGTCGAAATTGTCGATGTCGTCACTCCAGCCGTGAAAATGGCTCCCGACGATTCCAATGGTGAAGTTGCTATTCGGATGGGATTCGAAATAGCGGATAAACATTTGGTTTGGCGTTTCCGATTCCGGATTCGGTTTCAGTTCCTTTTCTGCTGCGGCAAGAAGCAATTCGGCGACGGAGTCGGATTGGGGATGATGCCTGCCCGAGGCGTACATTTGAAGAAATTCTTCGTCATTGAAAAATCTTCCGTGAATCCAGGCGAAAAGCGCCAAAGGCGCGATGGGTTTGACGATGTGAATCGTCAATGGTAAAAACGGGAAAAAAGTTTTTCTTCGCCGGTTCAAAAGTTCGGCGACAAGGAGACCGTCATTTTCTTCAACGGCCAGCAGAACGGGACCGATATGGGTGATGTAAGCGAACAAATTCGCATCTTCAAATGGGGACGGGTCTTTGTAAAAAATTTCGATGTTGGCTTTCAAAGCCGGCGGAAGATAAGTGTATTTTGCCGGAGAAAAATAAGGGCTGCTTTCCAATTTTTCGCAATCGGAAATATTTGCTTTTTTTACTTTCCCTGCAAAATCCAACGTGCCCGATGCACTGAAGGTAAAATCGTATGTGTCCGAACGATTTCCTCTGGAAATATGAATATAAATATGTTCCATTTTTGGCTCCTTTGGATTGAAAATCCGTTTGTTGCAAAAATAGGATTCGACTTTGACAGATTTTGTCGTAACTTAAAATGCTCCGGAACCATTCTCTTCGCCGCCAATTACGGACAAATTTCCCTTCAGCGAAAACGGCATCATCTGCGCCGCCTAAACCGTGCAAAATTCAAAATCAGCCGAAAAGGCTTTCCGTGCGAATCCCATCAAAAAGAGCGTCCTCGTCTCAGCCCACAATTTCTCACTCCTCATTTCTAATTACTATTCCCTAATGATGCATTCCTAATTTCTCACATCTCATGTCCAATTTTCAAGGTCCGTGCAAACCGAATGATTCGGACTTTGCTAAATTCTTTTTGATGCCCCAAACACTTCAAGATTATTTGCCGAAAAAAGGAGAACGTCTTGATTCCGAAGACTTGCTCGGACGTTTTCTTTCGTGGGCGGACGACCGCCATGTGAATTTGTACGAAGCTCAGGAAAATGCCATTCTGGAATTGTTCGATGGAAAAAACGTCATATTGAACACGCCGACTGGCAGTGGAAAGTCGATGGTCGCCTTGGCGATGCATTTCATGAGCCTGTCCCTGGGGCGCAAATCCGCTTACACTTGTCCCATCAAGGCGTTGGTCAATGAAAAATGGATGTCTCTTTGCAAAGAATTTGGCGCGGAAAATGTCGGGCTTTCGACGGGCGACGCGACGGTGAATGCGGATGCTCCGATTCTTTGTTGTACGGCGGAAATTTTGGAAAATCGGGCTCTGGGAGAAGGCGCCGATTTGGACATGCAAGATGTCGTGATGGATGAATTCCATTATTATTCGGACAGGGAACGCGGTGTCGCCTGGCAAGTGCCCCTGTTAACGCTTCCGCAAACGCGGTTCTTGTTGATGTCGGCGACGATTGGCAAAACGGATTTTTTTGAACGGGAACTTTCAAAGCTGAATGGAAAACCGAGTGTTACCGTTTCAAGTGCGATCCGCCCGGTTCCCTTGGATTTTAAATATTCGATGAATGAAATTTCCACAACGGTGCAAGGCCTTGTCAACGAAGGGAAGGCGCCGGTTTACGTGGTGCATTTTACTCAAGGCTCCGCTGCGGAAAATGCGCAAAATTTCATGAGTTTGAACCTCACGTCGAAAGAAGAAAAGGCAGAAATTGCGAAGGCGATAGGAAACTTCCGCTTTTCGAGCCCCTATGGGCCGGAATTCAAACGCTTCTTGAAAGCGGGCATCGGTTTGCACCATGCCGGGCTTCTCCCCAAATACCGCATTTTGGTTGAAAAGCTTTCGCAGAAAGGATTGCTGAAAGTGATTTGCGGAACGGATACGCTTGGCGTTGGAGTCAACGTTCCCATTCGGACGGTTTTGTTCACGCAACTTTGCAAATATTCCGGCGATAAAACGGCGATTTTGGCGGCCAGGGATTTCCATCAAATCGCCGGCAGGGCCGGGCGCAAAGGTTTCGATGATATCGGTTATGTTGTCGCCTGTGCGCCAGCGCACGTGATAGAAAATGCAAAATTGGCGGCGAAGTCCGCGCAAACGGGAAAAAAATTTGTCAAGCGCAAACCGCCGGAACGGGGATTTGTCCCTTGGGATGAAAGTACTTATAAACGTTTGATAGCGTCTCCACCCGAACCGTTGGTCTCCCGTTTTGAAGTTTCCCACGGAATGCTTGTCAATGTGCTGTCCCGCAAAACGGACGGCTGCTTTGCCATGCGAAAGCTCATTCGGGATTGTCATGAAAGCGCGAAGCGGAAAAAAGAATTGATGCATCGCGCGTTCCAACTCTTCCGCTCGTTGGTCGAAAAGAAAATTGTTGAATTCGTCGAAAATCCGCAGCCGGGAATGGCGCATGTCCGTGTGAATCTCGATTTGCAAAATGATTTTGCGATGAATGAACCGCTTTCCCTGTATCTTTTGGATACGTTGCCCATGTTGGATAGGGAAAGTCCGGAATTTGCCGTCGACGTTCTCTCCTTGGTGGAATCCATCGTTGAAAATCCGGAACCGATTTTGCGTGTGCAGCAGAAAAGAGCCCGTGACGCGCGGTATGCGGAACTCAAGGCGGAACACGCGGAATACAATAAAATCCAGGAAGAACTGGACAAAGTGGAATACCCGAAGCCTCTCCGCGATTTCATTTATACGACTTTCGATGAATTTGCGGATGCGCATCCGTGGGTGGGAAATTTGAATGTTGAACCCAAATCCATTGTCCGCGAAATGATTGAAAACTTTGAAACGTTCAGTGGATATGTGAAAAAATATGGACTTTCCCGGATGGAAGCGGTCCTTTTGAGACATGTCAATTACGTTTACAAGGTGCTGACCCAAACGGTTCCCGATACGATTAAAACAGATGAAATTCTTGAAATTCAAGAGTATCTGGGAGAAATGATTCGCCGGACGGATTCGAGCTTGTTGGAAGAATGGGAGCGTTTGAAGAATCCGGAATATGTGGCTAAAGAGGCTTCTCCGGAAAAAGCGTTCCACGCTGATGAAGCCGCCGCCGATGTGACCCTCGACCGCAAGAAATTTCTTTCCGCCGCCCGTTCGCGCATATTCCAATTTTTGGCGTTGCTTTGCCAGAACCGCTTGGGAGAGGCTTTGGATGTTTTGGCTGAAGATTTGCCGGAAGGGAAGCTCCTCGCCGACGCGAATGGAGAGCCTTGGACGGAAAAACGCCTGGACGAAATTTTCTCTGCTTACCGCGAGGAACACGGGAATTTTAGATTGGATGTCGAAGGCCGTTCGGCAAAGCACACGGTTGCCGTCTGGAATGCGGAAAATTTGCAAATCCAGCAAGTTTTGCAAGACGACGAAGATTTAAACGATTGGGAAGTCGATTTTTCGATTCCATTGGCCGAATCAAGGGAGGCGGGAATGCCTCTTTTGCGCTTCGATAGGATTGGTTGCGTTTTATAGAAATACCCTTTTTACGGTGAACAAAAAAAATTAAATTGCTTACGTTCCTAGGACTGTGCTGTTTAGTCGGTCCTCAAACCTTGGACACATTATGACAAAAGCTAAATTCATCAAACTTCTGATTGCGGTAATTCTCGCAATTGCCGCTCTTTTTGTTCCCTATGAGGCTTTGGGCATTGACGGCCCGAACACTCTCAATCCGGTAGAAATCCGCGTCATCTCGATTTTTGTCATGGCGGCTTTATTCTGGATTTTGCAACCGTTCCCCATTTGGACAACGTCTGTCTTGGTCATTGTCCTCATGATTTTTACCGTATCGAATTCTGCACTGACTCCGTTCCGCGTCGAAGGCGTGGAAATGATCAAATACACGGATTTGATGAACACTTGGGCAGACAAGACCATCATGCTCTTCTTGGGCGGGTTCTTCTTGGCGGCGGCTGCGACCAAATACAAGCTGGATTTGAATTTAGCCAGTGTCCTTTTGAAACCTTTTGGCCACAACCCGAAATTTGTATTGCTCGGCTTGATGCTCATTACTGCCGTTTTCTCCATGTTCATGAGCAATACGGCGACAGCGGCGATGATGCTTGCCATTTTGACTCCGGTATTGAAACTGTTCGATGAAAAGGACCGTGGACGCGGCGCGTTTGCGCTTGCTGTTCCTATTGGCGCGAATATCGGCGGAATGGGAACTCCGATTGGAACCCCTCCGAATACAATCGCGTTGGGCGCGCTGAACGAAGCCGGTTACAACATCACGTTTGGACAATGGATGGCTTTTGGTGTTCCTTATGTGATTATCATGATGTTGGTGGCCTGGTTTGTCGTTTTGAAAATTTATCCGATTTCTGCAAAGCATATTGATTTGAAAATTGAAGGGGCGAATGGTTTTGACAAAAGTCCCCGCGCGATTATCGTCTACGTCACGTTCGCTTTGTGCGTTGCCATGTGGTTGATTGGAAAGAATGTTCACGGTGTAAACGATTATGCGATTGCGATGATTCCCATTGCTGTTTTCGCCATCACGGGCGTTATCAACAAAAAGGATTTGAAAGAAATGAGCTGGGATGTTCTTTGGCTCGTCGCTGGAGGATTTGCGTTGGGTATCGGTTTGCAAAAAACGGGCCTTGCCGCGCATTTGATTGGTGCGATTCCGTTTGACACCTGGCCTGCGTTCCCGCTGTTGGTCGGCTGCGGTGTGATTTGCCTTTTCATGGCGAATTTCATGAGCCATTCGGCGACGGCTGCTTTGCTCGTTCCCATTTTGATTGTGGTCGGTGTCAACTGCGCAGACAATTTGGCGCCTCTTGGCGGAGTGACCGCGCTGCTCGTGGCCGTGGCGTTCGCCAGTTCGCTGGGAATGAGTATGCCGATTTCGACGCCACCGAACGCGCTTGCCCATGCGACGGGATACGTGGATACCAACGGGATGGCGAAGTCGGGAATTTTCCTGGGCATTTTTGGTCTTGCCTTGGTTTATGTGATGATGTTTGTCCTTGCGCAAATTCATTTCTTTGGCGATTCAAAGCCCGCTGTTCCGGCTGGGGAAGAAAAGGTTGCCTCGCAGCCGGTAGAAACGGTGGCTCCGGCGATTGACAGCGCTGCAGTTGCTGTGGATTCTTCTGCGGCGCTGACAGTCGTTGATTCAGCTGTCGCTCCGGTGGTGGATTCCGCGGCACAATAAACGGATTCCGTTCTCCTGAAATTTGAATTGTCGGACTCGTTCCGACAATTTTTGTTTATGGGGAATTTGGAAACGCGTTCTGAAAAATAAAGCTATCTTTTTTACGCTATGTCAGAATTAGAAAATCCGTTGGCAGAAAAAAGAGGCCCGCGTTGGAAACGCAAAAAGGAAGATCGCCCGCAGGAAATATTGGATGCGGCTCTCGAACTTTTTGTGGAACAGGGATTCTCGGCGACAACAGTCAGTCAAATCGGCCGCAAGGCAGGTGTCACGCCGGGAACGCTTTATGTTTATTACAAGAACAAAGAAGCGATTCTTCAAGAAGTGGTGATGAAAACGCTGAGCCCGATTTTCACGGAAAGTGACGCCATTTTGGAATCTTACCAGGGCAGCGCAGAAGGCCTTGTTGAAATATTGATAGACAAATGGTGGCAGGCTGTGGGCGGCGAAAGTAAAATTTCGGGCATTCCAAAGTTGGCTGTCGCCGAAGTTTCCAACTTCCCGGAACTGGCGAATTTTTACGTGCAACGCATCCTGGATCCGGGAATTCGATACATTCAAAAAGTGTTGGAATACGGCGTTCAAAAGGGCGCGTTTCAAATATCCGACGTCAAATTCACCTCGTATCTGATTTTTTCCGTGTTTCACGGTGCCGTCATCGATGCGCATTCCTTTATGATTGCGCAAAAAAACGGCATCCCTTTGACGCAATTCAAAAACCGGCTGTATCATTTGATTCTCCACGGAATTTTGAAAGCGGATTGATTGGGAATGATTCGGTCGCTTTTCCTTTCGTCTTTTCGAAATTTGCATGAGGGTCGTTGGGAATTTGGCGACGGCATTACGGTCGTTTGCGGTAAAAATGGAACGGGGAAAACTTCTTTATTGGAAGCCGTTCACCTGTTGAGCGAAGGATTTTCGTTCAGAACCCGTACACTTTCGGATTTGCTCGGATGGAATGCGGACGAAATGGTTGTCCGCGGTGAATTTGTCGCTTCTGCGGAATCGAAACGGCACTTTGAACACGCGCTGCTTTTGAACCGTTTTCGCGGAATGAGCGTAAAGAAAAATGGAGCGCCTTGTAAAAGTCCTGCCGCTTTTTTTGGCGAAATGCCCGCTGTGATAATGCAACCGGCGGATATCGACATGGTGCGGGGAGCTCCGGAAAATCGCCGCCGCTATTTAGACGAACTGCTGTGCTTTAAAAATTCCCGCAATGCGGATTTACTTCGCCGGTATCGACGGATTTTGGCGGAGCGGAATCAGTGGCTGCGCCAAAACAAAATGGGCAAGGCGATTGGCGGAGAAGAATTGTATACGGTCCTTACGGGACAGCTGATGGATTTGGCGGCAAAAATTTGGATGGAACGGATTTCCTTGGTGCAGGAGATTTCTTTGGGAATTGCGCGTTATTATGAAATGCTCGCCGGGAAGGAAGACGAAATTTTTGTTTCTTATAAAAGTTCCGTTTTTGATTTTTCGCAAGAGATGGATTTTTCCGAAGAGAAATTGCGGCTTGCGTTTGCATACAAGTTGGACAGTTTGGATTTGACAGAACGGATGCAGGGAATGACCCTTGCCGGGCCGCATAAAGACGATTTGATTTTGGCGTTGCACGGTCACGATATGCGGACTTCCGGTTCTCAGGGGCAATGCCGCAGCGCGGCTGTTGCGCTCCGATTTGTGGCGGCGGATTTGGCCGGAGAGCATCTGATGAAACCCATTTTGCTTTTGGACGACATTTTTGCAGAATTGGACAAAAATCGCCGGGCGGCAGTCGCTTCGGTTATCCGCGAAAAAAAATGCCAGGTTCTTGTCGCGACGCCGCGGGCAGAAGATTTGCCGTTCGAAGCAGATGCCAAATGGGAAATGCAGTGAGGTTGTAATGGATTTGATTTCGTTTTTAAATGATTCCGTGACACCCTTTCATACGGTGGAAAATATAGCGCGGGAATTTTCCCAGAATGGATTTGAAGAACTGTTCGAAACGGATGTTTGGAACCTTCGCCGGGGAGCTTCTTATTTTGTAAAACGCGGCGCGGCCCTGTTTGCGTTCCGGATGCCGGATGTTTGGAATGCGGAATCGCGCTTTCGTCTGGCATCGGCCCATACGGATTTTCCTGCGTTGAAAATTTCTCCGAATCCGGATAAAATCTCGGCGGGGATTCATCTTCTGCACCCGGAAGTTTATGGTGGTGCCTTGGAAAATACGTGGTTTGACCGTGATTTGGGCATCGCCGGATTGGTGATGACATTGGATTCGGGAAAGTTGAAAAAGAATCTCGTAAAGATGAAGTCGCTTTGCCGCATTCCGGAACTGGCCATTCATTTGAATCGGGGCGTTAAAGAAAACGGTTTTTCTTTTAATTCGCAAAATCATTTGAACGTATGCTTTTCGGCAAGCGGGAAAACGTTCGGGCAAGTTCTCGAAGAAGAAGTTGGGAGTCGGGTTGTCGATTTTGAATTGCAGTTTTTTGACGCTCAGCCGGCGGCTTTCGGCGGGTTTTCCAAGGAGTGGATTTATTCCGGTCGTTTGGACAATTTGCTTTCTTGCCATGCGCTTGTCGAGGGCTTGCGGAAAGCAGCGGAATCGTCTTTGCATTTGTGCGGGGCGTTCTTTTTTGACGACGAAGAAATCGGTTCGGAAACCCGGAGTGGAGCCGCAGGAAGTTTTGCGTTTGCAATGCTTGAACGGATTGTCGAATGTGAAAATGGAAGCCGGGGTGAGCTTTGGGGAAAACTTTCGGATTCTTTCCTGTTCTCATTGGATGTGGCACATGCGACGCATCCCGCTTACGAAGAAAAAATGGAACCGAACCATGCGCCAGTTCTCGGCAAAGGCGTCGTGTTGAAAGTCAATGCGAAAAAACGTTATGCCAGCGAAGCGGTTTCGAACGCACTCTTTAAATGTTTGTGCGAAAAAGCGGAAATTCCAATGCAAACCTTTGTCTGCCGGAACGACATGCCTTGTGGCAGCACCGTAGGCCCGCATCTTTCCGCGTCTCTGGGAATTCCGACTGTTGATTTGGGCGAAGCGATTCTTTCCATGCACAGTATCCGTGAAATGGCGGCTGTGGAAAACCATGGCGAAATTTGTTCGCTGATGAAATCCTTTTACCAATCCTGAAAGGAACGCAGAGAACGTCCGTTTGGACCTGGAAAGTCAGGTGCGGAGTTCGTCGGAATTGACGATTTGATTTTTTCCATTTTCCTTTGCGTAATAAAGGCACTGATCGGCAACGGAAAGGATGGTTTCAATCGATGGAATTTCTTTTCCTTTAAAGCTGGAAATGCCTAAGGAAATGGTGACGGGAATGGGAGCGTCGTTGAATGAAAAACGGTAATTTTCTACGGCTTTCCGCAGGCGTTCCGCACTTTTGACTGCGTCGGATTTAGACATGTCGGGCAGCAAAATGGCGAATTTTCCGCCATCATAACGGGCGAACAAATCACTTTCCCTTTTGTTGCGCGAAAAAATTTGGGCAATTCCCTTTAATATCAAGTCGCCTGCCTGTTTTCCCCAGGAATCGTTAATTTGTTTGAAATTGTCGATGTCGTAAAGAATGACGTGAACCGATTGATTCTTGCGCCGCGCTGCGGCGAGTTCGCCGATGGAACGGTCCATGAATGTTCGCCGATTGTGAATCTTTGTCAAAGAATCTGTGGTTGCCGCTTCAAAAAAATCCCGGTCGACGGTATCATCGTCGGGAGTTTGAAACGCGATTTTTAAAACCATTTTGCCGATTTGTAAACGGTTGTCCGACAGGATCGTTCGCGGATGATTGGAAAGGGGAGAACCGTCGACGAATGTTCCGTTTGTCGAATTCAAATCGCGGCAAGTGACTTTTTCCCCGTCCCACGAAATTTCGCAATGTTTCCGGGAGATCATTTCATCGTCTAGGCGAATGTCCGCTTCGGAGCCGCGACCGATTACATTTTTTCCGCGGATGAGGGGAATTTTTCGAAAAGATTGCCTTGGATAAAGTACAATCAAATGTGGGCGGAGCTCTGCTGTGGGCATGGGCTGCGTGTTCGCGGAAACGGTGAACGTGTTGTTTAAATTAGCGTTGAACGGCATTTGCTTTCAAGATAGAATTTTCAGGCGGCGATTAAAATGGCTTCTTTTTTAAAAGGGCAAATGCGCCGAAAATTTTCTGCCGCGTTTTCGTTTCGCCGTAGAGCCGTGCAAACATCACCACCGCAACAGAAAAGGTTTTCGTGCAAAACCCCACACAAAAAATTTCCTGTTCACTGCGCTAATTTCTAATTCCTAATTATTATTCGCGGCCCATGTATTCCACTACGAAAACAAGAGTCGCGTTGCCGGGAATCGGTCCGCCGCCCCGGTTTCCGTAGCCCAGTTCGGGAGGAATGACAAGAACGCGTTTTTCGCCGGGGAGCATTCCGACAACGCCGAGGTCCCAACCGCGAATCACGTTGCCTTTTCCTAATGGGAAGTTGAAAATTTGTCCGCGGTCACGGGAACTGTCGAATTTTTTCCCGTCGGATAAAAAGCCGGTGTAATGTACGCGAACGTTTTCGCCTTCTTGCGCCGCTTCGCCTTCGCCTTCGCGGAGAATGGCGTATTTCAAGCCTTCGGGACCGTCTTGCAGGGTGAGCGATTCCAAATCGGGGAAAAAGTCCATCGTCTCGGCCAAAGCTTCGTCCCGCTCCACGGAAAGAACTTCGACGCGGAAGATTAATGTGGAATTGGGCGGAATGGCGCTGTACGATTTGGCTCCATAGCCCATGGATGGGCTGATTTTCAGCCAGCGGACGGTTCCCGGTGTCACGTCATCGAGACCGATTTCCCAACCGTTGATGAGGCGACCGCCTCCGAGGACCGTTTCCAACGGTTTGCCGTAATCTTTTGAACTCGAAAATTTTCGGCCCGAAGCTATCCAGCCCGTATAATGGACCTGTATCCGCGTTCCCTGTGTGGCTGCGTTTCCGGAGCCCGCTTTTTCATCCCAAGCCAGAACGCCGTTTTCAATTTTTTTCCATTTCGCTTTTTTGCTGTCGCCAAAAGAGTCCGGGGTGAGCGGAGGCTCTGCGGAGACAAGTTCCACTTCGAAGTAAAGGTCGGACCTTGCGGGAATGGGACCGATTTCGCGGTCGCCGTAGCCCAGCTGGTAAGGAATGGAAAGCTTTCTGATTTCGCCGACTTTCATTCCCAGCAGTCCGCGTTCCCAACCGGCGATGACCTGTCCTGCGCCCAGTGAAAATTCAAGGGGCTCGCCCCGGTCGTAGGAGTTGTCGAACATCGTTTGCGCGGAGTCCGCCAAAAAGCTTTTGTAATGGACGCGGATCAGCTGGCCGTTCTGAATGGGCTCGCCTTCGCCCTCTTTGACGGTGACGACTTCGTAGGGAATGGCGAAGAGGTAAATCGGAAGGAACAAAAGAATTGTCAAAAATCTGTTTTTGGGCATGGGTACTCCTGCGCTGCAAATTAGAAAATGCTAGTTTTTTTGGACACAAGTAGGTGGAATAACATGGATTTGACAATCATATTCATGCTGGTGGCCATCGTTCTGCTCTCGCTGGTCCTAGCCGGCCTGGGCGCGTATGTGGTCATCCACAATTCGGATGAAAAAGAAAAGGAATCGAACGCGCCCGTGATCGATGTTTCCGGACAATATGCGGTCGTCATCCGTCCGGCCCGGGAATCTATTGAAAAGGTGAAGCCCTCGCTAGAAGAAATCGCGGCGTGGCTTTCGACGACTGGAAAAAATGCGGAAGAACAGGGACATCTTGTTGAAATGTGGAAAAAAAGCATTGATGACGTGGTCCGCGTCATTGATGAAGGTGACAAAAATGGAACTGTAACTTATCGGATAGTCATCGGTCCCAAGAGCCGTCCTTTTTGTAGTTTTATCGCGGACGACAATTACATCACCCGGGAACAGATTCGGAATCATGCGGAAATTTTACCGCCTTATGTTCTTGGATGCGATTGCCGTTTGGTGCCAAAACTTCCCTGGGAAAATCCGGGAAAGGAAGGCTGGAAGGCTTTGATTCCGGAAAATGGAGCTTATCGAGTTCCCGATTGGAGACACATTGCGTAAGACATTCATTGTTGCATTCTTTTTATCGACGGTCGCCTTTGCGGCGAATTCCGCCATCATCACACTGGAAATGCCTGTCGGCGCCCGGCAATTGGGCATGGGCGAAACCGGAGTCGCGGTGGCGGATGACGCTTCGGCGCTTTACTACAACCCGGCAGGGCTAGCCTTTGGCCCTCTCGCGAACGAGTGGGAGTTGTCGTTAGAAAAGAAATCTTCGACTGGTCCCGCTTTTACAAAGCTCGCGGCGAAGAACCGCGCCGGTTTCTTTGAAAAGAGCGAAATCTGGGCGGGGACGAACAGCGGCATTTTGCATTACGACGGAGAACACTGGTCGGATTACCGAACGGTCACGTTGGAAGGCCAGGAGAAAATCCGGGATGCAGTTCGCGTCTTTGCCGGAACAGAAGCGGGACTTGACGAATACACGCGAAAAGTCAAACAGTTCAACGATGTGCAAAACGAAATCGACGAATCGTATGTCCGCGATGTCAAAATTCCGTGGAATCTGGTCGTCGGCGATACGGTGACCGCCTTGCTTTACGATGTCCGCACGGAAAAACTTTGGGTGGGAACGCCGAAGGGGCTTTTCCGTTTTGACGGCAAAACGTGGAAGAATTACGCGCAGGAATTGGGAACGCTCCGAATCACTTCGCTTTCGAATCAGGGGGCGACTCTTTGGATTGGAACGGATAACGGCTTGTATTCATACAGGAACGGCGTCGTGGAGCGGAAAGGAAAAGTGCTCCCCAGTCAAAAAATCAACGCGCTGGCGTGGTCGGAGTTCAAAGGGGAACTTTATGTGGCTGTCGACGGGGCGGGAATCGCCCGCCTTGTCCCCAAAAAAGGTTCGAGTTCCAAAGACCGTTGGAGCCTCTTCAATGAAGAAGACGGCATCATGGATTTGCACGCAACTGCTCTCGTTGTCGATTCTTCGGGGCACGTGTGGGCGGCGCATCAGGGAGGCCTTTCGCATTTCAACTTGCGCAAATGGGAACAGGTGAAGTTCGAAAGCAATACGGTGCACGACCTTTCCGTGGCGCGGGACGGAGCCGTTTGGATTGCGACGGACAAAGGCGTTTGGCGGCATTTGCCCGATTACGCGACTTCGTCGGGGAAAAAGGCGGAATTGGAACGCAAACCGGAAGAGCGCGGAAACCAACGTTCGGAAGACGAGTGGGAACATTTCCATTCGGGAAACGGGCTTTCTTCGAACCGTGTCTTTGCCGTCTTGCCGCAGGCGAATGACGTTTGGTTCAGCACAAGTTCGGGCATTGAACGGTACAAGGATGCCGATTACCAGCTGACGTTCTTTTACGAAAAGCTCCTTCCGGTTTTGAACATTCCCGATCTGTACCATCTGTTCGCCGGGATGACTATCCCTCTCGCGGAATGGGGAACTTTGGGCGTGTCGGTGAATTTTGTCTCGTTCGGAGAAACCATCGTTTCGACAGACGAAGAAAGTTCCACGAATTCCAACAGTTCGGAAGTTGTCGGAGCCATCAGTTATGGAACGAAGCTCACGCCTAAAACGTCTATCGGTCTTTCCATTAAATTTTTCTACTCGGATTTGAGTTCGGGAGCGTCTACCAGCGGAGACGAAGCGACGACATTCAGTTATGCTTTTGATGTGGGGCTTTTGCGCAAAGACTTTTTAATCAGGGATTTGAACGCGGCCCTTGTGCTGGCGAACATCGGCCCGAGCGTTTATTACACGGACAAATCCGATCAAGATCCGATTCCGCTGACTTGGCGGCTTGGGCTTTCTTATGAAATTTTCAACACGCTGGATCACCGTTTGCTGATTGCCGCTGATTACAACCGCACTGTGGTTTATGATGATGACAAGGGTGATCCGGAACCGTTTTACAACGCCATGTGGAAAAGCTTGATTCATCCGGAACTGGGTGGCCACGGGGCGGAACGGTTCAAGAATTCCTTGTTGCAGGGCATTTTCAATGTCGGCGCGGAATACACGTATTCCAATACAGTCGCCGTCCGCATCGGGTATCTTTACGACAAGACCGGAAAGAGAAACGAAGTGGATTTGGGCCTTGGCGTGATGCTTTCTGACGTTCTCGAATTCGATATTGCGACCATCAAGGATGTCGGCGACAACGATGGCGTCCGGGATGGACAGATGCGATTCGGGATGGTTTTCAAGTTCTGATGCCCGCTCCCGTCAACTACCAGCGGCTGCTTGACGATATCATCCGTCGACTCGAAAAAAACGGCGAAGTTCCCTCGCTTCTGCTTCACTGTTGCTGTGCGCCGTGTTCCAGTTATGTCGTGGAATATCTTTCGAATTATTTCCACATCACGACGTTTTATTACAACCCGAACATTTTTCCGCAAGAGGAATACGCGCATCGGGTGTCGGAACTCAAACGTTTTGTCGCGGAATTTCCGACGAAATATCCGGTGAAGTTCGTCGAAGGGACTTACGAACCGGAACGGTTTTACGCGGCGGTCAAGGGACTAGAACGGGAAAAGGAAGGCGGAGCCCGCTGCGCGAAATGTTTTGCGCTGCGCCTTGAAGAGGCCGCCAAAAAGGCGCGCGAACTCGAATGCGACTATTTCACGACGACGCTTTCCATTAGCCCGATGAAAGATGCCGCGCTGTTGAACGAAATCGGTTCCGCGATGGGAGAAAAATACGGAGTTAGGCATTTGCCGTCGAATTTCAAGCGCCGCGGCGGATTTTTGCGTTCGACCGAACTTTCCCGCGAATATGGGCTTTATCGGCAAAACTTTTGCGGATGCGTTTATTCGAAGGAAAGCTTGCAGGGCTAGTTGTAATTAGGAATGAGAAATGAGGAATGAGGAATTGTGAGCGGCGGCGTGAAAATTCTTCTTGGGTGGGGTTTCACACCAAAGCCTTTTCTGCGGTATGTTGAAGTTTGCACGGTTTTGACGGCGCAGGCGAGCCGTTTTCGCTGAAGGGAAATTTGTCAAAAATTGGACGGAATGATCGTGCTGTAAATCGGTGAAAAGCTTTTGTGCGCTCCAACTTTTAAGGGACAGTCTCTTTTCAATAGTTGGAGTTTCTGAACCAATTCGGTTTATAGCAAAAACGCAGACTCGGACGAGTCTGCGTTTTAAGTTTTCTGTCGATTGCTTCGGGGTTATTCAACCTTTGCAATGTCAAGTTTTTACAGTGCGAAACTACCGCACGACTTTTCTGTCGTCTTCCGTCAGTTCCAAGAACTGGGAAACAGTCATGCTGCCCTTGTCGCCTTCTTTGCGGCGGCGAACGGATACGACATTTTCTGTCTGCTCCTTTTCTCCGACGACAAGCAAATAGGGAACTTTTTGCAGTTCGCATTGCCGGATTTTATAGCCGAGCTTTTCGTTCGATTCATCGACTTCGACGCGGAGTCCCGCTTGTTCCAATTGCCCTTTGACTTTGTTCGCGTATTCCACGAATTTTTCGGAAATGGGGAGCACGCGGGCTTGCACGGGTGCGAGCCACAGAGGGAAATCGCCCATGAATTCTTCGATTAAAATGCCGAGGAAACGTTCGATGGAACCGACAGCGGCGCGGTGCAGCATCACGGGGACGTGTTTCTGGTTGTCTTTGCCGACATATTCCGCACCCAGGCGTTGTGGCAGGTTGAAGTCTACCTGGATGGTTCCGCACTGCCAATCGCGGCCAAGGCTGTCTTTCAACGTGAATTCGAGCTTTGGGCCGTAGAAGGCGCCCTCGCCCGGATTCAAAATGTATTCCAGGCCGGCGAGCTTTGTCGCTTCGGCGAGGGCCGCTTCCGCTTTGTCCCAAATTTCATCGGAACCGACGCGTTTGGCAGGTCGAGTGGAAAATTTCACTTTCACATCGTCAAATCCGAAATCGTGGTAAATTTCCTTCACCAGGTGGCAGAAATCCGCCACTTCGTTCGCAATTTGATCTTCTGTGCAAAAGATATGGGCGTCGTCTTGGACAAAGCCGCGGACGCGCATCAGTCCGTGCATGGTTCCTGCCGGTTCGTACCGGTGGCATTTGCCAAATTCGGCAAGGCGCATGGGAAGGTCGCGCCAACTGCGGAGTCCCGAATTGAAAATTAAAATGTGGCAGGGGCAATTCATCGGCTTGACAGCCATTTCCACATCGCCCGCGAGCGTTTTGAACATGTTCTCGTTGTATTTGTCCGCGTGCCCGGATTTTATCCAGAGAACTTTGTTCACGATTTCCGGCGTAATGACTTCTTGGTAGCCGCGGTGATCGATTTTTCCCCGGATGTAATCCTTTAGGGCGTTCACCATTTTGGTTCCTTTGGGATGCCAGAAGACCATGCCGGGGGAATGGTCTTCAATGTGGTAAAGGTCCATTTCCTTGCCGATTTTGCGGTGGTCGCGCTTGGCTGCTTCTTCGAGGAGTTTAACATACTGCTCTAAGCCCTCTTTGTTGGCGAAGCAGGTTCCGTAAACGCGGGTCAGCTGATCGCTTTGCTGGTCTCCGTGCCAATATGCGCCAGAAGTGGAGAGGACTTTGAAGTATTTGAGCTTTCCCGTGCTGGGAACGTGAGGGCCTGCGCAAAGGTCTTCCCAGTTTTTTCCCGGTTCCCCGGTGACGTAGAAACTGATTTTGCAATCCTTGCCTTCGCGTTCAATGGCGCGTTCGGCGTTGTCGTGCTTGTATTTGTCGCCTTCTGTGCGGACAAGGCCTTCTTCTGCGGAAACTTCGATGCGTGTGAAGGGGCGATCTTCTTTGATGATTTCCTTCATGCGGGCTTCAATCCGCGGAAAATCCTCTTCTTTGATGGGCGAAGGGGTCATCAAATCGTAATAAAATCCCTTTTCAATCGCCGGGCCGTAGGCGAGTTTTGTTCCCGGAAACAGATCGCAGATGGCTTCGGCGAGAACGTGGCAGCAGGAATGGCGGAGAAGCAGGAGCGCATCCGGGTCGTCGTTCGACGGCGTAATGATGCGGAAACTTCCACTTTCTGTGAGGGGCCGGGAAAGGTCCAAAACTTTGTCGCCCAATTTGACGCCCAGCGCTTTGCGGGCGAGGCCTTCGGAAATTCCCTTGGCGATTTCCATTCCAGTGATGCCCGATGCTACGGAACGTACGGAGCCATCGGGAAAGGTGAGTTCGATTTGAGACATAAAAATCCTTTGGTGGGCGGTTCTCGCCCGGTTCCCCAGAAATACGACATCTGGCGGTAGGGGAAAAGTAGAAAAGTGGCGGGGCGTTTAAAGAGTACGTTAAATTTTTTAACGAAGAAGAGGTTGGAATTTTGTATATTTGATTCAAATGGCAGGAGGTGTTGTGCGGAAAATCATCGCTACGAATGAAACGCTTCGTGACATTGTTGAACGGGAAATTGAAAAATATGGGAATGACGCCGATTTGAACCATATTGACGTGTCACACGTGACGAATATGTGCAGAATGTTTGCCTGTTCCGATTTTAATGGGGATGTTGGCGGTTGGGATGTTTCTCATGTGACGAAGATGAGTGAAATGTTTACAGGCTCCAAGATCACTGGTGACATCCGCAACTGGCGCCTGTTGGACGAGGAATAAAAGAAAGCCGGACTTTGAAAACAGGACTAGAGTCCCCTTCTTGCGTTTAACCTTTCCAAACGGATGGTTCAACTGTTGGAAAGGTTAAAATTCGGGGAGTATTGAAAAAACGCCTCATCGAGGCGTTTTTTCATGTTCCACAGTTTTCAGGTTTGGTCGTTTTGCCGGATGATTTTTCCGCCGAGTTTGGCCATTTTGGATTCAAAGTTCTCGTAACCGCGGTCTAAGTGGTAAATGCGGCTGACGCGGGTTTCGCCATCGGCGACGAGTCCTGCAATGACAAGGGCTGCCGCAGCCCTGAGGTCCGACGCCATCACGGGTGCGCCCTGGAGTTTTTCGACGCCTTTGATGGTTGCCGTGTTCCCTTCGAGGGAAATATTCGCTCCGAGCCGGTTGAGTTCGGCGACATGCTTGAAACGGTCCAGGTAAACGGTGTCGCGGATTTTGCTTTCGCCGGGAATGGTGGCGAGTACGGCCATCAGGGGAGCCTGTAAATCGGTGGGGAATCCCGGATACGGAGCCGTTTCGACGTGGACGGGTTTCAAATTGCGTTGAGACGCGTCGACTTCGGCAAAGTCTTCGCCTGTGTGGACCGTGCAACCCATCTCTTCAAAAATATCGAGCAGGGATTTGATGTGCGTGGGGTTGCAACGAGTCGCTTTGATTTTTCCCCGGCTGATGACAGCGCCGCAAAGGAAAGATCCCGCCTCGATGCGGTCGGGAATGGTCTCGCTGAATCCCGGATGCATTTCGGGAACGCCTTGAATGACAAGCGAACGCGTTCCGCGGCCTTCAATTTTTGCCCCCATGCTTGTCAACAAATCCACCAGGGAGTCGATTTCCGGTTCAATGGCTGCGTTTTCCAGTATGCTTTCCCCTTTCGCCAAAGTCGCTGCCATCAGCACGTTCACCGTTGCGCCGACAGAAGAAATTGGAAACCGGAAGTGCCCACCGGGAAGGGGTCCGTTGGAGGTCGCCTCCACGTAACCGTGAGAAACTTCGATGTTTGCGCCAAGGGCTTCGAGTCCTTTCAAATGGAGATCTACGGGGCGCGGCCCCCAGGCGCATCCGCCGGGGAGAGATACGCGGCACCTGCCAAATCGGGCAACGAGGGGACCCAGCACATAAAAGCTGGCTCGCATGGTGCTGACCAGTTCATAGGGCGCTTCTAAATGGTTCGCCCCGTGCGTGTCCACTTTGAATTCATGCGCTCCGCCATCGATTCGGCAGCCGATGATCCGCAAAACGTTGGACATGGTTTTGGTGTCGCGCAGGTAGGGAACGTTTGTGATGGTCGTGATCCCGTCGGCAAGCATCGCCGCGGTCATCGTGGCCAAAACGGCATTTTTCGCTCCGGAAATTTCAACTTCTCCGGAAAGGGGGGCCCCCGATGGAATGATTGAAAAATAATCCATACAAATTAATCCTTTTCTGGTTTTCCTTTTTTTACCGCGACAGAAACTTTGGGGTGGTGAACGACGCGCGTGCCTGCAAAAAAATCGTGCATGGCGCGTTTCTGGGGATCGATGATGGCGATGATGTATCCGATGCCCCACAGCCACACGAGAGTCATTTGAGTCAAGATACTGCAAATGTAACGGATTGTCGCCCCGAGAAATCCAATGCGCGAACCGTCCGCCTGTTCAATTTTCAGCCGGAACAAAAGTTTTCCCGGTGTTGCCGAAAGGAATCCGTTGAAAAGGATGAAGTATACCGGTTGGACAATCAAAAGGAGTCCGGCGAATACCGTGTAAATGTCCGCGAAGCCGGGGACTTCGGACAGTTTTTCGTTGAAAGCGGAAATGTCTATCGCTTTGGAAAAGTATTGTTCAAAAATCGGAGCCGCCGCTGTTTCAAAAGTGCTGAAATCAATGGAAAAAAGCCTTTCCCAAAGAGGCTCGCCAAGCAAAAAAAGGAGCGTTCCGATGAGGAAAACAGTCACGTTGTCGATGATGTAGGCCGCGCCCCGTACGAAAAATCCCGCATACGACTTGGCGCTTTTGACTTCGACGCGTTCTTTGAGAATAGCGTCGACGGCTTCTTTCAGCACGCGTTCATCTTCTTGCAAATGCTTTTCCGTTTCCGAAAGGAAAGCTTCTTTCCACGAAATCCAACCATCGAGGCCTTTGTGCCAGACCAAGGTGGAATCTCCGATTTTTTCTTCTTTCCGCAAATCGCGGAGTTCTTCAAAGCTGACCGGACCTTTTCGGCGGTCGCCGTCTTGAATGCTTTCGTCTATGTAAAACCAGTTCATAAGTCGTTTCCAAATGTATAAAAAAGCTAACTTGCGCATCATGAGTATTTTCCAAATCGGTCAACGGTATGTCAGCGAGAAGGAACCCGAACTTGGAGTCGGTCGAGTTCAGAAAATCGAATTTAAAAATGTGACTCTCGAATTTCCCGCTGTGAAACAGATCCGCATTTATCGCAATTCGGACGCTCCCATCAAACGGTATCTTTTGTCGGTCGGAGAAAATGCGAAAAGTGAAAAGGGATTGAGCTTTGCCGTCGAAAGCATCCGGGTCGAAGACGGCTTGACCGTTTACGTGGGCCGTGGCGGTCGTGAAATCAGGGAATCGGATTTGGTTTCCAAAGCGGCGCCGCGGGCGACGGATATTTTTTCACAGCTGATTCGCGGGGCCGTTGCGGAAAATGCGGAATTTCTCAGACGCCAGTCGGCGAACGAAATTTCTTGTTCATGGCAACGATCGCCTGTCCGCGGCATGATAGGTCCACGCGTCAATTTGATTCCGCACCAGTATTACCTGTGCCGCCGCGCCTGCGATTCCAGTGCGCTGCCGCGCCTGATGCTCTCTGATGAAGTGGGGCTGGGGAAGACCATCGAAGCGGGAATGATTTGGCATTCTCTGCATTCGACGGGGCGCATTTCGCGAACGTTGATTTTTGTGCCCGAATCCTTGAAGCACCAGTGGATGACGGAAATGGTGCGCCGTTTCAACCAGGTGTTCACTTTGGTTGACGAAGGCTTTGTCCGCAGCGCGTTGCAAATGAATGCGGACAAGGGGGGCGGGATTGAAAACCCGTTCACGATGGCGAACAACGTTATCTGTACGATTGAATTCGTCATGAGCCAGCCCGCCGTGACTCAGGATTTTCTGAGCGCGGAATGGGACTTGACAATTATCGACGAAGCGCATCACCTCGTATGCGAAGACGATTTTACAAGCAGGGAATACCTGTTGGCGGCATCCATCGCGTCTCGTACGAAAGGGCTCCTGCTTTTGACGGGAACGCCGCTCCAGCTGCAGCCGGAATCGCATTTCAACCGGTTGAAAATGCTCGATCCGGTCCGGTTCACGGATTATCGGGAGTATTTGAAAGACGAAGAATCTTACCGCAAAGTTGCCCGCGATTTGTTGAAGCTCCCGGTCGAATCCGATGCGGTGATGTCGTGGGACGATTTGAATTCTGCGCTCCCCAAGAATTCTCCTATCCGCGAATGGCTGCGCCGTGAAAATACGCAAGAACTGTCGGCGGGGGAATGGGTGCGGCGCATTGTCGATGCGCTTGGAACGGGCTCTGTCGTGTTCCGCAACACGCGGCGCAGCGTAGGCGGATTTCCGAAACGCGAATTGCACGCGGTAGAACTGAAACCGGATGCGGAATACCGGAAACTCATCAAAAAGGCGGTGGCGTCCGAATCGGACACTTCTTTCGACATCATGGTCAACGGACTTTTGATGACCAAGTACAAGTCGACGTGGAAGCTTGACGAACGCATCCCGTGGCTGCTCGAATTCTTGAAAGAGCATTTGAACGACAAAGTCCTTTTGATTTGCGAGCACCAGGATGTGGTGAACGCCTTGGCGAGCGTTCTCGCCCAGGAAGTGGGTGAAAACGCCTTTGTGACGTTCACCGAAAACATGTCCATCCTCGCGCGGGACAGGGCGGCTGCGCAATTTTCCGATGACCGCGGCCCGATGCTGATGATTGCGTCGGAAATCGGTTCCGAAGGGCGTAATTTCCAGTTCAGTCACGACCTCGTGCTGTTTGATCTTCCGCTGGATGCGGCTCTTGTAGAACAGCGGATAGGCCGTTTAGACCGGATTGGGCAAACGCAGACGATTCGCGTCCATGTCCCCTATGTGAAGGGCAGCGCGCAAGAAGTGATTTTCCACTGGTATCACGAAGGATTGAATGCGTTCGGAGCGCCTTTGATGAGCGGGGGCGAACTGTTCCTCAAGTATACGGACGACTTGATTGCGGCGATGGCGGATCCGGACAAAAAACTTTCGGAATTCATGGAAGAGACGCTCCCGTTGGTGCGGCAAGACAGCGATACCCTTCGGAAAAACATTGAAAAGGGCCGTGACAAATTGTTGGAATTCAATTCCCGCGATCTGCAGGTTTCCAAACAGATTACGGATGAAATCCGCCGCATCGATGCTGACGAACGCTTGAAAAAACTGATGTTGGAAACATTGGGCGCTTTTGGCGTGGAAGTGGAAAAAGGCTATGTGCCTACGAGCCTTGTGTTCCGGGCGGGCGCACAAATGGAAATCGGGACGATACCGGGAATGTCCGTACAATCCTCCTTTTCGACGGCTTGGGAACGCGGCGAAGATTCGTCCGTGGACAGCGCCGGGGAATTGACGGGAACGTTTGACCGGAACGTGGCGATGACCCATGATGAAATTTCTTTCTTGAGCATAGAACATCCGTTGGCGCAAGGGGTCATTGACCTGGCGACGGATTCCGGGAAAGGCCGTTCGGCTTGTGTCATTTGGGACGATGCCGGTTCCAAGGAATTGATCATGCAATACAATTTTGTCGTGGAAACGACTGTGCCCGCCTCGTGGGGACTTTCCGATGTTGTGGGACCGGAACTGTTGCGCGTTTTAATCGATGCGCGCGGCAATGACCGTTCCGATTTGCTCTCCAAGATGGATGCGGGGAAAATGCGGGACGTCTGCGTTCCGCAAAAGGTTCCTGTTGTCACGGAAAAACTCCGTTATTTCGCCAGTACGGGGCACGCCATGGCGAAACGCATTGCGTCGCAGAAAATGGAAGCGATTGCCGCGGAGTCCGCCCAAAAGGTGGAAGCCCGTGCGGAAAGGGAATATCAGCGGATGAACCATTTGTTCTCTCTCCGGGGAAAGGCGCAAAACAATCCCATTTTGGATGCGCTCCGCAAAAATGTCGCCCTTCGCAAAAAAGCGGCCCAGTCTCCGCAGCTTCGGCTGGATTCCATTCGGCTGCTCGTTTGCCGTTAAACTTGATTTGCAGGTGTATTCATGAGTGAATTGCGCAAGAATATTTTGGGTGAAGCGAAACGCATCGTGATCAAAATCGGGTCTCGGATTTTGGTCGATTCCGAGAAGGGGTGCGTCCGCACGACTTTTGTCCAGAAATTCGCCCATTCCGTTTCAAAGCTGGTGGAAGACGGCAAAGAGATCATCGTTGTGACCAGTGGGGCGGTCGGAACGGGAATGGCTATTTTGGGATACGACAAGAAGCCGGACAATTTGGCGGAAAAACAGGCCTGTGCCGCCGTTGGTCAAATCGACTTGATGCACGTTTACCGCGAAATGTTTTTAGGCAATGGAATCGCCGTCGGCCAGATTCTCCTTTCGGCGGATGATTTCCGCAACCGGACGCGGTACAAAAATTTGCAGAACACGCTGCATGCGATGATTGAAAAGCAGATAGTGCCGTTGATCAACGAAAACGATTCCCTGGCGGTCAAGGAATTGAATGCGATTGGCGACAATGACAAGCTTTCAAGCGATGTTGCCCTTTTCTTTGACGCGGACCTGTATATCATCTTCACGGACGAGGATGGGCTTTTTGACGACAATCCGAAAAAGAATCCCCATGCGCGGCTGTTGCGTTTTGTCCCGGAAATCACGCCGGAAATTTTGGCGTTGACGGGGAAGCCCGGCGAAAGCGGCTCTGCGGTGAGCACGGGCGGAATGCGTTCCAAAGTGGAAGCGATTCGGTCGGTGGCGAAAAGCGGTTGCAGCGCGTTCCTTGCCAACGGAATGAAGGTGCTCCCGCACGAAATTGTTTACGGCGAAGCGACGGGAACTCTTTTCATCGGAAGCCATAAAAAGTTGGGCAGCCGAAAACGGTGGCTTTCTTTTGTCAGCACGCCGAGCGGACGCGTAGTGGTCGACGACGGCTGCCTTTTGGCGTTGCGGAAAAAGCATTCGAGCCTTCTTCCCGTGGGCGTAATCGCCGTCAAAAAGGAATTCAAGGCGGGGGATTTGATCGAAGTCCTTTCGCAATCGGGCGAGCACATCGCCCGGGGAATTTCCCAATTGGACAGCGCAAATTTAAAATTGGTGCTGCAGAAAAAAACGCCTCAGGTGCGGTCCATCTTGGGCGAAAACGCTCCCGAAGAAGTGATCCATAAAAACGACTTGGTCGTGTTTTGAAATTGCCGTCATCAAAAATGGCGGTTCATTTTTCCAAGAATCTTGGCGGTTTCATTTAAAACAAAAATCCCGGCGAATTGATTCGTTTGCCGGGATTTGAATTTGTCAATACTTCCGTTACGAAGCGTTGTCGTGCTTGTGCTTTCCGCAGCAGTGATGTTCGCCGTCTTCATCGTGGCCTTCGCCGTGGCAACAGTGGTGTTCACCATCTTCGTCGTGCTTGTGCTTTCCGCAGCAATGATGTTCGCCGTCTTCATCGTGCCCTTCGCCGTGGCAACAGTGGTGTTCACCGTCTTCGTTGTGCTTGTGCTTTCCGCAGCAGTGATGTTCGCCGTCTTCATCGTGCCCTTCACCGTGACAACAGTGGTGTTCGTGCTGCGCGTTCAGGGATTGGATTTCTTCTTCGGTCATGGGTTCCGCTTTCATGACTTCGATTTCGAAGTGCAGCGTTTTCCCAGCCAGTTCGTGGTTCATGTCGACGGTGACCGTTTCCTCTTCGACTTTGGCGACGGTCAAAGGAATGGCTCCTGCGGGCGTGTTCGCGTAAAAAACCATGCCGGGTTTGATTTCTTCGGCTTGGAAGGCGTTTTTGGGAATGGAACGGACCAGCTCCGGATTGTATTCGCCGTAACCTTCTGCGGGGGAAACGTCGACGGAGAATTTGTCACCGACTTTTTTCCCGGACATCGCCTTTTCGAGGCCTTGAACGATCATGCCTTGCCCTTGGACGTAATTCAGCGGATCCTTGCCGACAGAAGAATCGATAATGTTCCCCGCATCGTCTTTGAGCGTGTAATGGATGGCAACTTTTGTATTGTCTGCAATGGACATGGTCTTTCCTTTTCGTGAAATTTTGAGCAAAGATAGAAAATTTGCGGATGGGTTCAGCGGATAAGTTTTCCGATGCCGACGATTGCCGCAGTCCTTGCGCGGAGCCGCGTCTTTCCCAATTTCAACAGCTTGACGTCTCCGCGGCCGTGTTGTTTTACCAAATCGATTTCCCGTGGAGAAAACCCGCCTTCTGGCCCGACGAGAAGGGTCGTCTCTTTTAAAATTTCCCCGGCGTCGTCATCTCCGTTGATGTCGCACAAAACAAGGTCCCCGTCATAGTGCGACAGCCATTCTTCGAACGGAATCGGTCCGCGGATTTCTGTCATCCAGGCTTTGAGGGATTGTTTCAGGCTGACAAGCGCTTTGCGCTCGCAACGCCGTATGGTTTTTTGCAGCCCGGAATCTTTGGGCTCTTCGGAACGTTCCGTGCGCAGCAGGGTGATGCTTGCGACTTCCATTTCTCCCACGTGCAGCGCGACTTCTTCGTTCGCATCGTCCTTGAGGCAGGCGATTCCCAAATGGAGTTTGGGCTTTGGCGTCTTGGACGGCTCCACGGATTCTACCTGGAGGATGCAGCAGCGCGCATCGGCTTTTTCAATTTTTCCCCGGGCCAGATTTCCCTTGCCGTCGGTGAGGTTCAACGTGTCGCCGACTTTGGCGCGGAGGGCGCGGATTGCGTGGAAACTTTCTTCTTCGGAAAGGGATAATCGACCGGGAGAAAGTTCGGGGGCGTAAAAACAAGTGTCTGGCGATTTCATCATGGGCAAATAATACTAAATTGGGCGCATGAATCAAATTAAGGCTGTCGTTTTCGATTTGGACGGAACGCTTTACCTTTCCAAAAAGCCCTATCCGAATGCGGTGGAAACCGTGCAGAGGGTGGCGGAAAAGCTTCCCGTTTATTATTTGTCGAACAATACGAGCAAATCGCTTGTGTTTTACACGAATAGCCTTTTGCGCATGGGGCTTCCCATCCAGTCGAAAGACAGGATTCTTTCGGCGATGACGTTCGCCCTTTCGGAAATTCACCGCCGCGGCATCCACAACATTTATCTGTTCGCCAATCCGGAAGTCGTCGAATGGTTCGCCACGGAGGATCCTTCGCTAGACATTCACGCTCCTTTGGACAAAACGGAACTGGTCCTTGTCGCTTACCATTCGTCTTTCAATTACAAAGATCTTTGCGAAGTGTCCTGGCGGCTTGAACGCGGGGCGGATTTCTGGGTGACTCACGCGGATTTTGTGTGCCCCGATGAACTTGGCCCGGTTCCGGACATAGGCAGTTTCATGGCGATGTTCAAAGCGGCGACGGGGCGCGAGCCTTCGCGCGTTTTTGGAAAGCCGAATCCGGAAATGCTTTCTCCGGTGCTGCAAAACGGCAATTTGAAGCCGGAAGAGATTCTGTTTGTCGGAGATCGCCTTTACACGGATTTTGAACTGGCGATTCGCGCGGGGTGCCACTTCGCCCTGGTCCTTTGTGGAGAAACGAAACTCCGGGATGTCAAACAGCTCGCCCGGCAGCCGGACATTATCGCGGAACAGGTTTCCGATATCGATTTTGACAGGCTGATTGGCGGGTAGGGTGGAGTTTTGCCATTATTTTGATTCGTCCCAATCAATGGGAAGTGTTTGAATCAGAGAGTCAAGGCGGTGGGTTAGTTGTTGTGCGCCAAGAAATGATAAATGATCGGCATCCATAGCCATATCATCCGTATAGTCGTGGTCTCCCATTTTGTTTTCATCCATGAGGATGAAATTCGGGTAAATTTGTTTGAACGCCTCTAACCGTTGCATGTTTGCAGGGACGGAGCTTCTCAACATTCCGTGCCGTCCGAGTGAACCAGTTTCTTTGTACGCTGGATTTTGCGGAGTGATGACTCCAATAACGATAATGTTGCTTCCATGACAGACTTTCAAAAATTCTTCAAAACTGGTGAATTTCTGTTCCAGTTTAAGGCTGGGATCATCATAATTTACCCAATTGGAGTCCTCGTCAACAACGGGATTTCCCCATCCGTTTGATGGTTCTTGCTTATACCCACGCGTGGGGCGCAAAGCGTTTGCCATTCGAGTTGTTCCTGGAGAGTTGTAAGTGGTTTCGTACAAGTCTTCCGGGTAATTGTCAACCCAATAATTGTGATTTTGGTCATAAACGTAGCCGATATAAGATTTATATGAAGCGTGGAACATGTTTGCAGAAGTTGTCCCTGGAAAATGCGCTCTATCGAGGTCTATAGAAATAATGATTAATTTTAAATTCTTGAAATGGGGCTTTATATAGCGGTAAAAGAAAGTGCTGTTGCCCGCGATTGTCGTGGAAGGAACGGCAAGATTGACGGCGAAAACCTTGGAGTTGAAATTTAAAGGAATGATTCCGTTGTAAACGCGAGAAGAACCGAGGACGACAACGTTCGCAGAATCTTTAAATTTCCATAATAATTCCATTTTGTAGCGGAACATAATGGCATTGGTGGATGTCCCCGAATTATTGTAATACAGGCCCGCGCTGTCGGGGTCGAGAATGAATCCAGAGCTGGAACTTTGCCCGGTGCTGTCCGGGTCCAAAACCGTGGAACTCGATGATCCTTCCGCGCTTCCGGTTGCAGATGAGGAAGATGTCCCCGTGTTGCTGGAGCTGCTGACAGGCTTTTTCGCGTTTCCCCGAATCCACAGGCTGGGGTGCCAAAGTTCGGAACCTTCGACAAGCCCTTTGACAGAAGAATCGGCAAGATGCACCAAGGCTATTTTCGAATGGGCGCCGTCTGCGTTTGTGAGCGTGGCGACAATGTTTTCGTTGACTTTTCCCAACGCCCATTCGGTATGGTCGAAAGTGTAATTGTCCGGAGCGGCAATCGCCGTTTTCAATTTTCCAATGCTATCCGCAATGAGAATGTATTCGTGGGCGGAATACGGTTTGCCGACAAACGCCTTTCCCGTTTTGCTTCCAAAATCCAAAAACGCGGTGTTCTTTTGGCCGTCTTTGGAAAGGGAGGCGTTACAGGCCTGCTCCTCACCATACCAAACCGTGTCTTTTCCGCTGATGTTTGCCCGCAAAAGTTTGGAACTGCCGATGGCCAGTGTGCCATCTTCGCTAACGCCTCCGTGATACGCGCCGTCAAAAAGTTTGCGGGGAGATCCGAATTTCCCATTTGCAAAAGGAACTTGCCACGTACTTTGCGACTTGAATTCCGAAAGTCCGGTGTTGTCGCCCGCATTGGTCACATAAGTGATGACCGTGTCGCCGTTTTCTAAAACGCTCCAACGGGGAATCGCTGCGCTTTCAACGTCCAACTTGACAAGTTCTGAGCCCGAACTGTCCAAATTGCGGACGTAAACGGTGGATTTTCTTGAAACGCCTTCGATTCCCGTGCAAAAGGCAACGCGCTTGCCATCGGGTGAAATATCCGGGTGGTAAACCGCCAGGGTGTCCACGATTTCCGTGACAGAAGCCGCGTTTTCGTAATCGATGTATGCCAAATTTCCAGAAGCGTCGTTGCGGAATGCCAATTTGACGGCAGCCGTTTTCGCGTAAGTCCAAAGATCCGATTGATTCGCCAGAATGGAAATGGGGGACGATGTGGCGATGCCGCGGTCGTCAAGGAACACGGCGTCGGGAATGCTCCCCAGCGCCAAGCGGAATCCGACGTATTCGGCGTGGGAAGCCGAAGTCACCGTGTAAACATCACCCCTTGAATACAGATGAATGGATTTGGGATCAAGCAAAAAATTGCCGCCTTTGACGATGCGCTCGTCCAAATCGTTTGCAGAAGGCGCTCCTGCGTAATTGACGATAAGCGTGTCTTTGAATGCGCCCATGTAATCTGTCATCCATTCCATCACGTTTCCCGAAAAATCACAGAATTTCAAAGAGTCTTTTTGATGGGAACATACGGCATGCGCTTTGTAGTCGGAATTGGAATTGTTGACGCTTTCGGAAATTTCAAAGTTCTTGCTGGCGGCCTTTAACCATTCCGCTTCGGTGGGAAGCCGGAACGATTTCCTGTCGGCGTGGAAAGAAAATTCAAAAAGCTGCGTGCACCTGCCGTCTTCATCGTAAACGGCAGAAGTGTATTCGTATGCGGTGTCCATTCCCGCCGCTTTGCTTTTTTCGTTGGCGAAAAGAATCGCGTCAAAATAGGTGATGTCCGAAACGGGATGCTTGTCGCTATCGCAGGCGGGCGCCGGGTGATGTTCCTTTTTGCCCATGAGCGCGTTGAATTCTTCGCAGGTCGTTTCGTGGATGTCCAGGAAAAAATCATAGTTGAGGAGAGTTTTCATCTCGGGCGATTCGCTGCCTTTGGCATCCTTTTTGTCTGTCCCCAAAAGGACTGTGTCTTGAGACGCTTCGACAAGAATCATCCCGGCGTAAGATTCTGTTGACGAAGAAGAACATTCTTCGGCGGAAGATTCCGATTGGCTTTCTGAACAGGCGGCAAGGATTCCCACAAAAATGGCAAAAAAGATGGTGATGAAGTGGAATTTCACGGACGCTTCTCCTGTTGTATTAGTTGGGAACGCTTTTAATATAGTTTTGAAAGAAAATCCTGGCAAATGCCCGAGCGGAGTCTTTTCTATAATTGCGGCATGGACCTGGTCGAAATTTTCCGGAAATTCAAAACGTGCGCACTTTTGACGGTTGCGCTTTTCGGAACGTCTTCCCTTTTTGCCGCGGAAGTTGTCCGCCCGGTGTCTTTGCCGGCATCTTCAGTGACATTTGGAGGAATGGCATCGCTTCGCGATGATGTTTACAGCTTGGATGCGCGGCTTTCAACGGAAATCGCTTTTTGCAAATGCTTCAGCGTTTTCAGCGATATTTCGTATCGGTTCTTCAGTTACCAGTGGGAAACGAAGCTCAGCAATCAGCTCCACGAAATTGTCAATTTGCAAGTCAACGGTTTGAACGAATCTTATTTGGGATTCAAACTGTTTCCGACGGATTACTTCGGCGTTTCGGCGAATTTCCGGTTCTCTCCGGGAGATGGCGACAAGAATGACCGGTTTGAACGCTTGGCGGTGGAACCGATGGCCGTGTATCCGTTTTCGGAATATTTGAATCTGGGCGCTTCCTTGGGGTATTACACGTTTTTGGAAAAGGACAACTTCGAACCGGGAGACGAAATCGGCGGGAGAGTTTCTTTGGAATGGAAACCGTTTTACGCGCTGCGCGTGCGGCGCGGCCTGCGAATTTCTTACGTCTTTTTGTTGCGGCACCGATTGGAAGAATCCCGGAATTTGAATATGCGGAAAGAATTCCAAAAAATGGACGATGCATACTGGGGCTTCCGGATGCGCGGAGAACTTTCGTATTCCTTTGCAAAATTGCCGGTCGGAATCGGAGCCGCCTACGAGATGAATCGCGGAACGCTTTTCGGCCTTGAAACGGGGCACCGGGTGGAATTCTTTTTGCAACACGCGTTTTGATGGAAATCAGCGGAATCGGACTTCCATGGCGTTTTTCCCATATTGATTTTTGCGCAGGTAAAGGTTTCCGCTCGAATCAAAATGCAACTGTTCCCCAAAGGGTTCTCCGTCTTTGTAAAAAAGGCTGTCTTTGATTTTCCCATTTGGATGCCAGTTGCGCCAGAAACCGTTTCGTTTGCCGCCGCTAAAGTTCCCTTCGGCAGCCTTTCCGCCCGAAGCATAGTGAGAAAGGAGCTTTTTCTTTTCTCCGTTTTCCCAGATTTCTTCGTATTCGAGGTTGTGCCCGGGCATTTTGTAACGGAGGGTGTCTTGAATCCGATTTTGTACAAAACACGTTTCCGCGTCGATTCCGTTCTCGCCGAGTTCCCCGTAAGCGATTCCGTTCCCGTTTTGGAAAACGCTTTGCTTGGCGATGGAACCGTCTTTTGCGAAATAGGTCCAAACGGAATCCCGGATGCCCGCCTTGTAAAAAGAACGCCTCCAGAGTTCGCCGGTCGCCCGGAAAAGTTCGGATTTCCCATTCAACAGGCCATCCCTGTATTCGGATCGCAATTCCAAAGCGCCTCCGGGATAGTGGATATCTTCGGTGCCGTGCAACAGCCCGTATCGGCACTGGAATTTCCGCACAGGTTTTCCGTTTTCGGAAAAGGTTTCGCTGAATCCTTCGGCGGCATCGGGAAAACAGGAATTTCTTTCTTTCACCCGGCCTGCCGCGCCATTTGACTCGAAGTTTCCCGGGATGGGATAGTATTCAGTCCAGATTCCCGACGGTTTTCCGTTTTCGTAAAGGCGCTCCCAGGCGAGATCCCCGTCGATGAAAAATCCCTTCCACAGTCCCTGTTTCTCTCCGTTTGCGTATTGTCCGCGCGAAAAGACTTTTCCGTTTGCGAACCATTCCGTCCATTCTCCCTCCCGTTTGCCGTTTTTGTAAAGCCCGGATTCCGCCAAGTCTCCGTGCGAAGTCCACCGTTCGAATTTTCCGTCCGGAATTCCATCGCGGAGGGAAACCCTGGTCTTGCGAATGCCGTTGTAATGGAATGTTTCGCGCTTTTCGGATTTTCCGCAGGCGGTAAAAAGGACGGCGCATAGGGTTAAAAACGGAAAAATTTGAAGAATTCGCATATCTACAACTTAGAAAAAAGGTAATTTCGGAGCATGGATTCAAACAAGTTCCGGTCCGTTCGAGAAATTCTCAAAAGCCGAATCAACACGCCGCTGGTTTGGGGCGTTTTGTTGATGACATTCGCGTTGACGGTGCTGTTTTATTTTTCCCAGAAACAGCAACTGGATCTTTACGGGCGTTACATTACGACCCTTTCAGATTACAAATTCTTCGAAGTTCGCGCCATGCAAAAGCTTGAAAAAATCCGGGTGTTTCCGGAGCGGGACCCATCGGGGCTGATGTCTTCCCTCCGCGGCTTGCGCGAAACGGCCGTGTCATTATACGCGTCGTCGGAAAAAGACCGTTCCATCTGCTGGATGCCGCCCGAACAGGACTTCGCCCATTTTGAAAACGCCGTGCTGCGTTGGGTCGCTTCTGTCAAACGGTATGTTCCCGCCCGCACGGCATGGCTCGAATCCGCGGACACGCTTTCCCGGACACTTTTCCGGCTAAAGTCCCCGGCGGCGGAACGGCTCTTTGAAACGTTGGATTCCGCGCGGATGGGGTTTCCGGTGACGTTGGATTCCGCGCAGACGGAGGAAATCTCCCGCGAAGTTGTCGAGGAAATGCAAAATTTGCTGTTGAAAAATGCGGAACTGGCGGCGGTTTGGAACGTTATCGACAACGATGTCTCCCTTATCGCCTGTGAAAACCTGATGCAGGCTTTCAAGATGCAATCGTTGGAAAATCGGGAGTCCAGGTTCTGGATCCAGCAAGTTTTTTATTTGACATCCATAGTCCTGTTGCTCTTCACGTTATTCTTTGTCATCCGGTCGAGGAAATAAAATGGAACGGATTTCGTCCCCCTTGTCGCGCATCTTTTTCTGGGCACTCGCTACGGCGGCGGTCTTTTTGGCCGTGTTCATCTTTTTACAAGTCCAACCGTTTTACAAAAGTTTTGCCCAAAAAGAAGAAGACCTCTTTTACGGGAAAGTGACTTCTGTGGCGATTCCGCGTGGACTGAACGGCTCCGGAATCCCGCTTTTTGACAGGCTCTACTTTCATTTGAACGAAGACAAGAAGGCCTCTTTCTTGTTGTCGTTATCGCCAAAGCAGAACGAATCGTTTAAACCGGTGCTGGAATTTTGGGCGCTGACGGAAATGCCGGATCCCATCGGAGTCCGCGGCAGGCGGATCTCGGATTGGGAATGGGTCGTGACGGAAATTTCTGGAAAAGATTGGGGACTGGATGCCGCCGAAACGAGGGATTTTCATCTTCGTTCAATGGTCTGGTATTCGATATTGGAAATCGCTTTGATTGCCTTTGCCCTGTTTGCCATCCGAAAATCTTCGAGGCGCAAACGATGAAGCTCTTCGGCTTGGCGCTTGTCCTGGGCGCTCTGGGGATTTTCGCCGCAGAACCGCAACCGTTCAAAACAGATTCCCTTTTGATTTCTGTCGGGAGTTTCACCAGTCCGTCTGCCATTTGGTATCGGGAAAACTCCAGGAAGCCGCAGGTGGTCATTTGGTTTCACGGGGGAATGCAAAGCGCCAAGTGCGCAAAGGGGTATGAAGCGGGGAAGGCGCTTGTGCCTTTTTTCGAAAAGTCCCTCAAAGACGTTTGGGTGGTCAGCACTTCTGCCTGTCTGGAAAATCATTGGCTGGAATCGCTGGCGCAGAAAGCCGTCGACGTGATGCTCGACTCCGTGGAGTCCCGATTCGGCAAGAAAATTGACACGGTCTCGCTTGCGGGCGTATCTGACGGCGGACTGGGCGTTGTCGGCTATTCGCTTTACGGCAAGCGCGCAGTGAAGTCCCGCCTGCTGGTCAGCACCAACCTCTCTGCCGTTTCAAACGCGAAAAACCTTTCTTCGGCGGCGAAAATCCGCCAAGGAACGTGGACTTTTCTCCAAGGCGGCTCGGACAGGCTTTATCCTGCAGCCAGCACGGTGCCGTGGATGGAAACCTTTTGCGGAGCGCTTGGACGTTCCCAATGCCGGATTCGCTATGATGAGCGCGGGGAACACGATTGGTCGTGGTGGACTTCGCACCGGGCTTCTTGGATTGAACATTTTTCCCCTTGACAAAAACGGCAATTTTTTTAAAATTTGAACCAAAGCCCACACGCGGGTGTGGCGGAATTGGTATACGCGCTAGATTCAGGTTCTAGTGTCTGCAAGGACATGAAGGTTCAACTCCTTTCACCCGCATCAGTCTCGTTCCTTTGGGAACGGGATTTTTTTATTCCGCGGATTTTTTACTATTGGGACATGAATCAGATTATCCGTTTTTTTGTGGCGGTTTTGTGCGCTGTCTTTTTTTCCGCCTGCAGCGAAAGCAGCTCTTTTGAAACTTGCCAAACCGGCTCGGTCCGCGCTCTTCGGGAACTTTCCGCCAATACGGAAACGGCTTCGTTTTGCCGGACTATCGAAGGGGAAGTCTCTTATCAGTTTACGGGGCGGTGTGCCCGGAAAGGCTGCTTTTTCCTTTACGATGTCGACGACAACGGCGCACGGGTAGGGGGCGACAGCATCTATCTTTCCGATGCGTCGAAATTTCCCGCCAAATGGAAGGATTCTTCCAAAGTCCGCGTGGTGCGTGTCACGGGCGATTATTATCCCGAACGGGACTATGAGTGCGAGTCTCTTTCCGATGTGGAATGCCAACGCGCTTTTTACGTGAAGGATGTGGATTAACGCAGAACAGCCGGATCTTGTCTTCGAAGGTGATCGCGTGGCAGTCGCCTTTTTGGAAGTGGCAGACGCCGAGGAATTTCTGCATCTGGTGCATTCTTCGCGGGAATCGTTGGACAGGTGGCTACCGTGGGTGGAAAGCGTCCGTTCTGTTGCGGAGGCGGAAAATTTTCTTGCCGCATACCAAATGCAGCGAGATCTTGACAACGGGGGCATGATGGGCGTCCGCGTGCGGGAATCGGGCGCTTTGGCAGGTGCTGTCGTTTTGCAATGGATTGACATGAAAAACCGCTCCGCGGCGCTGGGATATTTTTTGGGAAAGGAGTTTGAAGGAATGGGGCTTGCCACCGAAGCGGTTTCCCTGGTACTTGAAAACATTCGCAATCGGGGAATTCACCGGGTGGAAATTTTGGCCAGTACGCAAAACAGGAAAAGTTGCGCTCTGGCGGAAAGGCTGGGATTTCTGAAAGAAGGCGTTTCGCGGGATGCGGAATTTTTGCACGGGAAGTGGCAGGACGTCCTTCGTTTCGCCAAAATATTCGAAAATTGACCGCGGAATGTACAACGGGTTGTTTCTTTTTGTATACAGAATGTGCTTTTTGATTGCCTGGCGTGGAATGAAAAACTGCTATTTTAAGTTCGATGAAAAAAGAAGTTGAAGAAAAAGCGCTCCCGTCCGCTCCGGACATCTTGCAGTATACGAATTACCGCGTATATCTTCAAGATTTTTACGCCTACAAAAAGGCGACGTCGCCTGCGTTCAGTTTGCGCTTCTTCGCGGCCCGGACAGGCCTGATGAGCCATGCGCATCTGAAGCTTGTCATGGACGGCAAACGGAACATTACCAAAGGGACGGTTGTCAAATTGCTCCAGGGGTTGGGGCTCGATGAGGAGCGTTCCGCTTATTTTGAAAATCTGGTTTTTTTCAACCAGGCGAAAACAGACGAAGAAAAATCCTTCTACTACGCGAATCTTGTCAAATCGACTCCCGGTTCCCGTTTGCACAAAATGGACAAGTCGCAGTTCCGCATTTTTACGGAATGGTACCACTCTGTCATTCGCGAAATGATGGAACTCCGCAATTTCAACCCGGCTCCGCAATGGATTTCAAAACGGCTGGGGGGCCTTGTGACAGAAGCTCAGGTGACGGAATCTTTAAAACTGTTGACCTCTTTGGGATTGGCGGTAAAAACGGCCAACGGTTATCGGCAAACGCAAAATCTGCTGACGACAGATGACGAGGTGAACGATTTGCTGGTGAAGCAATATCACCGGCAGATGATGGACCTTGCCAAGGGTTCAATGGAACGTCTTCCGGCGGAAGAGCGGGATATTTCCGCAGTGACATTCGCCATTCGCCGCGAAGATTTTCCCGTTTTGAAAAAGCATTTGCAACTGATGCGGAAAGAACTTCTAAATTTCTCCAGTGAAAAGGGAACTGGCGAGGATGTCGTCCAAGTGAACATTCAGCTGTTTCCGTTGACGCGAGGAGTGTGATGCGTTTTGGACGTTTTGCGATTGCTTTGCTTGGCGTGTCCGCCTTTTTTGGGGCGGCGTGTACAGAGTCGTCGGGTGGCCATGCCGGAATCGAAATCGGCAATCCGGAAATCCAGGCGCATTCTTTCTCTGCCCGATTCCTCGTTGATTACGGCGATGGTGCGCCGGTGCATGAAAACGCGGTCGCCCGGGCTGCAGCGGCTTCGGATTCGGTCCAAATCGATGGTTTAAAACTTTCCCTTTCACGCCTTTCCGCGTATTCGAGC
The DNA here is from genome assembly GCA_964397425.1 of uncultured Fibrobacter sp. Lineage (GTDB taxonomy): Bacteria > Fibrobacterota > Fibrobacteria > Fibrobacterales > Fibrobacteraceae > Hallerella. The sequence continues at coordinate 285,982 of CAYNID010000001.1, forward strand.
TATTACACCTATGTCAGTTTTGACTTTTCGGATGGTTTGACGCTTTGGCCGGAAATAGCCGAAGAATCCCCGATGACGATTGCTTTTGCTGACGATGACGGCATCCGCGAAGAATGGACGAATGCGTTCGGAAGCATCGAAATTGATGGCGATGGGCTGTTGAAAGAAGTCGGCGCCAAATTTTTCCCGGTCGCAGACGCTCCGCGGGTGAACGGCTTTTTGAATGTTGCCGGCGAAAAAAGACCGTTTGTCTTTTCGCTCGCTGGACTGGACTCCTTGGAAGTCCGTTATCTCCGCGATCAGCTGGACACGGCGATAGATGGCTCCATTTCGCTTGCCGTGGTTTTCCGGGTGCCGGCCTGGACCCGCGGACTGCCGATGACGGCGGCGGTCGCCGATGAAGACACGGTCCGGTTTGACGCCTTGCACAACGTGGAACTCTGGGATTCCCTCACAGCCCGTTTTGCCGGGGCGTTTTCGGCATCGCACCGGATAGTTCATTACGCCGACGGGACAACGGAAGACGTCTTCGCACAGGAATTGCTCAAACGTTATGACGCGATAGATTCCAATTGGGTGTCGAATGGAACTTTTGAAAACAATTCGGATTGGATTCTCTTCTGCCAATTTGGCGGTATTGCCGATACGGTGATTTCGGGCGGCGTCATGACGGTCAACGTGTCCAAAGCGGGGACTTACAGTTACAGTGTCCAATTGATTCACGAAGACATTCCGCTGTTAAAGGGGCGCAAGTACAAGTTGATTTTCACTGCGATAGCAGACTCGGCAACCCAGGTGACCGTGCGCTTGGGGTCTTACAGCACCTACGATACGGAAGCGTTCCAAAAACATGTGAAAATGGAAACGGTCTGGCGTTCGTATGAATTTGAATACACGGCTTTCGTCGATGATCCGTTCGCCCGTTTAGAATTCAATTTGGGAAAAAATTTGAATCGATTCCAGTTCAAAGATGTCAAAATTTACCGCATCGATTAAAACGTTGGCGGCCAACCGCCGCCTTCATGCGGAAAATCTTTGTCAAGAACTGCCAAAAGGACTGTTTTTACCTTTAAAACAGGCGAATTTGTCGTAGAGATGTTGATGTTTTCTTTAAAAAAATTTAGATTCCCTAAGGATTGAATTTTACAGTACGAGGCTCGATAAATGAAGCAGAAACTGATTTTTGGATTGGCCGGTGCCGCTGTTCTCGGCGGCGTCCTTGTCGCTTGCGGCAGCGGAGATGTGTCTAAATGGGGAGAATCCGACGAAGCGTCGCTGGTTCTTGCAGAAGAAGGTTACAATATTGCTGACGCCCTCGATGCCTGCGCTTTGGATCCCGAATGCGCCAAAAAGATAGACGGCGCGCTTCCCGAAGAAAAATCGTCGAGTTCTTCTTCCCCGATTACAGAACCCGTATCCTCTTCGGCGGCTGTCGCCGTTTCGAGTGCCGCTGTGGCAAAGAGCAGTGCGAGCATTTCTTTCAGCAGTGCAAGTGAAACGTCTTCGAGTTCTGCGCTGGTGGCCTTTTCCAGTGCTGCCATAGCCGATGACGGTACGGTGAACGGCACTTGTGAACCGAAACCGGCGACGATTGAAAAGGGCGGAGTTACGTCGTGGACATTTAACAAGTTGAGCCCCGCCGGAATGGCTGGGATGACCGCTCAACAAAACGCCATCTTTGATTGGACCATGCCGGGTTCGACCGAAGCGACTTTCAGCGGAAAGGGCTCTGAAGGAGGAAACAAGGTTACGGGAACGTATTCAGCTTCGGGTTCTTTTGGAGCGACCCTTGTCGTAGACGGAAACACCATCCAATGTTCTCAGCTGCAGGTGAATGGAGCTCCCATCACCGGATGCACCTGTACGCCTGATTTGGCGAAAGTGGATGTGGTGTCTGGTTCCGCGACGGCGACATGGACCGTTACCGGTTGTGTGACCAATGCGACGATTACCGGATACGAATGGAAGGATGCAACGGGAACCGGCGAATCGGCGACGGCTTCTTTCACCACGAAGGGCGAAAAAATCACACCGACAGTCGTTGTTTCAAACGATGACAATACGAAACAGGAATTTACCTGCGGAACTGTCGAAGCGATGGATTCCAGTGCGCCGGAATATGAAATTAGTTCGGAAGAAATTTCCCTTCCGAACGGAGCCTGCGGAATGGTTACTGAGGCGGGAAAAGTGCGGGTTACGGGTGGATGGCAAAATTCTTCGTGCACTGTTTCCGTAACAATTGGAGGAACGGTGGCGGGAACGCTTGACGATGGCAATTGTAACCTCTCTGTTGCAGGTGGTTATCCTGTAAATGTCGGTGATCAAGTTTGCGTGGATATCACCGGAGCGGATTCCATAAAATTAAGTGTCACGACTTGGTGATTTTACCAGGTTACAAGTACAAACAAAGAATCCGGGCGCACCGGATTCTTTGTTTTAAAGAACATTTTGTTGGTGGGCGAAAAATCCGAAAGGATCTATGAATATTCGAATTTTTGAATAGAATTTCTAGGGTTCTTTGTGCGGCATTGAAACTTGTTGGGGAAAGCGGACTGTCCTTTCGCAAATGAATTGCCCTTTTTTCAAGGGCCCGCGGTCCTCTTTGAACGAATATCCCTTTTGCGAAAACGGCTCGACTTTGCGCTTAAAAAACGTGCGAAAATCCACCACATTGGCGGAAAAGGCTTTTTTTGAAACCCCAAATTCAATCCGCTCCGTTTTGCGTTCCTAATTCGGAATTGCTCGTTGCGCTTTGGCGAAATTCACGGTGAGGATTCCACCTTTTCCAGTTTGGCGCAATAAATGGGGCCGCGGCCTGCGCAACGGTCCGGGAGCATTTGCAAGCCTAATTCCGTTTCGTCTGTGCCTGGAATTTCCGGGAGAATTTTCACCGGGCGAATTTTTCCGCGCCGCTTTTTCAAAATTTTGCGCACAACGTCGTCGTTTTCCATTTGGGAAAGGGCGCATGTGCTGTAAATCATTTGCCCGCCCGGTTTCAGGGCGTCAACGGCGCTGGCTAAAAGGGAGCCTTGTGTGATGGCGATGTGGGAAATTCGTTTGGGAGTCCATTCCGCCAGATGTTTTTCGCTTTCCATCACGTGCCTTTCTGAAGAGCAGGGCGCGTCGAGAAGAATCCTGTCGAATTCTTCGGGGCGAAAACGGCCAAAGCGTGCGCCGTCGTAGCCGGAAATTTGAACGATTTCCCGCCAGTTTTCGGGCAATGTGTTTTCTACAACGTGGGCGAGCCTTTGCCGCCTGTCGGGGGAGCGGTCGTTGGATTGCAGATGACCGATTCCGTTCAATGCGGCGGCTAAAATCAGCGATTTTCCACCAGGGGCGGCGCACATGTCGAGCACGTTCATTCCCGGCTTTACATCCAAGGCTTTGGCGGCAAAAACGGATGCCTCGTCCAAATAATAAGGTTCTTTTCCGGGGAATTGGATTGTCTTGTAAACAGAATCTCCGCGGAGTGCCGGCAATAAAGCGTTCCAGCGTTCGCCGAAATATTCAGAGTAAAATGCAAAAAAATCGGGCGCAGCCATGAGGATAACTTAGAAATTCCACGCTGAGAATTTTTGGAAACAGAAAAGGCCGACTAGAAGTCGACCTTTTTCTTGAGCTACCTGGATTCGAACCAAGACAAACAGATTCAGAATCTGTTGTGCTACCATTACACCATAGCTCAGTGCAAGTGGCGTAAATTTAAAAAATTTGTTTAAAACGGCAAGGGGGGAGCTTCAAAAAGAGTCCAAACTTGCGTTTTTTCAATGGAATGAAGCCATCCGGTCAGCAGGCTTTGATTCGTAAACTGGTTAGAAATGTAAGATTTGTCTGTTAAAACGGAGTGGAGCGTTATCTGATACCGTTCGGGGATTCCCGCAAGGCGCCGCGCTTCGGCGATGGCGGCGTCTAATCCGCCAATTTCGTGCACGAGACCGTTTTTAATTCCCTGGCTGCCGGTGAAGACGCGGCCTCCGGCAAGGCTTTTGTCCAGAGAATCTTTTGAAATTCCAGAAGATTCGCTCACGATGTCTAAGAAATGGGCGTAAAAAGAATCCAAGTAATTTTGAAGCGCTTTCCGTTCGGAATCCGAAAAGTCCCGTCCAAGGCCATCGGCGTCGGCGTGATCGTGGGTTTTGACCGGTTCCATGCGGAGCTTCAATTTGTCCAAAAGGCCTTTGACGCTGACTTTGCCCCCAAAAATGCCGATGCTGCCGACAATGCTCGCTTCTTCTGCGATGATTTTATTTGCCCCGCAGGCAATCAGATATCCGCCGCTCGCTCCCATGTCGCCGATGCTTGCAATGACGGGCATCCTGTTTTTTGAAATGGTGCGCAGACGGTGCCAGATTTCGTCCGACGCGAGTGCGGAACCGCCTGGGCTGTTGATGCGCACGATGAGTGCGGAATATTCCGGGGAACGCATGACGCGGATCAACGCGTCGAGGATTTCTGCCGATCCGGTTGTGCGGTTGCCCGAAAGGGGATCGATGCCGCCTGTTCCATCGACGATGGTGCCTTCGATGTTGATGAGGGCGATTTGGGTGCGCGGGCGCCAATCTTCATTGAAAACGGTCATTCCCGTTTTGGGGGCGAAATCAGTCGCTGTCGCATAGGGAACGTCGATTCCGTAAAAACTGTTGAGCGCGTAGGGGGCGACTTCGTCAAGGTAAAGGAGCGTATCGACTAGTCCCAGTCTTTTGGCGTCGGCGGCGAGGAGGCTCGGGTGTGCAAACAGCGAGTCCAAAGCGTTTGGGTCCGGAACGCGCTTTCTGGCTGAGTTCGTCAGCGTTTTCCACCATTCTCCGTAAAGCGATTCATAGTTGGACCGCGCTTCTGCGCTCATGGAATCGGCGGTGTAAGGTTCTACCGCAGACTTGTAGTCGCCATGCCGGAGCATTTCCACTTTGACTCCAATCCAGTCCAAGAATCCTTTGTAATAAAGGATTTCTCCGCCCACGCCCCGATAATTTACACGGGCGGAAGGTTCGAGTACGATTTTGGAGGCGGAACTGGCGGCGAGAAGTGTCGTCGGATGGATTTCGTCTAAATAAGCGACTGTCGCTTTGCCCTGGGCGTTGAGTTTGGTGATGCCGCGTTCAATTTCTTTTGAAATGGCAGTTCCGGCATGGTAACCCGTAAAGTCGAAGAGAATCAGCTCGGCGCTTTTGTCGGCGAGGAGCAGTTCAAAGTGTTCGCGCAAGGTTTCCAGGCTGATGGCGCGGTTTCCGAAAAGGGAGAATCCGGGTTCTGTTTCTTTTAGCGGCATTGTCAGGGGAACGCGTACGATGTGTGAAAAACGGCTTGGAGTCGCGAGAACGGCTTTGTGATAGCCGACAGAAAAATGGCGCGGCTTCCAGTCGTCGTCAATTGTCAGTGTTCCGCGGAACGAACGGCCAAATCCATGGGAAAGGAATAGGCGATATTCATCGTCGCCGTGTAGTGGAACTTGAACGCCGAGATTCAATAGTCCCAAATCGGCCTCGATGAGCAGCCGGTGGGCGTCTTTGTTTTCTCCCGCATAGCTGACGGATAAGCTTTTCCAAATCCGCAACGTTGCGCCGTATTCTTGGACGCGCCTTTGCGTTTCTGGGCCAAATTGCAACGCATGACGGCTATTGAATCCGACAGAAAAAAAAGGAAGCGGACGGATTAAAATGCCGGGGGTCATGGAAAGAGCCGTTCCGTTGAAATCGGCGCTGCGGAATGCGCCTGCCGATGCGCCCAAAAAAGCGTAGCGCTTGAGCAGGGGAACCGATCCGATCAGGTTCCAGCGGGATTCATCGAAGCCTTCGTAATCGGCGCGGTAATCAAAAGTCGCGCCCCAATAATTGCCGTTCAAACCGGTCGAAAATTCATAAATGCCGTTTTTATCTTTTCCAAAATGCAGAATTCCCCCGTAAGAATCGAAAGCGGATAATCCTGCCGGGTTTCCAAACAGTCCGTTTGAATTGGGCAGAGACGGAAAGTGCCTTTCACCTGGCAGGTAGGCGAAAGCGTTCATGGAGAAGAGGATGATCGCGCAAATAAAAAATTTCATGACGGCAAATCCGAAGTTTCGCTTGGAAAAGGCGTTTTAACACCCAAAGGAGTTTAAGGCTTCGATTGAAAATTAAAAAAATGAGGCGGCTTAAAAGGAATCTTGGGAAGAAACGGTCGGGCATGTCACCGTGATGGTGTATCCCGCTCCATTTTTCAATTCTGCAGAAGGGGTGATGGACATTCCCGCAGAGAATGTTGAACTTGCGCTGAGCCATGTTCCTTCGACATCCGAAGACCATTCGACGTTGCTCACGCCGCCGTCTTCGCCTTGGCAATCGGAAATGGTCCATGTGACTCTTTGCCCGTCGGTAGCGGACAAGGCGTCCGGTTCGCATCGGCATCCGGAAAGCTTGGGAAGCCGCACGACAAGTGGTGCGCATTCAAGAGTGTCGCCGCCGGCGATGGAAAGTTTGGCGATGAATGTGCCCGCTTGGGGATATTCGGCGTATACGCTTGTTTTCCCTTTGCCGGAGCCCGTTTCTTGATAACTGCCGTCGAGGATCCATTTGAATTTCAACGCGGAAACGTCTTCGGAGGATGTTTGTGAAAAGATCCACGTTGTGGACTTCCCTTGCAAAATCGTATCTTGCTTGGGAGCGCAAGAGCCCAAAATCTGGATCGCTTGGGAACTGGAACTTTGCACTTTCGAAGAACTGGACGCTTTGTGGGACGAACTGGAAACTTTACTTGAAGAGCTGACCGCTTGGCTCGAAGAACTGGACGGCGCAAGGCTGGAGGAGCTGGAAAGGCGTTCTTCAGAAGACGAGGATGCGAAAGAGGAGCTGGAATGGGCTGCAGACGAGAGCTCCACCGCCGCGGAGCTCAAGGTCTCCGGGGAGCTGTCGGAAAGTTCTAATCCCGAAATGGCCTGCAGATTGGTTTTGTCACAGGCGGAAAGGGCGAAAATGGCGGCCAACAGGAAAACTTTTTTCATTTGAAAATCCCTCCCCAAAGAGAAATTCTCGCTCCAACAGCCATGGACTTCGCCTGGATGACAGTCTTGTTTGCGCGGAGGGAAAGCGGTTCTGTCAAATCGTAAGAGCCGAACAGGGCGAATTCCCAGCGGAAGGCTTTTTGTGGAATGCGGTATCCGGCGGAAATTTCTAAAGGCACCTGGACTTTGGATTTTAATTGCCAAAGGATGTTTTGCTCGGCGTTTTCGACTAAAGTGATTTCTTTTTTCACGGCGAACAGCGCATGGGATCCCAGTTCTGTCCAAAATCCGTTTCGAGCGTTCTGTTGAATTCGAAGCGCGCCGCCTCCGCCAAATCGCCAAAAGCCTTCGTTTATGGTCGCTTGAGTTCCTTCGCTTGCGTAGATTGCCTGGTATTTGCCGATTCCCGAAATGCGGAATGCGAAGTGCCCGTAACCCCAGAGAGCGGAAACTCCAAAACCAAATTGCGGTGCGTCAAAATGTTCCTTTTCTAATTTGGCGTTCCACATGCCGTAGGCGCCGTCTACGGAAACGCCCAAGTCAAATTGAATTGGCTTCGGTGATTCCAACGGGCTGTTGGATTCTTCGGCAAAGGTCAAGCTCCAGGCGAGGAGGCAAAATCCGAAAAGGGGAAAAATACGAATCATTCCGTTTTGGAATATACATTGGGAAAGAAAGGGAAAAAAGAAAAATTATTTTAAGGTTGTTTGTAAAATTTTAAGGGCGGCGGATAGTCAAAAGGCAAGCGCGAGGCTTGCCTTGAATTTTGATTTCTGTAAAAATCAGGCTTTGGGTTCGATGACTTCCAAACCGCCCATATACGGACGGAGAACTTCTGGAATGACAAGGGAGCCGTCTTTTTGCTGATAATTATCGCAAATGCCGACCATGACGCGGGGAGTGGCCAGTCCCGAACCGTTGAGCGTGTGCACATAAACGTTCTTGCCGTCTATTTTGGTCTTGATGCCGGCGCGGCGCGCCTGGAAGTCTTCGAAGTTGGAACAGGAGCTGACTTCAAGCCATTTGTTTTCGACTGGCGCCCAAATTTCCAAGTCGTAACATTTTGCGGCTCCGAATCCCAAGTCGCCTTTGCAAAGGGCCAAACGGTGATAGGGCAGCTGGAGCTTTTCAAGGAGCTTTTCGCCGAATTGGGTGAGTTCTTCGTGCATTTCGTAGCTGTTGTCAGGCCGGGAGAAAAACACCATTTCGACTTTGTTGAACTGGTGCAGACGGAGGAGTCCGCGGGTGTCTTTGCCGTAAGAGCCGGCTTCGCGGCGGAAGCAGGCCGAGTAACCGCAGATGCGTTTGGGGAGCTGGTCGGCGGGAATCACTTCGTTTGCGTAAAGATTTGTCAGCGGAACTTCGGCTGTCGGGATGAGGAACAAGTCGTCATCCTTGTCGCAGCGGTACATGTCTTCTTCGAATTTCGGAAGCTGGCTTGTTCCCCGCATGGATGTGCGGTTGACCAAATACGGCGGCGTAATTTCTTCAAAGCCGTTCTTCTGGTGTTCATCGAGGAACCATTGGATGAGGGCGCGTTCTAAACGGGAACCGAGTCCGCGGTAAACGGGGAATCCGTTGCCGGAAATTTTTGCGCCGCGTTCAAAATCAAAGATGCCGAGGCGTTCGCCCAACGTCTTGTGATCGACCGGGGTGAAGTCCCTGTTTTTGGAGTAAAAGTCGAATGGCAGCGGGCCTTCTTTTTCGACAACGTTGTCGCTGGAATCTTTTCCTTCTGGAGATTTCGGAGCGATGTTAGGAACGTGCATCAGCATTTCGGTTTGCTTAAATTCAAGTTCTTTCAGCTTTTTGTCCAGTTCATCGATTTTATCGCCGAGGGAACGCATCGCCTTGACCGCTTCGTCAGCGTTTTCGCCTTTCTTTTTGAGTTCGCCGATTCGGCGGGATTCCGCATTGCGTTCGCTCTTCAGCTTTTCCACTTCGGAAAGGAGCGGACGGCGCACTTCGTCAATCGCCAGAATGTCTTTTAGGCTGACTGTCGTGTACTTTTTTTCTGTTTCTGCAATGTAGTATTCCGGATTTTCGCGAATCTTGCGTATGTCGAGCATGAGTGCCTCTTTGATGTTTGTGCTTTCAAAATCTAGCATTTTGAATTTATCTTTGAATCATGAAACATTCAAAAATCCTCGTTTTATCCGCGTTCTTGATTTTTCTTCTGTTCGGGTGTTACAGTTTTACCGCCAGTACGCTCCCCAGCCATATCCGGACGGTTCAAATTCACGAAGTGGACAATAAAACATTGGATCCGGTATTGGCGAATACGCTCCGGGACAGTGTGGAAAAGATGTTCCGGAAAAATGCCGGCGGCGTCCGGATTGTCAATTCCGAGGCGGATGCGGATTTTGAACTGACGCTTTTGAGTTATACGAACAAGCCGGAAAATTACACGAGCGGTTCGGAAGTGGAAACTTACCGGGTGACGATGAAAGTGAATGTCCGGTTTTATGACAATGTCAAAGAAAAGATGATTTACAAAGGCGACAATCTTTCGGCGGATGGGACTTACGACGTTTTGCAAAATGAAACGGAAGACAGGCACGGTCAGGCGCGGGCGATTCAAAAATTGCAGGATTTGATTATTGCGAACGCTTTGGCGAAGTGGTGATTTTCCAAATGCGTCCGTTCCTTTTATGCTATCATGATTTTTCGGCAAAGAACGCCGTTTTCGCAGAACGGCAGATTCAAAAAATTTCGGATGCAGCCGGATGCCCGCTCTCTGTCGCTGTGATTCCGCAAACGAAAGGTTTGAACTCTTTTGACGTGGAAACTTTTCGGCGGCGAGTTGCCGCCCTGGAAAACCGTGGGCATGAAATTTTGCTGCATGGGACGCGCCATTTGGATGACGGACGGTTTCATCGGAATCTTTTGGGGAAAATCGCTTTGAAATTGACGGCGAACGAAGCGGAATTCGCCGGCCTCGGAAAAGAAGATTCCCAGTTGTTGCTGAAGGAATCCGTGAAGTTGTTGGGAACGTGGCGGAGGGCTTTGCCCCGGGCCTTTGTTCCGCCGGCGTGGTATGGAAATCGTTTTTTGAAAAAACAGGTGCTTTCCCGGTTTGATTTTTATGAAGACCGTTTTGCCGTTTATGGGCGGGATTCCTGGAAGTTTTCCCCGGCGCTCAGCTTTGCCGGGTTGCCGCCGGTGGCGTTGAAACTGTCGCTTGCGTTTGCCAAGACCATTTTGCAAACGCCTTGCGGCGTTCCCCGTTTGGTTTTCCATCCGGTTGATTTTGAAATGATTGGCGAAGGGAAAATTCTGGAAATTGCCAAGTGGGCGGCTGCGCGCCGGGAGAGAAAATCCTATGCAAAGATTTTTGACGACGCCTTAAAGGGTTATTCTCTGTAGAAATCCAGCGGTTCATCCGGGTGGATTTCTGTTTTGCGAAAAGAGGCTTCGCCTTGGCGAGTTTCCCGTTCTTATCGAAAGAACGTCCGGTTCACCAAATCCCTTGAAACGGATTTTTTAAAACAGGCGCGCCTTATTTTTTATGAAAAGGCTCTTTGCGCGTTGTTCCAAAAAGAGATTGACCAGGGTGATGGCCGCCATGCTTTCCACAATGACGGGAGCGCGGAGGGCAACGCAGGGGTCGTGTCTTCCGCGGGCTGCGAGCGTTCCATTTTGACAGTTACGACCGGCGGTATTTTGAATTTGGCCAATGGTCGCAGTCGGCTTGAACGCAACGCGGCAGCGGATGGTTTCTCCAGAAGAAATTCCTCCGAAAATTCCCCCGGCATGGTTTGTCAGCGTTTTAAATACGCCGTTTTCAAATTGAATGATGTCGTTGTGTTCGGATCCGCGCATTTGGGCCGCGGCGAAACCTTCTCCGATTTCAAAGCCTTTGACTGCCGGAATCGACAAGATGGCCTGGCCGAGAAGGGCTTGGAGTTTGTCGAAAACGGGTTCTCCGATTCCAACGGGAGGTTTGCGGATTTCTAGTGCGAGGACGGCGCCGATGGAATCCTTGGCTTCTTTGACTTCCCGGATGAGCTGCTCCATTTTGGGGCTGGCGACAGGATCCGGGCAGCGGACGGGGGAACTTTCTATTTTTTGACGGGTGACTGTTTCCGCGTCAATTTGGGATTTGACTGTTCCCACGGCTTCGACCCAACTCAAAATTTCCGTTCCGCAGGCGAGGGAAAGGATTTTCCCGGCGACAGCGCCGGCGGCGACACGAGCCAAGGTCTCTCTGGCAGAAGCGCGTCCACCGCCACGGTAATCCCGAAAACCATATTTTAAATCATAAGTCAAATCGGCATGTCCCGGTCGATACCAATTTGCCATCTCGGAATAATCCGCGGAATGCTGATTCTCGTTTTGGACGACCAGGCTGATGGGTGTTCCCGTTGTTTTTCCTTCAAAAACTCCCGACAGGATATGGACTTTGTCGTGTTCGTTTCGAGGAGTCACAAGGGAGTTTTGCCCGGGACGGCGGCGGTCCATCGCCTGCTGGATATCATCTTCTGTCAAAGGGAGGCCTGCCGGGCAGCCATCGATGACGGCTCCGACTGCTTCGCCATGGGATTCTCCCCAGGTAGATACTGAAAACAGTTTTCCGCAAATGCTAGACATATTGACGTAATAATAGAAATTTTGTAATGCGGTTTCCCCGAAAAGAGAATTTGTTTTCTATGTTTGATTCTGTGTGATTTTTTAAGGATACGATGAAAAAACTGCTAGTCGTTATTTTTGCCTTGATCGCAGCACCGTTGTGCGCCCAATCGACAACTGGATTTGCCGGGATTCATTTTGGTCTTGATAGGGAAAGTGTCATCGAGGAAATTATGAAGTTGGGTTATGATCCGATTGGCTCATCGGATGGTGTGGACCGCATTGTCATTCCGGTTTACATGATGGACGAACTGCCGGTGCAAGTTGATTTCCTGTTCAACAAGAACGATCATTTTTACGCGTTCGAAGTCCGCACGGGAAGAATGGAGGCGGACCGCCTGCCCAAGGTGTTCGAAGCCCTGGACTACATGTCCGAAGAATTTTCCGACCGTTACGGCAAGAAAGTCCGTACGACGGCACTCCAGGAATCGGATATCAAACCGGGCATTCACAATCTTTACAAACAATGGACAGGCCATAAAACATTGAATATTTACACGGCGATTATTTATAAAGATGGCCGCTATTACACAGTGGGCTCTGTCACCAGTCGCAAATTCGCCAAAGAAATTTCGGCAGTAAAAGGGAAAAATTCAAGAAGTTGAACGGCAAGGATGGCTTGCCGTTTTGAACGCTCACTCCTGCAAGTTCGCTTTTTTGCGCCTTTCCTGGAGAATGGAATCTTCCTGGAGGGCCGCTTTCGCCTCTTCGGATGTCCACGGGTGGCGGGGAAGCGTTTGGGCGAAGCCGGTGATGTCCACCATTTCGTCCAGGGGAATTTCTTCAATGTAGGGCAGCATTCCTCGGATGGAATCGCCAAAATTCATCATGAACCAGAATGTCGGGGTTTCGTCGTGAGCCGTCGTGCCGATGTAACGCGGATGCCACATGTCTCCGGACAGATTCATCCGGCGACCGTCGTCTCCGTGGCAGGGACGGCAATTGCGCATGAAAAGTTTTTCTCCGCGGGGAATGTCCGCTTGGGTGACAATTCCGTTTGAATCCAGCAAGTGGTAAACCAGATAGGCCATGCGCTTGTCTTCGACGGTCAGCGTATCGCCGACGGAACCCGGTTCCGGAGTCTCTCCGAGGCAAAAATCCACCCCGATGGCAGCCGCGTACAGGAACGGTGCCGCGCAAAGGAAATATTTCAGGGACTTCCGGTTCATGGTCACAAAATAGATTTATATTGTTCCTTTCGAATGCTCCCTGTTCAAGACATTTCTTTGGAAGGACGTTGGGCCGTCGATGTTTGCGGCCTCCGCACCTCTGCTCCAGCGGCTGCGGTCCGTTTTGCGTTTGAAGGGCCTTTTGTGGAACTGGAAATGGAGGGGGCAGCCCGTTGGAAAGTTGAAATTGATGGCGAGGAGAAACCGGAACTTTGTACGGGAAGACGCAGCGTTTACCGCATTGCGGGCTTGTGGGATTGCGCACATGAAATCCGGATGGCCAAGAAGACGGAAACGGAATCAGGCAAATGCCAACTTTATGCAATCCGGGCAAATGCGCTTTCCGCGCCGTCGCGTTTAAAAAAAACGTTCCGTTTGGAATTCATCGGGGATTCTTATACAGTGGGATTTGGGAATGCCGCGCCGGATCCGTTTTCCGGAGACGCGTTGACGACGACGGATGCTACGCTTGGATATGGAGCTCTTGTCGCTGAAAAACTCAACGCGGAATTTGCCATCAACGCCTACAGCGGACGCGGCCTTGTGCAAAATTATATGGGCATCGCACCGGATTGGACGATTCCCAGGCTTTTGAATTACACGCTTGGCGGCGAGGCTCCCCGGGGAAATTCCCCGATTTGGGATTTTTCACAATACATTCCCGATGTCGTATGCCTTTTTGTCGGCATCAACGACTGGCAGGGAGAGTATGCCCATCCGCAGCCTGGAAATTTCGATTCCGCTTATTCACGTTTTCTGGACGTTCTCCGTTCGCATTATGATTCCCATTTTTTGTTGATTTCCACGGAAACTTTTCCGGGCAATTATCTGCCGGAGCGGGTGGAATCGGTTTTTGCACGGGAGCTTTCTAGGGGAAACCGGGATGTTTCGCACTGCTTCTTGGAAACGTCCCGTCGGCAGGGACTGGATTTTCATCCGGACTTGGAATGCCACCGGCGAATGGCGGCGCTTTTAAGTCAAAAAATTTCAGAAATTTTAACTCGCCGAAAAGGCTTTTAATGTATTTTTAGGGATAACTGATGAAGCTGGTCTGGCTAAAATTAATGTCCGTTTTCCGATTGAATCTGTTAATCGGCTTTTTGCTGTCGGTTACAGTCATCGCATTCCTGTGGTATCGCTACGGGATGGATGACATTTACACGATTTCTCCGGCAACGTATCCTTATATCATTGCGCAAACGGATTCTGTGGATGGAGGCGCATCGGTAATCGATGTTTCCCGGACGGATTCTTCCATTGTCATGGATTATGAATTGCGGGAGGGATACCCGTATCCTTATGTCGGATTGCAAGTTTATCTGGGCGATGGGAAGAATCATGGCAAGGATCTTTCGCATTACGACAGCATTTACATTTGGGTGAAACCCCGTGGAGAGGGGTCTGTCCGCATCTATTTGCGCGGATGGGACGATTCCATTTCAAAGCTCGGCGACCAAACGACCCTCAAATTCAACGAACTGGAATTTTTCCCGTTAGAAGAATCTTACCCGGCGGTTTTTGTCCCCCAGGAATTCCGCGTGGCCGGTTGGTGGGTCTCCCAAAACAATATCAACGCGCACCGGGCGCGCGTGGATCTTTCCAATATTCCTTTGATTGAAATCCAGACGGGGACAAGCGCGCCTTTGGGATATGGGACATTGGAAATCATGGGCATCACTTTCAAAGGCAAAATCATCGATGCCGAAGCGTTGATGTTTGGAATCATCGCGTTGTGGTTTGTCACGTTCTTCTTCTACCTCTTGTTCCGGTTGCGCGATTACAGCATCCAGCGGAATGTGGAACGCAAACGCCGTGAAGAATTGGAACGCAACCTGGTTGTCCTCGAAGTGCAGAAGTCCGATTATGAAAAAGCTTCCAAGGAAGACGCCTTGACGGGCTGCTTAAACCGCGCCGGCTTCACCAGCGTCTTGACTTTGGAGCAGGAACGTTTGAACAATGGCGGTTGCGCCCTGTCGTTCATCATGCTCGACATCGACTTTTTCAAAAAGGTCAACGATACGTGGGGGCACAGTGTCGGGGATGAAGTCCTTGTCAATTTGTCGAAACTTATCCGCAGCCGGATTCGGACGACGGATGCCCTTGTCCGTTGGGGCGGTGAAGAGTTTGTGATTCTCTGTGGGGACACGCCTTTGCAGAACGCCCAGTTCCTGGCGGAAAAGCTCCGCACCAATGTGGAAAACACCCAGTTGATAGCGCAGCAGCAGATTACGTGTTCGTTTGGCGTTGCCGAAATGATGCCCCACGAAGACACCAAGAGCGTTTTTGAACGTTTGGACAAAGCGCTTTACAGCTCGAAGCGCAGTGGAAGAAATAGTGTGACCGCGGCGATTAAAAAGGTCTAATCCATGCGCATTCAAAAACAATATGCGGTAGGATTTTGGCTTGCGGCGCTTTTGTTGGGAGGCTGTGCAAAAGGCGTTCCCGAATTTGTCCCCATTTCTTTGAACTGGTATGAATTTGAAGGAAATGTTCAACTGGTCGACAGCGTTTACCGTTCTGCGGCTTTGGATTCTCTCCAGGAAGAGCGTTGCCAGATATCCTTGACGCGTTCCTTGATGGAAAACAAATCGGTGCAAAGCCTGCCGGATGACCGCCGGGAGTTCGATGTCCAGTTTTTTGGCCGCGAATCTTCGGGGCGCATTCTTGCAGAATTTCGGGGAAAATGCCGGGAAGCTTTGGATTCAACGGATTTTGAACAGTTTCCGCTGCCTTTTTCGACTGCATCCGGGTGCAGCTTTACCGCCCAATGCGATGAAAAAGGAACGCTTGAAAAGCTCCGTATATTTTGACGGGATTTGCTGAAGTCGTTGTAAACTTTTACAACGGAACTTGCTTTCCAATTTGGGATTTGACCGGGATTTCTTTTATTTTATCGATATGAACGCCATTTTTGATTATTCGGATTACAGGGCCTGGTTGCGGGATGCTTTTGACCACTACAAGAAAGAACGCTGCGCCGTTTCATGGCGTTTTATGGCTTCCCGAATCGGCTGTGATCCCGGAAATTTGCTGCGGGTCGCTCAAGGGAAAATCCATCTGTCTGTCAAGTATATTTCTTCGACTGCCAAATTTTTTGGATTGGACGAAAAAGAATCGGCTTATTGGACGGAACTCGTCTTGTTTGGAAGGGCGAAAAGCGACAAGGAAGCGTTGGACCATTACGAAAAGATGCTTTCGATAAAGGGCGTTTCCATCAAGCGGCTCGATTCAAAGGAACTGGAATTTTACAGGCACTGGTATTCGAATGCCATCCGCTCGCTCTTGGGCATTGGCGAGTTCCGTGACGATGAAGAAAGTTATGCGCGCCTGGCGGATTCCTGCACACCGGCGATTTCTGTCAAAGAGGCGAAAGATGCGGTGAAGCTGCTGTCGGATTTGGGGATGATCCGCATGGACGCGGATGGGGTTTGGACTGTTACGGAAACATTTGTCAGTACGGGTGGAAACTGGCGTTCCGAGGCGGTCCGCCGGTTTCAAGAAGATACGATAGCTCTTGCCGGGCAATCCCTTTCGCGGCACAAGCCCCCTTTGCGGGACATCAGTACGGTGACAATGACTTTTGATAAGGAGAACATCGGTCTTGTCCGGGAAAAAATCCGGGAATTCCGTCGGGAAATTTTGCGCCTCTCCGATGAAGGATCCGGTGACAATGCCGTGTACCAATTGAATGTTCAACTGTTCCCGATTGCGTTGTTAGAATCAAAAAAGGGGAAAAGATGAAACGGATTTTTTTTGCTGTAGCACTTGTCGTGTCGGCGTTCGTTTTGCCGGGCTGTGATGACGGTCACGCGAGCGGTCCCGGCAGTGAAACGACAAACGGAATCATGGCGACTGTCCTTTTTGAAAATGGAACGCCGGCGGTGGATGCGGCTGTGGCTTTGCGCAAGGTGGATTTTATTTCCGGCGATACTTCGGGCGTGATTCTTGTCCCCGACGCTTATGTGGACAGCCAAGGTGTTTTGGAATTGAATTCCTTGGAAAAAGGCGATTACCGCCTTACGGTCAGCCGGGGAGAAATCTATTCTGCGGAATTGACGGTTTCTGATTCTGTCCTGAATTTGGAGACAATCCGCTTGTCGAAGGCGGGAACCGTTTCTGGCGTGCTCGCTGAAGTCGGAAATTTGCCGAAAGCGGCCTGGATTGGCGTCTATGGCTTAGATGTTCTGGTGCGGGTTGATTCCGCCGGGAGGTTCTCGTTGAAGGGCTTGCCGCCGGGCGAACTCCGCTTATTCGCCCTTTCGGAATCGAGGGACTCTGTCATCGCGGACACGGGGCTCTCTGTCTTCGCCAGTCAGGTTTCTTCGTGGGATCGGCTGCCAGAAATTCCTCCAGATTCCCTGGAGAACGATACGCTTGTCAATGATACCGCTTTGGTGGATACAAGCGCATCGGACACTTCAGCTGTCGATACGGTTTCTGCGGATACGCTCGTGTGGAGCTTGTACGAAACCTTTGAAGATTCCGCTTCTTTCGCTGCCAAAGCGTGGTATTTTTCGGCAGACACTCTGGCTAGCATTTCGCATCCGGTCGATTATGCTTGGAATGGCGTTGTGAAAAATTCGGACCGGGCTGGAAACGTGTTCGAAGGGCATTATACGGCGCCAGAGGGCAGTTATGTCATTTTCGGCACCCGGCTTTCGGATTCGGCGGAAATCGATTTGTCCGCTTTGGATTCAATCGTGTTCTACGCCAAAGGTTCTGGATTTTTGCGTTTGTCTTTAGAACGCTGGGAGGCTTCGGCTGAAGACAATGTGAAGGCCTGGACCTCGGAAATCGCGCTTTCTGATGCCTGGACGCGTTACCGTGTTTCTCCGCAGGACTTTCTGGATGCGGGAGAAGATTCCCTTTCGACGGGGTGGGAAAGCGTCAAGTCGCATGTGAACCGTTTTCATTTTTTCGGAGTCGGGGGAACAGAATTCGGACTGGACGACATTGCTGTTTATGGGGTTAAATTTTGAATAATTCCCTTTTCCTGTGCCTGAGAATTAAATATCTTTGAAGATATGCAAAATCTTCAAAAAGAAGCCGCGATGGCTTGCGACTACATGGATAAAATTGCAAAGCTTGTCGAAGCCAAATTCGATGAACATTTGCCACCAGAATCGGACGTTCCCTGCAATTTGCACAAAGCGATGCGTTATTCGGTTTTTGCCGGAGGAAAACGTTTGCGTCCGGCGCTGGCTTTTGCCGCGTTTGAACTTTTTGGCGGTCAGGGCGATAAAATTTGGTATGCGACCAGCGCCCTTGAATTTTTGCATACTTTCTCCCTGATCCACGATGACTTGCCCTGTATCGACAACGACGATTACCGCCGTGGCAAGTTGACCGCCCACAAACAATTTGGCGAAGCGACCGCTGTCATGAGTGGGGACGCGCTTTGCGTGTTGGCTTTTGAATTGATTGCAAAAACGGAAAACTCCGCCGCGATGGAAGTCCTCGCCCGCAAGCTGGGAACGTATGGAATGATCGGTGGAGAAATGACGGATATTGAAAGCGAAGGGAAAAACGTTTCGCTGGAAACCGTTGATTACATCCACTACCACAAGACGGCTGCGCTAATCGAAGCCTCTTTGGTTATCGGTGCGCAATTGGCAGGAGCCTCGCCGAAAGAAATTGAAAAAATCGAAGCTTATGGAAAATCCGTTGGATTGGCATTCCAAATTGTCGATGATATTTTGGACATTGTTTCGACAACGGAAGAATTGGGAAAAGATGCCGGTTCCGATGTGGCGAGTGGCAAGGCGACATACCCGGCTCTGGTCGGGCTGGAGAGGTCCCGGGCGAAAGCGCAGGAACTTTATGAAGAAGCCCTGAACCATTTGGACGGATTGCCCGGCGACTTGAGCGTTTTGAAGGCAATCGCCGCATTCATCATCACCCGAGTCAAGTAATGCTGTTGCAAGACGTAAAATCGCCCAAGGACATCAAGGGCTGTTCCATTTCCGAATTGAACGACCTCGCGTCACAGATTCGGGAAAAAATCATTCAGCAAGTGGCGACCCATGGCGGGCATTTGGCATCGAGTCTAGGTGTAGTCGAATTGACGCTCGCTTTGCATTATGTGTTCAACGCCCCGGAGGATGTTCTTGTTTGGGATGTCGGTCACCAGGCTTATGTGCACAAACTTTTGACGGGACGGTTCGACCGGTTTGATACGCTCCGTCAACAGGGAGGCCTCTCCGGATTCCCCAAGCGTTCGGAAAGTCCGTATGATGCGTTTGGCGTTGGCCATGCTTCGACATCGATTTCTGCGGCGTTGGGGTTTGCCGTTGCGCGGGACAAATTGCACCAGCACAACAGCGTCGTCGCGGTCATTGGCGATGGATCCATGACTGGCGGTTTGGCGTATGAAGCGCTGAATAACGCGGGGCTTTCCCAGCAGAACATGACCATCATCTTGAACGACAACAAGATGAGCATCGCTCCCAATGTCGGCGGTTTTCCCAAGTACTTGAACCGGATGATTTCCGATCCGATGTACAACAAGCTGCGTACGGATATCGACCGGGTGATGGAAAAAGTGCCGGGAATCATTGGACGGCATTTCCGCTCCCTGCTGCAGAGTGCGGAAAAGGCGGTAAAGGGGGCGATTCGCCCCGGACAGTTTTTTGAAGAATTGGGAATCCGCTATTTCGGGCCTATCGACGGTCACGATATTGGCGAACTGATTACGATTCTTGAACGGGTGAAATCCATTCCCGGACCTTGCCTTATCCAGGTGTTGACGGAAAAGGGACGCGGGATGAAACTGGCGGAGACGAACCCCAGCAAGTGGCACGCCTCGGTTCCGTTTGATCCCAAAAGTGGCGAACCATTGTCGCCGAAGAATCGGAAGCAATCCCTGACTAGCGTCTTTGGAAACACGCTGTTGGAATTGGCGAAGAAAAACGAAAAAATCGTGGGCATTACCGGCGCAATGCCATCGGGCTGCGGTTTGGATATCGTGCAGAAAGAAATTCCCGACCGCGTTATCGATGTGGGGATTGCCGAAGAGCATGCGGTGACTTTTGCCGCGGGGCTCGCCTGTGGCGGACTGGTTCCCGTTGTCGCCATTTATTCGTCTTTTCTTCAAAGGGCTTACGATCAAATCATCCACGATGTCGCTTTGCAAAATTTGCACGTCATTTTTGCACTGGACCGAGCGGGGCTTGTCGGTGCGGATGGACCCACGCATCACGGTTCGTTAGATTTGACTTATTTGCGTTCGATTCCCGGAATGACCATCATGGCGCCGTCGAGTGAAACGGAACTCCGCGACATGGTTTCGGCGGCGATAGAAATGGAAGGCCCTGTCGCTATCCGTTTTCCGCGGGGAAACGCCTTGTCGGAAGAAAAAACGGATCCGGCATCGGCTTCGCCTGTCGCTTACGGAAAGTTCGAAGTGAAGCGGCAGGGAAAGGATGTGCTTCTTTTGGGCGTTGGATTCATGTTGCACGAATTGGAAAAAACGGCGGAGATCCTTTCCGGGTACGGAATTTCTCCGACTGTTGTCGATGTCAAATTCGTGAAACCTCTGGACAAAGAGGGCTACCGCGCCCTGTTGCGGTCTCACCGCACAATTGTCACCCTCGAAGACAATACGGTTGTCGGCGGATTTGGTTCCGAAATTGCGGAATTTCTCGCCGATATGGATATCGAGGAGCGTCGGCTTTTCCGTTTCGGATTGCCGGATGCCTTTGTTGAACACGGAAATATTCCGGACCTGTATCGGATGCTAGGCATTGACGGCACGTCCATTGCAAACAAACTGGTGAAAGAACTATCATTATGACAGACGAAAACAATTCTCCTAAACGCGTATTCAAACAGACTTTTAGCGGTAAATTCGGAGTGAGCGACAACCCCGCCGATCACGGCTTTGGACGTCGCCCGGAAGTTCCCGATCCCGATGCCAAGGAAACTCGCCGGGAACGCCGCGAATATGAACGCTCCCAGCAAGAACGGGAACGGAAATCGTTCGGCAGGTCGGACGACAGACCTTTTAAAAACAGGGAACGGAAACCGTTTTCCGATTTCCGCGAACGCCGCCGTTTTGATGGCGGTGACCGTAAGCCGTTTGGCCGTGGCGATGGCGAACGTCGTCGCTTTGAAGATGGAGACCGCAAACCGTTTGAACGGGGCGACAGGCCGTTTGGAAATCGGGATGGAAAACGCCCGTTCAACCGCGGTGACCGCCGTGGTCGCGGCTTTGGCGAACGTCGTTCATTTGAAGACAATGCGGACAGAATGTTCATGTTCCGGCAAAAGCCGGAACGGACTCGCATTGAAGATGAAGACGTTGTTCGCGATGAAGATGCCGTTTTGAATTATGCGGATTCTGCGGATATTCTTCCGGAAACAGGCGCTTCCAATCCGCCTTGGTTCCGCAGATTGTTGGCGTTGACAACGGAAAAGGGCCGCGAACGGGAAGGGCGCTTTTTGGCTGAAGGACACCGTGTCGTCAACGAAATTCTCTCCAATCATTTGGATATTGTCATTGGAATTTACTGCTCCGGCAAAAAGAAGGTTGACGAAAACGGGGAAGCCGTTTTGAATTCTGTGGACGAAGAAATTTTTGAACCGAACGAAAATTTCCAGTCGACGATTGATAAGGCCCGGGCGGCAAATGTCGATGTCCACATCATCAGCGAAGACCAGATTCGGCGTTTGTCTTCGACGGTGACACCCCAAGGCATCATCGCCGTGTGCCGTGCGGCCAGCACGAAACCCAGTTATGAAAAAAGCCGCAGCATTTTGACCCTTGTCGATTCCATTCAGGATCCGGGAAATCTCGGAGCCATATTCCGCACAAGTCTCGGATTCAATTCTTCGGGAATCGTTTTGGGCAAAGGTTCTGTCAACCCGTTCAATCCGAAAGTTGTCCGCGGCTCTTCGGGAACGTTCCTCCGCGTCCCCTTCGAAAAGGACCGGGATTTGATTGAAGTGGTCAATGAACTTCACCGATACGGTTATACGGTGATAGCGACGGATTTGCACGGCAAACAAAGCCTCGCGGAAATTGAACCGCGTAAATTGCGCAAAGTCGCCTTCCTTGTCGGCAATGAAGGCGCGGGGACGGATCAGCATTTGATTGAAATTTCCGATGAAACGGTCAAAATTCCCATGTCCAGTGATTTGGAATCGCTGAATGTCGCTGTCGCTCATGGCATTCTTTCTTATGAAATGGCCAAAATTCAAAAGGATATTCAATGAGTTTTTCAAATAGCTTGGAAACCCGCATCCAAATGGCCGGCAATCCGGTGTGCCTGGGCATGGATCCGAAAATTTCCCTGATGCCCGTCGAACGGCGCCATGGTGAAGTCAAATCCACAGAAGAAAAAATTCGCATTTTTTACATGGATATTTTGGAAGAATGTGAAAAGCGGAATGTGAAGCCGGCTGTGGTGAAACCGAACAGCGCGTTTTACGAATGCGTGAGCATTGAATGCATGGCAGTCCTCCGGGATTTGATCCGCGCCTATTCAGAAGCGGGAATTTCTGTCGTTTTGGATGCGAAGCGCGGAGACATTGGAAAAACCAGTTCCGCTTATGCAGATGCGGCTTTCCGCATTTATGGCGCGGATGCGGTCACGGTGAACCCGTGGATGGGCCGCGATTCGGTGATGCCGTTCTTGGAACATCCTGCCGGGAAAGGCGTTTATGCGCTTCTCCGCACGAGCAATAAGGGTGCCGCCGATTTCCAGGATTTGCCCGTAGAAAACAGTTCCGCATTTTTTGCCGTGGCGCAAAAATTGTTGGAATGGGATAACGGAAATCTTGGCGCGGTTGTCGGTGCGACTCATCCCGAAGAATTAGAACGCATCGTGGCGTTCTTTGCCGAAAAGAATCACGAAATTCCATTTTTGATTCCTGGCATTTCCATTCCGGGAGTGCCCGGCGGTCAGGGCGGCGATGCGAAAACGGTGGTGAACGCCATTGCAAATGGTGGCGGAAAACGGCACTTCCATGTGTTCAACAGTTCTAGCGGCCTCAATTTCGCTTGGCAGCGGACGGGAAAAGAAGCGGAATACGCTTCTGCTTGTGTCGATGCGCTTGAATCCTTGGCGGAAGCTCTTCAGGGGTAAGGCCTGAATGCGTCATCTCGTTTGCATCATCCTGTCTTGCGCGTTAATCGCCTTTGCGTTTCATTTTGCCAAACCTTTGCCGCAATTGCCTCAAAGGGAAGAATTTTTGCCGAAAGCGAATTACGTCAAAGCGATTGCCGCCGGGCACAATTTGTCTGTAGCCGGACTTTTTTGGGTCCGGGGACTCATCGATTTGGGTGACAGTTACCTCACGGGAAAATCCTACGCGTGGCTTTCTCATGTGGGAAATTTGTCAACGGAACTGGATTCTCTGTTCTACACCCCATATCAAGTTGTCGGCTGCATCACAAATACAGATGAAACGGATACGACGGATTTCACGGTGATGCGCAGGGCGATTCGGGTTTATCCTGAAGATTGGCGTTTGGCGATATATTTCGCCTTGCGGCTTTCTAATGGCCCAACGCACAACGATACGGAAGCGGCTGACATTATGCGGCGATTCGCCGACAGTCCCGATACGACCATCCCGCCCCATATCAAAACCATTTACCGCAATTTTGAACTCCGCTCCATGCAAACGGAAATGGCGATTGAAATTTTGGTGAATGACGCTTTGAATCCGCAAAATAAAGGTCTGTTGGGAAGCCTTTACCCCAAGGCGATGCGGGTGCTGCACCGGAATGCCGTGAACGATTCGGCAGAAGTGGTGGAAATCAAATCCATTATGGAACGCTTGACGGAAAGGCAAATTTCTCCGGCGGATGCGTACCGCCGGCTGCTCGCATTAAAAAAAGAATGACGGCTTATTTTTGAACGGCTTTGATCGCGCGTTCTCTGTTCTGGGGAAGTCCCATCAATTCAAAAGCGTTGGCGCTGCGTTTTAAAAAATCATCCGCCTGTTCGGAATTGGAACAGGCCATTCCGCGATAAAAGAGAATTGTCGCAGAAAAGAAGGGTCTTTTGGCTTGAATGGAAAATTCCAGGGCGCGCGCGTAAAGGGAGTCTGCGGAAAGGTCTTTGAAAAGGGCGGCGGCACGGGCTTTGGCGAACAGGAGTTTACCCGGAGCGTCTCCATCGAAGGCGTCTTCGGCATCGCTGAGGTGTTTTTCCGCTTGGGTGCGGTTCTCCATTCCGGCAAAGGCGATTCCCGATGCGCAAAGAATGTCTCCCCGAATCCCGTTTGGCATTTGCTTTAAAAATGCGTTTGACAGGGAATACTTGATTTCAATGACTTTGCCGTAATTTTCCCGTTCTAAGAACAAGTGCATCCAGGCGAGGTAATAGGCGGCCAGTGCGTTTGAATCCAAATCGGCTTTGCGGACTTTGTGCAGCAGGACTTCTGACGCGTCCATGTCAAGGCTTTGCGTGCGCAATTCGGCCATGGCGATTAAAATGCGGCCTTCGGAATGAAGATCGGCTTCTTTTCGGCTTTGCAACAGCGCTTTCGTGTAAAAATCTTCGGCGACGGCGAATTTTCCCGCCCGGAACGCTTTGTCTCCGTGGTAGGCTAGCGTGCCCGATTCCGCGGCAAAAAGGGGCAAGACGGCGAATGACAGCAGAATGCAGAGTTTTTTTACCATGCGTCCTCCGCGATGAACGGAACGGAATCGCGTTTTGGAATGGAACGCCGGACAAGCCAAATGTTGGAGAGTCCTTCCATGAGAAGGTCTGCGTTTTGCAAAGTTTCTTCGCTGCGCGACACCATGCCGCCGACATTTCCGACGACTTGGTTCAGGGAATCCAGCGTCCCGTTCAAACGGTGGAATACATCATCGAAAGAGAGGAACACTTGGTTCACCTGTTGAGGCGTTCCTGTCAAATCCCGCACCATGGCGTTTAGATTTTGAGTCAGCGTGTCTGTGCTATGCAAAATGCGCGGCAGGGAATTGCTCAAATCGCCTAAGAGGACAAGACCTTCGTACGAAAAGTGGTCCAGACGGTCCAATTGCGTGTTCAATTTTTCGTAGATCATTTTGGAACCGAGGAGGGCTCCAATCGTTGTTCCCGTATCCATGGTCAGTGCAACCAGAGTGTCTGCCGCATCGATTAAAACGGTGACTCTTTCGAGAACTTCGTTCAGGGTTTCCAAGACGGTTTCAATGTCTTGCGCCTTCCCAGCCGTGACGGTTTCTCCGTCTTCGAGCATTCGCCCCTCGCCTTTGCGGACATCGACGTTGATGACGCGCTCCGAAATCACGTTCTGGTCGCGGATGGCGTAAATGGTCGCTTTGTCGGTAATCCAAGGCTGGAATTTTTTGCGGATGGTGAATTCCATCCGGACTTTTCCCGAGGCGTCAATTTCCATCCCCGAAACGTGCCCCACGCTGACCCCGCTGATTTGGACATCTGTTCCGGCGTGCAGGCCTTGCGCTTTTTCAAAGTTGCTGTAAAGTTTGTATTCTTCGACACCGATGACTCCGGTGGAGACCATTCGGGCGTAAAGGACTGCGCTGAAGACCATCACGGCAAACGTGATGAATACGCCGACCAAAAGACCGGACAAATCCATCCAGTTGATTTTCCGTACGGGTTTTAACAAAGAGCGGACTCCTTTTCCCGGAAAAATCTCCGGGGTTGTCCCAAAAATAATTTATTCTGCAGAAAAGAGGTTTTACCGGCTAGGTTTTGCGAAAATTGCGGAACATTTCTCTTGCAGCCGCGGAATCCGTGGAAAGCCATTCTTCGAATTTGCGCCGAGGCGTCAATTTTTTGTTTTCCAAAAAGCAAAGGTCTGCGGAAAGTTCCTTGGCGACGAGCAGGTCGTGAGTCACCAGAATCAGGGAGGTTTTGAACATCGCTTGCATGTTGTCGATGAGCGGTATCAGCGTGTTGCGGTTGTAATTGTCTAGTCCGGCTGTCGGTTCATCCATTAGGAGAAGTCTCGGGTCCATCGCCCAGGCGCGGGCGATGGCGACGCGTTTTGCCACTCCGGAACTCAGCATGTGCGGATATTTTTCCTGTTCTCCGCGGACACGCATCAAGTCCATAGCCATTCCGACTCTTTTTTCAATTTCTTCTTCGGTTCCGCGGTGATGATAATGCAGTGGCATGGAAATGTTTTCGCGGACGTTCAAATTGGAAATCAAAGCGCCGCTTTGAAAAATCAGTTCCACGCCACGGCGGGCCACTTCCAGCGGATTGTGTTGGGATTTGGGCAAATGTTCGCCGAAATAGTAAAAGTTCCCCGAATTCGGCGTGTCTAGCCCGGCGATCAGGCGCAACAGCAGGCTTTTTCCCTGCCCGGAGGCTCCGGCGATGCAAAGAATTTCTCCGCGGCCCAGTATCAAGTCCAAGCCGTCGAGCACTTCGGCGTCGTCACCTTCATAATGAAAGTGCAGATTTTCTATGCGGAGCGCTTCGCTTTGAAATTCCATCAGATAATCCTCGACATCTGGTTCATGTAGTCGAAAATGTAGAACAGCGAGAAGAGCACGTCGACGATAATCACAGCCAAAAAGGAATAGATGACAGACCGCGAAGTCGCTTTGGGAACTTGCCGAATGTCGCGTCGGATATTGAGCCCGTGATAGCAGGCGTTGATGAAAATGATAATGCCGAACGTGATTGGTTTCACCAAGATCATGATGAAATCCGTCGTGGTCATGGAATTCAAAATGGAAGTGGAGAAGTAGTGCCATGTGATATGCAAGTTCAGGGCTTCTCCCGAAATGGCGATGATGAGTTTGGTGACGGCAAATCCAGCGCAAATGCTCGATACGGAAAACAAGATGTTCGAAATGACCAACGCCACGGTTCCGCCGAAGAGGGCGGGCATCACCAGATAGCGGATGGGATTGACTCCCAACGTGGATAGCGCGTCGACTTCAGAATTGATGGACATGGTTCCAATCATGGTTGTCAGCGCCGAACCGCTCCGGCCCGAAATGAGAAATGCCGTGAGAATGGGACCGATTTCACGGATAAGCACCACGACCATCAAACCGCCGAAAGCGTCAGAAAAGCCCACGCGGGGCATTACCGTGAGCGCTTCGATAATGGTGATGGTTCCCGCAAGCGTCGCAATGATAAAGAGCACAGGGAAAATTTCAACGGCGGTGAAATAAATTTGCCGGATGATGTTTCGCAAGTCTGTCCGGAAATTGCGTTCTTCTGAAAACAGCGCGTGGACGGTTCGGAAAAACAGCAACAGCTGCTTTCCAAAAACGGTGGACAGAAACCGCTTGCCTATTTGATTGAACAAGGCTCCGGGAAGAGTCCAGTCGTCGAGGGTCCGGTGCGTTTTCATGGTTCTCCGGTGGCCACGGCGGCGAGAATTTCCCGCCAAAGTTCTGTCAGTCCGATTTTGCGCAGGGTGCTCAGGCGAAGCACGTGAGTTTCTTTTCCCAAAATGTTGGACAGGACATTCCGCGTCTTCGCCGTTTCGGATTGGTTCGCCTTGTCGCATTTGCTCATCACCGGCAAAACGGGGCAGCCTAAAGCGCGGACTCCTTCAATGGTTTCGATGTCGATGGGCTGGGGACCCAATTTGGTGTCGATCAGGTAAATGATGCCGCGGAGCGTTTTCGCATTTTCCACGTAAGCGCGGATGCCGCTTTCCATTTCGCCCACTTTGGCGAAGTTCACTCCGGCGAATCCGACTCCGGGAAGATCCACCAGGTAAAAAGCGCCGTTGATTTTGAAAAAATTGATTTCCTTCGTTTTTCCGGGTTTGGAACTGATGCGGACCAGATTCTTTTTCCCCGATAGGGCGTTTAGCAAAGAAGATTTTCCGGCATTGGAACGGCCTAGGAATGCCACTTGGGGGAGTCCGTCTGAAGGGAGCTGTGAAGGCTTCGTTGCAGCCGTCGTGAATTCCGCTTGTACGTTTGGGCAAAAAAGTTCGCGTTTGGACTGCGTC
Organism: uncultured Fibrobacter sp.; assembly: GCA_964397425.1. Taxonomy (GTDB): domain Bacteria; phylum Fibrobacterota; class Fibrobacteria; order Fibrobacterales; family Fibrobacteraceae; genus Hallerella. The sequence goes on from CAYNID010000001.1 coordinate 313,663, forward strand.
ATATTCCTGTCCTCGATTCAAAGGCGCGAAGTACGGTCACTTCGTCAATGTATTCTAATTCGCTTCCCATGGGGATTCCCCGTGCGAGGTTGGAGCGTTTGACGGGAACATCGGCAAGGAGCTTGTCTATCAGCAAAATGGTGGAATCCGCTTCGGGGCTTGTTCCCAGGGCGAAAATGACCTCTTCGATATTTTCCGTTTTAACCCGTTCTATCAACTGGGGAATGTGCAGCTGTTCCGGACCGATGCCGTCTAACGGAGAAAGAACACCGCCCAAGACAAAATACAGCCCATGGTAAATGCCCGAATTTTCAAAGGGGAGGATATCCGAAAATTTTTCAACGACGCAAATGGAAGACGCTCCCGTTCTCGACTGGCAAAGGGGGCAGGGATCTTCTTCGGTAAAGGAATGGCAACGGGAACACCGCTTTACTTTTTCACAAGCGTCGAGGATTGCCCCCGAAAGGGATTCTGCATTTTCCTTTGGCCGGGACAAGACGAAATAGGCTAGACGGCGGGCGGTTTTTTTCCCGATGCCGGGCAAAGCGGCGAATTCCCTGACCAAATTTTCGAGGCTTGGCGGTTCAACCATGCCCGGCCTCCCAGTTGTAAGCGGCATTCAGGCAATTTGCCAAATCCTTGTTCGAAAGGGAAAGGCGTTTTGTCAACGTGTTTACACGTTCGGTTCGGTCGTTTTCAACAGCTTCCGCCAACGCCAAGAGCGTTCCCAATTTTCCGGAGCCGTGGAGCAGGGCGCCTGAAATTTCCTTGTCGACAGCGAGGCTTTCTAAAATGGATGGCATGGGCGCTTTTATCAGGGCATCCATCCGGCTGATGATGGCCGTAATGAACGCCTGACCGGGAAGTGGACCGTCGGGATCCAAAATTTCTGCCAGCGATTCCAAAAAACGGGCCCGTTGAGAAACGTTCTGGAATAAAGGCGTTCCTTGGGTGGATTTTCCCATTTCCGGCTGGGCGTAAAGCATCAGCATCAGCCAGTCTTGTAAATGGGGAACTCCCAACCAGGCGATGGCGTCTTGGACGGTTTCGACTGGTTTTCTGCGGAATGTTTTCTGCGAATTGGCGTATTGCACCAAGGCCTTTGCAAGGGTGGGGTTTGCGGAAAAGACCTTTTCGATTTCCGTTAAAGAAGGATCGCCCCGGAGAAATTGCATCCAATGCAAAATGGTCGCCAGGGAGCCGTCGACGCGCCTCCCGCGGACGAGTTCCGGTTTGGCAAAGAAAAATCCTTGAAAGAAATCGTATCCGTTTTTTTGGCAGAATTCAAACTCTTCTTCGGTTTCCACTTTCTCTGCGAGCAAAAGCATTCCGCGCGATTTGAAGTAGGGCACGGCCTCTTTCAACGCTTCGGGAGAATTTTCAAGCAAGTCCAGTTTGACGTATTTGACGAAGGGAAAAAACGGTTCCAGGTTTTTCAATTTTTCCGGTTCAAAAACGACATCATCCAGGGCGAATTCAAATCCCTGTGCGTGGTAGTTTTTGACGGTGGAAAGAACCGCGTCTTCGGCTTGGACAGTTTCCAGAATTTCCAAAACGAAACGGTCGGAATCCAGCGGGCCGAAAATGTTGTCGAGCAGCATTTCCCGGCTGCAGTTGATGAACGCCTTGTGGTTGCCGACAAGGCGTGAAAGTCCGATGTTGTTCAGGACGTTCTCCAAAACTTGAGCGGTTTCCCGGACTCCGTTTTCGATGATAGCCGTTTTGTTTTCTGGCGAGTCTCGGAATAAAAGCTCGTAGGCGAAGATTCCTTGATGCGAATCCAAAATCGGCTGGCGTGCCAAATAAGCAGGAGATTCGACTGGTCCCATCGGACACCTCGGTCAAATGCGTGCGGACTTGATGCTGAACAGCAGGATGCTGCGGCATCCCACATCCCAAAGCTTATCCATGATGGCGTTTGCGTCTTCTTCGGGAACCATCGCCTTGACGGCATACCAATCGCGGCCATGAAGCTTGGAAATCGTCGGAGCGTCTAATCCGGGAGTCATGGAACAGGCTTTGTTCAACAGGTCAGCGGGACAATCGTATTCGATCATCATGTATGTTTTGGCGACCAGTTTGCCTTCTATCCGGCGGATAAGCGTGAGGACTTCTTCCAAGTCTTGCTTTTGCGGATGGCAGAAAAGAGCCGCGTTGCTGCGGAAAAGAGGTTCGCCGACAATGCGCAATCCGGCTTGCTTCAAAGTGGTGCCCGTTTCCACGACATCGACGATGGCATCTGCGACTCCCAAACTGACGGATATTTCAACTGCGCCTTCCAGAACGACGAAGTTCATCTCTTTCTGGTAGTAGCCACGGACAATATTCGGGAAGCTTGTCGCGATAGTCGACTCTTTCAATTCTTCCAGGCTTTGCACGGGACTTTCGTTTGGCACTGCCGCGCACATCTTGCTCGCTCCGAAAGGAAGGTCGAGGACTTTGACGGCGGGGCTTTTCGCTTCGGCGTTGAAGTCAATTCCGGTGATGCCTGCGTCGATAATGCCGCGGCCCACATACATGGGAATGTCGCTGGGGCGGAGAAAGAAAAATTCAATTCCGTTTTTCGCGTCGATTTGCGTGAGGGTCTTGTACGGCTTGGACGCTTTGTAACCACAAGCTTTTAAAAGTTCTTGGGTCGGTTCAAAAAGCATGCCCTTGTTGGGAAGTGCGACTTTAATCATAATTTGGCGTACACCTCTTCGAGTTTAATGCCTTTTTCCGCCATCATCACGGCGACATAGTAAAGAACTTGGGAAAGTTCGAGGCATTGGGCATCGTGGGATTCGAAACGGGCGGCCATCCAGGATTCCGCCGCTTCTTCGACTAGTTTTTTGCCGATGCCGTGGGGACCTTTTTTGAACAATTCGGTCGTACCCTTGCCTTCCGGCATTTCTTTTTTCCGTTCGCAAGCGAGTGCGTACATTTCTTCAAAAGTCATAATAGCCTCGAATTTGGAATTTTGAACCAATTTAGAAAATATTGGAGGCTTTGCGTTTGCGCTCCGCCTTCAGGTGGTCTGTGCGGAATGAAAATTTTGAGAAATGATTTTGTGCAAAATAAAAACCGCTTCCGTCAGAGGGCTGGGATTCACTGAGTCTCTCTTTGACCGGAAGCGGCACGAGGAGAATGTTTTTTACAGCGGGAAAACCTGGTTACGAACGCTTGTAATCATCGTGTAAACGGATGATGTCGTCTTCGCCCGTGTATTCGCCGACTTGAACTTCTACAATGACAAGGGGCAATTTGCCTTCGTTTTGAAGACGGTGCACTTCGCCCATGGGAATGTACGTTGATTCATTGGGGCGCACATAGAATGTTTTTTCGCCAACGGTGCAAGTCGCGGTTCCGCTGACGACGACCCAATGTTCCGAACGGTGCAGGTGTTTTTGCAGGGAAAGGCGTTTTCCCGGTTTGACGACAATGCGTTTGATTTTATAGCGTTCGTTGTCATCGAGAACGCTATAAGTTCCCCAAGGACGGCTCACGGTTTGCGGAACATCCGGTAGCGGAGAATGCCGCAATTTGAGCTTTTCCACAACGGTTTTCACCTTTTGACTCGAAGCGAGCGGCGCGACGAGAAGGGCGTCTGGCGTGTCCACGACAAGCATGTTGTCCAAGTCGATTGTCGCAACCAGACGTTGCTTGCCGATGACCATGGAATTTTTTGTTCCCACGGGCAAGTGTTTGGGATTCAAATTGTTGCCCGCTTCATCGTGCGGATATTCTTCGTAAAGGGCGTCGAAAGAGCCCAAGTCCGACCATCCGATGTCCGAAGGAACGACTTTTACTTTGTTGGATTTTTCCATGACGGCATAGTCGATGGAATTGGCTGGGATGGTCATCATGTCTTCGTAGCCGATGCGGAACATTTCGTTTTCTTTTTTGCTTTTGGCGATTGCGTTTTTGCAAGCGGCGAACATATCCGGGGCGTATTTTTCTAGTTCGGCGAGGAAGGTGGAAACTTTGAAACAGAAAATGCCGCTGTTCCAGTAAAAGTTTCCTTTTGCCAAGTATTCTTCGGCTGTTTTCAAATCCGGCTTTTCGACAAAGCGGCTGACATCTTCACCATTCGCTTCGATGTAACCGTATCCCGTTTCCGGACTTGTCGGGGTGATGCCAAAGGTGACAAGGAATCCGTTCTGAGCCAAAGATTCCGCTTTTTCCAGGCATTTCAGGTACGCGGATTTTTTGCGGATGACATGATCCGATGGAGAAACCAAAACGATATCGTCCGCGTCTAGAGAGAGGCAGGCCAGGGCGATTGCCGGAGCCGTATTGCGCCCGACAGGTTCAAGCAGAAAATGAGGATGGCTTCCGCTTTCCGAAAGTTCAGAAAGTTGATCTTTTGCCAAAAAATACTGTTCCGCATTGCTGATGATGTATTGGGATTCGCAAGCGACAGAATTGGTGACGACTGTCCCTTGAAAAAGAGAAGTGTCATCAAAAAGTTTGGCAAATTGTTTGGGCATCAAAGTCCGGCTGACGGGCCAAAGGCGCGTTCCGCAGCCACCGCAAAGAATAAGGTTAATCATTGTCTTAACGTCCTCCGTTTTTGAATTTTAATTTTTCGCTTGAATAACCGTTGATGCAAATCGCCTTATGGGGATATTCTCCCTTTGGCAACAGGGAAACGCCTTCTTGGAGACTTTCCATCGAATGCTTTCCGCTTTTGATGGTCAAGATGAAAACGTCGATGGTTTTGCTGACGACAGAGGCGTCCATGGAAGAGAGCAGTGCGGCGACATCCAAAATAACGACATCGTAAGCGTCCCGCACAAGCTTGATGAAATTTGAAAACTTCTGGGAGCCGAAAACGCCCTCGGAAGAAATCAGTTGCCGCCCGGGGAGCAGAGTGTCCAAATTTTCTTGGGAAGTTTTTTGGATTGCCGAAAGGAGGGAAACTTGCCCCGCCAAAACTTCGACAAGGCCATGAGAGCTTTTCACGTGGAAAATGTTCTCGGATTCGCCCTCTTGCATATTCGCGTCGACAAAGAGCACCTTCTTGCCGCTTTGGGCAAAAAGGCTTGCCAGGTGGCTGGCGACAAAGGTGTTGCCGTCTTGGGGTTTCAATCCGGAGAAGCAAATCACGTGCCCTTTTTCAAAATTTTTCAATTCCAGGGAAAGCTGCAAAGTTCTTAATCCGTTTTCGGCATTTTCCTTGCCTTCGGCAATGCAGGCGTAAACGCCGATTCCTGTCGCCTTGGTAATTGTATTTGGATCTTCGACGCCGCGGATTTTTTTCTTTAAAGTGATAAGGGCGATTGATGCGCAGAACCCAAAGAAGAGGAACATCAATATGATCAGTTTTTTACGGGGCTTGACCGGTTTGGGATCGACGACTGCCTGGTCAATGATTTTGGCGGATTCCGAGGATCCGGCTACGAGCAGGCGCATTTGTTCTACGCGCTTCAGCAAATCCGAATAAAGTGTCTTGGCGAAGGCGACTTCTTCGGTCATTTTCAAAATGTTCTGTTGGGTTTCTGGTAATTTTTTTGTCTGCGAATACGTTTTTGCCATTTCCCGTTTCAAAGCGGCGATTTGCTTGTCCGTCGTCACGATGGAGGGATGGGATTCGTCAAACAGGCGCGCTTTTTCTTCGCGCATTTGTTCTAATTGGATGATTTGCTGCTGCAGGCGCATTTGAGATTCTAACGTGATTTTCGTTTCGGCGGCGATATCCGCGGAGCCGATTTTTTCCCGGTAGTTGTTCAATTCGATCATCAGGCTGTCTAAGGCGTGGCGGGCTGCGGGCAATTGCGTTTCTAAAAGTTCCAGGGAACTTTTTAAATCGGAGGTGCCAAATTCTTCGTTCAACCGCAAATAGACGCCTGTCAGGGAATCGATGACAAGCAGGGCTCTGTCGGGGAAAATATCCTGGTAGGCGATTTTCAGGATTCCCGTCTTTTTCCCCGCTTCTGAAATGGAAAGATTTTCTGAAACGGAAGAAACGGCGCGGACCATGATCCGTTTGGAAACTTCGAATTTTTGATTGGCCTTCGCTTTCATCAGCGAAACGAGAATTTTGACCGAATCGCCTTGGTAAGGTGTGGAACAAAACTTTCCCGGTTCGCAAGAAAGCACTTTGTTTTCCAAATCATCGTAAAGGGAAAAGTGTATCGAGTCGTCGGCGATGAGCATCCACGGATTGCCCCGGCGTTCCGGAGGAATTACCGAAGTATCCGGAAAATACAGGTGGCGAATGTCGACCCGGCCTTCTTTGTGCAAAAGCCTGTCAAAGAAACTGACGGGTGTGGCGATGTAATCCAGTCCAAGGGAATCGATAACCTCTTCTAAAATCCGGCGGCTTTGCATCAGTTGGACTTCTGTTTCCGCGGAGCTTCCACCAACTCCGAGCAGAGTTCCGACGTCGCCAAGCATCGCCGACAAAGAGCCTCCCTTTGTTTTCACTTGGATCAACGCGTTTGCTTCATATACGGGCCGTGTCCACATGGAAACGAAAACGCCCAAGAGCAGGCCGATAAAAACAGAGGCGAAAACGATAATCTTGTTGTCCCAAACATCTTTCAGCAAGTCCGTCCAAGGGTTTACCGGTGGAGTTGTTCGAGTTGTCATTTCTTTTGGGTTGGCCATAAAATCAATCAAGTTGAAGAAATCTTTTTGACCCAATAAGGGGTCAGTTTTTCAATAAAGTTCCATGTCAGGGCGAACGCGCTTTCGGGGCGACAGTGAGGGTCGGGAACGTCGACTTGCATCGGTTCTCCGTAACGGAAAATTTTTGAGTCGAGCCACGGGTATTTTTCGAGTAGGCAATCGCGTTGCCTTTTTTCCATGACAAGGACCAAATCCGCCCATTTGAGCATATCCATCGTCACTTGGCGGGAACGATGGGACGAAATATCTAGACCGTGTTCGCTTGCGACTTTTTGGGCGAGGTGCTCTGGTGGGGCATCAATCAAGGCTCCGATGCCCGCACTTTGGACATCCCATTTAGTCGAATCCAAATTTTTCCGCAACAAAAATTCTGCGGTCGGACTTCGACAAACGTTGCCGGTACACAGTACTAGGATATTTTTCATTGGGGAAAAGATAACATATTGGCGTTAAAAACGCCAATCCAATTCGGCTAACGTGGGATTCTTTGTATCCTTTTCGCTCAGAAGGGGAGTGAATCCTTCGCCGACAGGCCAGCGGATGCCGATTTGCGGATCGTTCCACATCAAACCGCCCTCGTCGCCGGGAGCGTAAAAACGGGTGCATTTGTAAACGAAGGTGGCCGTTTCCGACAAAACGGCGAATCCGTGCGCAAAACCTTCTGGAACGAAGAATTGCCGTTTGTTTTCGGACGAAAGGACGACTCCTTCCCATTTGCCAAAAGTGGGGCTGTCCTTTCTCAAATCAACGGCGACATCGAAAACTTCGCCTTCGATTACGCGGACCAATTTCCCCTGGGGATTCTGTTTTTGAAAATGCAAGCCGCGGAGAACGCCTTTTTTGGAACGCGACTCGTTGTCTTGAACGAATTTCACAGCGATGCCGTTTTCAGCAAATTCCTTTTCGCTGTAAGTTTCCATGAAATATCCCCGGGCATCGCCGAAGACTGTGGGCTCGATGATTGTCACCCCTTTGATGGATGTTTGGATAAAATTGAATTTTCCCATGGCAGCCTCAGCGGTTTCCGTACATGGTTTCGTAATATTTTTCGTATTCGCCGCTGGTGATGTTGTCCAGCCAGGCTTGGTTGTCTAAATACCATTTGACCGTTTTTTCAATGCCCTCTTCAAATTGAAGCGAAGGCTCGTAACCCAGTTCGTTCCGAATTTTGGAACTGTCGATGGCGTAACGGGCATCGTGGCCAAGCCTGTCTGCGACATAGGTGATGAGGTTCAGGTCTTCGCCCTCAGCCCGTCCCAGCAGCCTGTCGACGGTTTTGATGACGACTTTCACAATGTCGATGTTCTTCCACTCGTTGAAGCCTCCGATGTTGTATGTGTCGGAAATTCTTCCCCGGTGAAAGACCAGGTCAATGGCGCGGGCGTGGTCTTCGACGTAAAGCCAGTCGCGGACATTTTCGCCTTTGCCGTAAACGGGGAGCGGCTTTTTGTGGCGGATGTTGTTGATGAACAGCGGAATCAGCTTTTCCGGGAACTGGTAAGGACCGTAATTGTTCGAGCAATTTGTGACAATGGTCGGCAGACCGTAAGTGTCGTGGAATGCCCGGACAAAATGATCGGAAGAGGCTTTGCTTGCGGAATACGGGGAATGCGGCGTGTATTTGGTCGATTCATGGAAAAATTGATCGCCGTAAGCGAGATGGTGCTCCGCACTGGATGCTGTGGTTGTCCACGGTGGAGCGATGCCTTCCGGGTGGTTCATTTGCAGCGCGCCGTAAACTTCATCGGTGGAAATGTGGTAAAAAAGTTTTCCCTCGTATTTTTCGGGGAGGGATTCCCAATAAAGTTTCGCCGCCTGGAGGAGGGTGAGGGTTCCCATGACATTGGTCCGGGCGAATGTGAATGGATCCCGGATGGAACGGTCGACATGGCTTTCGGCTGCCAAATGGATGATGCCGTCGACATGGTTTTCCTGAATCAGCTTGAAAAATCCATCAAAGTCGCAAATGTCCATTTTTACGAATTTGTAATTGGGACGGTTTTCAACATCCTTCAAATTGGCGAGATTTCCCGCATAAGTGAGCTTATCCAGGTTGATAATGTTGTATTCCGGATACTTGTTGACAAAAAGGCGCACAACATGGCTTCCGATGAACCCCGCGCCGCCGGTAATGAGAATGGATTTTTTCATGAAAAGAAAAATACAATAATCCGGGATTCTTGTCAGCTGGGATTTTGATTTGCCTGCGTTGTCCCGTCAATAACGGATTTTGCCCTCGGCCACTTTTTGCAAGTGCTTTCCGTAGGGGGATTTTCCGTAGCGCCTTGCGCTTTCGAGCAATTTTTCTTTGTCTATCCAACCGTTGATGAATGCGATTTCTTCGACGGCGGAAATTTGAATGCCTTGGCGGCTTTCCACCATGCGGACAAAGTCGCCCGCTTCTAAAAGGCTGTCCATGGTTCCCGTGTCCAACCAGGCGAATCCGCGCCCGAGAAGCTTCACATCCAATTCACCTTGTTCCAGGTATATCCGGTTCAAATCGGTGATTTCGTATTCGCCACGTGCGCTGGGCTTTAAATTTTTGGCGAATTGGGAAACGCGGTTGTCGTAAAAATAAAGTCCCGTGATGGCGTAATTGCTTTTGGGGCAGGAAGGCTTTTCTTCGACCGAAATGACTTTGCCTGTGGAGTCGAATTCAACAACGCCGAACCGTTCGGGATCTTCGACATAATAACCGAAAACGCTGGCGCGTTTGTTTTCTTCGGCGTTTTTCACGGCGGCTTTTAAAAGCGGGCTGAATCCGTTGCCGTAAAAGATGTTGTCCCCGAGAACCATCGCGCAGCAATCGTTTCCAATGAATTCTTCGCCCAAAACAAACGCCTGCGCAAGTCCGTCTGGACTGGGCTGCACTTTGTAACTCAGGCGGAGGCCCATGGCGTCGCCGTTTCCCAACAATCTTTCGAAATTGGGCAAATCGGTCGGAGTTGAAATAATCAGAATGTCCCGGATGCCGGCGAGCATCAGCGTGGAAAGTGGATAATAAATCATCGGTTTGTCGTAAACAGGCAAAAGCTGTTTCGATGTCACCATGGTCAGCGGGTAAAGCCGTGTTCCGGATCCTCCGGCAAGAACAATTCCTTTCATGCGGACAAATTAAAAAAAACGGACGACTTTTTCAATCCGAAATACCAATCCGGGCTTGAAAATGCAACTTTTGCGGATTTTCCGCATTGATTCCGAATATATACGCGTGATGGTTCGAATTGTCGAATCGCACCATTTGCACCGTTTCGCCGGGGGAAATCTGGGCGAGGTAATTGATTTGCAGGGAACGGATTTTTTTCCGCTTCATTTCAGGGTCGGCAAAAAGCGCATCGAGAATCCATTCTGCGTAACGGCAATTGTTGACGTGACGGTTCATGTCGATGTCAGAATAGGCGGCGGTTTTTGAAAGGACGATTTGCGGATTTGGCCGCGGTTCGAGTAATTCCAGATTTTCGGAAAGGGCGCTTTTTTCTGGGAAAAATTCAGGCAAAAAAGGAAATTCTTCGGGATTTTCGGAACGCCCCGTTTTGAGATTCACAATCAGCCAGGACGAAGTCGCTTCGGCGATAAGGTTTTTCCGTTCGTCTAAAACAGAGTAATCGCGGAGGACAACTTTTTGCTTGTAAATGGATTTGCTCCAGGTGGAGACGCGGAGCTTTTCCCCCCACAAGGGAACGTGGTTGATGCGCAATTTGATTCGGGAAATGACCGAAGTGTAACCGTTTTGCACCATTTTCCAAACGCCGAATCCGGACGCTTCTGCATCGAGAATCGCCGTCTCTTCCAAAAAATCAAAAAAGGAGGAAACTCGTAAACGGCTGGCGGCGTCGCAATCCGAAAACCGCACCGGGAACACGTATTCTTTGATTTCCATGATCAATCCTTTAAGAAAATTTCTTATGAAATTAAATTAAAAATCGCTGAAAAATCCGAACATCTGCGAATCCATGTAATTTCCGTCTCGATTGGCGCCAAACGCCGCAGAAAGGCGTTTCCATCCCAGCCGAATGCCGATGCCGACTTTGGGACCGGGGTAAGAGAGGCTCCCTTGGAGCCACAAGACGCCCAGGCGGAATTCTTCCCCCACAGAAAAGGAAAAATGGTCTGATTGGCGGTAGTGCAAAAGGACTCCGGCGGAGAAGTTTTTTCCCGGAGAAAATGTCGCTTCCGCCAGGTAGGCGTTTTTTTCGAAATCCGTGTAAAGGTTCGTCCACATTCCGATGCGCCCGCGAATCCATTCTGCGGAAATTCCCGGGGAGATTTTGGCCCGGAAATCGGCAGCTTCGCCGGGGATGATTTGAATTTCTCCTTGAGCGGAGAATCCCAAATTCCAAAATCCCGGAGAAATGGTCGCTTCAAGTCCGAAGGCTTCGCTCCGGTAAATGGAATCCAATGAAGTGTGGGCGAACGAGGCTCCTAAGCGGTATTTTCGCCATCCCCATTCCGAAAAAAAACCGAATCCGTCACAATTGACGCCGTCCATGGGTTCTGTCCAAGAAATTCCCAGGCGCAAGCCGGAAAACCTTTGGGCCGGACTACTTCCAAACGGTCCGAACCATCCGGGATTCCAAGGCTTTGGAATTCGAATGTCGGCGAAAAGGACTCCGCAGGAAATCAATAAAAAGAAGAGGACTTTCCGCATGTTCAAGGTCTCAGGACAACGCCAATGCGTTTTTCGCGGTTTTGGGAAGAGATGCGGATAAAGTTCGGGCCGGGGAATCCTTTTTCGAGAAGGGGGACTTCGCGCCAGGAGTTTCCACCGGCATCGGCGGGAAATGTTTTTTTCCACAGCAGGTCGCCTTTCCCGGAAATGAGTTCAATTAAAACGTCTTCTTCGCTTTGAATTCGGAGCATCAGCGGATTTGCCCGCGTCTTCTTGGAAAAAATGCGGGCGTTCCATTCGACTTGAAATGGCAAAGCCGTATCCTGGACAAGGCTTCCCGGCGTTTGAAATCCGGGGCTGTTTTCGCGGCGACCCGTCCCAACGGAAAATCCATCAGGACAATTCACTTGGATTTTCGCGGATTTTCCCCAGATGGCGGAATCCACTTTATCTTTGCCGTAACAAAGATAAAGGCTGTCCGCGGCGTTTTTCAGATAACCGAAATTGTGCTGTAAAATCAGGATTTCATCGGTTCCGACAAGGTACCGCATTCCGGAGGAATCTTTTGTGACAACGGCGCTTTGTTTTGCGACGAGGACGCTTTGGGCGGCAATGGATTTTTCCGGTTCGCATAAATTAACTGAAGAAAGGGAAATTTCCCTGGAACCCGCATTGTAAAGTTCGAACCATTCCGGGAGCCCTTCTTCGGGGCAGGGGTGCACTTCTGTCAAACGGACGGGAAAATTTCCCGGTGTAAATAGCAGGGTGTCTAGAGAATCGTTTCCGGGAATGTCGTCGGGCGGCAGCGCTAACCTGATGAGCAAGGCTTTTGCCGAAAGGGAGGTCTCCCAAACCGAAGCGAGGTCCCGTTTCAAGGGAATGTCGAAAGACTTTTCAGCAGAAGATTCCATGGAAAGGAATTCAACGTGAATCTTTGCCGAGTCGCAGCCGGTCAACATCCAGGAGCCTTTCCAACCGGAAGCTGTCCATTCGGTGTTTTCCCAGTGCAAAAGGCAATCTTTTACGCCGCTTTCAAAAATGGCGTTGGGGATTCCCGGTGAAGGTTCCGCCAATTCCCAGGAACTTTTTGATGAATCGCTCCGGACGAAGGATTTCCCGGCTTTCGGGATGGGGAAGTCCGCCGTGTCCGAACAATTTCCGTTCAAAAGAATCCAGCGCATTTCGCGCCGATTGGGAAGAGCGGGCGCGTTGAGGGGCGCGCAGTGCAACGATTTGACTTCCGGGCATAACTGTGTATCGCGGATGAGTAAAAGCCGGTTTGCGGAAGCTGGAAGAATTCCCTTCCAAATCTGTTTTTGTTCGTAAAAAAGGGAAAGCGAGTCCCGCTTGGAATCGGGGGGTATCCGGATCTCGACAAATTCGCCCCGGGCATCTTCGACGGTAACCGGGTCGGGTAAAATTTCGGCAAAATACGGACACATTCCCCAGGCGGCGATTGCCGCCAAGGTTAGCCAGTTCATTTTTGTTTGGACGCAACCGCTTTATTGGATTGCGTATTCTCCAGGGAGGATATAGCGAAGCGGGTTTTCCGCTTTCGAATTGAACCAGACTTCGTAGTGCAGATGAGGTCCTGTCGAAATGCCGGTGTTTCCCATGTAACCCAACAATTGATACCGTTTGATGAATTGCCCCTTTTGAACGGTAATGGATTGCATGTGGCCGTATTTGGTCACGAATCCGTTCCCATGGTCCAGGGCTACGTAATTTCCAAAAGATTCGCTGAACCGAGCTATGGAGACGACACCGTCCGCTGTGGCGAAAATGGGTGTCCACCGGGAGTTGGCGATGTCTATGCCGTTGTGCATTCTTTCCTTTTCGCCGGTGACCGGGTGAACCCGTCTGCCGAATGCGGAGGCGTAATAACCTGTCGTCGGAGAAATGGAAGGCACGTGTTGCCAATGGGCGTATTGCTGCCCAACGAATCCTGCGACTTCGGTAAATGTCCGCTGGCTTTCTGCCGCTTTTGCCCGGAATTGTTCGGCTTTCGCTTTGAGATCCAGCGTTTTGTCAAGAAGCGGTTGCGCAGCCCGGCTCAAGCGGAGTTCGGGAGTTTCTGGGCCGCCGATGGCCATTTCGCGGACAGAACGGTCTGCCGGGGTCAGTCCAAACTTGTAATGGAGCAGGTCTTCATTTTCAAAACGGGATTCCATCCGCAAATTGAGAGAATCCAACCTGGCCGCTTCCTTGTCGAGATTCTTGGACAAGACGGTGCGGTTTGCCATCATCCGGTTTTTCAGAAAATCGTATCCAATATGAACGCCGCCCTGTAAAACGAGCAAGGCGATTCCTGTTATGACAAACGCTTTCCCCACGCTCAGAAGGCGCTTCGAAAATTCCGGAAGCCGCAGCGAATGCGACTTCGATGAACCTTCTACGTGAAAGGATAGTTTGAAAAACTTCATGATAGGGGCAATTTAATAAAATACGCGGTAAATGACGAGGGTCTGACTGTATTCATAGCCGACAATCAAGAGGGGAATGCCGGATAACGGGCTTATCTCTGCCGGAATAAAAAGTATGCCTTCGGGACCGCGGTCGACAGTTCCTGCTACATATTCCCGGAATTCCGGTTTTTGGGGATTTTTCAAATCAAAGATGGCGATGCCGCTTGCGCGTTCTACGGCGACAAAGGCGAATGTTCCGTTTGCCGTTTTCCCGGTGGTGACGCCTTCGGGTTCCGGGCCTTTTTTGTCGCTGCGGGAATCTTTTTTGATTTTTTCCTTTTTGGCGTTCCAGTTGAATCGATTCGGGTGCTTCTCGGCCAATGTCTTTTCAAAAATGTTGCCGCTGTTCCAAATCCGCGCTCCGGTGTTTCCGTCGAATAAACTGATGCTCCGTCCGCCGAAGGTGTTGAGGTATCGGCAGGGAAATTTTCTGTCGCAGGGATTTTCCGCGTCGATGGGGAGCTTTCCCAAACGGCGCAAAAGTCCTGTCGAAAATACGGAAGAGTCGAGGAGTCCAGCGGATTTCAGATGCATGGCGATGGTTTCGTCTGAATAATCTGCGAAATCCCGGGAGGCGCCTTCGTCTGCCGTCAAAACGTAAAGTTTGCCATTCGATTCAAATGCGCATATTCCGTCGGGTTGCAATTCTCCGCGGATGGGAGCGTTTTCCAATGCGATAATCCCGTTATCTTGAAAATCGAATTCGTTTCCGGGAAGGGAATGGTCTACGGTTCCTAATGCCCAAATGTCTAAGATTTTTTTCTGCTGCACGTCGATTTTTGCCACGGCGTTGTTCTCTTGCAGCGAAGCGAAGGCAAAGCGCCCGTTCGGAGAAAAGGAAATGTATTCCGGCTCCAGGTTTTGCCGAAAACTTCCGGGACCGGCGACGCGAACGCCTTTTTGGGCGAGAGATGCGCTGTCGAAAGCGAAAAAATCCAAAGCTTGAAAAGAGGCCTTTGAAACGCCGGAAGACAGGTCGACAAGTCCAATCGCCCCTTCGGGGTCTTTGCCGTTTTGACTGTCGGGTTCCCCTTCGCAGGCGAGGAGGAGCGTCTTTCCATCCGGGGAAAAACTGACCATGTCCGGACCTTCGCAAACAGGAAGGCTTTTCCGCTTAAAAGGCGTTTCACCGTTGATTTCGTATAAGTGAACCGTTCCCGTCTTGGAAGAAGTTTCGCCTTTTTCGAGGATGGCCAAAAGATTCCCGTGGGCGGAAACGCTTGGAATTTCGTGCGGAAAATCGAGGACGCGGAGCAGCTTTGGCGCGGAGGCTTCTTTCAGCGAAACGAGACTGAGCGAATTTTGCCCGGAGGTCACCGCCAGCATTTTTTCGGACGCGATGTATGCCGAAATTTCTGCGCCCGGCAGCGAATCGGCTGATCCCAAACGTCCGATTTCTTCGAGGCCGGAAGCGAGCGCGAATGCCGCCGAGGTGAAAAAGAGAAAACGGCAAAACATGAATTTTTCCGGATTACAGCAGCCACCAGCCGAGCAAAAGCCCTATCAGCGCGCCGCCGATAAATGAACCCGTTGTGGCTGCCATTTCAAAGGAGCGGTCTTTGGAAATTTTGCGGTCCATTTGGGAATGGATGGCGACAGACAGCGCCTGTTGGCATTTGGCGTAGTTTGCAGAAAGGATGGAATCCGACGGGCACGTTTCCGCAGGAGCAAGGCTCACTTGTTCGGCGGCGGGAACAGTTTCCGTTGTTGCGGAGTCGGCAGGCTCTTCTGCAAAGAGAAATGTGCATAAACAGAATACGGCAAAAATCCATTTTTTCATAGCTTGAAATTTAGCTAGATTTGAAAAACGATGGAAACGGAACGTGTTAAAATAGCACAAAAAGTGACTTGGAATGGATTCTTTGTCAACTTGGCGTTATCGGTGGCAAAATTGCTTGCCGGTATTTTTGGAAATTCCGCCGCCATGATAGCCGACGGTATCCACTCCCTTTCGGATTTTGCGACAGATGTCGTTGTCATCATCTTTGTGCGCCTATCGGGGAAAGAAGTGGATAAGGGGCACCCTTACGGTCACGGCAAATTTGAAACGATGGCTTCGATGTTTGTCAGTTTGGCGCTCTTGGCGGTTGCCATCGGCATTTTTGCCAGCGGTATTCAGAAAATCGTTTCGTTCGCCCGCGGCGAAAATCTTGAAATTCCCGGGAAAATTGCGTTGATCGCGGCTGCGGTGAGCATTGTCGTAAAAGAGCTGCTGTATCGTTATACGGCAAACATGGGCGCTAAAATTCAAAGTCCGGCCTTGATGGCGAACGCCTGGCATCACCGTTCGGATTCCCTTTCGAGTATCGGAACTTTACTGGGTATCGGCGGGGCGGTTTTCCTTGGCGGAAAATTTTCTGTTTTGGATCCGCTGGCAGCCATCATCGTGAGTTTCTTCATTGTCAAAGCGGCCTTTCAAATCGGATTTCCGACGATGCAGGAATTGCTCGAAGCGTCACTCCCCCCGGAAACCGAACAGGAAATTTGCGATATTATCCGCAATACGGACAAGGTCCGTTTCTTGCACCATTTGCAGACCCGGAAAATCGGCAATTGTTGCGCCATCGATGTCCACATCAAATTGGACCGCGACCTTTCTTTAGTCGAAGCGCATAATGTCGCGACAGAAATCGAAGTGCAAATCCGTCGGAAATTCGGAAAGAATACGCAAATCAACGTGCACATGGAGCCTCTTTCGGAGAATGGAAATGTTTAAATCCGCAGCCACAATCGTTTTTATCTTGTCCGTTTTGTCGTTAACGGCTTGCGATGATGTCCGCGAAGAAAAATATCCGAATGGAAAAGTTCGCACTCGAACCTCTTATTTGGAAAATGTCAAAGACGGCGAGGAGACGGAATTTTATGAATCCGGGAAAGTCAAGCGCATCCGGAATTTTGTCCGCGGAAAGGAACAGGGAGAATGTCGGGAGTTTTACGAATCGGGCAAATTGAAAAGGGAGTTTAATTACAAAGACGGCGCTGTCGATGGAAAGGAAATCCGGTATTACGAAAATGGAAACATCCAATCGGTTACTTTGTACAAATCCGGTTCCGTTGTTGATTTTCCGCAAGTATTCGATCCGGATGGAGATCCGGAAATACAGGGCTCTTACGAGGATCCGCGCGATGGGAATCGCTATGAGTGGGTTCGCATCGGAAACCAGGTTTGGACGGCGGAAAACATCAAATTCGCTCCGGTGAAAGGTTCTGTTTGCATGCAGTGCAACGTATGGGGAAGGCTTTACGATTTTGAAAGCGCGAAACGCGCGTGCCCAACGGGATTCCGCATGCCCAAAATTTCGGATTTCGAATCCCTGGCGAAAGTCGTCGGCGAAAATCCCGCTAAAAAATTGAAAGCTTCGTTTGGATGGAACGAAAACGGTCTTCCGGAAGGCCAGTCGGGAAACGGAACCGATGAATACAGTTTTGGTCTGCGGGCGAGTGGCGCGCATTTTGCCCGGTCGGATGTCCCGGAAAAAGCACGGAAATTCAAAGACGCGGGAGAAAAGGCGTACCTTTGGACAGAAGAGGGTAAAATCGCCGCTTTCAAAAAGAATTCTTCTCAAATCTTTTATGAATCGTTCCGCCCGGAATTTGGCGCAAGCCTCCGCTGTGTCAGGGATGCGCTCGGAAAAAATTGACGGCGACGGGGAATTTCTCGCTTAAACGGGGAAATTCTCCTTGTGCGGGAATTAGAAAGAATCTTCGGATTTGTATATTTGCCATATGAGCATAACCCGTTATATTTTGCAAATTCATTGTCCTGATCAAAAGGGACTTATCGCCGGGACCACTCAGGTTTTGGCCAAAGCCGGTGCCAACATCATCGATTTGACTCAGCACACGGCGAAAGATATTGAAACCTTCTTTTTGCGCGCAGTCTTCGAATGTGAACCGGAGGCCGCCGAAGAAATTTCTAAACATTTTGAATCCATTGGTCCGCGCCTGTCGCTCACGTGGAAATTGCATGATACGTCAAAGGTGAAAAGGCTCGCCCTGTTTGTTTCCAAAACGGATCATTGCCTTTATGATTTGTTGTTGAAACACCGCGATGGGGATTTGCCGTGCGAATTCAGCTGCATCGTGAGCAATCATACGGAATTGGGACCGGTCGGCGGTACATTCGGCGTTCCCTTTTACTACGTTCCAAGCAATCAAGACAAGGCCGTGTCCGAAAATCGTTTCCGCGAAATCATCCAGGAGACGAAAACGGACGGCATCGTGCTCGCGCGCTATATGCAAATTCTTTCTGCCAAGTTCACCGAAGAATTTGAATACAAGATTGTGAACATTCACCACGGATTCCTCCCCGCGTTCAAAGGGGCTAAGCCCTATCATCAGGCGTGGCACAAAGGGGTGAAAATCATCGGGGCGACTGCGCATTTTGCCACCCAGGATTTGGACCAGGGACCGATTATTTGCCAAGACGTGCAACGGGTTCCCGAAACGGCCTCCATCGACGAACTTGTGGAATTGGGCAAGGACATTGAAAAGCGCACCCTTTCCACGGCAGTCAAAATTTGGCTCGAACACCGCGTCTTCGTATTCGATGGGCGCACATTCATTTTGTAAGGAAATTTTTTATGGAAGAAGAAAAGAAAATCCAGGATGCGGAAATTGTTTCGACGAATCCGACTCCCGAACAAAACGCTGAATCCCAAACACCCGAAGCGTCTTCGGCTCCCGAAACGGTAAAGTCTCCGGAGAAAGATTCTGCTGCAGGCAAGGAGGCTCCGGAAAAGCCCCAGGTAATCGTCAAGAAAGAACGCGGGTTCACCTATTTTGTCGGATTCGCCCTGCTGACAGTGTTGGCGATTATCTTCTTCTTTATTCCGGGAATCGCGCTCGTTTACCTGGTCAGCTGCCTCGCTGCGATTTCGGCTCCTGTCGCGTGGATTTTCGCTGCGATACTTTCGGTCATCGTCTGGTTCATTTTCAAATTGAAAATCAAAGGATTCAAAAAATCGTTCCTTTGGTATATCGGACTTTGCATGCTGATTTCCATCATCCTTATTTCCCTTTCCGCCCTCACCAGTTATCAGGTTTTGAGTGGAATTCTTTCCTTGCTTATCGGAGGAGCGAATTGATATGATTTTCAAAGAAGAATTTGTACGTTTTTTGGTTGAAACCGGGGCGCTCAAGTTTGGTTCTTTCGTAACCAAGAGCGGTCGTCATACGCCGTATTTCATCAACACGGGAGAATTTCGGACGGGAAAGGCTCTTTCCCGTTTGTCCGCTTTTTATGCCCAGGCGTTTGTGGAACATTTTCAGGGCAAGGCGACAAATCTTTTTGGACCTGCGTACAAAGGAATTCCCCTTTGCGCCGCCACGGCGATAGCCCTTTTTGAAAATCACGGATTGGATTTGAGCTTTACTTATAACCGCAAAGAAGCGAAGGATCACGGCGAAGGTGGAAATCTTGTCGGCGACACTTACCGCGAAGAAAAAGACGTCGTCATTATTGAAGACGTGATTACGGCGGGGACTTCTGTAAACGAAACCATGCAAACGATGAAGAGTTTCCCCAATGCGCGGATTAAGGGGTTGCTCATTTCCGTAGATCGTCGGGAACGCTTGGAAAACGGAAAGTCCGCACTGGAAACCGTCAAAGAGACTTATGGTATCGAAGCGCATGCAATCATCAACATCGACGATATCATCGCATTCCTCGAAAATGAATCCAATCGCCAGGCGATAAATGCTCCTGCCGATATCTTGGAACGTGTCCGCGCCTATCGGAAGGAATGGGGTGTGTAATGCGGATTGCGCTCTTGCTGTTTGCAGTCGTCCTTGCTTCTTGCACGGGCAAACAATGGAGCGCAAGCCATCCATATTATCGAGAATCTCCCAAAGCCGATGAAGAAATCGGTTTGCTCGGTTTGCACCAGGCTGTTGTCATTACGCGTGACAAATGGTTTTCTAAAAAGTTGGGAATTTCCCGGGATTCCGTTTACACGTTGTTGGGAAAACAGGTTGAAGACGCTTTCGTTCGAGAATTGCGTCAAATGCGTTATCCGGAGCTTTCCGTTTGGCCGGATTCTTTTTACGCGTCGTTTCCCGAAGAATCGCAAAAATTGGATGAGCGGATTTATGTGAAAGGCTCTTTCCCTGAACAGGGGATTGTTCTCCGCGGGAATTCCGGAAATGCGCCCAAGTATTTGATCCTCGTTCACGAATGTACGCTGGGTTTGGATCTTTCGAAAGACGCTTTTTTCGATTATGCGTTGATTAACCGCGAAGATTCCGACAAGCGAACTTCAAATGCGTTGACAATCATTTTGTCGTATTCCCTTTGGGATAATGAAAAACAGCGCACCCTTTATTCCGCTGTCGCCGAAGTTCCTCTTGAAATATCGGGGGAACTATCTGCGGGAGACGTGTCGAAAGTTTCGGCGTTGGCGGCAGACAGCTTGATTCGGGGAATCGATGGAGGTGTGCGATGAAATGGCGCGGGATTTTTATTTTGACGTTGTTGTCCGCATCCGTCTTGTTCGCCGGTGAAATTTTTTTTCGGAGTCCCTATGTTCTTTGGCAAGATCCGGAAGTTCTCCTGTGGACACCGGATTCCACGGTACCTCTTGAAGCGAAAGAATTCGCCCTGTCCTTAAAACGGGGCAATGGCGGCATCGGGAATCCTTCGGTCCGCGTGGCGGGGGAATGGACGCGGGACTCGAACGCCGCTCTTTACGCCAAATGGCTCGGGAACAATTTGGAACGGGGACTCCCGGCGGAATATTTTAAGGCGCGCAACCCGGAAGTCCAGCGGAAAATTTCGGGAGTGGAAGACAAATATCTCCTTTACCTGAGCAAAAAAGGAAATTCCCTGCTGGTTGCGCTTTTTGACGAAAGCAGTTATGCGCCGAAGGCGGCTGGAGTGCTTCCGTATCATGCCGATAAAATCCAACTGGGCGATGAAATTGCAGAGATGTTTTTTGAAGGAAGCGCTTCCCGGCGGTTGACGAAAGAAGAACGCGCCAAAAAATCGACGGAGCCAGATGAATTTTACGCAGAACTTCCCAAATTCCGGTGGTGGGTGGGGGCCGCTGGCGGTTATACGCGGGCCAAGATTCCGTTTACTCCCGATGACTGGTATCGGCGGAAACTGGACAGCAAAATCAAAAATTACCGCAACACGCGAGACTCCCTGTCTGCCTGGAATTTTTTGGAAGACGGTTCTCCGCTGTTGAATGTTTATGCCGAAGCGAATTGGTATGATTTCATCGGGGCGGAACTCTTTTTCCGTTTTTCGGAACATGAAGCGAAAATCGATGAACGCGATTCGGTTTACAGCGAACTGGATGAATGGACTTTTTACCGGTTTGAAATCGGGATTGGTCTTGTGCTTTCCCATCGGATTCCTCTCGGAAAAAAGGTCGATTTGATGCCGCACGTTTCGCTTGGCTTCCTGTACAGCTTCTTTTCGGAATCCATCAACACGAAAAGCGGCTATGAACCTTCGGGCGCTTATAAATCGCGATTTGAATTCAAGGAATTTTACAAGGGCGCTTTGCTTTCAGCCGGTGTCAGGGGAATTTTCTTTGACCATTACGGCGTGGATTTGCGGGCGGGAATCGCCGGGCGTGGGCGAATTTTGGACAGGGAACCGTCTGTGGATGCCGTTGCAGAACCGACGGAAATCGGCGGTTCAACTATCGACTGCTTTATCCAGTTGGGACTGGAATACCACTGGTCGTTGTAAAGGGGCGGTGTCGCTTGGCGTTTAAGCGCGATCTTCGTGGACGATTTCTGCGCCCAGGGCTTGTGTCGCTGTCACCAAGTGCTCTTTGACTTTTCGGTAAGCGCCCAGTAAATCGGTGAAGGTTGTCGTCAACAGGGGATCTTCGTTGATTTCCGCGACATGGCTCCAGTGTTTTGCCCGGTATTCGCGGACAAGTTCTGTAATTTCGTGCCCTTCGCGGCGGACTTCGGCCAATTTGCGGACATCTTGCGGATTTTCCAGAACGTCGCCGACATCGGTCGCCAGTTTGGAAACGCTTTCGTGCAAGACGATTAGTTCTTCATGGTGCGTTTTGTCGAAATTCACGTTGTGATCCCGCATCCGGAGGGCGAGCTTTAAAATTTGAGTCACGTAGTCGGAGGCCGATTCTAAATCATCGCTCATGCGGAGTTGGCGTTCGGCATCGTTCGCGATGCTTTTTGAAACGCTAGTCGAAAGAAGGGCGGTTAAAAAACCGATGACTTCGGTTTGTGCCGAATCTAATTTGGTTTCGGCGTCAAAAATGCGTTCAACGACCGTTTTGTCCGCTTTGCCGTCAATGACAAGCCGCAAATCGCCGAGCATATCGCGTACGGTTTTGTTCATCATGGACATTTCGCGTGCCGATTGGGTAATCGCGGCAAAGGGAGATTTGATCAGGGCGGGTTCGAGCTTTGTCACCACGGCGTGTTTGGGAGTGACTTTGTTCGGGAACAGTTTGTCCAAAAGCGCGGGGATTTTTCCGGTGAATGGCAACAGGACAAGCGTATTGACAATGTTGAACGTTGTATGATAAAGGGCTATGGCAAGAGTTACGTTCTTGGGATCGTCTGGATTTGCCACGCCAAAAGCTGTATTCAAGAGCCATTTCATTCCGGAAATTGTCGGGTCGAACAGGAGTGTCACCCAGAGAACGCCAAAGACGTTGAAAAGCAAGTGGAAAATGGCGGCGCGCCGAGCGTGGCGAGAAGTGTTCGCCGCAATCATCAAGGCGGAAATCGTACAACCGATGTTTTGCCCCAAGACCATTGCCGCCGCCGTACTAAAACCGATGAGTCCTTGAGAGGCCAGGACGATGGTGACTCCCAAAGAGGCGGAACTGGATTGCATGATGGTCGCAAGGAGAAATCCCACGAGAATGCACGCGCAAATGCTGAAGAAACTTTCTGCGTTGAATACCGCTAAGGCGTTTAAGAAGTCCTGGTTGTTTGAAACCGGCGCCAGGGAAACTTTCATCGCGGCGAGGCCGACAAAAACAAGGCCCACGCCGAGGAGGGCTAGGGCCGAATATTTAACGCGTTCTTTTTTGGCAAAACAGTAAACAAGTGCGCAGGCTCCGGCCAAAGGCATTCCGTATTGGTCCATGTTGAGGACGAGAACCCAGCCGGTGATAGTCGTCCCAATATTTGCGCCCATGATGACGCCCAAGGTTTGGGAAAGCTGCATGATTCCGGCGTTTACAAAACCGATGACCATGGCCATGGTCACGGCGCTGGACTGGACAAGGCAGGTGACACCCATGCCGACCAAGACCCCTAGAACACGGTGGTTCGTGACTTTGCCGATGAGTTTTTGAAGTGTCGGGCCGGCGATTGTCTGCAGGCCCATGGAAAGGAATCGTAATCCGAGGAGGAATATGCCTACGCCGCCGATAAGGAAAATGACGCATTGGGCAATTTGAGAAAACAGCATCGTTAGTGCTTCCTTGTAGGATATGTCAAGTCGTTGCTCATTCGTTACCTAACGGTTCAAATTTAGAATTTCGGGGAGCCTTTTTTGAAAAATTTTTCAAATTTTTTCCAAAATCATTCCGTTCTATTTTACAAACGTCTCCAGTGGGACGGAATGTTTCAAATTTGGACCAATTTTTGAATTTGGGAAAGAACCGAATCCAGGGACGAAGAATTGTCGATATGGGCGTAATGCGCGTTGGGGGGCAGCGGATCTTGCGCTTGGATTTGCATCCGGCGTTCGGCATCTTCTTTGGAAAGTCCCCGTTGCATCAAACGACTGATCCGGAGTGAATCGGGGGCTTCTATGACCCAGATTTCCGACAGATTGCGTGAAAATTCGGGCCATTTGAAAAGCAGTGCGCCTTCGATGGCGGCTAATTTGGGAGGATTTGGGGAGGAGGCCGTGGCGAAAAGCTTTGACTCGACACGTTTTTGGAGAATGGGGTAAACGATATTTTCCAAATCGGCAAGAGAGTTTATGTCTTTGAAAACGCAATTGGCCAAAGCGACGCGGTCTACGGCGTTTTCCCGGATGCAATCTGCGCCAAAACGTTCGGCGATTTTCTGCCGGAGAACTTCTGACTCCGCATACAGACTGTGCATTTCGCGGTCTAAATCCAACACAAACACGCCGCGTTCCGAAAGGAGCGTTCCGACTGCACTTTTTCCACTGCCGATTTTTCCGCAGATTCCAATTGTTTTCATGGTGGGAATTTAATTAAATTTGAATCACCATGAGTATGAAATTTGAAACTCCGATTCAAGACGTTCCGCTGTTCCACCAAGGCAAGGTCCGCGACATGTACGACCTGGGGGACAGCTTCCTGATGGTCGCCAGCGACCGCCTTTCCGCTTTCGACGTGGTGCTGCCCACACCGATTCCCGGCAAAGGAAAAATCCTCAACCAGCTTTCGCTGTTCTGGTTCGAACATCTGGGAATGCCGAACCATCTGATCACGGCGGATGTCGAAGAATATCCGGCAGCGCTGAAAAAGTACAAGGATTACTTGCGCGGGCGCTCCATGATTGTGAAAAAGGCGAAGCGCCACAGCGTGGAATGCATCGTACGCGGTTACATTGTTGGCTCTGGCTGGAAAGATTACCAGCGGACGGGAAAAATCTGCGGGCATGTTCTCCCGGAAGGTCTTGAACTTTGCCAAAAGCTCGAACAGCCGCTGTATACGCCCAGCACCAAGCCGGATGTCGGGCACGATGAAAACATTTCGTTCGAACAGACCTTTGACATTGTCGGTGAAAAAGTGGCGACAGAGCTTCGCAACCTTTCACTCGATATTTACACGAAGGCCCGCGATTATGCGGCGACAAAAGGCATCATTTTGGCCGATACCAAATTTGAATTTGGCGAAATTGACGGCAAAACGGTTCTGATTGATGAAGTGCTGACTCCGGATTCGAGCCGCTATTGGCCAAAGGACAAGTATCAAGTCGGCAAAAATCAAGAAAGTTTCGACAAACAATACGTCCGCGACTGGCTGGAAACTTTGGACTGGGGAAAAACGTATCCGGGTCCGGAAATTCCGGCGGATGTCGTGAAAAATACGCTCGCCAAATACGAAGAAATCTTTGTCCGTCTCACGGGTAAGCAGCCGGAACTTTAAATTGAAATTCCTGGCGACGGGCTGCGACTGATGCCCGTGCCAGGGCTTTTTTTATTCGATATTCATTGTCTGTTCGCGGATAGTTTCCACGGATTCTTTCAAACGGATGGCTAGCGCCGCGATTTGTGCGTTTTGGCATTTCGTGGCCAGCGTATTCGCTTCGCGTCCCATTTCCTGCAAGATGAATGTCAACCGCTTGCCTTGGTTTGAACCTTGCTCCAAGGTGGACAAGAACAGCTTGTTGTGACTGCGGAACCGCGTGATTTCCTCGTTGATGTCAAGTCTGTCGGCGACGATGCTCGCTTCTTGGACGACGCGCGTCGGGTCCACTCCGGCTTCTCCGACGAGGGCAGCCAGGCGTTCTTCGAATTTGCGCTTCCATTCTACAATCCGCAGGGGATCCTGTTTTGCGATTTCGTCTAAAACGGAATCCATTTCGTGGACTCGGGTTTCCAAATCCCGTTTCAAATTTTGGCCTTCCTTTTCGCGCATCTGGACTAAAGAGTTCAAAGCCCTGTCGAGGGACGCCAATAGTTGATTTTTGACTTCTTCTTCGTCGGAACGGTTCTCGTAAAGAAGTACGCCGGGAATCGCCAGCACTTGTTCTAAGCTGGGCTCGCCTGAAATTTTGTATTGCTGCTTGATATCCCCGGCGATTTTCAAAAACGCTTCAATCGCTTCTTTTGAATAACCGGTGGGGAGCGAGGAGGTTTCTCCGTCACCCAACGAAACGTTCAAATTGACGGAACCCCGTGTCAGGAATTTTTTGACTTCTTCCTTGAGGGTGAATTCCAAGTAGGAAAATGTTTTGGGTAAGTGGCAAGCGATTTCCAAAAAACGGTTGTTCACCGAGCGGACTTCCAGCGTACAAGGCGTGCCGTGCAGTTGGAATTCGTCTTTGCCGTAACCTGTCATTGATAAAATAGCCATAGGGCAAATATATTTTAATCAGGCTTTTTTGACCATCGCCACGACGCGTTCTGCGCCCAAGTTGACAAGTCCCATCGCCGTGAGGATTCTGCTCAGGCGGTGTTCGTTCACCGTGACTATCTTTTCGATTTTCAAATGTTCCGCCTCTGCCAGGCGGACAAAGTCGCGGTAAGTGAAACAGTGGATGTTTGGGGTTTCGTACCATTCGTAGGGAAACTCCGGCGATTTCGGCATCCTTCCGTGGTAGCAGAGCGCAAAGCGCATTTCCCAAGATCCGAAATTCGGGAAGGTGATGATAGCGTGTTTCGCAATGCGCATGATTTCTCGAAGCATCAGTTTCTGGTTGCGGACTTCTGGAAGGGTGCGGTTGAAGACGGCGTAGTCGAAGCTGTTGTCCGCAAAGGATTCCAGGGCTTTCAAATTCAGTTTCTTTTCGATGACGGGAACATCGCGTTCGATGCAACCTAGAATATTCGCAAAGTCTTTTTCGACACCGACTCCCGTTACTTTTTTTCGTTTCCAGAGAGAATCGATGAGAAGTCCGTCGCCGGCGCCAAGGTCTAAAATCCGGGCATTCGCCGGAATCAGCGAATCGATAATCGAAATGTCTTTTTCGCTGTGAAATGCCGGGGTCCCGGTTGACGGTGCGTCGCCGAGATGACCTCCCAGGAATCGCGAAACAGCCATTCCCAATGCGCCGTATTCGATGAGGAATCCGTCGTGCCCAAAATTGGTGTCCAATTCTAGGCTGGTCACCACTTTGCCGTCGTTCAACAGGGCGTCTGTGATTTTGCGGGATTCATTCGGCGGAAAAAGCCAGTCCGTGGAAAGGTTCACGTTTAAAAAATCGGCCTGTACGTTTTTGAAGGCGTTTTCGAGAGAACCGTATTCGGAAGCCAAATCGAAAGTGTCTGTCGCATGGGCGATGTGCAGATAACTGTTGGCGTCGAACCGCTCAATGAATTTTTTCCCCTGATGATCCAAGTAGGTTTCTAACGAGGAACCGGAATAAAATTTCTGCGGATTTTCAATGCGGATGTCTGCGCGGGTAAACCGCTTCTCCATCCCTTTTGCGGAAAGGTAAGTGATGTGCGCCAACTTCCGCGCGTTCGCAAGTCCCGTGGCGGGGATTTTCTTGTCGTAATAGTCGCCGTTATGGTAGTTTGGATCTTGCGTGATGATATCGCGTCCAACGATTTCAAATCCCAATGCCTGGGCGGAAAATCCGGGAGACGTCGCAATCAAGATGACGCGTTCGATGATTTCGGGGTAAAAGATGGCCCACTTCATCGCTTGGAAACCGCCCATGGAGCCGCCGATGATGCAGTGGAAGCGGCGAATGCCCAACTCTTCGGAAAGCTTCTTTTGGACGCGGACCATGTCTCCGATGGTGATTGTCGGGAATGCGGATCCGTAAGGCTTTCCTGTCTGCGGATGGATGCTTGCGGGGCCTGTCGTCCCCTTGCAACCGCCCAATACATTGGAACAGACGACAAAATATTTATCCGTGTCGATGGCCTTGCCGCTGCCTATCAGGGCATCCCACCAGCCAACGTGCTTGTCTTCTGGGCTGTAGAAACCGGCGACATGGGCGTCTGCCGTCAGCGGGGAACAAATCCAAATGGCGTTTGAACAATCCTCGTTTAGCGTGCCATAAGATTCGTAACGGACCGAAACTTCGGGGAGGGATTTTCCGCTTTCGAGGACAAAACCGTTTGGACCGAGTTCTAGTTTTTTGTCGTGGAAGACAACGGGACCAAGACTGCCTTTATGCAAACATTCGCTCATACGCATAAATATAGAAAGATTGCGTGTGGAATGATGAAAATGACTGAAAATTAGCTTTGGAAAACTTTAACCGGGCGCGTTTTCGCGGGCTTCGAATAAATCGGTTTGGAGACTTTTGGGGTGAAAACTTTTTCTGTGTTCGGGGGATAATCCAAGCATGCGGATTCCGTCGAGATGCGCTTTGGTTCCGTAACCGGCATTTTTTTCGAAAGCGTATCCGGGATATTTTTGGGCGAGGCTGTTCATGTGACGGTCGCGGTAAACTTTGGCTAAAATCGATGCCGCGGAAATGCTTGCGACGCGGGCGTCGCCTTTGATGACCGCAATCTGGGATTCTTGGGGGACTCCGCGGATTTTTAAATTTCCATCGACAGCGACAAGAATCTTGGCGTTTGACGGGAGTTTCCCCTTGGATTCAATCGGAATTTCCGGCGCGGATGTTTCTAGTCCCGGAAATCCGAGTGCGCACAAAGCCCGTCGCATGGCTAAAAAGTCCGCTTCGAGAATATTGTAAGTGTCTATTTCTGCGGCGCTGGCACTCGCAATTGCGTAACAAAGGCATTCCTCTTTGATTTGGTCGAATAAAAATTCCCGTTTTTTTCGGGACAATTTTTTAGAATCGTTCAATGCGGCGTTGCCCCGGGGATTTTGGAGAATGGCTGCACAGGCGATGACGGGTCCTGCCAGCGGTCCGCGTCCGACTTCATCGATTCCGATGATGCAGCTGCCGGGATAATTTGTTCGCAATGCGAGTTCTCCGGCTATCGGGTCTTCGATGTTTTCGAGAAACGGGGGAACTTTGAATTTCATTTCGGAAGCTCCGAAAGCGCGTAATCGCGGAGCGTTTTCCAAAAAAGGGCGTGTTCCTGCTCCAGGACTTTTGCCGCAAGTGATTCCGGGGAATCTGTGTTCAAAACGGGAACTTTGGTTTGGGCGAGAATTTTACCGCTGTCGTATTGGCTTGTCACCAGGTGGATGGTGGGGCCGCTTTCTGTTTCGTTGGCGGCGATGACCGCTTTGTGCACGTGGATTCCATAAAATCCTTTGCCGCCGAATTTGGGGAGAAGAGCCGGGTGCACGTTCAATACGCGGTTCTTCATGGCATCTAAAAAAGAATCCGGAATGCGTTTCATGAATCCGCATAGGGTGATGAAATCCACGGGATGCTCTTTCAATACATTCAAAAGGGCCTTTTCGTAATCAGAAGGATCCGGGTGCGTGTGGGAAGAAATGTGATAAACGGGAATCCCGGAATCTTGGGCGATTCGCCTTGCGCCGCAATCTGCATTGTTGACAATCAAGAATTGGCAGGCACCGCCAAGGGTCCCATCTTTTGCGTGAGACAGAATTGCTTTGAAATTGCTGCCTCCACCCGAGGCAAAAACGCCAAACGTAAACATGGTCCAAAAATAACTTTTCTAAATTGTTTTCGGAATTTTATTTTCAACCACAGGAACTTTCCTCATGACGTTTGATAAATATCTTGAATCCGCCAAGTTGCATGGCAATGTCAAGCACTTGATGACAAAAGGACTTGCCGTTGAGTTTATTCAGCCGTGGTATACGCCGCTTACAACGACTCCTGCGACAACGGGAATCGCTGTCGGTGGTATTGGCAGTACGTTCACGGTGACTCCGGCAGGAACAACTCCGGTTACGAGCTTGATTCCCGGAGTCCAAGTGCGCGCCGAAAAGCCGGAAGATTTGCGCTTGCAAAACGTCTTTTACCGCGAATCCGTCATTGACGCCAAGGCTCCCCTTGTCATTCGGAATTTTGTCGAGTTCTCCCGCAAAAATCAGTTTTACCCCTTGAAAGATTCCGACGGGAATCCGCTGTTTTCCGAAAAGACGGAAAAAGAGGCGTTGAAGAAAGTGGCGAAAGTCCTTTTGGACAAAACCTTTTTTGCGACAAACAAAGACGCTCTTTTGCGCTGGAAAACAGAATTCAGTCCGCGGACAAAATCCTTGATGGATGCCGGTAAAACGACGACGGCGGAATTCAACCGCTCAGTTCTCATCGACTTCTTTGACGGGGAACTCGGCGAAAAGGTGGAAAGCAAAGGCGCGCTTACGGGCGCGTTCGGAGAAGAAACAGAATTTTTGGGCGAAAAAGGTTATGACGCGCAAAAAATGGATTATGCGGCGGAATATCCGATTTCCCGGACAGAATACAAGGATAGGAAAGGAATCCAGATTTCCCGTTATCAATACAGTTACGTTCTTCCGGGCAACGAGCGCCTTTCGAGCCTTCCCGTCAGCGCGACCCGTTATGAACTTTCGAATCCGACAAAACAAGTCCGCGAATTGACCATTGTCCAAATGCAGGAAAATTATTGCGGCTATCAGGTTCGCAAGGACCGCGAAAGTGTGCAGGATTCTTCGTTTGTATTGGTGCCGCTTGCCCGTGATCCGCTGGCGGGAGAATTCGGCATGTCTCTCGCTGATGGCCGCGAAGTCAAGGGCGTTGAATTTTACAACAAGAAACCTTTGGTAGAAAGTGATTTTGACGGCTGCATGGGAGTGAGCGTCGCTTGGAATCCCAAAGACGATGTGAATGTGACGACGAAGCCCCTCTTTTACCGCAATGACCAGAAAACGGTTTTGGCGGGAGCGCTCCACAGTGGACGTGTTTCGCAAAATTTCATCAAGAACGTTTACAGTGGGCGTGAAACGGTTGCCGGAGCGCTTGTCGCCACGGTCCGTTTGAAACCCCGTCAAAAGGCTTCCATCCAGTTCAATACGGTTTTGGACTTTTCCCGAATTCGTTTTGGCGAAAAGGAATCGCAGAAAAAGTACACGGTTTTTTATCCGGAAGCGTTTGGCCGTGTCAAAGCCATGCTTTCCGAAGCGCTTTCTTTTGATGGTGAATTTGAAAAATCCTTTGGCGAGGCGTTCCGGGCTTTGACTCCGGAAAAAGCGTTGGCGAAACTTTTCCCGAAAGACAAAAAGAAACAGGCGGAATTCCGTTCGTTGGCGCTGAACACGCTGAGCTTCATTCCCGAAGCGACGGTTTGGGACAAGGACGACAACTTCTTGGTGCGCGAATGCGCCGACTATCCGTTCTTCAATTCGCTCGATGTTTATTTTTACGGAAGCTTCTCGTTGCTCGCTCTGTTGCCGCGCTTGGACGGCGAAGTGATGAAGCGTTTTGCCGATGCCATTTTGGCATCGGATCCGACGGTGCGCCGCCACCATGAATATGTGAACCATCCCCATGCCGATCTTCCCGAAGCGAAAATTGAAGGCCCGCTTGCGGTAACGGGTGCCGTGATTCATGACTTGGGCAGTCCCTTCGTTCCCCATCCGGATGCTTATGACTGGCACAATGTGAAGGAGTGGAAGGATTTGGCGCCGAAGTATGTGCTGATGGTCCTTCGCCACTACAAGCTCACCGGGGAAAAATCCGTTGTGGATTATTGCAAGGATGCCGTTTACGCCAGCATGGAATATCTGGAAAGAATGGTCGGCGAAGGGGAAAATTTCCCGCTGACCCATGGAACGGACGACACCTTCGACAATCTCTCTTCCAATGGTATTTCAGTTTATTGCGGTTCCCTTTGGATTGCGGGATTGCGTGCCGCGGCGAAGATTGCCGAGCTGGAAGGCGACGCTTCCCGTGCTTTGAATTGGAATCAGAAAGCGGATGAAGCCGAAGCGGAATTCCACGCCGCCCTGTGGGATGAAAATGAAGGCTATTTCCACTTCTTTGCGACTCCCATCGAAGCGAAAGATGTGAATTTCGAAAACTTCGACAAGGTTGTCGACGCTCTGTCCGATTTGCTCCCCCTTTCCGGCAGCGATACGCAAAAGCTCCGCGAATTGAACGATTGGCTGAATTATTCCGATATTCCCGAAAACGAAGAATTGTCCAAGCTGGAACTTCGTTCATGGAAAAAGATGTGGCTTTACAGCGAAGCGCCGGAAGCTTTCAACGATTCGTTCAAGGCGAAGGTTGCACTGGATTCCGACGACGTGTTCGCCGACTCCATGTTGGCCGATACTTATCTGCGGCTTTTGAATCTTCCGCCGATTACGGACAAAGAAAAGGGACTTCGTACCCTTGACCGTATTTTCCGCACCAATTACAAGGCGAATACGCCCCTTCTCGGTGCCGCCAATTTGGTGCACAAAGACGGTTCTCCCCTTGATGAATCCAACTTCCAGGCCCATGACGTTTGGATTGGCATTCAATACAGCATTGCCAGCGGATTCATTCTCCATGGAGAATTCGGCAAAGCCCGGGAGCTGGTGGAAAGCATGATTCACAACCTTTATGATGCTGCAAAAATTCCGTTTGCCGCTCCGGAAGGATTCAACGGTTCTTGCAAATTGCACGAAGACGCTTTGGTGAAAGCGGGAGTCTCTGCCTCGTTCGCCAAGACGCTCATTGCCGAATTGACGAAGAAAAAAGCGCTCCTTTCGGATGGACGGATTTCGCCTGCGCTCACGACGAATTTCGCCGCGTTCAAAAAGGCTTATGGTCCCCTCGCCAAAAAGGCGCAGATTTCAGAAGAATCTCTGTTCACATTGCTCCACAGTACGGCGCTCAAATATACGGCGGGAAAATATTTCCGCCCGGGAATGGTGTTCTCGCTGTTCGAAGCTCTGAAATAAAGATTCCGGATGAACATTTGATTATCTCCGCTGGAGAAATGAACCTCGAAAGTTGGACACAACTTTCGAGGTTTTCTTATCGGGAAATATTCAAAAGGCGCTTATTTTTCGACGACTTTTCCGGATATTTGGCGCAAAACGCCTTGAGGCAGGGGATCGTTTTTTCCCCATTCCAGATGTGCAAACATTTGACGGACAAGATTTTCCGTGTCGCAGTCAAAAGAATCCAGCCGCAGCAGATAACTTTCTGCGGAATTGTCAAATCCAACCGTATACGGCATCGGCGAAATGGCGCGTTCTTCTTCCAACTCCCTCAAAAGCCCGGCGACTTCATCGTTTGCGGTTACCCAGGGAATGTCGAAAGGAACGTCTTTCAACAGTTTCCGGAGAACTTTCTTTTCGTGTTTTCTGGCGCGGAATTCCACGCTGAATTTTGGCCCGTCTAAGCTTGCGACGTGGCGAAAATCCCACGGGCTTGCGAATTTGGCATCTACCCGGGAAAAAACGTTGAGCCCGATTTCTTCTAGCCCACGAAGGCGGTCTTGAGACCAGGAACTGGCGTGGTAAGGGGAAAAGTAAACCGCCGAATGAAATCCTTTTTTCAAAAGATGCCGTCCGACAACTTTCCCTGGATTTTTTCCGAAGGAAGAATTGAAAAAAGTCCACCCGTCTTTGGACAAAAAAGAGGAATCCAAGATGCTGGTGGGATGTTCCCACCAAATGGAAATGGGGTGTGGAAATTGCCGCAAGGCGTTTAACGCTTTGAAAGGCTTGTCGATTAACAGAGTCGACAGAATGATGCCGACAGCGTCGGAAAATTCAGAAAGTTTCCGGACCGAGCCGTTTCTGTCTACAAAACGTTCGGCGGTTTCATCGAATCCCAAAAGCCGCAATTTGAATTTCTTTTCGGCACTGTAACGGTAAGCGAATCGCAGAAAGTCCATCTCCCGTTCGCTGGCCGGATGAAAAGCTCCCCAAGGCGTTGAACGCGTAATAAAGAGAACTTCCGCCTCCCGGATTGGGGAATGTCTGGATGTTTGAAATCCCTTTTTCCCCTTTCGTTCCAAAAGGCCTTCCTGCTGGGCTTTTGTCAAAAGCTTTCGAACGACGTATGGCGATATTCCATAACGCGAAGCCAGTTCTTTTTGTGAGGGAAGCCGCCCTTCGGCGAGGAGGTTTCCCGAAAGAAAATCGTTGAGAAATCTTTCCCAGGGAATTTTGCCTTTGAATGGATGTTCAATGGAATTATCCGTTTGGGGAGGCGTTCCCCAAAAAGAACCTTTGCCGGGAAAAGAACGCAGAAGCCCCCGCTTTCGAAGTGTGGCGAGGGCCTTTTGAACGGTTCCCGAAGCGACGTTTAATGATTTCATCAACTCCCGGACAGACGGCATTTTTTCTCCGTCTGCGTGAGGAATTGCGAGGATCGCTTCGATGACCGTTTCTTTCATTTTTTCACTACTTTACCTTTGTTGCGTCCAATCAAATCGAACGTGTTCAAGTATTCGGGATGGGAAACTCCCGGATTGCGGACGGACGGCTTTCGGATGGCTGTCGTCGAATCGGTGGGAACGGTTCCCTGAAAACCTTCTTCACCCACTTTGGTGATGCTCAAAATCAGGTGCCCGTCTTTTACGTTTACGTTGTCAGGACTCATTGTCACGCGGTTTCCGTCAAAAGTCCAGTTTCCTGTCGCCCAGCGGCTATCGTCGAAAGTTTCAAAATCATCCGTCCATTTCAAAGTGAAGTCAGAACCGTTCTCGCCATTGTTTGGCGTGTATTCATAAAGTTTGACCCAGTCGATATACTGATGAACGGGCAAAATTTTATCATCGAACGCGCCAACCCATCCCGCACTTTCCGAAGACCACAGGTTGAATCGGAGACTTTGTTCGCGGATAAGGTTCGCCACCTGACCTTTGGAGTCGCTTGAATCGGTCATTGTTTTGCGGACAAGTTGTCCGTCGATGAACCAGGCGACATAAGTTGGGGTCCATTCCATGCCGTAAACATGGTAAACTTCGTTCGAAGCGCCGTTTAACGCATGAATTTTTTCACTGGTCACTTTTTTCGCCGCGTTGCCGGAAATGATGTTGGACTGGAATGATCCCGGCTTTTTTCCGAGAATTTCAATATCCACTTCAACCCAAGGCTCGGGAGAACCCATGTAAGAATCGTTGTAGTAAAGGAACATGGAGCTGACAAGTCCGGAACCGGCTGCCATCATCATCCGGGCTTCGTATTTGCCATACATTTGAGTTTCTTGTGTGAATAGTTCTGCGCCGGAATAGTCTTTGTCTTGAGCCATAGAAGTGGAAAAAAGAACGCCAACAGAAAGGGCTGTTAAAAGGGTTTGAATTTTCATTGTTGTATCCTCGTTTTTTGTTTTCAATCAAAAGATACCTTTTTCACGAAAAATCTCTTTGGCAATTTTGTGTAAAAATAAAAAACTGTATCAAGTGTATCAAGTTTAGAAGGCGGAAATAGAGGAAAACTTTGGGCGACTTGTTTCGGAAATGTCAACGTGGAGATTTGCAAAACGTCCTCGGTAAATGTTTTGAATTAGAAGAAGCGTTTGGACGAGAAAGCCTGTGCTTTCTTCGTGTGCGTTAGTCCTTGAAATTCCGCGCAGAATGGGAAAACGCCCGGATTGAATGCGTTTGGTTTTTTATTTTTGCATCCATGAAAATTGTTTTTATGGGTACGCCGGAATTCGCGGCATTTTTCTTAAACCATTTACATCAAGGTCCGCATCGGATTGTTTGTGCGGTAACGCAGCCGGATCGCCCTGTTGGCCGTGGGCGAGTCTTGACAGCTCCTCCGGTAAAAAAGAAAGCGCAGGAATTGGGCATTCCCGTCTTGCAGCCGTTGTCAGTCAAAGAGGATTCTTTTGTTGAAGATTTGAAACGTTACGAGGCGGACTTGTTTGTTGTCGTCGCCTTTTCCATTTTGCCGCAAAAAGTTTTGGCCCAATCCCGATTGGGCGCGGTCAATGTACACGGCAGCATGCTTCCCAAATACCGCGGGGCTGCTCCTGTCCAGTGGGCGATTGCAAATGGAGATGCTTCAACAGGAGTCAGCATCTTTTTGTTAGACGAAAAAATGGATCACGGTCCTATTTTAGAACAGCGCGAAATTCCAATCGCCCTCGATGATTCTTCGGAAGATGTTTTGCGCAAGATGGAAATTCCCGGCAGCGAAGCGTTGGACAAAGCGATTGACCGCATCGCGTATGGCAATTTGGGAGAACTTCCTGCGCAGGAACACCAGATGGCGTCTCCGGCTCCGAAACTCAAAAAGGAAGACGGCAAAATTGACTTTTCCAAATCGGCGTTAGAAATTCACAACCGCATCCGGGCCTTTTGTCCGTGGCCGGGCGGCTTTTGCCTGTTTCAGGGAAAAACGGCTTATTTCCGCAAAACGATACCGCACCGTTCCACATGGCTTTCGCCCGGAGAGGCGCGTGGCGACAAGGATAAACTTTATGTGGGAACGGGAGACGGCGTTCTGGAAGTGACAGAAATCCAGTTGGAAGGCAAAAGGGCGATGCCCGCCGCCGATTTTCTCCGCGGGCTTCAAAAAAGGGATGGATTGTGCTTCAAGGCGATGGACTAAAAGAAAGACTGGCCGCTTACCGCGCACTCGGAGATTGGAGAAAGAACGGCGTGATGCTTCGGGAACACGCGCTTTCGCCTTTTGCAAAAGAACTCGCTTTGGGCGTTTGTCGACGGCATTTGCTTTTGTTGAATGCCATTCGTCAAAGCGTGAAACGCTTGCCCGGAATTGAAGTGCAATGCGTTTTGGAACTTGGAGTTTACCAACTGTTTTTTATGGACAGCGTGCCGTCTCATGCCGCGGTCCATACGAGCGTGGAAATGCTCCGGAGCCTCAAATTGGGTGAAGGGTCTGTAAAACTGGTCAATGCGGTTTTGCGGAAACTGGAACGGGATGGGCTGCCGGAACTCCCGGCCCAAAATGTACGGCGCATCAGTTTGAAGTATTCTCTGCCGGATTGGATTGTCCGCCGCCTGCTTGATTTTTACGGCAAAGCGTTTGCCGAAGAATTTGCGAAAGAATCCGTTGAACGCCCCTGTGTTTGGCTTCGGGTCAATGTGCAGAAAACGACGGCACAGGAATTGCAAAAACGCCTGATGCTTTCGGGGCGTCTTTTTAAAGACCGTTATTTGGAAGTCCTCGAAGGACCGG
Organism: uncultured Fibrobacter sp.; assembly: GCA_964397425.1. GTDB lineage: Bacteria > Fibrobacterota > Fibrobacteria > Fibrobacterales > Fibrobacteraceae > Hallerella. The sequence continues at coordinate 349,953 of CAYNID010000001.1, forward strand.
ATGAACCGCATTTGGGCGAGCTTTTGAAAAGTGAAGAATTCAAAAATGGGTTCTTTTCTGTACAAAATCCGGCGGCTTTTGAAGTTGTCGAATTGTTGAATGTGGAAAACGGCATGTCCGTCTGGGATGCCTGCGCGGCTCCGGGAGGAAAATCCGCGTTAATCGCTGAGTCGTATCCCCAAACGGAAATTCTCGCTTCGGATTTGTCGAAAGAGCGTGTTGAACAGGTTTCGGATTTGACTTCGCGATTGAAACTTTCGAATGTGCGCTGGCAAGTGTTGGACGCGACATGTGCGGGATTTTCGGAATGTTTTGATCGCATTTTGCTGGATGTGCCCTGCAGCAATTTGGGCGTGTTGTCCCGCCGGCCAGAAGTGAAATACCGTTTGAATCCCAATGATTTGGAAGAATTGCCAAAGCTTCAATTTGAAATTTTGGACAAGGCTTCCCCTGCGCTCAAAAAGAACGGCATCCTGGTTTATGCGACATGCAGCCCGGATCCCCAAGAAACTGACAAGGTCGTTCGGAAATTTTTGACGGAACATCCGGATTTTGAAATGGCGAAAGAACCCGTTCGCATCGGCCAAAATGATATGGGATTGGACCGTTTTTACGCGGCGGCTTTACGGAGGAAATCGTGAAAAGAATGATTCTTTATCTTGTCTTGATGGCGCTTCCGATTTGGGCATTGCCTCGAGATACCGTTGAATTTTCCCATGCGGCGATTGGAATTGAAATGGGCGCGCTTTACCTGCTCGATGATTCCAAAAATGCGCTGGATGACACTTATTACGGACTTGTTGAATTTGAATACGCGTATTACCGCCGTTTGACGGGAATCGTGCAATTCGGATACGCTTACCTTCCGACGAAGGGAAGCCTCGATTATCCGGGGATTCACCAGGCCAACGGCCGTGTTGGAATTGATTACGCTCTTCCTTTTGTGGAGCCCGTGGCGTTGGGAATGGGATTCAGTTGCGTTTGGATGCGTGCTGATGGCGATGGCGGAGACGCTTCCGTATCAACGTTGGACGACAATGAAACGGAATTCGGCGCATATGTGCGCTTGAATTTGCCCATCGTGACTTTGGAAAATTGGCGATTCGGTGCAAAGGTCTATTATGAAAATCTTTGGACTGAACCGGAAACGTCTCAAACGGCTTGGTTTGGACTGTATTTGCAACGGAAACTTTGGTAGGAGCGGATGATGGATAAATTCAAGCTGGGAATCGGTTGCGTTGCCTTTTGGACCGCCTTGTCGTTTGCCGAAATTCTGCCGGAAACAGAAGGCATGCAGGATACCCGTGCCGATGGAACGTTTCTTACGGCGTCTCCCACGTACGTTTTTGACCGCGATGCCCGTAGCGGGGGAATCCACTCCGGTTCAGAAGAATGGAGCCCTTCCAAATCGCGGAATCGGATTTTTGTAAACCGCATGTCGGAAACGCCATCCTGGACTCCGCTTTCTCCCTCTGTCTGGATTTCGGTAGGGAATGAAGTCGGCGATTTGATGTATCAAGATCCGCTTTACGGTGGGAAAAAATCCGGTCAGGATAATCGCACGCCGCTGCTCGAAGCGGGCTTCCGTTCTCCATCTTACAGTGGATTTTGGACAACGGCGCGATTTTTCCAAGTCGATCATTATTCAAATGATGTCCGCCGAATTCGCGAAGAGGTTGTGGATACGAAAGAATTTTCCATCTTCGGCGAAAATCTGCCCTTTCTCAGTACGGCGTATGCGGGACTTGGATTTTCGGCAAATTCGTTCGAAACCTCTCTGCTCGCCGGGCATGAATACGTCTGGATCTGGGGAGAATCCAGCCGTTGGCTTCCTGTCGAGTATCGGCCACGCGCAGAGGCCAGATTTGATTCCAGATGTTTTCAGGCGGCGCTCGCTTTTGAAAACGCCGAATATACGGTTCAGGCTGGCTCTCGTGTCGGAAATCGCAAAGAGTGGAATGGTTCGCTAAAACTCGGAGAAGATTTCGAATCGGCAAAAAAGAAGTTGTGGAATTTAGCGCTTGGCGTTTCTTTTCGAGTCGTCGATGATAGCGCTTATGTCCCCTTTGGCATCGAAGATGATTACGTCGTCTTCCCATTTTTGGAATTTTCCTTAAATCCGACAGACCGTTTGAAATTTGCCGGATTCGCAGGAACCAGCGGACGTGAATTTGCTGCGAAAGACAGCGTGAATTTGGAGTTCTCCGAATTGTCGGGGGCGAAGATGAATGTGGGATTCAAAAATCATTTTGCGTCATCGTTGAACCCTCTTGGCGAAGACGAAGAATATTTTGATGCGGACACGATTTCTTTGAAAACGGACGGCTGGATGCAACTGCACCGTGCGTATTTCGATTTGCGCACCTTGACAAGGCATTTTGGATTGGGAATGAATTTGTCGGGATGGATTGAAAAGGGAGCCGAAACATTCGAAGTCAAGAAATTTGTCGAGAAAAAAAGTGGACGGCGTTCTGCGGTTTACCGGACAGGAAACGTCGACAGGATAGATTCTTGGATTCGCGGCTTTGCAGGCGATGCGGACGTTTCGTTCCTTTACGGAAAAATGTTCTCCTTGACTGCCAAGGCGGGATTTGAACGGATTGACGGCGAGGAAGAACGTTTTGAAGTCAATCCGGTTGAAGAATGGCTTTCTTTTGAAGCGGATTGGAATCTTTGGAACCGTTTTTTCATCCATCACGCTTGGACTTATCGCTCGGATGCGAAGTGGAATCTGCGAACGGAAAATCCTTATGTCGTCAAGGGCGGATGGTATTGGAACGCGACGATTTCGCAAAAGTTCCCTTCGACGGGAATATCTCTGTCGGCAACGATTTTACATGCGATTGGCGAGGATAGAATTCAGGTTCCCAATGGAGGCGAAGACCGGACACGGTTCTACTGCAACGCGGTCAAGTCATTCTGAAAATCAACTGGAAAAGCCGTTTCGTTTAGGTGAATCTCTGTGACATTGTCGACTTTGCATATTGAATATCCGGATCTTCCCGTTGTCAAAAAACGCGAAGAATTTTTGGAACTGTTGAAAAGCAAACAGGTGATAATCGTGAAGGCGGACACCGGTTCTGGAAAATCAACGCAAGTTCCCAAATTCTTGCTCGAAAGCGGTCTCGCGGAAAAGGGAAAAATCGGAGTTACGGAACCGCGCAGGCTTGCGGCTTTGTCCATTGCGGATCGTTTGCGTGAAGAATTGAAAGATGAAACTCTCGTTTCAACGCGAATCCGTTTTTTAGAAGAAGGTTCAAAAGAAGCGCCTATCAAAGTCATGACCGACGGCATCTTGCTTCAGGAATTTCGCCGGGATAGGCTCTTTCGGGCTTATTCGGCAATTCTCATCGATGAAGCGCATGAACGTTCTTTGAACATTGACATTTTGCTCGGAATTTTCAAAAGCGTTTTGAAATCGCGGCCCGAATTCCGTTTGGTCATCGCCAGCGCGACTCTTGACGCGAAACTGTTTGAACAGTTTTACGAAGGCTCGGCAGTTCTCGAAGCCGAAGGCCGGATGTATCCGGTGCAGGTCATTTACGCGAATCCGCAAGAGAATCCCTCCCGTAGCAAAGGGGATTCCGGCTTGGTTGAAGAAGCCTGCGACGCTATTCTCGCACTTGAAAATGACGAAGAAGACCACCTGCTCTGCTTTTTGCCGACGGAACGCGATATTCAGGATTTGTGTGGGGAGCTTTCACAAAAGCTGGATGCCAAACGGTTCGATGTGTTGCCACTGTTCGGTCGGATGAGTCCGCAAGAGCAGAAAAGGGTTTTTCGCCAATCAGAAAAAATTCGCGTGGTACTTTCCACGAACATTGCAGAAACATCGTTGACGATTCCCGGAATCGCTTATGTGGTGGACACGGGCATGGCGCGGGTTTCCCGTTATAATCCGCAAACCCGGATTCAAGGGCTTCCCGTTGAAAAAATTTCGCAGGCCAGCGCCCGGCAGCGAACGGGGCGGGCGGGGCGTGTCAAGCCCGGCGTTTGCATCCGGCTTTATACCGAAGAGGATTTTGAAAGCAGGGACGAGTTTACGGAACCGGAAATTCGCCGATCCAATTTGTCGAATGTCGTCTTGCAGCTTCGCAGCCTGGGACTTTCTGTGGAAGAGTTCCCGTTCATTCAACCTCCTCCGCGATCCGCTTTCCGCGGCGCGTATAAAGCGCTTTTTGAATTGGGAGCGCTTTCCGGTGTGGAACGCGGCGCGCGCGTGACTCCGTTTGGCGTGGAAATGTCGCGTTTGCCGATGGACGTTGCCCTTTCCGCTGTATTGCTCCGGGCGAAAGATTTGGGCGTTTTGCAGCCGGCGATTATCGTTTGTGCAGCCCTTTCCATTCAGGATCCCCGATTGTTTCCGTCAGAAGAGGCGCAAAAAGAAAAAGCGCGTCGGATGCACAAGGCTTTGGGCGGCCACAAAAGTGATTTTCTCACGTTCTTGTCGGAATGGAACGCGTTCTCCCAAGAGTGGAAGGGAACGACTTGGAATTCACTCCGAAAGTATTGTGAAAAGCATTTCTTGCATTTTTTGCGTTGCCGAGAATGGATAGATCTTTACGAACAGTTTTGCCGCATACTCAAGGTGAAATTTGAATCATTCACGTGTCCGTTGAGTTCTTTTCACCGGGACAATTTGCATATTGCGCTGCTGTCGGGATTTTTAGGCGGCATCGCCCGCCGGGACCGGGACGCCGGTTGTTACCGTCTTGTCGGTGGGCGGGAAGCGCATCTGTTTCCGGGTAGCGATTTGTCGGGAAAGTTCCCGGAGTTTGTCCTGTCGGCGGAAGTCCGCGAAACGAGCCGGGTCTTTTTGACGAAAGCGGCGGAAATTCTCCCGGAATGGATTGTGCGCGTTGCCGGGGAATTTTGCACGTATCGCTGGTTTGAACCCAAGTGGAATCCGGAACGCGGATTTGTTGAAGCGGTAGAAGAAGTTTCGTTCCGCGGCATGGTGCTTTCCCGTTCACGTCGAGTCGATTATGGGCGCGTGAATCCCCAGGAGGCCGCCCGGATTTTTTTCTTAGAAGCGGTTGTCGAAGGGGACATGGCGAGACCATTTCCGTTCATGGAGCACAATCATCGGGTTTTGGAATCTTTGCGTGCCGCTGAAACGCGCCTTCGCCGTTTTGGACTTTGCCCTTCAGAGGATTTGCAGGTGGATTATCTGGTGGACCGCGCCCCGGATGTTTTCTCCCTCAAAACATTGAAAGATTTTATCGCTAAAAATACGGACAAAGCGCTCCGCTTTCGGGAATCGGATTGGATTAGCGCAGCAGAAACGGGACGAGAACATTTTGAATCGTTTAAAAACAATCCTGTTTTTTCGGCTGCTTACCGCCAAAAACTGAAGCGCGAACAGGAAGAGCGCGAGCGATCACGTCATGGCGGCATCGTGGAATTTTCGAAAATCCTGGATAGGCAAATTCGCACAGAGCTCGTCTTTGATTCGGGAAAAGTCTGGGATGGACTTTCTTTTGAAATCCCTGCGGATTTTTTACCGCAACTTTCCCCGGCAATTTTTGCGCGCGAACTTCCCAAATGGCGGAATTGGATGGAAGAGGCTTTTCTTCGCGAACTTTCCAAAGGCGACCGGAAAAAATGGGAACAAAGAAAAGACGATTTGGACGATCGTTTCTTGGATTATCTGGAAAAGAATCCGGAAAAGTCTCCGCTGGTTTCGCTGTATGCGGCGTTTGAAAGCCTTGAAAAGCCGGAAGGTTCCTTGCCCGTTTTGAATTCGCAAAACGAACATCATTTGAGACTTCACCTTTCTGTCACCTCCCGCGGAAGGCTTGAAAACTTTCCTTTCGAACTTTCTCCAGAATGGGGATTGGCAAAGTTTTTTGATGCCGTACGGCCCGTATTGGAAGGGGAGTCTTTGGCGTTCCCGGTGTTGGGCGTTTTCTTTGGCTGGACTCCTCTTGGACAACGGGCGATGAATTTTGCAGAAGCGGATTTTTGGCAAAATTTTTATCGTCGAGTGCAGACGGTGAATCGGGAAGATTCTCCCGTCAAATCGGTGTTTGAATCCCGTTTTGCGTTCCTCAATCGCAAAGATGAATCGGGTTTCGCCCTGAATTCCCTTTTGTCCATGACCGAGGCGGAAAAACAGAAATTCACCGCCGACAGATTGGAAGAATGCCTGCCCCGGTTTTCTGGGATTGAATTTGCGCGGTCGCACAAAATACGTTCTTTCTCTGAAATTTCTTCGCGGGAAACCGCCGATGAAACGCGCTCGCGGAAAGGACTTTTCCGTTTTGTCTGTGATTCTGCTTATTTGGGCGTTTCCGCCTTTGTCCGCGCATGGGATGTTTTCCGGGAGACCTTTACCGCGTTTCGCCGTGGAGAAAAGGCTTCGACTCCGGTTTTGGAACTCTCGGCACGCCTTTCGGCGGAAGAAAACCTTTATGGGCGCTTGCGCTTGATATTTGCCTTTTTATATCCCGAAAGGATGATGGAAATTCCTGAATGGAGCGAAGAACTTTCCCTGCCAACGGTAAAAAATTTCCGTGAAAAGTTCGCTCCGTATATTTCGGGAAATTTCCTGACTCCGGCAGAGCAAAAGCAACTTCGCGAGGCCCTTTCCAAAGCGGAAAAATCCCGGGAGGATTTTGAATTGTTTGAATCCGGCGTTGCGCTTCAAATCCTTTTTGAAAATGTCGAATGGTTGCGTTACAAACGCTTTGTCCTGTCGTCTTCTGCAGAAGAAAAAGTGGGCAAAAATGATTTGCTCCGGCTGAAGGAACGGTTCAAGAATCGTTGATGGCGGGCAAATGCGGTGAGGGGGACTGTGGCGAATGGAATCCTGTTTGCGAATTTTCTAATTTATCCGCAATGCGGATACTGTTGTTTTTCATCCTTTCTTTTGTTTTGACCTTTGCCGGTTGCCGCGAAACGGGTGCGGACGTGGACCCTGTGCTTGCACGGGTAGAAAAATCGGAACTGAAACTTTCCGAAGTGAACGCCGATGGTCTTTGGGACAGTCTTTCGGTTGAAGAAAGGACTTCTCGCGTAGAACATTGGGTTTCGCAGCAATCCGTTTATGAACGCGCATTGTCAGATGGAATTGATGCGCAAGCGGATGTTGCCCTGTTGATTGAAAACGCCAAAAAGAAAATTGTCCTCGACGCTTATTTCGACAAAGTCGCCGATACGATTTCGGTTTCAGAAGAAGAAGCGCTTGCTTATTATGAAGAACACCCGGAGCCTTTTATGCGGAATGCGGATGTCTACCGTTTGGCTGTCGTCACTTATGCGAGTGGAAAGTCCGCCTGGCAGCACTACGCGTTGGTCGCCCGCAAAAAAATGACCGAAGCCCCTGTCAAAAACTGGATGTTCCGCGAAGTGGATACGTGGGATTCGGTAACGGCTCTCCCACTTTCTTGCCCGGCGATGTCGCTCAAGTCTGCGGAATTGGGAAAGTTGAACGCGCCTAAAGTTTGTGGCAAGGATGTGAAAAGCGTCGTGGTGCTTTCCAAATTGGATTCCGGTTCGGTGAAGCCCTTTGCCGAAGTTGCGGACTTCGCCAAAACGCTTGCCTTTTATGCGAAACGGAAAGAGTTGATTTCCGCTTTCAAAAATGAAGTCAAGAATGGTCAGGTCATTTTCGTTTATCCAGAAGAAATTGCCAAGTCGGCCAAGAATTGACAGTAGGAAACTTATGAAGAAAATCAAATTTTTAGCTTCGGTCTTAGTCGCTGTATCATCCCTGTCGGCAGCGCCGGAACTTTTTGAATCCATAGCGGCAATTGTGGACGGCAAGCCCATCATGCGGTCCGAAGTGATGGAAAATCTCTACCAATTCCAGAATTCGGCGGAATCCTCGAAAATGTCGGAAAAGGAACAGCTGGCTTTTGTTTTGGACCGCTTGATAGACGACAAGGTTTTGCTTTCCCGAGTGGACAGGGATTCCATTCAAATTACGGATGATGAAGTTGAATTGCGGGTGACGCAGCATCTGCAAAATTTGGCGGCAAGGCAAAACATCAGCATGGAAGTTCTCGAAAGGGCTGTCCGGGCACAGCTTGGCATGGGCATGGCGCAATACCGTGAAAATCTGGGAAAACAAGTGCGTGAGCAGATGACGATTGGACGTATTCGTCAAAAGTATGCAGGCGGAATCAAGCCGACCCGGAAAGAAGTTTCCGAGTTTTACGAGCACTACAAGGATTCCATTCCCCGGCAATACAACTGCATGCGCCTTGCGCACCTCTTTTTGAAAATCGAACCGGATTCTGCAACGGTGGATTCTGTCCGGCGCGAAGCGGAAGCCCTGATTGATTCTTTGGATCACGGCATCATGTGGGAGCTTTTGGCCAAGAATCATTCGCAGGATTCAACGGCAAACCGCGGCGGTGATATGGGATATGTCCAGAAAGGACTTTTGGATCCCGCTTACGAGCGTGCGGTCAAAACGGTGGATAACGGTGCTTATACGCCGCAACCGGTCCGAACCGAACAGGGCTGGTCCATTGTGCGTGTCGTCGGACGAAAAGAAGACGGCATCCGGACGGCGGTCATTTTGCTGCGGACAATTCCATCGGCATCGGATTCTGCAAGGGTTCTGCAGTTGGCGGATTCTCTCCGGAAATCCTTGACGACAGATTCCCTGTTTGCGGAGGCTGCCAAAAAATACAGCGCGGATAAAGAGACGAACTTCAACGGCGGAAATCTCGGCTGGGTGGAAAAATCCGAAGTCGACACTTCTTTTGTCGCTGCTTTGGCCGGACTTTCTGTAGGGGAAATTTCGGAACCGTTTTTAACGGGAAACGGCTATCATCTGATTCGGCTGGCCGATTTGAAGCAGGTCCGCGATTATACGTTAGACGAAGACTACATGAAAGTGGAAGCGTTCGCCATCAATTACATGGAAGACAAAAAACTGCGCGAATTTGTAAAAAAATGGCGCGATGAAGTGCATATCGAAATCCGCCTGAAGGAATGATTTCCCGTGATCCAGTTCTTGCATGTGACAAAGACTTACGAAGATAATTGGAAAGCGCTTTCCGATGTCACGCTTCGGATAAATCAGGGAGAATTTGTCTTTTTGACGGGGCACAGCGGAGCTGGAAAATCAACGCTGTTGAAACTCATTTATATGGATGAACGTCCCGATGATTTTCACGGTGGCGAAGTGATGGTCCAATTCAACAAGGATTTGGTCTTTGATTCCAAAACGGCGACGGATGCGAATGTTCAGGAACTCCGTCGGCACATTGGCATCGTTTTCCAGGATTTCAAGTTGCTGCCAGACCGTAATGTTTTTGAAAACGTCGCCCTGGCGCTTCGCATTTTGGGCGTTCCGTCTAAAAATTTGAATGCCAAAGTTTTTGACGCATTGGCTTTGGTGGGAATTTCCCCCAAAAGATTCGCCATGCCGTATACGCTTTCTGGTGGAGAACAGCAGCGGGTCGCCATCGCCCGGGCCATGGTGCACGACCCTTATTTAATTTTGGCGGATGAACCGACGGGAAACTTGGATCCGGAAAATGCGAACGAAGTGTTCCGCATCTTCAAGGAAATCAACGCCCGCGGAACGACAGTCCTGATGGCGACGCATAATCCCGATTTTTACATGAACAGTCCATTTCGGCGATTGTCTCTTTCGCATGGAGTGCTGCAAAACAGGGATGTTTTGTGAATTTCACCGGAGTCTTTCGTATAATTTGAAAGTAAAAAGAAATTTTTGCAATAAATGGAAAGTTTATTTCTGTTAATTTCTTATATTTAAAAATATGGTGTTGTTTGTTGTGTTTTTTTTGATTCTTTTTGTCGTGTTGGCATTTCTCCTGCTGTTGTGGAATATTTCGCTAAAATGCAAGGTGGCTTTGATCGAAGCCATTGACCATTACACGAAAAGCCTGATGTGCATTGTGGATTTGAATACAATGCGAATCGTTTCCGCTTCGAATTCTGTCCATGAAGTGATGGGAATCGGGCGCGAAGACGTCATTCATCACGATCCCAAAGAAATGATCCATCCGGATGATCTGGAATTATTGCGCAGCAATTTGCAAACGGCGCGAAACCGGGAACAAAAGGGCTTTCCCAAGGAAAAGGTCTTTGACAGCATCCGGATTCGCATTCGGGATGTTGATTACGGTTGGCAATGGTATGAACTTTATGCATTCTTTTATTGGCACCGTTCCCATGAATGGTTGTGCTGTTCCTTTTTTGGAGTCAACGACCAGATGCGCGTGCGAGAAGAATTGCTGAAAGTCAAAACGCAAATGTCCATCATGTTGAACAATTCCTTTAATATCGTTTGGAAGGTGGATTGCCTTACCCGGCAATTCATCTTGATTACGCCGGTGTCCCGGGAACGTTTTGGAATTGATGATCATGCCGCGGGTCCGCTCTCTTCGAATGCGAACTATTTTTTGGACGAAGAAATTTTGAGTTTTCGCGATTTGTTGAATAAAAGAATTTCCGCTTTGTCGGAAAGTGGAAAATGCTGTGATGCGCCGACCGAATTTTTGGTCCATGTGAAAAATCGTGACGGCAGCGTTGTTCCCTTGTTAACGCGCAGTACTCTGGAAAAAGATGAAGTGGGGAATTATATTCTGTATGGCGTAAGCCAGCGAGTAAAATCGGACGCTTCATGAATTTTTTGAATTTGGCTTTTGAAGAAGCGTTGAACGCCGTCGGCGTTTCTTCTCCCAATCCGGCGGTGGGAGCCGTTGTAGTGAAGGATGGTGCTGTGGTGGGCCGCGGGCATACGCAAACGGTTGGCGGCGCTCATGCGGAAGTGATGGCTTTGCGGAATGCGGGGAATGCCGCAGACGGAGCTACTTTGTATGTGACTCTTGAACCGTGTTGTCACTATGGGCGTACACCTCCTTGTACCGATGCGATTATCGCTGCTGGAATTTCTCGGGTTTTCTTTGCGCATCCGGATCCCAATCCAAAGGTCCGTGGCAAAAGTGGACAGGTGTTGGCTGCGGCGGGAATTCTCTCTTCGTTGAAAACGCCTCCCGAAGAATTTTCTTCTTTTTATGAAGCGTATGATTTTTTTGTGCAAAACGGCACGCCTTTTGTTGAATGCAAAATTGCAGAAACGGCAAACGGATGCATTTCCCAATCGGATAAAAAGCCTCTGAAAATAACGGGCGAATGTGCGGATGAATGGGTCGCAAAGTGGCGGCGAAGTGCAGAATACATTCTTGTCGGTGGGGGAACAGTCCGGATGGACAATCCGCGCTTGACTGTCCGCGGCGTTGTCGGCAATTCTCCGCGCCCCATCGTATTTTGTGCGACTGCGGCTATCCCTCCGGATTTGCGCCTGTTTCAAAACACGGCAAAAAAGCCTCTGGTTTACAGCCGGGTTCCCCGGCGGGAACTGGAATCCGTAGCCGAAGTCCATCTCTTGCCTGCTGAAAATTTTGCAGAAAACTGGCAGGCTTTCATTTCGGATTTGGCAAAAAAAGGCGTTCACCGTTTGGCTGTGGAAATGGGAGCCTCCTTGGCGAAAAATCTGCTGCATTTCGGACTATGGAATCGTTTGTATGTCATCCGTTCTCCGCAGATTTTCCCAAATGGATTTTTTTGGCGGACAGGAGAAGAACCGCCTCTGCGCCAAATAAAAATGTTGGGCAAAGATTCCCTGTGGACGGCGCTTCACGCCGAAAATCAGTAAATGACAAGAATGGGTTTAGTTCGGCTTTGGCTGCCAGCCCGGAAAACGTAAAGGCCCGGCGCCATGCGGCTTTTCAAATCTTCCACTTCCAAGCACAGCTGGCTTCCCGCATAAGGGAACCGTTTGATTAATTTTCCGACTCGAGTCCGAATTTCTACAAAGTGCCTGTCTTCTGGAAGTCCGGCAAAGCAAAGAGGCGTTTCTCCGCGCCACGGATTCGGGTAAACGCGCATGGGAAGCGTGTCTTTGACGAAAATGGTCTCTGAATTTTCTTGCAGCCGGGAAAGAATTAAAACCGCGTTTTCGGAATGGTTTATCAATGGCGCGATGGCGGCGACAGAAATGGTGTCCAGGGAATAGAATGCGGCTTTTTGCCTGTCACCGTAAAGGGCGATTCCCGCTTTACCCTGAAATTGGGAAAGGTCCGGAATGGAATCGTCTGTGATTTGAATGAAATCAAAGGCGGGAGGCGTCAAAGAGACGACTCCGGTTGTCGCACTTCGCAGCGGCGGCGCCTCGGGCCAATGGGGAAAATCGTTTGAAAAGTAAAGGGAAGAATCCGCGGCGCGGGCGCGACTTCCCGAAAAGAAAATCCGCGAAGCGAAGTCCCAAAAAACAGAATCCGGATCGAGTTCCCGTTCAATTAATTCGTTTGCAAAAACGGATTCAAATGGGAGGTTCGGATCTTGGGAAAGGCGTTCCCAAAGTCGGATGTCTAAAAGGCTGTCGATGTTGACTGCGTTGTATAACCCCCAAATGGCAAGTCCATAGTCAGAAGTAATCTCGTTAAAAGGCGTTCCCGCGGAACGGAAAAAAGACGGAAGATACGCCCAATAATCATTGACTTCCGGATAGGCGAGTTCTTCGGCGGCGGTTGCAGAAGCTTCCAGCCAATACGATGTGTAATCGAAAAAGTTCAAATACATCGCCTGAATTGCGTGATAAAATTCGTGGACAGTCGTGATGCGCAAGGCTTCCCCAAAGCGGTCCTTGTAATTTTTCCCCGTTGTGGCATTGATGATGGCCTTGTCTGCTTTGGGGTAACGGCAATGCGGATCGCGGAAAAATCCGGCAAGGCTGGATTCATCGGGGTAAAGAAAATCATTGTCAATGAGAATTTCTGTCGCCAAGGCGTTTTGCGCATCTGGCGGAAAGGTGACCCCCAGGCAAGCGGGGCAGAAGCCGCCAAAGTATTCCGCATTGTTTCGCATCAGGCTCAGGTCGATCACTTCGACAGGATAACGGCTTTCGTCTCCGGACTTTTTGTAATGCCAGGTCGGATTGGCGCCTTTGGGAATTTTCGCCCGGCGTTTTTGAATGTGAAAATTCCAGGCGTTTTCAAGGCTTTCGGTCAGGGAGTCGATGAAAATTTCTGTAGTCGCATGAGGCCCGTCCAAGACGTAATAAATTCGGAAATGGACCGTTTCACGCTCCAGGACTTTTGTTGAATCAAAATAAAATTCCGGTTCGCAGTTGGTCGTGGAAAATAGTGAAACGGACCGTTTCGCCGCTTGTGATTGCGGTGGCTTGGAATGATTTCGAAGCCAATCGGTTCCACATTGGGAATTTGCCCAAGCGCAAAGATTCGCCGACAAGAAAATTCCCACCAAGATTTTGAACGCTTCGGACATGGCGTGTCAAAGCGTTCCTTTCTGAGCTGCATGGAGAATTTCACGCGCCCGTTGTTCCGTTTTAAAATCCATTTCCACGGCGGGAGGCATTTGCGGCTTGTGACGGGCATCGATAAGAAGGGGACTTTCGCATTTCCAGTGCTTTTGAACTGTCCGGGCGTTCACCCCATAAAGGTCGCGGGCAGGATCGCTTCGGGTGAAAGTGACCCAAAGCCAGTTGTCTGTATTTTTCGCGGTAAATCGGGAATCGTCTGCCACGGTGATCAGAGGAAATTTTTCGCGGAATTCCCAGTGGGCAAGGCTCTTTGCCAATTCTTCAACGGAAGCGTTGGGAGTCGCCTGGATGACAAGTGCGCCGGGGAATGCTAACAGGGGAATGGAAAATCCATCGGGCAGCGAAAGCGTTGAAAAAACACCTTCTGAAGAATTTCCCAGCTCCCGGATTTTTTTCCCGGCGGCGGCGAAAACGGCTTTTGAACCGTGGTTCAGCGCCCTGCCGGAATAGTCCAGCGTGTCGATAGTCGTTTCGGTTTGAAAATGAATATCCCGGTCAAAGTGGATGCGTTCCAAAATGTGAATAAAGTAATCGACGATATTGCGGGTGCTGAGATTTGGATTGTCGTCTTGGGCCGCGATGAAAAGGTATTTCGAAAGGGAAGTTTGATTGAAACCGAGAAGCGCATTGGCTTCTTTCAAAAGTTCCATCGGTTCCCTTTCTGAAAGGTACGGCGTGTAACTTTCTTTGCCGATGGCGAGCAACAGCGGGTGAACGCCGGCGGCGTCGACAGCGTTCATTTCACAGACCCCTGTCACCGATTGCGGCACAATCGGTTTTACCAGTTCAGCGATAAATTCGCCAAAGATGGAATCTTCTTGAGGCGGCCTTCCTACAGTGGTGAATGGATAAATGGCGTCTTTTTTACAGAAAACTTTTTGAACGCGGAGATAAGGAAAATCATGCGTTGCGGAGTAATAACCCAAATGGTCGCCAAAAGGACCTTCTGGTTTGAGTGCCGGCGCAATTTCTCCGAGAATGCAAAAATCGGCATCGGACGAAACCTTCCAACCGTTCCAATCGGTGTAGCGGAATCCTCTGCCTGCTAAAATTCCTGCAAACAGCAATTCGGAAAGATGCTGCGGCATGGGCATGACGGCGGCAATCGTATGGGCGGGCGGTCCGCCGAGCCAGATGCTGACCTTCAACGGTTTTCCCGATTTTATCGCGGCCTCATGATGCTTTGCAATGTCGCGTTCTATTTGATAATGCAAACCGCATTCTTTATTTTGAATGTAATCGTTTCCCGATATTTGAATCCGATACATGCCCAAATTGGAACGGAGCATTCCGCGTTCTCCGGGCATTTGGGAAAAAATCTGTGGGAGCGTGATGAACGCGCCGCCGTCTTTTTCGTGTAGCTGAATCTGGGGCAATTCGCTTAAAGACGTTGTCTGGGAAAGTACAGGTGCCGTCCTTGTTCTTTGAGGTAACGAAGAAATTCCAATACCCGGCAAAGAGGGCCAAAGCGCAGGACTTTTTAAAATCTGAATGGGATTTGAGTGAAACGCGATGGCGGTTTCCGCTTTCCGGAGAGTGTGTCGGAAAAGGAATTTTGTCCTTTCCCGAGAGCCGAAGAGATTTGCCACGGCGCGGAATGGAGAACCTTGCACCCGTTCAAAAAAAAGAGCGGGCAAATGTTCCTGAGTCGCTATTTCCGCCATTGCCGGCATTATCAAATGGGGCGAAACTTCTTCGCGGATGCGCAAAAGCATCCCGTGCTTTTCCAAATCCAGAAGCGCGCTTTTTAACGAACTGTATGGCATGAGCCTCCGCTAACCTGCAGAAAGCCCAGATTTGAATGCTTGGAAAGTTTCTGTTTGACGGCGGGATTCAAAAGAATCGATGTGGGAGGACGACGCGGCCCGCGCATCAAAGGCGTAAAGGATTCTTGAAGATTTTAAAGCGCTGGACAATTCAAAAGAGTCCGAGTCGAATTCAAGTTCATCGGAAATTTCCAACAACCCATTGTCCGTTTGAATGGAATGTTTCGCATGGAAAAAACGGAAAGGTCCCTGTTTGATGTCTGCAGTCCAGGCATTCCCATCGACGGAGGTGATGACCCCCTTCCAATTGACAATTCGGAAGCCATCGACAAGGCGGTAGGAAACATCGCTGCCGACCCAAAGTCCGGAATCTATCCGGTAAAGGAGGGTAGGCGAGGAGGTCGTGGAAATCATCAGCGGAAAATGGCGAAGAAACCGCAGCGCTTCGCTTTCAGAAAGTTCAAATCCCGATGTTTGGACAATATTTTCCATCATACCAAAGATAATAAAAACAAGAAGGTTCTTTGTGAAAAATCTAAAAAAGAAGCGCCGCTTTCACGCCCATTCCCGCATCCGCCAAATTGACTGTGGGGAAAATCGTCCGTTGTCCGGAATTTTCGCGTTGCCGTTCCTTGTAACGGTTAAGCGCCTCCTTGAAAACGGGAACACCGAAGGCCAAGTCAAAGAAAAGCTTTTCCCGTGGCGCGGAACCAGGCGATGACGAAAAAGGCGTAGAAGAAAATCCAGAGCAGAATGTCAAAAATGCCAGAGGGACTGCCCCAAAGAAGTTGCTTTTTGCGGGGCAAAAGACCAACGCCAAGCCCCAGTAGGAATCCGTAAAAATGGGCGAGGATATCGGAATGCTCGCCCAGTCCCATGAAAACAGCCAGTAAAGCGGCGGCAAAGAGAGGCGCGAATCGGCGAAGTAATCCGCGTGATTCCTTTGGCATCAAGCGAAATTCAATGGTGCTGAGTGCGCCCAAAGCGCAAAAGACGAATGTGGAAAATCCGAGGGAGCGGAAATCCGATTTGACTGTTTGGGCAACGAAGAAATTGGCTGTTGCGGAGGCTATCGCCAGGGGAAGTGCCAGTCTCGAAAGCGGCAGCCGGAATGCAAGCAAATTCAAGATGATATAGCCCGAGATGAGATTTGACGCCAAGTGATGGGCGTCGCCGTGGAGAGTTAGTGCGGTGATGGGCCTCCACCAATCCCCGGCAAGAACTTTATCTGCATCGGATATTCCCGTATGGTAAAAGCGGCTTCCGCGATTTGAAAACTGTACAAGCGTCATCCCGGCGGGAACAGCCAAAACCATCAGTGGCGAAAGGCTCAATTGAACGGCCAATGGCGCGTTTTCTGTCTTGGGCGGATTTTCCTTTTTGTAAAGGGAAATCTGTTCTTGTGCGCGTTCAAAATCTTTTGCAAAAACGGAAATCGTGTAAGGGCCGCGCCCATCGCGGCGAATTTCGTGAGGAACACTTTGGCTGGCCAAAACCAGACTGTAATCGCGAATTTGTTCGTAATTGCCGATTTCTACAATGCGCGTGGAATCCGGGTTTTCAAAAATTTGACTCAGCACGAGCCGTTTGAAAATGGTCAGCCTGCGCATGAAAGTGTCAAGGGTCGTCAGAAAAATTCAAATCGCGGCGGTAAGGTTCGAATCCCGCCTGTCGGATAAAGGATTCCGCTTCTGCGATTCCCCGGATGCCGCGGGATTCTAGGACATTTTCTTCCAGGACGATGCTGTTGATGTCGTCAGCTCCGGCAGAAAGTCCAAGTTCTCCGATTTGCTTTCCCATGCCGAGAACGGAAACTTCAATATGGCGCACGTTGTCCAAATAGAGTCTGGAAAGTCCCAAGACTTTGAGATATTCCATGGACGTGACATGGCGAATGGGGAAGTGATCCGTTTGCGGTTGGAAGGTCCAGGCGACAAAACTTTTTATGCCGCCGGTTTCGTCTTGCAAGCCGCGGACAAGGTCCAGATGCGCGACGATATCTTCTGGAGTTTCCAAAGAGCCTATCACAATGTTTGCGCTTCCCGGAAGTCCATTCTTTTGGCAAACGGCCAGCGTGTCGCGCCATTCTTTGGCGCTCAGCTTTTTGGGACTGAGCTTTTGGCGAATTCTGTCGGAGAGAATTTCGGCACCGGCTCCGGGGACAGAAGAAAGGCCTGCGTCTTTGAACAGGCGCAGCAATTCTTCAAGGGATTTTCCGTGCGCCTTGGCGATATGCACCAGTTCTACGGGAGAAAATCCGCGGACACTCATGTGGAGTTCCCGGGTGAGCATGTTGAGAACTTCCGTGTAATAATCCAAGGAAAGCTCTTCGTTGACTCCGCCTTGCAAAAAAATCTGGTCGGCGCCGAGACGCTGCGCTTCCAAAGCCTTTTCGCGGATTTGCTCTAACGTTAGCGTGTATGTGCCACGTTCTCCGGACCTTTTGGAAAAGGCGCAAAATTCACAGCTGATGGAACAGATGTTGGTGTAGTTGACGATGCGGTAAACGGTATAACCGACCCGGTTGCCGGGAAGTTTTTGTCGGCGGACCGCATTGGCTGCGCTCACGACTTCTTTCCAATCCGCGTCATTCAACAGGGAAAGAGCGTCTTGGGGAGAAAGCCGTTTTCCAGAAAGGGATTTTTCGAGAATCGGGTGCATCTGTTTGTTACATGTTGCGGACAGGGAAAAGTCCTAACAAGACAAGAACGTCTTCCAGGACGATTTGCGTACATTTGACGAGGAACAGCCTGGATTTTTCTTCGGGGCTGCCAAGGACGCGGTCATCGTGGATGAACTTGTGGGCGGCTCCGGCAATGTCCAGGGCGTATTGTGCGAGTTCGCACGGTTCGTCCGATTCACAGGCTTTTCGGATGCGGTCCGCTTTCTGTGCCAAGAGCTTGATGAGTTCATAGGCGCTGTCATCGGTGAGATCTTCAAAACGGGCATCTTGAAAATTCACCTCGTAGCCCGCTTTTTGCATGATGCTGCAAAGGCGGACGTGGGCGTTTTGAACGTAAGGACCGGTGGATCCGTCAAAACTCAATGCGGAATCCCAGTCGAATTTGACATCCATCAAACGGTGATTTTTTAAATCGTTGAAGGTGAGGGCGCTGATGCCGATTTGCTGCGCAATCAGTTCCTTGTTTTCCAAATTCGGATTTTTCTGATTGATGAATTCGAGAATTTTTTGTTGGGCGGCTTCAATGACATCGCGTAACAGTTTTGCTTTGCCCGTACGCGTTTTTCCCTTTTCCCATTTGCCATCGATAAAGTTCAATATGACACCGAAAGGAATGTGCACCAGGGTGTCGTACCATTCCCGTCCCATTTTTTTCAAAACAAGTTTGACCTGCTTGAAATGCAGAGCTTGTCCCAAATCGACAACGTAAAGGCTTTTGTCAAAATGATATTCTTGTTTGCGGAAAATTGCCGCGGCCAAATCCCTTGTCGCATACAGGGTACTGCCATCGCTTTTGCGGATAAGGCAGGGGTTCAGCTTGTATTCATCGAGTTTTACAACGTCGCGTTCTTCGCTCCGTTCGAGCAGTCCCTTTTCTTCTAATTCCCGAATGACTGCGGGCATTTTGTCTTCGTAAAAAGATTCTCCCGTGTAATAGTCAAAGTCGACTCCCATCATTTTATAGATGCGCATCAATTCTTTGAGGGTGGCTGCCCGGAAAGCGGACCAGAGCTTGTGATAGAACTCGTCGCCTTTTTCCAATTGGGAAAAGGCTAAGCGGGCTTCATCTTCCAGTGTCGGTTCTGTTTCCGCCGCTTTGGAAAAGCTCGCGTAGAGAATATTCAGCTCTTTTACGGTCAGCGACTGGAGCGTTTCATCGTCAGTAGGCCGGTTTTCGCGCAAATACATGACAATGAGCTTGCCGAATGCGGTGCCCCAGTCTCCCAAATGGTTTATCCGGATGACTTTGTAGCCGGACGCTTTGTAAATGCGGGCAAGGCTATTCCCAATCATCGTAGAGCGCAAATGGTGAAACGCCAGCTCCTTTCCGATATTTGGGGAACTGTAATCCATGCAAACGACTTTGCCGTTCGGCGCGGCGTGCCCATATTCCGATTTCTGGGAAGCGATGGCTTCAAGAATGGAGGTTGCCAGGAATTTGCGGTCAATGAAAAAATTCAAGTATCCCGCGACGGCTTCTACTTTGGAAATGCCTTCGGGCAGTTGAATTTTGGGGGCGAGTTCTTCGGCGATGACCTTGGGAGCCTTGCGCATTGTCTTGGCTAAGACAAAGCAGGGAATGGAAAAGTTTCCGTGTTCCGTATCGGCGGGAATCGTGATGAGCTTTTTGGCCTGTTCCACTTCAAACGCGCCGGTCTCGGCGACGGCCTGGGCTATTTTTTCATTAAATGAGTTCATCTTCCGCCTTCGCCTTTTTCGTTTTTGCTGTTACGAAATCTTTTTCTTCGAGTTCGGTTATCGGAGCGTCGCTGTAAAGCTTGTCGAACGCCAGTTCTTCGCGCTTGCTTTCTTCGAAAAGCTGGATCATCAGATCGAATCCCGCGTCGAATACGGCCCAGCGCATACTGATGCCCGGTTTGTATTCCGTGCTGTATTTCATGTTCCGCACTTTGAATTCTTTGGAAAGTTCATCGAGGATGGCTTGCATCTGAGCTTCGCTTTCGCAGGTAGCCACTAACATAAAGTCGGCTGTTTCCGAAATGCCGCGCAAGTCGATGAGTTCAAGTTTTTGGGCGCGCAATCCAAAGAGAATTTTCGCCGCAATTTGTACGGATTCCGTATAGGCTGATTTTTTTGCCGTTTTTTTCGCCGGGGTTTTCTTCACCTTGGGCGATTCCGTTTCGGCCTTTTTCTTGACGGTAGTTTTTTTGGGGGCGGTCTTTTTTTCTGTAGTCATAGGGCTCCTGCCTGTATCGTTTTTTCAAAATCCTTGCCGACGTAAACCGTGGCATCAACCAGTTCCCGTTTGTTTTCTAACGGGATGACGTTGTCGGTGTGAAGTGTCCGGGCCAAAGCTTCGGCTCCTGCCCAGTGGGGATTGCGAAGCGCGATTATGGTTTCTTCGTAATTCCACAATTTGTCGTTGCTGACTTCGACGACGTCAAATCCTTGGGAACGCAGATAATCGCACATCTGAGAAGCGGCTCCGGGAATCCCACTGGAATTTAAAACTTGAATGTCGCCTGGAGTTTCGCGGATTTCTTCGGTCACCGGCTGTTCATCCCGACAAGCGGAGATGCTGAGAGGAATGCACAACAGGAATATGGATTTCTGCGGAGGAAAAATGTTCACGCTGTAAATATAGCGAATTAAAGCGGTTTGTTTTGGGCGTTCACGCGGACAACGACCGGTTTCCAAACACGGGCTTCTTCCGGTGTCATGGAAACATAGGCAACGATGATGACCAAATCGCCTTTTTGGACCATGCGGGCGGCAGCACCGTTTAAACAAATGGTCCCCGAGCCGGCTTCGCCTTCGATGACGTAGGTGTCGAAACGGGCTCCGTTATTGACGTTTAATATGCCGACTTTTTCAAAGGGGAGGATTCCCGCCGCATCCATCAACGCTCTGTCTATCGTAATGGAGCCTTCATAATTCAAATTGGCATCAGTCACCGTGGCTCGGTGAATCTTGCTTTTGAGTAGTTCTATTTGCATCTTAGAAGCGCACTTGCAAAATGCCTGCGACTCCGTTGTTCAAGTTGGGACCGACTCCCAAGCTGAAACGGTTCGCGTCCGGGTTGTTCGCCCATTGCGTGTCGAAGAAAGCGTCTGCAAAAGACCAGATATGCGCTCCCAGCACAGGAATGAGCCAATAGACCCATGTATTGTCGTATTCATCGCTGTTGATGGCGAAATAAGTCAAACCGCCGACGCCGACAACCCAAAGGGCATCCATCCAGATGGCTTTGACTGTTTCATCGTGTTTCCATTGGTAAAGGGAGGGAATGACAGCGGAAAGATAGGCGGAACTTTGTTCTCCGGCGTGGTTGCGGTAAGTCCTGTCGATGTCGGAATCTTCGAGACCGCTGGCGCGTTCGGCGAGCCAGGCTTCTTCAGAAACGCCAAGACGCTTCCAAGGTTCTTGAATGTATTCTGTCGGGCGCACGCCCAATTCGGTGAGTTGGGTCAGCTTGTCGCGGCTCATGCCGCTTTCTTTCGCCTGTTGAAATTCCCACTGGGTAAGTCCGGCATTTTCGTAATCGAAGCCGGCCCATTCGTCTCCGGAAGCGGTGGCGTTGCCTGCGGAATAGCTGTCGTCAAGAGTGGCTTCCGGCGCCTCCGGATCTTCTGCGCTGTAATAATTGGCCCCATCAGCAAAACCGTCTTGTGCGAACAAGACGGAAGCGGAAAATAGACAGACGCAGAGTGTTTTGAAAGCTGTATTCATTGAATCTCGACAGTTCAGTTCGTAGTGCCGGGGGAGGGAATCGAACCCTCACAGAGTTGCCTCTACTGGATTTTGAGTCCAGCGCGTCTACCAATTTCACCACCCCGGCTAGGGGTAACCCAAATATAGAACTGTTTTGCGATTTTGAGAATGGTAAAAAAAAAGATTACTGTTTTTTTGTCGGTTGAAAGTCCAATTTGAGTGGCAAAAGGACCTTATTTCCGTATTCGAGGGCTTCTTCTTTGGTGGAAAACTCCCCAACGAAGACCCGGAACAGCTTTTTCCCATCGGATTCGGTGGAATTTGCAGTCGCATCGACATTCGCCGTTTTGAGACTGCTGATGAGCATTTCGGCATTGGATTCGATGCCGAAGGCGCCTAATTGCAAAGTCCAGTCTTTGGAAACGGCTCCCGCCGCGCTCGAGGAAGATGGGCTGCTCGACGAAGAAACACTTTCCGGAGAAACAGCTGGCGCTTTGGCGGAGTCGGTTTGGACAGGACTGGCGGTGGTGGTTTGACCTGAGTCCTCTTCGGTGGATTTGGCGCGTTGGATCTCTTCGCACAAGCTGTGCACGGAATCGGTGGGAGTGGCTTTGTAAAGGCTCTGGCAAACTTGATGGATGACGGAGCGCTGCTTTGGCAGGGAGCGGACGAATGCGGATTTGAGGCTCTTGTAAGCGAGATCGGCGCGTTTGAGGTAAAGCTCGAATTGAGCGCGCGTCATGTAAAGGTCCGCAATGACGGAAAGGCTGTCGGGGGTTGAAAAGATGAGGCTGTCGAGTCTTTTCTTGGCGAGGGCGAAGTCTTTGGAAACGCCTGTTTGGGATCTGGCCAGAACGCCCCAGAGGGCGCATTCCGCCCGTTTGGAAAGTTCAAGAGTCGGGCAAACCGATTCGAAGGCTTCGGCGGCTCCCGTCCAATTGCCGGAAACGTAAGCTTTTTGCGCATCTTCCAAGGTGGCGGCAAAAGCGCTCGCGGAGAAGGCGATGGCGGCGGCGAAAAAGATTTTGTTCAAACGTGACATGGTTTCTCCAGTTCATCGATGGGCGTGCCTCGGAGCGTCCAGCCCCGGATGTCGTCGATCCGGCAGTTTACGTAGTCTCCGGGTTTGACAGTTTTTGACGCAAAAATGACTTTTTTGAAGTTTCCGGTTTTTCCCACCCATTCGTCGGGGTCTCTAGAAGACGGGCCTTCGACTAGAATTTCCTCGGTGCGGCCCAGCATTTCCCGGTTGCGTTCCAAGGTGATGGCGTTTTGCACTTCGACTAGGCGCGCAAGGCGTTCCTGTTTTTGTCCCTCGGATAACGTTTCCGTTTCTTTCGCGCTCTCGGTTCCTTCGCGTGGACTGTAAATGAACATGAACGCCGCATCAAAGCGGGCTTCTTTCACTGTGGCCAACGTGGCTTCAAAATCCTCTTCGCTTTCGCCGACAAATCCCACGATGATGTCGGTGGTCAGGCCGTAGAAAGGATTTTTCCCACGGAATTTTTCCAAAATTCGCAGAAATTCATCGGCGGTGTAACGGCGTTTCATTTTGGAAAGCATCGCATCGCTGCCGCTTTGGAGTGGAATGTGCGCATGGGGGCACAGTTGCGGAATGTTTTGCAAAACATCGATCAACTTTTCCGTGTAAAAACGCGGATGCGGACTCATGAATCGCACCCGGCGGATACCGGGGACCGCCGCAATCTGTGCCAGCAAATCGGCAAAATCAAGCCCGCGTTGTCGATAGGCGTTCACGGTTTGTCCTAAAAGGCAAATTTCCGAAACGCCGCGGGAACTGGCCATTTCCACTTCGCGCAAAACGTCTTCTGCCGCCCGGTACTTTTCCCTTCCGCGGACAAATGGAACGATGCAGTAGCTGCAGCGGAAATTGCAGCCGCGTTGAATGGTGACAAAAGAAGAAAACGGATGGGAAAGCTTGGCGTATTCGCCCAGGTAATTTTCGGAATCGTCAAATCCGGTGATGATTCTTTGGGACAGGTTTTTCTGGGTGGACGCCAGTGGATGCGGAAAGAGAAGCTCTGGAATTTTCGAATATTTGTCCGGTCCGATAACGTAATCGATGCAATCAACCTGTTCTACGAGGCGTGAACCGAGATGTTCCGCCATGCATCCCGTGACGATGAATTTGATCCAGGGCCTGCGCTTTTTGTAAAATTTCATTTTTGAAATTCTCGCTTTGGCGCTTTCTTCGGCCTTTTCGCGGACGGAACAGGTATTGAAAAAGAAGAGTTCGGCCTCTTCGGGGTCTTCGGTGGGAATGCAGCCGTTCTTTTCGAGCATCGAAGCGATGAGCGCGGAATCGTACTCGTTCATTTGGCAGCCGTAGGTGTCTATCAGATAATGTTTGGGCATGGCTTTAATGGAATTGCAAGTTTTTCAAATCGAAAAAATGTTTGATGGAATAAGTCGGTTCCACGGGAAAGAAGCTTTCCCGTTTGCCAAATCCGCTTTCAATGAAAACGCTGTCGATTCCTGCGTTTTGGGCTCCGAGGATATCTGGGGCGTCATCGCCTATCATCACGGCTTCGTTTTGGGGAATAGCCGTCTTTTCGAGAATTTTGAAAAATGGCGCCGCATCGGGCTTGCGCGGAGTGTCTTCGTCACCAAAGGCGAGGGCGTCAAAGCAGGATTCTATTCCGAAGTGCCTGAGAATGGCGAGACCGGGCGTGTGAGGCTTGTTTGTCGCCAAGGCTTTTTTGGCGGGGAACGTTTTTAAAAATTCAATGACGCCGGGGTAAGGTTCTGTCGCGTTTAAACAGTGGTGCGCATAATATTCGGAATAAGTGCGGTGAACGTCGGCGAGGGGCACATTCGCCCCTTCAAGAGAACGTTCAATAAGCTTCAGGGAACCGTTGCCGATATAGCTCCGGATTTTTTCGGTGGAAAGGGGCTTTAATCCAAAGGCTCCCAGCGCGTAATTGACTGCAGCGCTCAGATCGCCTAATGTGTTGAACAGGGTTCCGTCCATGTCGAAAATGTACAGGGATTTTTTCTTCATCGCGCTAAATCTAGTAATTCACCGTTAAATAGTGAAATTTTTGGTTCGATGATGGGCGGTGACGGAATTCAAAAAACTATAATTGGGGAAAACACTTTAAGAAGGACACATTATGAGTCGTTTGACAGAATCGAAAGAATGGAAGGCTCTCGAAGCGAAAGCGTCCGAAGCCAAAAAGTGGAATATGCGCGAAATGTTCGCAAAGGACCCGCAACGTGCCGAAAGGTTCAGCGCGGAAGCCTGCGGCATTTTCTTGGATTATTCCAAAAACTTGATTGATGACGATGCGATGGCGAAACTTTTCGCCCTGCTTCCCTTTGCCAAATTTGACGAAATGCGCAAGAGCTTTTTCTCGGGCGAAAAAATCAATACGACAGAAAAGCGTGCCGTTTTGCATACCGCTTTGCGTTACAAGGGAAATTCGCCCATTTACGTCGACGGCAAGGATGTGATGCCGGAAGTCCGTGCGGTTCTCAATCACATGGAAGAATTTACGAATTTGGTCCGTTCGGGCAAATGGAAGGGATTCTCCGGAAAGTCCATCAAGTATGTGGTGAATATCGGCATCGGCGGCTCGGATTTGGGTCCGGTGATGGTGACAGAAGCGCTCCGGCATTATGCGTCTCCGGAATCTCCAGAAGTGTATTTCGTTTCGAATATCGACGGAACCCACATTGCGGAAACGCTGAAAAAGGTGAACATCGAAGAGACGCTCTTCATTGTCGCATCCAAGACGTTTACGACTCTTGAAACCATGACCAACGCCAATACGGCGAAAGCGGCTGTTCTTGAAGCTTTTGGCGGCGACGAAAAGTCTATCGCCAATCATTTTGTCGCCCTTTCCACGAATACGGAAGCGGTTACGGAATTTGGCATCAATCCCGCCAACATGTTTGAATTCTGGAATTGGGTCGGTGGGCGTTATTCCCTGTGGTCCGCCATCGGGCTTTCGATTGCTCTCCGGATTGGCTTTGACAATTACATGAAGTTGCACCAGGGCGCTTATGAAATGGATGAACATTTTAAAAACGCTCCCGTCGAAAAGAATCTTCCCGTCATTCTCGCTCTTGTCGGCATTTGGTATAACAATTTCTTTGGAGCATCGAGTTATGCCATGCTCCCGTATGATCAATACATGCACCGTTTTGCCGCGTATTTCCAGCAGGCGGATATGGAGTCCAACGGGAAGTTTGTGGACCGCGAATCCAAGCGCGTTGATTACCAGACGGGTCCCATCCTTTGGGGTGAACCGGGAACCAACGGCCAGCACGCCTTTTATCAGCTCATTCACCAAGGGACAAAGCTCATTCCGTGCGACTTCATCGCTCCGGCGAACAGCCACAACAAAGTGGGCGATCACCACCAGAAGTTGCTTTCCAACTTCTTTGCGCAGCCAGAAGCCTTGATGAATGGCAAGACTCTCGAAGAAGCGACGGAAGAATTGCGTCAAGCGGGAAAATCCGAAGAAGAAATCGCATTCCTCGCACCGCATAAAGTGTTCGAAGGCAACAAGCCGACCAATTCCATCATGATGGAAAGCGTCAGCCCCGAAACGTTGGGCGCGCTCATCGCCTTGTACGAGCACAAAATCTTCACCCAGGGCGTGATTTGGAACATCAACAGCTTTGACCAATGGGGCGTTGAACTCGGCAAACAACTGGCGAAGAAAATCCTTCCGGAACTTGCAAACGATGTGGAGCTTGCCCACGACAGTTCTACAAATGGACTGATCCGTTGGTATAAGAACCATCGGAAGTAAGCGTTCGAAGAATCAGAAAAAACAGGACCGCAGCTTGAAGTTGCGGTCTTTTTTTGCGGTTGAAAAACAAAAACGCCCGCGAATGCGGGCGTTTTGGAATCTTTGTGGGAATGATTAACGGGAGTAATATTCGACCACGAGCTGTTCCTGGAGCTGGACTGGAATCTGAGCGCGGAGCGGAGTCGCCACGAGCTTGCCTTCCATCTTGTCCTTGTCGACAGTCAAGTATTCCGGAGCGGCAGGAGCGTTGTCAATCGCTTCCTTGATTTGAACGTGGTTCTTGGAACGTTCGCGTACGGAAATGACGTCGCCGGCTTTGACCAGGCGGCTCGGAGAATAGCTGCGGACACCGTTAACGGCAAAATGTCCGTGAGCCACATACTGACGAGCGGCAAAAATGGTGCGGGCGAAACCCATGCGGAAGACGAGAGCGTCCAAACGCGTTTCGAGGAGGATCATCAGGTTGTCACCTGCGGAACCTTCGCGGCGGTTGGCTTCTGCGTAAGTCTTGGACATCTGGGCTTCAGAAATGTTGTATGTAAAGCGAAGACGCTGCTTTTCCACAAGCTGTTGCTTGTAAACGGAAGCGGACTTCTTGCGATCTTGACCGTGCTGTCCGGGGCCGAAGTTCCGGCGGTCGAGAACCTTTTGGGTTTTGGGGGTGGTTGCGAGCCCGAGAGAGCGGGCGACCTTGGCTTTGGGTCCACGATAGGACATTGTTACCTCGAAAGGAAGCTCTTTAGTTAAACCCGAAACGTTGGCAGAGCTTGGCGCGACATCCCGGGGTGTTCAAAGATAGTAAAAATTTTAAGGTTCGCCAATATAGATCAGAAGCGTATCGCGTGCCGTGGGGTCCGCTTTGCTTTCGGCTATCAAACGGATGATTTCCCCGGCGTTTTCCGCATTGTCGGAAATGGCGATGTTCGTTGCGCCCCAAAGCTGTTCGGATCCGTATCGCAAACAGTTGTCTTTGGTGTAAGCGGCGGATCGGATGAAGGGCAGGTCTTCGCAGGGCAAGTACCAGTAGGTCAGGTTGCTTACGTCCGCGGGCTCGGCCCGGATGCCGAAGTTCAAAAGGGAAAGCGTGTCGCCGAGGGAGACCGTTTTGGAGTTCAATTCCGTTTCGCGTTCTTCGTCAAAAAGCTGGAATCGGGAAATGTAGTTGCGCCGTTGAATGACCGTTTTGAGCGTCAGTACTTGCGATTCTGAGGTCGGCGGGGAATTCAAGCGGGTGTAGTGCAAATAGTAGGCGCCTTTTTTGGGGGCGACAAAACGCGTCTTTGTTGAAGAAACGGTTGCGATGGAATCTCCGTCCGCATTGAGAACCGCATAAGTCGCCGGGTAGCCGGCACCGCTTTGGTAGCCTTCGATGCTGTGGAAAATATCCGTTTCTTCGTCTTTTTCCAAATCGGCCAGCCATACGTATTGCTCCTGGCGCAAATAATATTTGGCGGCATCGTTCCGTTCCCGGACAACAGTCAAGGTGTCTCCGATTTTTTGGATGGAATCCGGATTGGCGAAATATTCCCCCTGCTCCAAGTCGCGGGAAGAAGATTTGATGTCAAAATAGGCGTAGGGACCTGTCGTGTAATCGGGAAACTTTTGTGGGAAAATTCCCAAAGTGTAATCCGCGGATTTTTCGGGGAGAATCTGTTCGTCGATGGAGTTCCCCGCGGCGATTTCTGAAGAGTCTTTGTAAAGGTGGATTCTTGTCAGGGACTTTCCGGAAACATTGATGTTGATGCTTTTTCCCGTTGAAGCGGAAAATTCCGCTTTGGCCTGTTCAATGCCATTTCCGATGAAAAATACGCCGTGGAGAGTGTCTCCCGGTTCAATGGAAATCGTGGAAGAATCTCCGATGTAGCCGAAGTAAGCCTTTTTAATTTCGGCGGCAATTTTTAGGGAGAACGAGGAATCGGCGGAAAGGCTGACACTGGGAATATCTGCGTAATAAAATCCAGACTCCGCAGTCGTAATGAACGTTGCCGAGGAAAATGCGGAGTCGCCGAATCGGGCGTAAAGATTTTGCGTATTGTAATTGACATTCCCGTTGGCATCGACAAGGGTGTATTCCGGGATCAATATTTCTCCTTTTTCTTCTTTGACGAAAAAGGAGTCGGGTTGTCCACCGGATGACTTTTGACTGAAAATCCGAATCAATGTTCCCTTGGGGTATTCGCCTAAGAAAAATTTATATGAAGCGCGGACTGGATTCTTTTCTGAAAACTTCAGCGTGTCGCTAGACAGTGTGTCGGCGTATTCGGCGTCCAGACGGTTTGAATAAGAAGAACTGGAATATTCTTCTGGCGAAAGTGAAGACGAGGAATCTTCTGTCGCCGAAGAACTGGAATCGCTACCGCAGCCGATGAGAAGCGTCAGGCAAAAAAAGGGAAGGATTTTAGAAACGGAATGATTCATGTCGGACCTAGTTCAAGATGTAAAATTTTTCTTCTTTGGAAAAAGATTCGCCGGAGACTTTCAACGTGTATTTTCCGGTGGGGAATTCGCGCGCTTTGAACTTGAAGGTGTACTTCTTTTCGCTTTCGAGTTCGCGCCCGCATAGTTGTTGAATGAATTTTCCGGATTCGTTGAAAATTTCAATTTTCACATATTGGGGTTCTCCGATGGTCAAATCGAAATTGCAATCGAGAGAGACGATGTTGATGTTCACTTTGGAAAGCTTAATCGCTTCTTCTGTCGCAACGCCGCTCACCGTCCGGTTGGAATCAAAGTAACTCACGTAAAGGGCGGGCGCCAAAGCTTTTCCCGCTTCGCGCGAATAAACGAAATAGTTGGAATCGCTCGGGGCAACGGCGGAAAGGATGAAGGTGAACAACTTGGATTTGTGTTTGCGCTTTGTAAAATCCGTCAGGGCGGCACTTTTGAGGAATGTGCCAAATGGAGCGCCCGGAGTCGGCGTGATGGTGCCCAAGTAACTGGTGTATCGGGGATCAATGCCACCGCCGCGGCTTTTGCGGGGAACGTAAGCGCCGCCGGGAACGTCTTGGTTGGCTGGGGCGTTGAACCAGGTCAATTCCGATTCTTGCCAATCGGCAGGAGCCATTCCGTCGCCAAAATCTTTGCCCGGTTCTTCTAAAAGTCCGAACACGTTCCATTGGACGGGCTTTTTCTTGTTCCTGTAACGGGGATCTTCTGGTACGGAAAGCTGCAAAGCGGCATCTGCGATGGGTCCCGGAATGGCGGAAAGGTCAAACTTCAAATAGATTTTTGCGCTGGAACCTTCGCGGCTGTAACCGATTTGAAGCAGGGAATCTTCTCCGTGCGGCGTGTAAGAATCGAATTGCGAAATCCATGTGTCCATGCCGCGTCCCGAAGCTACGCCATTTCCGCTGTGGTCGCGGGTACTTGTCCGCAAATCGAAAACGTAAACGTGAGTCGTGTCGGAAGATTGATGTTCGCCATCGTCTGCGGTGAATGCGATGTTGTATCGACCGCTGTAAGAAAAGCTCACGTCGGTTTCGTAATCCTTTTCATTTGAAAAAACGACTCGCCCTGGACCGGAAAGCTTTTTCCAAATGACGGGGTCAATGCAATAGCCTTTGGGACCGCGGCCATCATCGTAAACGCGTCCAGAGAGCTTTGCTTTGTCGGATTGCAAAAGAATCATGCTGGGGGCGCCTTCGACTTCGGGTTTTTCGTTTTGGCCTGTTTTGGGAATGTACCCCACGAAAAGAGTCATCATGGTGCCGCCAGACGGATTTTTGAGAAGTCCTTCCGCGTAGAGCGTTTTCGTTTCTCCACGGCGAGTCTCTTCGGCAATCTTGGGGAAGGCGTTCCCCTGCAGCAGGGTTTCGCGAAGTCCTTCGACGGACAGGCTTGCCGAATCGTTGATGAACATGGGGCGGAGTTTTGCTTTGCGGCTGGCAATGACGTGCACGCCCAAAAGTTCCACTTCTCCGCGGTCGCGGTTGTGCAGAACCGTGTTGCCGTTTTCGGCGGTCAATCCCAAAATCCAGATGGTTCCGCCGTTGTTTTCAATTTTTGTTTTGCGGTCGTTCTCCATGTAAAGGCTGCGGCCCCACACGTGCTGCAGGTTGATTTCCATGTGGTCAATGGCGATATCTTCGAGGTAAAGGTCTCCCGCGCCTTTTTTGGCGCTTTCATAATTTTTGACTTTCATGTTTTTGAGAATTAGCGTTTGGGGGGCCTTGTGGACGATTCCTGCGCCAAATTCGGCAAAGCGTTCAATCGTGATTTCTTTGAATGCGCTGCCTTCGACGATGAATTTCCCGGTTCCGTCGATGGTTGCTTCGGTGCCAATGATGCGGCGCACGCGATTGCGGATGTGAACATCCCTGTTGATTGTGTAACGTCCGCCCGGAGTAAAGTAAATCGTTTCTGCGCCGTCATCAATTGCCTGTTGAATGGCTTTGGAGTCGTCGCTTCCCGTTCCCGCCGTGCCGCCGTAATCCCCTTGAATTCCCACCCAATGGTTGGGATCCTGTTCCATCGGAAGTAACGTTTCGGCGATGGAAAGTTTGAACGAATATTGCGGCGAATGGCAAAGGTTTGTCGGGATATCGGAGGAATATTCGATGATTTCCGGGCCATCGAGACCTTCACCGCTGGCGGGACCTCTGTCGTCAATCGCCTTGACGAAGCGGCTTGTCGCAATGTCGCGGGCGAACAGATAACCTTCGTTGTAAATGGCGGGAATCTTTGCTTTTTTCTTTCCGGTGTATTCCAGTGCGCCGCCAATCATGGTGAGGAGAGCGTTTTCTCCAAAATTCGCAATGGCAGTCGCCGCGCCGTGGAAGCGCAAATTTCGGACGGTCAATACTTGATCGTGATTTTCGATTCCGTATTTCTTTTGGTTGTAAAGCGTGATATGCTCTAAAGTCATGCCGTATAAGGGGAATCCGGTGAGGATGCCCACATCGAATCCGCGGATTTCCACGTTCTTGATGAGAAGCGGACCGATATTTTCTGTGTAGTTCATGTCTATCCCGGCGACGCCTTGACCGTCATCGGAAAAGATTTTGACATTGAGTACGGTTCCCTGGTAATTGGCGTTGAAGCGGATGCCGATAAGGCCCGGATTGCCTTTTCCGGTGTGCAACGTCATGTCGCGGATGGCGTTCCGGTTGTGCGGGTAGTCGCCCATGCCGGTGTAAAGCATTGCCCGCGGCGCGTCGGGATTGTCGAAACCGAATGCGGAATCCTGCATGATGATGTGGGTTCCACCCATGCTTTCGCCTTGGAGAATGGTGCGGCGGTAAGACTCGTTTTCTTTTTCTGCTTGAGGCCAGCTTATCTGGCGGGATATCCGGTAAGTTCCATTGGGCAGGTAAATGACGTAGTTTCCATTCGGGTGGTCGTCCAGTGCCTGCTGAATGATTTCGGTGACGTCGGATTTGCCGTCTGTTTTGGCGTTGTAAGGGGCCTTGGTAATGTCAACGACTCCCGATCCATGTGGAAACTGAACCTGGGCGAAGATAGCCGAAAAGGACAAGAGGAGTATCGGCAAAAATCGGGCGATGGGATGAATCAAGAAAAACCTCACCGGGAAAAGGGCCGGAATACAATATAAACTTTATTGGCTGTAATAAAGTTGAATAAGGACAAAAAAAGCTTCCCGCACGGGAAGCTCCTTTGAAATTTTTACGAGACTATTTTCCAAGTTCGGAAGTGGGCGTCATCAGCTGCCAAAGGACCGCTTTGTGCGCATGCAAACGGTTTTCCGCTTCTTCGAAAGCCAGGTTCACCTTGGGATTGTCCATCACGGAATCCGTGATTTCTTCTCCGCGGTGGGCGGGAAGGCAGTGGCTGACCTTGCAATGTTCCGGCGCAAGGGACAGCAGTTCATCGTTGATTTGGAACGGCAGGAAATGGCTTTGCTTGGAGGATTTTTCGCCTTCTTGTCCCATGCTCACCCAAACGTCGCTGTAAAGGATGTCCGCATCTTTTACGGCGTCTTTCGGATCGTGGAAAACACGGTAACGGGTGCCGCGTTGTTGGAAGAAAGGCGTCATTTCGTCGATGAGGGCTTGGGGTTGTTCATAACCTTTGGGGCAGGCCAAGGTGAAATTCATGCCCAATTTGGCGCACAACACCAAAAAGGAATTGGCGACGTTATTTCCGTCTCCGATGAAAGCGACTGTTTTTCCCTTGAAATCGCCGAGCTGTTCCCGGATGGTTTCGGCGAAGGCGAATGCCTGGCAGGGATGATAATCGTCGGTGAGGGCGTTGACGACGGGGATGTTGCCGAATTCAGCCAGCTTTTCCACCAGTTCCTGTTTGAAACAGCGCACGACAAGCGCGTTGACCCAGCGGGAAAGGCATTTGGCGACATCGTGGACGCTTTCTCTTTTTCCGAGTCCGATGGAATCCGGAGAAAGGAGGACTGCGGAACCGCCCAGTTGATGGATGCCGACCTGGAAGGTCGTTATCGTGCGCAAAGAAGGTTTTTCAAAGAACATGCCAATGGTTTGTCCGTGGAGACGATCGGAGAATTGTCCGCGGTGGACTTCACTCTTTAAACGCATGGCGATTTCGACTGTTTCGAGAATGCGCTCCTCGCTCCAGTCGGCGAGACGTAATAGGTGGCTGTTTCTGTTGATCATTCGAATCTTCCTTCTTTTGCCGGAAAAACAAAAAAACCGGTCCAAAAACAATTTTGGGCGGGTTTTGTTCCCGGAGATCGACCGGGGAAAAGAAATTTAGTATAAAATGGCGGTTTTTGGCAAGGGAACTGTTGGGATAAAGTCCCTTGTCAGTTTTCTCCGCTCTTCTTTTTTACAAAGCGGCGGCCTTTTCCCGGTGCACGCGGAGGAAATTCGAACTGGATTTTCCCCGTTTTGGAATGGAGCGTCAGGAATGCGTCGAACAGGCGATGCGTTTTGGCGGAGCGGAAGCCTTGTATCAAATCCGTCTTTTCGCCGTTCAACAGTTTCTTCATGTTTTCAATGGAAATTTCCTTTCCCAAAATCACTTTGTTCAGCCGCAGTCCCGAAGGTTCTTTGTTCACGAAACTTTGGGAAACATAGGCGGTGAGCGTATCGAAAACCGGGCTTCCGTCGATGGGAGATTTGCCGATTTCTTCGCCGAGTTCAATGTCTTCGGATTCCGCGTTGTCAAAAACAAATTTGACTTTTCCGTCTTCGATCATGAGCCCGGCAGAAAATTCCGAGCCACGTTTGGAGCGGAAACCGGTCAGCGGACCAATTTTTCCTTGCGTCAGAAGCGCGACGATGTCTTCTTCCGCCATTTTTCGACCGCTCAGAATTTTTCGGATTTGGATGCCGTCTTCGGTTTCAAAACGGGAAACGCTCTCGTAAACTTTTTTGCCGTCAACCGGGCTGAACGCGGCTTCTTTCCGCGTGTCTTCTTCCTTGAAATTCCGGATGTTCGAAACCATTCGGGTGGTCAGGTCTTCAATTCCCTTCATGAAATTTTCGCGGGTTTCCCGGCCTTTTTCAATTTGGGACAGCTGGAATTCCCATTCTCCGGTGAGTTCCGGACTGGTCAGGTTGTCGATTTTCATCGCCCGGGCGACGTGGATTAAGCCAAAGGCTTTGCTAGTCGGAACCAATTCTTTGCCATCGCGGACCATATACTTGTCGGAAATCAGTTTTTCGATGATGGCTGCCCGTGTCGCCGGCGTTCCCATGCCGCGGTCTTTCATGGCATCGGCCAATTCGTCGTCTTTGACCAGCTTCCCGGCGTTTTCCATCATGGAAAGAAGCGTACTTTCTGTGTAACGCGGGGGCGGATTC
This sequence comes from uncultured Fibrobacter sp., assembly GCA_964397425.1. GTDB lineage: Bacteria > Fibrobacterota > Fibrobacteria > Fibrobacterales > Fibrobacteraceae > Hallerella. The sequence continues at coordinate 383,918 of CAYNID010000001.1, forward strand.
GTGTGCTCGCTTGCAATTTCGAAATCCAGTGCAGTCGCTTTTCCGCTGCTGTCTATGGGGGAAAGGTTCGCCTCGTCATCGGAAGATTTTCCGTAAACTTCCTTGAATCCGGGCACTTTCAGGATTTTTCCTTCGGTTAAAAATTTTTCGCCTTCGATTTCTGTGAGACGGGTCGTGTTCAGGTATTCGGCTGGCGGATAAAAGACGGCGATGAAACGTTGACAAATCATCGTGTATATTTTCAGTTCCGCTTCGGACAGGGACTTCATTTTGTTGCCTGTGGGAATGATGGCGAAGTGGTCCGAAATTTTAGAGTTGTTGAAAATGCGGGGATCTTTTTTGACCCAGCCGTTTTCCAACGCTTTGGCGGCAAATGGGGAAAGCCTGCCCTCCATTGTGCCCAATGTTTTTTTGACGGTGCCCACATAATCTTCGGGCAGGGCGCGGCTGTCTGTTCGCGGATAAGACGTGAGCTTGTGACGTTCGTAAAGTGCCTGGGCGATTGAAAGCGTTGTTTTTGCGCTGAATCCAAATCGGCTGTTCGCTTCGCGTTGGAGCGTCGTCAAATCGTACAGGGGACCGCATTTTTGAAACGAAGGCTTTGTCGTTTCGGTCACCGTTCCGGTTTTTCCCTGGCATTTTTTGACAATCGCCAAGGCTTTTTCCTCTTCCCAGATTCGGTCCTTGTCCGTTTTGGCGTCGGGCAGAATCCATTTTCCGTTGTATTCCGAAGCTCCGGATTTGAACGTCCCGTGAATTGTCCAATAAGGCTTGGATACGAATGCGTTGCGCTCTTCTTCGCGGTTGACAATCATGGCGAGAGTCGGGGTTTGGACGCGTCCACAGGGAGTCAGTTGAAATCCGCCAAAACGGCTGTTGTATGCAGTCAGTCCCCGGGAACCGTTGATGCCCACGAGCCAGTCCGCTTCAGAACGAGAAATGGCGGCATCGAGCAGGTTTTGCATCTCTTCGCTTGTGCGCAAACGTTCGAACGCTTCGCGGATGGAGCTCTGAGTCATGCTTTGCATCCAAAGCCGCTTCAAGACCTTTCCCTTCAACCCGGTTTTCCCTTTTTCGAATTCCAGGATGTAGTGGAAAATCAATTCGCCCTCTCGGCCCGCATCGCATGCGTTGATGATGGTTCCCACGTCTTTGCGCCGGATGAGTTTTCCCAAGGCGGACAGTTGGGATTTTGTCGTTGAAATGGCTTTGAGTTCAAAATTTTCCGGCAGGATGGGGAGCGATTCCATGTTCCAGGTTTTGTATTTGTCGCTCATCTCTTTCGGATCGCATAATGTGACCAAATGTCCTAAAGCCCACGAGACGATGTAAGCGTCATTTTCGAAATAGTTCTTCTCTTTTTTGAATTTTCCGCCGGTGGTGATTGCGCGGGCGAGATCCGCGGCGACGCTCGGTTTTTCTGCGATGACCAAGGTCCGTTTTTCGGCAGAGGATTCTGTTTTTTTGACCATTTGAACTAACCTTTCCATTTAAAATGCCCGGCGATTCCGAAGAGCACGGCGAAGACGGTGAACGGCGCATGGATGATTTCCACGGGAAGGAACCATTTGAAAAGTTGCCTTTGCTGGAAAATTCGCAGCCCGCGGAGTTCCACGCAAGAGTCGCCGAGCAGTTTCAACCCGGCTCCGAATGCGGTTGCTAAAAAGATTTTGAAGCTGAAAAACGAAAGAACGTACCCTAGGGAAATCAAGCAGAAGAAGAGGAATACGATGGATAAAAGGAGAACGGTCTTTGGTGCGTAGTAAGTCGTTTTCGAAGCCCAGCGTTTTCGCTGTTCCCAAAGTTCGGGCAAGGTCTCTTTTCCCTGCGTCTTGACAAAAGCTTCCGGATCGATGGAGTAATGCGCTTTCCATGGGGCTTCGCGGGCCAGTTTCTGCAATAGCAGGTCATCGTCGCCGCTTTGAATTTTGGAAACGCCTTCAAAACCGTGGACTTCTTCAAAGAAGCTGCGCCTGTAAGCCAGGTTGTTCCCCGTGCTTGTGATGGGGAGTCCCATGGCGATGGCGCCGGTCCCCGCTATGCGGTAAGCCATGGTTTCGACGGCTTGCATGTTCAACAGCCAATTGGAACGCCCTTCGGGAAGTTCGATGTAGGAATGTCCCGCGACGAAATCGACTCCGGGCTCGAACTCGCGGACCGTGGCGCGGATCCACGTCGGCTGGACGATGCAATCCGCATCGGTCAAAAGGAGAATTTCTCCGGAGGAGGCGGCGACAAGTTTTGCAATGGCGTTTTTCTTCGCACTTTCGCCGGGAATCAATTGAGAAATGGTCACAACGTGGATGCGGTCGGGGAACTTTTCCCGGTATTCGGCGAGAATCTTTGGGGTATTGTCCGTTGAACGGTCGTCTGCTATCCAAATGTCCCAGCGTCCCTTGTAACGTTGCTTCATCAAGGAGTCCAGGGTGTTGGCTAATCCAGCTTCTTCGTTTCGGGCGGCGACGAGGATGCTCACGCTCGGAAGGGGATTTTGGATGGAATCTCCCAAGCGGACTTTTCCCAGCGCCCGGAAAAGTCGCCATTCGAAGACGGCGTAAAAAAGAGCCGTCAGTACGATGAACGCAATGAAGAGATATTCCAAAATGAGCAAAACCATGTTTGCAAAATGTAGTTCAAGAATCTTTTTTGAGTCGGGGATATTTTCATAAAAAGCGTTGCTTTCCGCGTTTGAAAATTCCGAATCCTTTCTTCCCAATTTGACAGGATCGGGAATTTTTACCCCGAAAACAGGAAAATTAAAACGTTTTTTCCCCTGCAAAAGGAGGCGTAAAAGGCCTAATTTTGAAAGAAAAGGAGTCTGCATGAAATTGTTTGTTTCAAAAAGTTTGGTGGCGGTCTGCGCCGTTGGGTGCGCGGCGATTTTGGGTTGTGGAGATTCGTCGAGTTCGGCAAGCGAAAGTGTGGAGGGTTCGGGAGTTTGCGGAACTTATACGACTTATGCGGATGGTCTTGGAAACACGTATTGCTACGATGCAGCCGGAGAGCTTGTTTATTCCGTTTTGGAGAACGGCTCCATTCTGTATCCGGAACCGGGAAATCAAACGGGAGATTCTTTGGGCATCGTCGTGGATCCGGTAACGGGTGATACCGTTCTGACGGGGAGCCGCGCTGTTTGCGGAGAAACTTCGGAACCCGTTTCCGTTGTGGGGGACTTTTACTTTTACAGCGATGCTTTTGGCTCTTACTATTACGACGTGACTTTGGCGAATTGCGTCAAAAATTATCTGAGCGCAGCCTCTTCGTCGAGCGGCGAGGGCGTTTCTTCTTCGGAAACGGAAATCGTTGTTGAATCGTCATCGGGGGAAAATTCTTTGGGAAGTTCTTCTAGCAGAGGAGTCTCTTCGAGTTCTGAGTCTGTATTGAACGGGGCGAATCCGAAAATAACGTTCGCATCAACGGGCGTTTCCGTAGAAGAGGATAATGGCTGTATTTTGGTGGAAGGTTCTACGGTGACCGTTTCCTGTGGAGGGAGCTATTATTTCACGGGAAGTTCGGAGGACGGGCAAATCATCATCGCGGCACCGACAACCGATAAGGTTTACCTCTATTTGAATGGAATTTCCCTTGCGAGCGGTGATGCGCCGATTTATGCGCAATCTTCCGACAAGACGTTTCTCGTCGCAGTAAAAGGCACAACGAATACGCTTTCGGACGGTTCTAGTCGAAGCAGGGTTTACACTTATATCAAAAACGGCGAAACGAAAACGGACACGACCAAAGCGTGTATTTATGCAAAAGATGATTTGACCATCAAAGGCGGCGGAACGCTGAATGTGTTCGGCAATTGGAATAATGGCATCCAGACAAGCAACGATTTGAAATTCCGTTTAGACGATGAACTCGGCGGAGCTCCAACGGTAGAAGTGACTGCGAAAAACAACGCCATCAAAGGAAAAGGTTCTGTTTCAATCGACGGGGGAACATTCACGTTGACGACGGAAACGGGCGATGCAATTCAATCGTACGAAGACGATGCGGTGAAGTTGGCAAGCGGCAAGGGCCATGTTGAAATTACAGGGGGAACGTTCACCATCCAGGCTGCGGATGACGGCATTCAGGCGGCGAATTACATTTTGTTCGACGACAGCGTGGGAACGCCCAATGTAAAAGTCAATGCGTCGGGAAAGGCGATAAAAGCGGACAGCTCCGTTTTCGTTTACGATGGAATTTTGAATGTCACTTCCACGTTAGACGACGGCATCCATTCGAACGGCCATGTTTATATGGTCGGAGGCTCGGTGACGATAAGTTCCGGGGATGACGGAATCCATGCGGACAGCAACCTTTATTTGCGCGGAAGTACAATCAATGTGACGAAGGCTGTCGAAGGATTTGAAGGCGTTTACATCTATGCGGAAGCGGGAATCACCGCGGTTTTCGCAACGGATGACGCTTGGAATGCCGCCGGGGGCGCTTCGAAAAATTCTTCTTCGAATGGCGGCTTTGGTGGCGGTTTCGGTGGAGGAATGCAGTCGAGTTCCTGGGGAGAAATCCAAATTAGCGGAGGCTACCATTACCTCAGCGTTTCGGGAAATGATGTGGACGTTTTGGACGCGAACGGCTCTGCGTATCAGACGGGAGGAGTTGTCATTTTGGAACTGCTTTCGAGTGGCGGCGGCATGGGCGGTGGAAACTTTGGCGGTTTTGGGGGCGGCTTCGGCGGAAACAGTGGAAGCTGTTCTACCAATCAATCGGGCGGACTAATTGATACGGACAACGGCTTCTCCATTTCGGGCGGTGTTTTGCTCGGATTTGGCAGCCAGACCGAAGAATATCCGTCTTGCACGGCGACTTCTTATACGAATGCCAATTATTACGGCTCTTCCAATGCGGCGTTCAAACCGCAAGGTTCCGGCAGCATGATCATTTACGGCGGAAGCGTCCCTTCGGTGTCGACAGTCGAAACCTCTGCCATGACAGCGGTTCTTTTCCCGAACGGATTGACTTATTATTACAAGTAAAATCTTGTGGAAAGAATTCGGGAATTTCAGAAAATGAATCTTGAAAACGGTTGGACTTCTGATTTGCGTTTTTGACAGGGAATGCGAATTGTCGATTGAGCTGTGAAAAAAAATTTACTGTGTAAAATTGCTTTGCGACGGTTGAATTTTCAATGCCGGTTTAACCGTTTGCTCCTATATTTTAGTCGAGGTTGATATGTATCAGAAAGTCCAGTTGACATTTTTTGCCGCGTCTTTGGTAGTGGCCGTTTCGATGTTCGCCTGTTCTTCCGATTCGAGTTCTAACGCTCCGGATGTGGAAAATGGAGAAAGCTCCAGTTCGGTTTTGGAGGCGGGGACTTCTTCCGTGGCGGCGAATTCTTCATCTTCTTTTGCCGAATTGGGCGTTTCTTCTGCTGTTGAAGAGTCGGGCAAAGTGGATTCAGACACGCTCAGCGTCAGTACGTGGCTTACTTGGGAAGTCCCGATGGCTCCTGAAACGGGAACTGTTCCCGATTCGATTTTGCAAAAAGCCGTTTTTGTTGAGCTTTCGGATGCGGGATTCCGCGTGACAAATGCGTCGATTGACGATTTGATCGAAGTGGACGGTTCGCGCTTGACAATCGGAAGTGCTGGTGTTTATGTTTTCAGCGGTTCGATGGCGGACGGTCAAATTGTCGTTTCGACTGGGGAAACTGCGACGGTGGAATTTTTGTTCAACGGAGTGATGCTGGGCAATTCGGAAAATTCACCGATTTTCTTTGTCCGCGGGGATAAATTGAAAATGGAACTGGCGGAAGGCTCGGTGAACATCCTTTCAGATGCGAGAAAATACGCCTATATGTCTATTGGGGAATATACCGAAGTGGATTCGGTGCCCAAAGCCTGTATCTACGGACGGGACGATATGACCATCAAGGGCAACGGGACTCTTTATGTGACAGGCAATTACAATAATGGAATTCATACCAAAGCGGATTTGATTATCAATGACAATCCGACGATTTATGTGAATGCGGTGAACAACGCCATTAAGGGAAAAGGTTCTGTCCGAATCAACGAAGGGGGAACGTATTATTTGCGAACGGGAGATGGCGCTGGAATTTCTTCTGACAACATCAAACGGGCGGATAAGGGGCGCGTTTGCCTGCGGGCTGGAACTTATAAAATGGATGTCGGCGGTGCGGGCATCAAGGCGACTGTGGCGGATTCCATCGGCGGTGGGAGTTACGAAATTCATTCGGGCGCAGACGCTCTCCATGCGGCGACGGTCATGGTTTATGCCGGGGCGACATTTGATATTGAATCGGGCGATGAAGGTTTTTGCGCCAAGAATTCTTTAATACTTCGGGGAGGAAGCGCTTCGGTGGTGAAAAGCACAAAGCCTTTTGCCGCCGATTCGGGAATTTCGGTTTACGGAGGAGAATGGTTCGGTCTTGGAAGTGTTTTTTTGCCTATCATGATTCCTTCTGAAGCGGATGTTTACACTTTAGCGGCGCAACTTCCGCAAGAAGTGGAAATCGGTACGGTTTTGTCCGTTCAAGATGCTGCTGGAATGGAAGTCTATTCGGCGACAGCGACAAAGAAGGTCCTTTCTGTATTTGCGGCTTCTGCAAAATTTTCGCCGGGAACGTATTCGGTTTTGGCGAATGGAGCCGCTATCTGTGACTTTACATTTTCAGCAGAATCCAAAGTCGCGACCGATTGCCGCGTGCGTTAAAGGATTTCTTGCTTCTTGAAAAGGTTTGATGTTTAATCCCCGGAGGATTCGGAAATCGTTCGGGGCGACGTCAACCAAATTCGAACTTTTAATTTGGCAAATTGAATTTGCTTGGCAAAATAGCTGCGGCAATGACGATTGAAAAACGCTTGACACGTGGCGAAATATCATCTTGCCGAACACATCAGCGGAAGAATCAAATCGCGGTGAATGTTTAACGGATTCAAAGAGGGATAAATTAAAATTTATTCGTTTTCTTCGTCTTCAATAGCCTTCTGAACTTCCGAAGGGAATATGCGAAAGTATTCGCGTTTTTTGTCTTCGAAAAGTTGCAGCATCCGTTCTTGTTCGAATTGTTCCCTGTCGATATTTTGCATGTAAAATTCATTTGTTCGAAATTCGTGTTTGGTCAGCAGCTCTTTGACTTCTTCAGAAAGGTCCACTTCATCCCAAAGAATGTACATGGAGCCGATTGTTCCTTCGCCAAAAATGCTCACATCAAAACGGATGGAATTTGCTTCTGTTGAATCCACGTTCGAAATGGTCGCTGCTTTCTTTGGCTGAAAAATCAAAGGCGCGTCTTTGGAAAAGGCGAGGGAACAGGCGAATGCAAAAAACAAAACGGCGGACGTGAATTTCATGGCGCGAGCGGAAGCCAGGGTTTGACTTCGGTTGATGTGTTGGAAAGTAAACCGGCGCGTGCGCGGCGGATGGCTGCAGCGGCTATCATCGCCCCATTGTCCGTGCTGTTTTGCGGAGAGGGAAAAGCGAGGCGGATTCCGTGAGACGAGCAATATTTGGAAAGCCTTTCGCGGAGAAGTCCGTTGGCAGAAACGCCGCCTCCGACAACGAGTGTTTTCAGGCCTGTTTTTTTCAAAGCCCAGATGGTTTTGGAAACGAGACTGTCTATGATGGCGTCTTCGATGGATGCCGCAATGTCGCCCACGTTTTCCTGGATAAATTCCGGAGTATGAGTTTCTACATAGCGGCGAACGGCGGTTTTCAAACCGCTGAAAGAAAATTCACCATTCTCTTCGCCGCGGAGAGCTCTGGGAAAATGATGAAATTGCCTGTTTTTCCCCTTGGCCAGCTTACCGATGGCGGCTCCTGCGGGGTATTCAAGTCCAATGAGGATGCCGCTTTTGTCAAACGCTTCTCCGGCGGCGTCATCGCGGGTCCTTCCGATTAGCGTGTATTGAAAATTCGGTTCTTCAATGACGAGTTCCGTGTGGCCGCCCGAAACGGTGAGCGTCAAATAAGGCGGCTCTAAATCCGGCTCGGTGAGCCATGCCGCCGAAAGATGGCCTTCGAGGTGATTGATCCCGTAAGCGGGGATTCCCAAGTCGCGGGAAAGTCCACGGGCGAAGCTCGCTCCGACAAGAAGCGGTCCCATAAGGCCCGGTCCGCGTGTGAACGCGATGGCGTCGATGTCTTTCAAATCGATGCCGGCTTCGCGAATCGCTTCTTGGCAAACGGGAACAATTTTTTCTAAGTGGGCACGGGCTGCGACTTCGGGAACGACTCCGCCGTATTTGGCGTGTTCCCGGATTTGGCTGTAAAGCGGATTGGAAAGGACTTGCAGGGGATTGTCCTGCACAACAGCGCATGCGGTTTCATCACAACTGGATTCTATGCCTAGCCAAATCATTTTGCAGTCTCCTTGGAGTGGATTTTCCGGGATGCCGAATCGCTTGGAGAAATCGTTTGGGAAGAATCGGCGGGAAGTTTCCTTTTCAAGAGAAATTTTCCGGGATTGACCTGAAAACTTTTGATGTCTCCGCGGATTCCCACTGTAGGTTCTAGACTGTCGGCGTCTTCAATGGCGAATCGGTTAAATTCAATCAGCAGTTGGATGTCGCTTTTTTCAATTTGCGACAAAACCCCTTTTCCTCCGGAAATTTCAACGGTCGCCGTGGCGGGTTCCAACGAATAAAGGTTGTGATCGTATTGACCGATTAGGCGGACAGGAATGTTTTGAAACGAAGTGCGTACAAGAGGCTCGACAGAAATGGGGATATTCACGGTGCTGTCGCTGGGGTAAACGTATGGCGGCAATTTGGAAAAATCCAATCGCGCAAGAATGTTTTCGTTGGAATCCAGATTTTGTTTGGAGACATCCAACGTGGGAATTTCGAAAATCCGGGTGAGCGCTTCACGTGCGCCGGCGATGGAAATGGTGTCCGGTTGCGGAGCGGGCGTTCCGATGATGGTGTAACCTTCTTTTGCGCTGAAAGAACCGTTCAGGTGAACGGGAACCGTACGCGAAATGCGCGTGTCGATTTCCACTTCCAGAACAGTGAGCTGGTCCGAACTTTCGAAGCGGACTTTGGGAAAGTCCGGCGCAACGAAATTTTCATCGGCGAGGATGATGCGGTCAAGTCCCAATTCCGCATCGTGCAGATCGACAACAATTCGCGCCGCGTTCGCTTTCGCGTTTTTCAGCCGGACGAGATCGATGGCCGTGCCGCGGACGGTGATGGATATGGTCGAAGCGGGCCTTGACGCGATAGCTAAGTTTTCCGGCAATCGCGCAAAGACCAAGGGCACTTGCAAATCGACTTCTGTAACGCGGGCGGAGACCACGTAAAACCAAAGGGCGATGCCAAAAATACAGGCGATGATTTTAAGACCGATGTTTTTCATCTTCGTTCCAAAAATAACTATAAAAAGTTATATTCGTTTTGTGTTAAGCCGGATCCGTTATTTAATTTCCGAAGCGTTTCGCGGGTGGAAAGAACACCGCACCGTCGTCTTCCCCTCGTTGGTGACGATTTTTCTGTGCGCGTTTTTATTGGGGCTTTCTTGCGCGTTTTTGCTTGGCGCTTACCGTCTTTCGAATGTGGAAAATCGCCTGTACCGGATAGAGGCGTTTTTGAAAGAAACTCTCCCGGCGGATTCTTTGCAGCGCCTGGAAAGTGAACTGTGGAAAATCAAACAGTTTGATTCGGTGGTTTACAAGAGTCCGGAAATCGCCATGGAGGATTTTCAAAGGCGCTATTCCGAAGAAATGCTTTCCCTTGTCGACGGGAATCCTTTGCCCGCATCGTTTGTATTGACAGTCGGTCATCGTTACCGCGAACCGTCCATTTTGCACGAATTGGTGTTGGCGCTTGAAAAAAATCCCGCATTCGATGCCGTGGAATCACCGACTGTTTTTGTCGATAGAATCGCCAAGTGGAAATTTTCACTGATCTTTTGGCCTCTTGTCACAGTCGCCGTCATATTTGTGACGCTTTTCCTCATCATTGGAAACGCCGTCCGGCTTTCCCTGTTTTCGCGGAAACTCCTGGTTGAAAACATGATGTATGCCGGAGCGTCTTCGTTTTTTGTTGAATTTCCATTTTTGCTCGAAGGAATCATGCAGGGAATTTTAGGCAGCGGCATGGCGGCGTTGCTGCTCGCCTTTGCAGAACGCTCCTTGGCGCGGGAAATTCCGGTCATCGGCTATTATCTGTCCGGCTTCGGGTTCTTATTGTTCCTTGTTGTCTGCGCCGTGACTTTAGTGTCTGTCTATTCCAGCTATCGAAGCGTTCGAAGCTTTCTGAAACGGGATGTTTCGGAAAATTAGCCGCTGATGTTTGCAATGCCTTTCCGTTGGATTTTAAAATTTCTCGTTTGTGTCTGTCTCTTGGATGCGGGAAATGCGCTTGCCGCCAAATCGACGGACCGGCAATTGGCGAAGCAGCGGGCGGAACTCAAAAGTATCGAGGCGAGTCTGGCAAAGCAGAGAAGGCAGGTGAAGCTTCTTGAATCCGAAGAAAAAGGCGTGCTGAATACGATAGCCTTGCTCGATGAAAACCTGAACCGCACACGGGAATATGTTTCACTCCTTTCCAAAAACGAAGTGACGGTGAAACAATCCCTGAAAGAAATCAACCGTGAACTGGATTCTCTCGACCGCGAAATCAAAAAGCGAAGCGGGGCGATGAAACGCCGAATCCGGGAACTTTATGTCCACGGCGATATGGGGACGATAGAAGCGATTTACGCAATTTTCCGCGGTGAATCGATGCCGGACAGACAAGCTTATTACGTGAACCGTTTGCTTGTCCGCGACAGGGAAATGGTGGAAACTCTTTCGTGGATTCAACGGGAACGCGCTTTGAAAAAGCGAGACGCTTCGAACCGGCTTTCCGAACTCCGGACGCTCCAGTCCAAAAAAGCGAAAGAAGAAGCCGGGCTTGAATCGCAACGGCGGACTCAAGGCTCTGTACTTGCCGCGGTTCAAAAGAACAAAACATTGCAAAAAAAAGCGATTCGGGAAATTGAACGAAATCAAAAAGCGATGTTGTCCCTTATCCAGAAACTCGAAAAAAAACGGGCGAAGGAAATCGCCGATGCGAAAAAGGCTCAAAAAAATCGGAAATCGAAAAAGGACAAGGGAAAGACGAAATCGTTGCCGAAGATGCCTGTTAAACCGATCGGTCCCAAATGCATGCCTTTAGACGGAGAAATCCTCAGTGAATTTGGAATGCATGAACATCCGATTTTGCACATCCGAACGCGGAATCTGGGCGTTGAAATCCGGGGAAAGAAAGGATCGAAAATCAAGGCGGCCGCTGCGGGGACTGTCGCCATGGTTACAGAAATCGACGGGCGAGGACCATCTGTCATCATAGAACATTCCGGCGGCGTTTATTCCGTCTACGGGCACATGTCGTCAATCCGTGTCCGCGAAGGCGACCGGGTGAAGAATTGCCAGGATATTGGGACAGTCGGAGACGTCGCCTCGATGAATGGGTTTAAATTGTATTTCCAAGTGAGTGAAGGAACAGAAACAGTGGATCCTTTGCAATGGTTGAGAAAAAAATGAAGCATTATCATCTCGAAGGACCGGAATCCCAAAAGGCAGCCCGGAAACGTTTGCAAAATGCGCTTGTCGAAAACCGCTTTCCCCAGGCGGTCCTCATCGAAGGCGAACGCGGAATCGGCAAGAAGGCGCTTGCCATTGAACTGGCCAAAACGCTTTGCTGCACCGATGCGGAAAATTCTCCCTGTGGAAAATGCATTGGCTGCAAATTGGCTGCGGATGCGGGCAATGTCCAAAGTTGGGTCGTTCCCCTGGAAACGGCGGAAGCGAACGCCAAGTCGGCTAGCGAAGCGGGCGAAAATTCAAAGGCCCGGACAGTGGAAGATTACAAAGCCGCCTATGTTTCAGAAATTTTCAAAAATCCTTATTCCGTTTCCATTTTCTCGGGCGTTGCCCAAATATCCGTGGATCAAATCCGGAATATGACCGCGCAATTTTCCCACGCCAGCGCGGATGTCCGGGTTGTGATTGTCGCCGAAGCGGACCGCATGAACGAATCCGCGGCAAACGCTTTGTTGAAAACTCTCGAAGAAGTCCCGCCGAATACCTACTTCATCCTCACCTCGTCTATGCCGGGACGGCTTCTCCAAACAATTCGCAGTCGTTGTCTTTCTCTGCGGATGCCGCCGCTCTCCATGCCGGAAGTCGAAGACGCCGTTCGCAAGGCGACGGGGAACAGCGTGTCTCCGGATGCGTTGGGAATGTCGCTCGGTTCTCCGGGAATGGCGATGCGTTATGACGTGGATTTAGCCGAGAACGAGACTCTCGGGTTGGATTTTTTGAAAGACAGTGTCGAAGGAAATTATTCTTCTCTCTTTTTTGAATTGGATAAGGCGTTTCCACGGGGAACTTCTGGGACGGATGCCGCAATGATGCTGTTGGACATTCTCCAATTTCTTGTCGGCGACGCTTTGCGTATCGAAACGGGAGAGCCCGTTCGCTTGCCAAATGTCAAGGAAGCTCTCGCCCGGTTGAATTTAGGGCGCTTTGGCGCCAATGCGTTGGACAGGGCTGTTTTTGAAATTCAATCGACGGCAGAAAAAATTGCTGCCCGGAAAAACTCCGTTTCCGTTGCGCTTCAAACGCTATCCATCAGTCTTTTTGAGGGGTATAAGGCATGAATGCGGAACTCTTGGCGTCTTCGATTGCGCATTGTCTGGGAATTCCCCATTTGGCCGCCCGCATTTTGGTTTCTAGAGGCTGTTCATCTGTTTCAGACGCTTATGGAAAAATGCACAGCGATCAGCGGCATGTTTTGGACCCGCTGTCTTCGAAAACGCCGATGCGCGGCATGGATAAAGCTCTGGAGTGGATTGAAACGGTAAAAAAATCCGGCGGAAAACTTTGCATATTCGGCGACTATGACATGGACGGGCTTACGGGAACGACCATTTTAAAACGCGGCCTTTCCGAAATCGGTATCGAAGCTTCGTGGCATTTGCCGTGTCGTTTCGGCAGTGGATCCGGTTATGGACTTTCGCTGGAAGTTGTCAATCAGATGCTTTCGGAGAATGTCGAAAATCTTTTGACTGTCGATACGGGAATTACGGCGAACGAAGAAATTGAATATGCGAAATCCAAGGGGATGCGGGTGATGGTCATCGACCATCACGAACCTTCTGGCGATGGGCTGCCTCCGTGCGACGTTTTGCTGGATCCTTGCCAAGACGGTTGTCTTTATCCCAACAAATCTCTTTGCGGAGCTGGGGTTTCGTACAAATTCATCGATGCGCTTTTGAAAAAAGAAGGAAAGGGAAACGGGGATAAATATCTGGATCTGGTCGCATTGGGGACGTTGGCGGATCTCGTGGAAATGACTCCGGAAAACCGTTATTTGACGCGCCGAGGACTTTCGATGCTCCCAAGCAGTTGCTGGCCGGGGGTTCGGGAACTTTGCCGTGGACAGCTCGAAAGCGTTCCCTATGTCGGAGGGCAAGACGTTCTGTTTCGCATCGCGCCGTTGATGAACGCTCCTGGCCGGATGGACAAGCCGGACACGGCGCTTGAACTTCTCCTTTGCGACAGCGGAAAGGACGCTTCTTCGTTGCTAGAAAAGCTTTCGTGGTACAACAACTTGCGAAAAAAGACGGAAGCGGATATTTCGCAAGCGGCCATCAATTGGGTCGAAGAGCATTACGGCGAAATGCTTCCCCGCGTACTTGTCGTCGATGGAAAGTCTTGGCATCCGGGGGTAATAGGAATCGTGGCGGCAAAAGTCGCGCAAACGTTTCACCGCCCGGCGGCAGTGTTGACTGTTTCTGAAGGCATCGCGCAGGCTTCTGCCCGGGCTGTTCCCGGATTTAACTGGCACCGCGCCCTTTTTGACGTCAGGGAACTTTTTCTCCGGTGGGGCGGCCATGCCAACGCAGCTGGATTTTGCCTGAAAGAAGAAAACATCCCGGTTTTGCGCGAACGTTTGCAAGGATTGGCGGAAGAACAAAATTACCAGGCAGAAGAAAATGCGGCTTTGGAAAATGCGGAACGGATTCCCGCGGCGTTGAATGAAATCACCCCTGTTTTAATGCGGGCCATTCAAGATTTAGAACCGTTCGGAGGAAAAAATCCTTATCCATTGCTTTGGGCAGAAGACGTTCTTGTAGAAAAAATGCGCGAATTGCGCGGCGGACATCTGCAGTTCAAATTGTCGCAGCATGGAAGTCCGGTGTTTTCCGCCATCGCTTTTGGACTAGCCCGGGAAAAGGATAAAATTGGAAAAAATCGCCGAATTTCCGTTGCGTTTGAACCGATTTGGAACGTTTACAATGGGCGCAAGGATATTCAGCTGTTGGTCAAGTCGATTGGTTAGCGCGCAAAATTTGAAGTAATTTCTCTTTGCATTTGTCAATGAGAACGAATGCTTCGAACATCCGGGCTTGCCGCCACTTCTTTTCGAACTTTTCTTCCCAGTTGATGGCGACTTCCTGGGGATTTTCGCGCCCCTTCTGCTCTTCGTTCCGATACCAAACTTCCTTGCTGATTTCTTTGATTAAATCAGCCATGTCGGCTGCCGGCTGGAGCGAGCCTCTGACAAGAAGATACGCGCGCAAATTGTCCAGCAGGATTTCATCGCTGGGATCTTCGCTGTCTTCTTTGGATATTGTCCAGACTCGATTGCGGTGGCGTTTGGCGAAGCCCAACAGGTTCTCTTCGACTTTGGCCAGTTCTCCGTTTTCGTATTTGGCAATGACCGCTTCGCGAGGATAGTAGATGGTATCTGGATAGTATTCAATCATAGCGTTTTTTGTAATGCCCGGGGCGGGACTTGAACCCGCACGACCTTACGGTCAAGGGATTTTAAGTCCCCAGTGTCTACCATTCCACCACCTGGGCAGGTGTGAACAACCCAAATATAGATAAAATGTGGCAAAAAAGACTAGTCCCGATTCGCCAATTCTCGTCCTTGGGCGATGCGTTTCGCCATTCCGATGCCGTCGATGCCGTTTCCGCCCATGAAAATGCCCGGATAAGCCGCTTCGATGCCCTTGTAGGCTTTTTCGCGGATGGGCGTTTTCAAATCGTATTGTGGAATCGCTTCGGCATGATGGAATACTTCGAAAAGATCCGGGGCGAAATGCGGAATTTTCAAAATGTCGGCGACATCGCGACTGACCATTTCGCGGAATTGTTCTGCGGGAAGTTCCATAAATTCCGGATGGTTGAGCCCTCCGACAAAGACGGACAGCAGGGCTCCGCCCTGGGGAGCGCGTCCGCTGAAAAGGGTGGACATGTAGAGAATGCCTAAAATATTCTTTTTTTCTTTGGAAGGCATGAGGGCGCCAAAGCCGTTCAAGGGAACACCATCCCACTTGTTGAAGCCGATGGCCACTTCGGAAACTTTCGCGTAAAGGACTTCGCTTGCGCCGGGAAATTTTTCTTTGGCGAAAGGCAAGGCTTCGAAAACATGACTTGCACCCGCGGTGTAAATGACCCGGTCAAATGGTCCGTAGAGGTTTTCTCCGGCGCGGACTTTGTATTTGCCATTTTCAGGAATGACTTCGGGGCTTTTCCCCAGTACAAAGCGCTCTTGTCCGACGGCGTTTTGCAAATGTTCCGCCAAGACAGAAAGTCCACCCCGTGTTGAAAAAACTTTTTTGGTCGCTTTTTTATCGCGGGCCGATTTGGGTTCCTTCATTTTTGCCAGGGAGCCGCGGATGAAAGATCCGTAATTGTGCTCCAAATTGTAAAGCTTGGGGAGTGCGTATTTGGGAACCATCACGTCGGGGTTTCCCGCATAGACGCCAGAAACAAACGGGTCTACCGCATAATCCAGAATGGACTGCCCCAAGCGGCGTTTCACCATCGCAGAAAGATTTTCTTCTGGATCGGTTCCGCGTTTGCGGAATGGTTCGAAAGGCATGCCGAATTTGTCTTTCCACGAAAACAGGGGCGTTAAAAGGCCGCTGATGATTCCCGATGGAATGGGGCAAAGTTTGCCATTCTTTAAAATGAAGCGGTTCCCTGCAACAGACGGCGCTTCTTCGAGCAAATGGGGAATGCCCAAATCTTCGTAAAGTTCAACGACTTCGGGCAAACTGACGGTACCTGTGCTCGGTCCCGTTTCGTAAACGAATCCGTTTTTGGAAACGGAATGCATCACGCCGCCAACGCGGTCCATTTTTTCAAAAACGGTGACAGAGTTGCCATTTTTTTTGGCGTAAAAAGCTGCAGACAGGCCGGTGATGCCGGCACCGATAATTGCGATGTTTTTCATAGACAAAGGAAAAATACAAATTTTGATTCAGGCTTTGCAAGAAAAGTTGAAATGGTTCTGCATGGGAAAATTTAAAAAGCCGTTTCCATTGACGCGAAAAGCGTCCATGGGTCATGCGGATATGAAATTTTTGATTTGAAAAGACTCCCGCCAGCGAGCGTTCTTAAATCAAAGTTGCCGCCTGGAGGCTTCAAATTAAAAGGCTTGGGACAGATCGAAGTTTATCCGTTGGAATGCGAAGGATTCCGGTCCCCAATGGGAAAAATCCTTTTTGAATGTGTAGTCAAGGCGGAGCGTCAAAAATTGCCATTTGTAACGGATGCCCGTTCCGAAAGCGGCGCTGGATTCGCCGTTGTAAATGCCGTCTTTGTCCGAGACTTTCGCCCAATCGAAAAATTCAACCAGTTGCCAGTTTTTTATCGCTTCGAATGGAGAATTGATGCGGAGCTCGCCGTTAATCCTCAAGTATTGCGGCGTGAGTCCGGTGTTGATGACTTCTTCGCCGTTTTCATCCGTGTCGGTGTAGCTCGGATAAATGCTGCGGAAACGGTATCCTCGAACGGTCCTGGAACCGCCCTGGTAAAAAATCCGGGCATCGTCTTCCATCGCTTTGTCAAAGAATTTGCCGGCGCTGATGCTGCCTGCGGCAAGGAATGGCCCAAAAAGCGGCAGGTATCCCGTGCTGATGATTTCTCCGTAGGTGAACGGGTTTCCTTCCATTCTGGGATCGCTGATGTTGCCGGTGAAATTTGCCCCGGCGCCGAGCTTCGGCGAAAAGCGGACACCTTTTGTCGGATTGAAGTAGTCATCCGTGAAATCAAAAGACACGGCGGTTTCGCCTTTCACTTTAAAGAATTGGACTTCGTTTTTTTGGACAAAACGCGTATCCAGTGAGGCGCGGAATCGGATGTTCTTGGAAAATCCGAATGTCAAATCGCCGCGGTTGATGATTTCATAACGTTCTTCGAGGCTGTCCGGGTAAGCGGGCGGCGACGTTTTTTCGTGGTTGAAACTGATGTGGTCGTCAAACCGGATGGCTGTCGGGATGAAATTGAAACGGGTTCCGAACAAGAGCGGATTTGCGTAACCGAGAGTCAGTTCCTGTTTGTTCTGGGCAACGAGAATGTTGGCGGAACCTTCGTGAAAACGCCCAAAGAAATTCTTGTGCTTGACCATGGCAGAGGCTCCGAATCCATAGACTTCTTCAAAGAATACGGAATAGCGGGCTTCGCCGGGCATTCTTTCAACGGCGTTAAAGTGGATATCGGAAAGGCTGTCGCTGCGAGGGGCGTCTTCTAAGTGGATGGAGGTGAATATCTGTGTGGAAAGAAGCTTGCTGCGGAAAGCGGTGTATGTTTTTCCGTTGATGATATCGCCTTTGGGAATACGCCAAAGACCGTTCAACCAGGCGGTGTCCGAAAGCCCCGCCTTGTCCGACGTGTCCAATTTGGCGATATTTGCCGGCTTCCAGGTGACGCTTGAAAAATCGCCCATGCGAACCTGTTTTCCCGGATCCACATAAATTTCGACGCTGACCTGGTGATTCAACGTGTCCAAATATTCCAAGTAGTCGGCGCGGACGTGCAAATACCCGTTTTCCCGGTAGAGAACCTGAATTTGTTGCACATCATCGGCGACGATGGTGGGGTCGTAAGGATCTCCCGCTTTGAATCGCAATCCTTTTAGCGGAATGCTGTCGGCGAGGGAATCCCGTTCAATTTTCATTTCGCTGAACCGGTAAAGTTCACCCTCGTTTAAGCGGAATCGATACAGCGTGTAAGGTACGGAGTCCGTGGGGTCTGTATGGTTGCGGAGAATTTCCATCTGAATGGAAATGCTGAAAAATCCGGCGGAATAATAAAGAAGCTCCAAATTGGTCCTGGCGACGCGCATCAAAAAGTCTTGCCGAGTCGTATCGACGATGCCAAATTCTTCGGGAATGTCCAGCTCCACGGCCAATTGTTCGTCGGAATAGAGCTGGTTGCCGATGAATGAAACTTTCCACGGATTTTTGACGGGTGTGGTTATGGAATCTGCGGGAACGGCTTGTTCCGCGGCGAAAATCCCGGCGGCAAAAAGGGCGACAAGGGAAAGAATCCGGAAGATCATTTGCGCACCTCTTGACGGGTAGATTTTTTAGGGGCGCATTTGCCAAGGCCCAGCAGGCACGGCGACCAGAATTGATAGCTGTAATTGAAACCGATGTTCTTTTCTAGGCGGCTTTCGTCATTGTCGGAGGTTGTGATGTAATTCTTTTGAACGAGGTTTGCGCTGAAGTCCAATTGAGAATTGTAATGCTCGGGATTTTTCGTTTTGTCTTCTTCGGAAAATGCCGGGATGATGTATGTGAGTCCCGCTTCCAAGGCCCTGTCGTAAGTAGGCGTTTCGCTTTGGTCCTGCTTGTAACCGAAAACCAGGCTGAGGTCTTTGACCCAGCGATCTAAAGAAATGGGAATCATCAGGTAAGAGGAATCTTTTTCGGCGATAGTCTCTTCGTCAAAGAGTTTTATCTTCATGTCGATGTCGCCCACATAATCTCCGCCAAGAGTTTTGTTTGCCGTAGAGGTTAAAACACTCCCAATGAGTTTGCCCGCGACTTTGTTCCTGTCGATGGTTGAAGATTCTTCATCGGAAATGCATCCGAGAAGAACGCTGTAATATAGGGATGCCGGGGAATCGTCAACGCCGCAGTTGGCGCTGGGCATGGGTTTGGGAGCGACGATGGAACCTAAAATATCCAAGTGGACGGGGCAGGTTTCATCGTTGTCGCGATTGTCGCTGGTGCGGCAGTAGGGCAAATTTTGAACGCTGGAAATGTTGACTGTTCCCCGGTTCCAGGGAACATCTTGAAACGAGACGGCGAAGGATTCCAAATTGAACTGGAACAGTTTTTCCAGTCCAATGGTGCCGTTCCCGGAATTGTTCACGTCTCCACGGAACAGCGGATGGTCAGAAGTGCCGAGAATCCAAAGGTCTGCGGTAATGGGAAAATTCGCCAAATTGGTGAGGATGGCGACTGTGTCGCGTTGGGAATCGCTGATGTGGATGGAAAGGTTCATCGGTCTGGATTTTGCCGCTGTCTTTCGGACGGCTACTTTGGAGCGGCGAATCCGTGTGAAAAAACTGGAGAGAGTCGCCGAAATTTTACTGATGCTGCCAAATCCCAAATCGACGGAAAATTCGTTTTTATACACGGCGCGGTCTAAGAGAATGTTGGCTTCGACTGTCGAATTGGCAAAGCTCCCGTCGACGGCGTGAGGCAGATGCAATACCGCCGTGCCGTGGGCAGAGGCGTCCGCTTTTCCCCAATCGGGTTTGTTCAAACGGTAAGAGACGCTGTCGAGTTTTAAGCTCAAGGTGAACTCCTTTTCGGAATCCGTCAACTGCCCGGAAATGCGGTTTAATCCCACTTCGTGGATTTGGTTCCAGACGAGAGAAAATTTTTCGGTTTCCAAATTCACGGTGCCTAATTTTTTGTTCTTCAAATCGTAACTGGCTTCGGCCTGGATGAATTCTCCCCGCTGATTTTCGAGCCTTGCTTGGGGAATTTGGAAAATGCCGTTTTGAAGTTTTCCCGAAAACGAAACGGGTAAAATGGGGAATCCGCGTTTGGTGTCGATGGCCGTGGAATCGGAAACGAACGACAGTTCAAGACTGTCCAGGGGGTGGTGCAAATCTCCGCTTGCGTCCGCTTTGAAATCGGTATAGACGACTTCTCCCATGTTCCCCGGCAGGAACCAGGAACCGGAAAGCTGCGTTTTCCCATTCCATTTGAAAGTCGAGTCAATGTCGCCGTCTAGCCAAAGAGTCCCTCCGACAGGGGTTGAAAAATAGGCGAATATGTGATGGCTGGGATTCAACAGCCCGTTGACATCGATTTGAATGTCGCCGTTCCAAAGACCTTCGCCCGCGCTGAGATTACCCGAAATTTGCATCTTTTCTTTTTCGGCAAAAACATCCAGTCGGGGAATCGAAAAGTCTTCGCGTGAAATGTTTTTCAAGGCTAAATCGGAAAATTGGAGCGTTCCCTGAATGCCCAGACCTTTTCGGAAAGAAACGTTTCCGCTGAAGATGCCGCTGGAAAGCGGCGATTTTTCATAAGGGGAAAACAACAGGGGAATGTCGAATTTGTTTGTAGAGGCCCAGGCGTCTGCAAGTTGGATGTTCGTGAATTTTTCTTGTATGGAATCATACGTCAAAAGGGCGGACGCTTCAATGTCGATGACGTTTTTCCCCGTCGTGATGGAGGCCCTGTCCAGGACCAGGCTGTCCAGTGTGTTGTGCGCTTTAAACCGGCTGCGGATGAGAGTCTGCGCAATTTGAGTTTCTCCCTCGGCTTCCAGTTGGCCCGTAAAGGTTTCAAAATTTTCTTGGAAAGTGCCGGAAATTTTTCCGTCGAAACCGCGGAAGAGATTGGTGTCTGCAAACGGAATGCGCGAAAGGATGACGGCATGCGCTTCGCTCGTCAGTTCTTTTTCAAAAGTGATGAAGGCTTTCGCGTATCCGGAATCCGACTGGTGGACTTCCCAAGACGTGTGGGGAATGGAGTCTTTCCATTTGACATCTCCCGTAAAGGTGAAATTGTCTTTTGCCGCCCGGATGAATCCTTTGTCGAAATCAATGCCGCGTTTGTCCAACAACAGGGAAGTGTAAAAAGAATCCGCGGTCATGAAGTAAGCGTATTCCACGGGGGCGATAGAAACGTCGGCGCGCATTTTTCCGTCTTGAAAACTTCCGGTGACCTGCGGCCTGTTGCCGAATTTCAGGTGCTCGCCGCTCCAGCGGACTGCCCAGGGCTCGTTGACGGCGATATCTCCCGTGTAGGCGATGTGAAATTTTTTCCCCTTTGAAAGTCCCGAAATTTTGGCATCGACGATGGATCCCGCTTCGGTGACCGCATGTGCAATCAGCAAATTGTCGGACGATTTCGTTGCCCGGACTTTTCCGTTGAGGGGCTGTATTCGCGGCCCGAATTCCGCTTCGAGTCCCCGAATGGAGGCTTCGACTTCGCCGTGGAGATTTTTGTCCACGTTCCCGCGGAACGCAATTTCTTGATTTGACTTTTTCCCAGAGAACTTGCCGTGGATGTTGAACTTTTGCTTCTCGTTCCCCTGGATATTGATGTCGGCGGCGAGTGCGGGGAGGGGCCAAATGGCTCCCAGATTTGCTTTGACGTTTGCCAAAAAAGAAAACTTTGATTTTCTCGGGTCGGCGTGAAAGTCCGATTTGACGCGGATGTTTTTTAGGGAGACCACTTCGGGAATGGCGTCTTTGACCCAAGTACGGGGATTGTTCACCAAAAGGTTCGCTGTCCCGGAAAAATCCTGGGGCGATTTCCGCGGAGCGTTCAACAGGAGGGAAAGGCTGTCCTTGGGCGTTTTGAAATTCGCCTTTGCCGAAAGGAAGTCTCCCTGCCAAGAAAGCGCTAGTGCGCCGGAGACCGGCTGCTCTACAAATTTCCCAGAACCGTTGCGAAAAGAAAGTTCCGCGGAAGTCTCATTTTGGGATTGGAGAAGAATGGAGTCCGCAGTCCAAGAGCCGATGTTTTTAACGTGGATTTCTGCGCGGGGGTTGTGAATCCGGACGCGTATCGGAAGGCGGATGTCGGGAACGGAAAAGGGCGTCGTATCGTTCGAGGTGGGAAAGGCTTCGGGTTCGATGAAGGTGCGGAATGTGTCCGCAGAAACGCTGAGTGTGTTTTTTTGAAGGGAAATGGCCGGGTCGAAGTCAATTTTCACATTGCGCAAAGACGCTTTGAATCCGGGCGCTTTTATCTGGAGGGAATCCCAGCTGTGAGTGAAAATGCCACTGGAATGGTGGTTGACGGGGATGACTTCGACGGTACCATAAGTATGGGGAGAGTTCAGGTAACGGTTAAAAAAATAAACCCCAAACCAGGCCAAAGCCAACAGGCTGCCTACGAAGATGGCGACAAGGCCAACGGCGAGAGCGGGCTTTAACCGTTTCACAAGTTGCAATATAGCTAGAAATCTATGTATATTGAGGAGCGTATGTCCGATATTCAAACCATTCGTCTGGACGTGACTTCGGATCCGGATTTTCTCTTCGCCCTGAAGACAGCGGCGGTGGATTACGTTTGCGCCCTGGAATCACCCAGGACGGTCCGTTCCTCAGTAAAAGAAAAAATTGCCGAATGGTTGGATGGGGAGTTGTCCCGTTTTCCGTCACCGCAGCTCCATTTTGAAATTTGCCGAAATGAAAATGCGATAGTCTTTTCTGCATCCGATCCAAATGGGAATTGTTCCTTAAAAAAGGAATTTTCCATCGTATGATTCCCGTATCCGTGCAATTTCTCGACGAAGAACCGGACATCGCCGTCATCAGGCTTTCCGGAGAAATCGGCTTGGATTTGGTTCCCCGAATTTCTGCGCAATTAGAAGAATTCGAACGCCGCGGAACTTTGCACTGGGCAGTGGATTTATCGGCGGTGGAATTTTTGAGTTCACCCGCTGTGGGCGTCATCATGGGATTGCGTTCCCGGATGGTCGCCCGGCAGGGGAGCATTTCCCTGCTTTCGGCCAGTCGGGAATTGTCCGAAAAATTGAAGTTGATGGGCGTTGACCTGGCGATTCCGTCGTATCCGAATCGGGACGCATTTTTGAACGCGTTCCGTTGGAAACACAGGAGAATTTCCAGGGAACTCCGGCTGGTTCTTCCGGCGCATGCGCCCATCGTTCCTCCGACAAGACGCTTTGTCGCCGAAGTTTTAACGGCCAAAGGGTATGGTTCCAAGGACGTGTTTGTCCTGGAGACGATTGTCGATGAACTGGCGAATAACGCCATTGAACACGGACGACCGCCGGATGGCGTTTTTGCCGTCCATTTGAAGTTTGATTGTGAAAAAATCACGCTGACTGTCTCCAACCGCTGCAAGGCACTTTCGGACAACGAACGGAAGGTTTTGGCGGAGCGCTATGAAAATCCATTTGTCGAACCGGGTTCTTTCCGGGGGCGTGGAATCGCTTTGGTCAAAAAGTTGTCGTCGCAGATGGCTTGGCGAATCGAGGCGGAAAGGGTCGAAGTTGAAATTGTCAGAAACCGAGAGGGTATATGAACGAACATCGGGAACTTTTGAGCATTGAACAAATTGAAAATCATCCGCAGGCGCGCCTGTTGCGTTTTGTCGGGGATTTGGATTCGACAAATGCAGAAGAAACGTCGAATGAAATGGTCGCCCTTTTGAAAGATGACGTGACAACGCTTGTCGCGGATTTTGAACGGTTGCGTTATGTCAACAGCACAGGCCTCGGCGCGCTTTTGTTCGTGAACAAAAAAGTCAAGGAAGCCGGTGGCGTGTTCAAAGTGGCGAATGTCAATGAAAATGTTTTGGAAATCATTGAAATCATAGGGGCAGACCAATTGCTGGAACTCTACAAAACATTGGACGAAGCGTTGGCAACGCTCTAATCTTAAGGATTCACCGATATGAAAAAGAAACATTTTGGAATTTTCGTCGCATTTTCTGTCGCTGCTTTTTGGGCGTGTTCCGTTGAAACGCCTTCGGACCGTTTGGTGGCCCGTGTGGGCGGCATCGACATTTATCAATCGGATGTTGATTTTTTAAGGCGGACTTCGCCCAAGCCTTATGCAGAGCCCGATCAGAAAAGCGCCGCCCTGGAAAATGTGATTGAATCCCGGTTGGTTTTTCAAGAAGCGGAAAACTTAGTCGGAAAGGACAATCCGAAAATTCAAAAGCGCATGAACGAGTTGGAAGATCGTTTCTTGGCGCAGGTTTACACGGAATATTTCATCGGCCAGAACTTGGGATTTTCCGATGAGGCGCTCCAGAAATTTTTTAACGCCGAAAAAGCTTCTTTTGCGGCGGAATCCTGCTTTGAAATTGGAGAGTGCTGGACCAAGGTGGCGGACAGGCTCTATTTGCAGGAAAATGCGGATTCGCTTCACCGCTTTATCCAGGAAAAACTGAAATTGCAAAATGTTTCGGAAGTGAACGTGGCGTATGTCACGACCTCGGATTCTGCCGTTGCGAAAAAAGTTGAAGAAGACCTCAATTCCCGGAAGGTTGCCCTGTCGGCAATTCAAGGGTTGGAGCAAAAAACATTCCGTTCGGATTCCAAAGAGGGCGTGATGAAGAGCGAAGCCCTCCGCGGAGTTTTGTTTGGAAAGGATTCACTCCCCGTGGGAGCCGTTCGCCGCCTTCAGGATGGCGCGGAATTTTTCGTTGTCAAAATGCTCTTGCGCCGCGCACCGGATGTCATTCCCGAAGTGGGCCGCGATTCCATTTTGCGGGCGAGGTTCCTGAACGAAATCCGCAATGCGATGAATTCGGATATGGACAGCCTTTTGCGCAAACGGTACAACTTCCGGTTGGAACCCATTGATTATCCGGAAGTGAAAACGTATTATGCCGAACACAAGGAAGAATTTGATGGAGCTCCGTTGGAGGTGGTCGCCGGTCAAATCGAAATGAAACTTGCCGGTCAGGATGAACTTCCGCTGGATTCCGCTTACGTCCTTTCGACAATCGATGGAAAGCCGCTCGTGACGGAAAAAGACGCTCAAATGTTGAAAGATGAAATGCCTGCGCGTTACAAAAGGGAATATCCTCGCCGTCGCCGCGCGATGATGCTTTCAACGTGGAAACTGAAGGCGCTGGCCGCCAAAGAGGCGGGCCTTGACCAAAGCGCTCTCTTCAAAGACCTGAAAGAAAACATACGCATTTCGTTTTACAGAAAGGCGTTTTCCGATTCGCTGGCTCAAAATGGATTCTTCTCTCCGCAGGATTCTCTGCGGGACCTCTATGGCCGGATAGGCGCTGCCCTTTTCCCCAATGTCCCGTTTGAAAATGTGCGCGGGGAGTTGGGCATTTTCCGCCAGACTCCGGACCGGGAATTCCTTTACCGTTATTATCGCAGTCAGGCAGGCGCTCCCCAAGCTCTTGATTTGGATTCCGTCAAAATCCGCGTTTTCCTCTCGGCTGCAAAGAATTTCTCGCAAGGCTGGTTTGAACGGTACAGAAGGGATCTTTTGACCAAATATCCGGTGACCGTTGTGGACAGCGCCTATCTTCCGCGCCGGAATTTGTTTTCAACGGCAGAACTCGTCGTGTTGGCGGATTCTTTCTATCAGGCGCGAAATTTGACAAGTGCCTGGGTGACATGGCAGCGCATTCATGCCCTTGCCGCCGATGAAAACGATTCCCTGTTCGCCAAGTCCATTTTGGAGTCCGCCAAAATTGAAGCGGAACGGGAAAAATTCTCGGATGCCGAAAAGGATTACGCCGCTTACTGCGCCCTGTGGCCGAATTCGCCTTTTGCCGAAAAAGCATTGTTCAGCCGGGCGTTCATTCTCCGTGAAAACGTGAAAAACGATTCCTTGGCGAAAACCCTGTTCCAAGAATTTTTGCAAAAATATCCGCAAAGTGAACTGAAGGGCGATGTGGAATGGCTTCTTCGGGATATTGAAAGCGGCGGAAAGCTCACGGAAGAGCTCAACGAAAAAATTTCTAAGCAGGAAAATTCTTTGAATTAAACTATATTAAAGCAACCCTTAGATTAAGGCGGTAATTATATGGAAATGACATTTGCCATGATCAAACCGAACGGTGTGAAATCCGGACTGGTCGGTCGAATCTTGGATAGATACACAAGCGCGCGGCTTTCGATTGTCGGGCTCAAAATGCACCAGATGACTTCGGAGGATGCCCGCGGTTTTTATGCGGAACACGTGAACAAGCCTTTCTTCCCCGAATTGGAAGCGTATATGACGGCGGGTCCTTCTGTCATGATTGCCCTTGCCGGTGAAAATGCGATTGCCAAGGTGCGCGCCATCAACGGAGCGACGAATCCGGAAAAGGCGGAACCGGGAACACTCCGCTTTGATTTCGCCCCGTCCATGACGGAAAATGTTGTGCACAGTTCCGACAGCCCCGCCAGCGCGGAACGCGAAGTCGCCTTCTGGTTCAAGAAGGAAGATCTTTACGAATACGAAGCAGCTTCCCAAAAAGCTTGCAAAGTTCTCGGTTAATCTTAGTTAACATCACATCAAGGAGACAAAAACCACATGCAATGGATCATCAAATATCTGACTTCCTCCATTGGAAAGAAGCAGATTATGGGTTGCACGGGGGCCATGATTGCGCTCTTCATTTTTGGGCACATGATAGGCAACTTGCAGCTCGTAAACCTGGACCAATCCGCGGCGCAGGCGCATTATAACGCTTACACGCAACTGTTGACGGGTATGAAGCCCATCATCTACTTCATCGAAATTGGACTCATCGCCATTTTCTTCATCCACGTCTTTTTGGCTATCAAGTTGAAGCTTGAAAACCGCAAGGCGCGTGGACCCGAAGCTTACGAAGTGAACGCCCGCAAAGGCCATAAAACGTTCGCCAGCTTCACCATGATCTGGTCTGGACTTTTCGTGTTGGGCTTTGTGATTCAGCATTTGATGGTTCTCAAATTCGGCACGCATTATCTGTATGAAAATGAAGCCGGCGAAGTGATTCGCGACATGTGGCTCACCACGATTGATATGTTCGCAAATCCGATTTGGACTGTCTTTTACCTGATCAGCATGTTTGTCATTGGAATGCACCTGTTCCATGCAATCGCTTCCGCTTTCCAGACGCTCGGCATCGCCCACCAGAAATGGACTCCGATTATTGAAATCATCGGCGTTGTTTACAGCGTGGTTGTTGCGTTGGGCTTCGCTTTCGAAGCGGCTTTCAGCTGCTACATCGCCCATCAGCCGGGCACCGAAGCGTTGCGCAATGCTTCTCACCAAAAGCAAATTGAACTGGAAGGCAAACAAAAGGTTCAAGAAGAAGCTGCCAAAGCGAAGAAAATTTCTTTCTCTGTTTCCGCAGACGAATTTCAGGTTTCGTATATCGTAGAAGGAGATCGCTAATATGATTTTGGATGCACATATTCCCGGTGGTTCCATCTCCGAAAAGTGGACTCGCCATAAGTTCGAACTTAAATTGGTGAATCCGACAAACAAGCGCAAGTTCAAGGTCATTGTCGTTGGTACGGGCCTTGCCGGTGCTTCTGCCGCAGCATCTCTCGGCGAACTCGGATACAACGTGATGGCTTTCTGCTATCAGGATTCTCCGCGTCGCGCCCACTCGATTGCCGCTCAGGGCGGTATCAACGCTGCGAAGAATTACACGAATGACGGTGACTCTGTCTATCGTCTTTTCTACGATACGGTCAAAGGCGGAGACTTCCGCGCTCGCGAAGCGAACGTGCACCGTCTTGCGGAAAACTCGAATTTGATTATTGACCAATGCGTGGCACAGGGCGTTCCCTTTGGACGTGATTACGGTGGACTTTTGGCCAACCGTTCTTTCGGCGGTACCCAGGTTTCCCGTACGTTCTATGCGCGAGGACAGACCGGTCAGCAACTTCTGCTCGGCGCTTATCAGGCTTTGATGCGTCAAGTCGCCAAGGGCTCGGTAAAAATTTTCCCGCGTCGCGACATGCAGGATTTGGTCGTCATCGACGGAAAGGCCCGCGGCATTGTGGTGCGCAACCTTATCACGGGCGCTCTTGAAAGTTATGAAGCGGATGCCGTTTGCCTTGCAACCGGTGGTTACGGCAACGTGTTCTATCTTTCGACGAATGCGAAGGGATGTAATGTCAGCCCCGCATGGCAAGCTTACAAGAAGGGCGCTCTTTTTGCGAACCCCTGCTACACACAAATTCACCCGACGTGCATTCCGGTTACAGGCGATCACCAGTCGAAGCTCACTTTGATGAGTGAATCTCTCCGTAACGATGGACGTATTTGGGTTCCGAAGAAAGTCGGCGATACGCGTCCGGCCAATGAAATTCCGGAAAGCGAACGGTATTACTATTTGGAAGAACGTTATCCGTCATTTGGCAACCTGGTTCCGCGTGACGTGGCATCCCGCAATGCGAAGATGGTTTGCGACCAAGGCATGGGTGTCGGTGCGACAAAACGTGCTGTATACCTTGATTTTGCCGATGCTATCAAGCGAATGGGCGTTGCCGGTGTTTCTGCCAAGTATGGCAACCTCTTCCAAATGTATGAAAAAATCACGGACGAAGATCCGTACAAGGTTCCGATGCGCATCTACCCGGCCAGCCACTATACCATGGGCGGTCTTTGGGTGGATTACAACCTGATGAGTACGATTCCGGGTTGCTTTGTCCTCGGTGAAGCGAACTTCTCTGATCACGGTGCGAACCGTCTCGGTGCGTCCGCTCTGATGCAGGGACTTTCCGATGGATACTTCGTCATTCCTTATACCATTGGCGGCTACTTCGCAGGCACGAAGCTCGAAAAAGTTTCTGCTTCGGATCCGGCCTTTAAGGAAGCGGAAGCCCAGACCATGGAACGCTTGAACAAGATTCTGAACATTCACGGCAAGAAGAATGTCTCTGAAATTCACCGCGAACTCGGTCAGGTGATGTGGGACTACGTCGGCATGGGCAGAAACAAGGCTGGTCTTGAAAAGGCCCTTGAACGCATTCCGGAAATCCGTGCGGAATTCTGGGAGAACGCGAATGTTCTCGGTGGCGAAGGGGATTTCAACCAGAACCTCGAAAATGCGAACCATGTGGCGGACTTCCTCGAATTTGCGGAACTCCTCGCCCGCGACGCTTTGCATCGCGAAGAATCTTGTGGCGGACATTTCCGCGAAGAGCACCAAACTGCGGAAGGCGAAGCCATGCGCGACGATGAACACTTCTGCTACGTTGGAGCTTGGGAATACAAGGGCGAAGGACAAAATCCGGAACTTTCCAAGGAACCTCTCACATTCGACAATGTTCACCTCGTGACGCGGAGTTACAAATAATGAGCGACAATATGCATTTGACACTCAAGATTTGGCGTCAGAAGAACGCCAAGACAAAAGGCCAGTTCGAAACTGTCAAAATTGACGGCATTTCTCCGGATATGTCTTTCCTCGAAATGCTCGACATCGTAAATGACCGTGAAATGAAGCAGGGCCGTGAAGGATTCGCATTTGACCACGATTGCCGTGAAGGCATTTGCGGCATGTGCTCTTTGGTCATCAACGGTATGCCGCACGGTCCTGACCATGCGATTACCACATGCCAACTTCACATGCGCAAGTTCAAAGACGGCGACACGATTGTAATCGAACCGTGGCGCGCATCCGCTTTCCCTGTCATCAAGGATTGCGTGGTGAACCGCAGTGCATTTGACAGAATCATTCAAGCGGGCGGATTCGTGAACGTGAATACGGGCGCAGCTCCGGAAGCAGCCTCGATTCCTGTTCCCAAGGATCAGGCGGATCGCGCGTTTGATGCTGCCGCTTGCATCGGTTGCGGTGCTTGCGTTGCCGCTTGTAAAAATTCTTCTGCAATGCTCTTCGTTTCGGCGAAGGTCAGCCATCTCTCTTACTTGCCGCAAGGTAACGTGGAGGCGAAAAAGCGCGTGCTCGCGATGGTCGCTCAGATGGACAAGGAAGGATTCGGCAATTGCACGAACCTTTACGAATGCCAGGCTGCCTGCCCGAAGGGTATCACCGTGGATTACATCGCCAAGATGAACCGCGAATATCTGATGGCGACAGCGACTTACGCCGAAAAGGTATACGGCAAGGACATGTAATCGTTTTCAAACGAGATTGAAAAATCCCGAAAGTCGATGACTTTCGGGATTTTTTATGTGGATGAATTTTTCTTTCGAGGGCGCAAAAAAGACAGCGGAGATCCGTCTTGTGAAAGCCAAATCGAGTGCCGTTTTGCGAAACGGAAGTCAATTTAGAGATTGTGGGCGAAAAATCATTGCAGCGGTTGCGGCAGCGATTTTAAAACAGCTCTTTCCGCACCGGCTTTTGCGCTGTCTATTGTCGTGTTGACTTTTTCTGCAATCGCATTTTCCACTGACGTCCGGGCGTTGAAAATGGCTTTGTCCGTTCCGGATTCTTTCAACAGGTAAACATAAATCCGGTATGCGACGGCAGAATTGCGCTCGGCTTTCAAATTGCCGCTAAGAGGCAAAACGTACAAAGTCGACAGCAATATCAGGCATGGAATGAGCCCTTTCGCCAAGCCTATCGCCGCTCCTCCCAGGGCGTTGAGGGCGGAAAAATGTTTTTTGATGAATTTGTTGATAAAATGCCCAATGATACGGAGGGCCAAAAACGGAATCAAGAAGCCGCATACGCGGACAAAAATGATTTGCGCCGTTTCGGAAAATTCAAAATTATCGGCGAGAAAGGGACCCAGGATTTCCGGTGCGAGAAAAACGCCAACGGCTCCGCCAATCCAGGCCGCCAGGTGTACAAGACTTTTGACAAGTCCAAAATAAGCGCCCACTCCAGTAAGAATCAGGAGGAGGCTAGCGCAAAAAATATCAATCCAGTTTCCCATGTTATCGGCAAATTAAAACGGTGATGAATGAGGCGAGAATCGCACCGGCTACGGCACCCGCGCCAAGGCCGATTTTGAGCATCGTCATCCGGGAGTTTCGGGGTATCTGCGGCAGGGGTTCGTTGCGCATTGTCGCGGTCATCCATTTCCGCATGGGAATGTCCAGTTGTCGGGGATAGCCGTCCATAATCGCAGCGAGGGAGTCTGCGGCTTCTTTTGTCGATTCAAATCGATTCTGCGGTTTCTTTTCCAGGCATTTTAAAATCCAGCGACGCAAACTGTAAGGGATTTCCGGTGGGAAATTTTTCAGTTTCAGGTTTAAGTTCAAAATGTATTGAGATGTGAGCTCCATGGATTCTCCGCGGAACGGATTTTTTCCCATGGCCATTTCACATGCGATGATTCCCAAGCTGAAGAGATCCGAAGCGTAAGTGACCGTGAACCCACGGACTTGTTCCGGGCTCATATAGGCGGCTGTTCCGAGGACGCTCCCCGGGAGAGTCATGTCTTGTCCGGGATTCGCATCGCGGGCAATGCCAAAATCCAAAAGTCGAATGCGACCGTTTTTTTCCACCATCATGTTTGAAGGTTTCAAATCGCGGTGAATGATTTGGTTTGCGTGAACGCAGATGAGGGCTTGTAAAATTTCATGAATCATGTACAGAATCGTCCAGACGGGCGGGCGGTTCTGTACTTCCAAAATTTCGCGGAACGTCTTGCCATCGACATATTCCATGGCGAGGGAAAGTTTTCCCGTACGTTCTTGCCAAAGAGCATAGGGATGAACGATATTCGGGTGATGCAAGTTGGCGAGCAAGACGCATTCCCGTTTGAATCGGGCAATCAAATCTTCGTATCCGCGCAAGCTGGGCAGCATCTGTTTTACGACGACGCGCCGGCAAAGAGAAGGGTCTTCACACAGCCAAACATCGCCCATGGCTCCCTGACCGATTTTTCGAATTGGAGCATATCCGCCTATCTTGGCGGGCCGGGAGCGCTTTCGGGGTGTTTTTGTCCCGTCCTTGGTTTCCTCTTGGGATTGTGAATCGTCGATGATGGATGCCATACTGGGCAAATATAGAAAATGGATGCGGATTTTCGAAATTGTCGGCGAAACTCAGCGGAATCTGCTTGGATTGTAAAACATATTTTTGCATTCTCTTGAAAATGGGATTTTATCTAAATTTTGACGGGTTGTGTGTAAGTCGGAAAAGGAGAAATGCGCCTATGCGCCAATTGGGTATCGTTTTTTTTGCCGTAAATTCTTTATTGTTTTCGGCTTGTTCTTCGGACTCTTCTGCATCAGCCGATGTCGAACAACCACCAATCGAATCGACACTCTCTTCAGCAGGTGGAGGAATTTCTTCGGAAATCTTCGAAGCCTCTTCGTCGAGTTCTTCACCGCTGCAACCGGTTTCTTCGGCGTCTCCTTTTGTGCATCAAAAAGGATTTTCTCCGTGCCAGTTCAATTTTGGAGCGGGCTGGCAAGCCGCGCATGAAGATTCTTCTTTTTACGCCGGCCTGGATTACATTTCCGTCTGGTTGGGGGACAACGACTTTTTCAATGCGTTCGAAGAACGGATGTTCGACATGACGCGCATCGTTCAGGCGACTCCCATGATATACGCTTACGTCATTGCGGAATTTGGCAAGGACCATGATTTGGGCGATTGCGATGTCAACAAGGGAAAGCCCAATCTATGCACGGGTGGCGCAGATTTAATCCGGAATTATTTCCAGGATTCCATTCTTTACCGCTATAAGCAATATGCGTCAGGATTCCGGGAACACATCGAATTTTTCTTTTCACAAGATCCGGATACGGTGCAATTTATTTGGCTCATCGAACCGGATTTTTACCAATATTCGGAATCGGGATCGAATCAAAAAGCTCTTTATGATTCTGTCGCACAAAATAACGGAGGCATTCCCGATTCAGTGATGGGAGTCCTTTTCAATCAAATCGTCGATACGATCAAAGCGTATCTTCCGGGGTCTAAAATCGCCATCGACATTTCGCCTTGGGTTGCGGATCAGGCCGCCTGGTATTCCAATTTTGATCTTTCCCGGGTTGATTTCGCGAGCACGTCCGGGGGGAGAACCTTGGCGGGAAGTGAAAAAATCCGTTCGGCGAACAAGACAACGTGGAAAGAAATTTCCTCGCTGCTGAACAAACCGATTTTAGCCGATGCGGGATACGACGCGGGCGGTTACGGAACCGGGTACAACAAGGCCTGGGGGAATGTTGAAAATTTGAACGCCCGCATTGCCGACGGGGTCCTCGGAGTGACGCAAATGGATCCGGACTCTCTTTATCATGTCCGCACGCTTCTTGCCCGTCCGCAATTATCCGCCATTCCGGGGTGCGCAGCGGAATAGATTTTCGCAAAAATTCAACCCGGCGATTTGATGTGAACGTCAAAAGTTGTGTCCAACTTTCGGGGCCAGTTCCATCTTGCCGGGTTTTGTCTTAAATCACCGCCGTCGGTCAAGCGCTACGTTTCTTCGCCAAAGGTCAGAATGTATTGGGAAATCGTTCTGTCCCATTCGTAGCGGAAACGGTAAGCGTTGCGGACCAGATAATCCCAGCTGTCTTGGTTTGAACTGTACAGTTGCACAGCCGTTTTCAATTTGCGGATCATTTGGTCTGGTGCGGCGGAGTCCTCGACTAGCATGGCGTTCGCCGATTCGAAGTCGCCCTCGTAATTCACAAGGAGATTTGCACATCCGACATCGCGTCCGGTCAAAGGAATCGTTCCGCAGGCGAGAGATTTCAAAACCATGCTGGCGGAAGGTTCCGTTGGGTCCGCGGCAAAGAGAACGTCTGAACCGGCTAAGGCGGCCCGAACGGTCGCATTGTTCTGGGACAGGTTCAAAACCGCCATGTGGGAATGTTCCTGATTTGCCACGGAGGTGTAATAATCCCATTCCGGACTGCCGTTAATCGCCCCGACAACGACGAAAATGTTCAACTTGTTGATGTCGCCCAAAAGGGTGGCTAGCGTTGCCGAGGTTTTGCCGGACTCCGGTCCCAGGTTGCAGAACAGGACCATCCGGTAATCGAAATCCTTGCCGACTAAAGCGGACAAAGTGGAACGCGCCGCTTTCTTCGCTTTTTCAATGGGCTGTGCTGCTTTGAAGTTGAAGTCCCAGAATGGATAGTTCAATCCGAACTGGATGCCTTTTAATTTTTCCCTGTTGCGGATTAAAAAACCGGAAAGCCCGCCGCCGATATGGTCGTTGACGATGCTGTCGCAATAACCGGGAGAAGGAAGCAATACTTTTTTTGCATAAAAGACGCCCGCTTTGAGCAAGCTGACTTTTCCCCAAAATTCATAGCCGTCCATGTTGAAGTCCGCGCGGGGCAGTCCGATGCGTTCGATTTCCGTTTCGGTCACATGGAAGTCGTAAGCGATGTTGTGCACGGTGAAGAAAAAGGGTGTTTTTTGGAAGGCTTCGGGATATACGGTCTTTGCTATCGGGGCAATTAAGGCGCCGCTCCAGTCGTGTCCGCACAGGGTGGTCGGGTTGTAGTGGATGGCGTCTGCGTAAGCTAACGCGGAGGATGCCAGGTAAGAAAACCGGAGGTGGTTGTCGCTGTAAGGGGTTCCGGTGTCACCGTAAATGGAAGGACGGTCGAAGTAGTCGTCAAAGCGGATGTACGCGTATAACGGAGAATTTCCTGCCCAAACTTCGAAAGGCATGTTCCTGAGCTTTTCAACACCTTTGAATACGCATTTGTATTCTTTGGCGTTGTCCAAAAGGTTGGGATAAAATGGTGAAATCGTCAACGTCCCGGTTCCCGCGCGAAATGCGGCTTGGGTCAGTTGATTCACCGCCCCGCACAGGGGGCTTGGTTTTGTCCATTCACCGGCTTCCGGACTGACGGCTAAAAATTTCAATGCGTTCTCCAAAAAATTATTTACGAAACGGATGTTTCACCACAAAAATATTTAATTAAATTACGAAGTGAAATCTATCACATTCGAAAATTTTTCGGATAAAGGGTCAAATAATGAAAACAAGACAGTTGATGGTTCTTTTGACGGCTTCGGCGCTCCTGTTCGCAGGTTGTAAAGGGACAAACGAAAAACGCGGTGACGAACATCTCCAGGCGGGGCGTTACCAGAATGCGATTAATTCGTATCTGACTGCAAAGGACAAGGGCAAACTTTCGTCCGAATTTTATGATAATTTTACGCTGGCGATTGCCAAACGCGCGGAACAAGAAAGCAAAAAGGATCCGCAAAGCGCCTTGTTGCACGGTCTTTTTGAACAGGTCGTTCAGAATCTGGACAGCGTGAAAAATTCCGAAACGGCAGAACAAATCGCCGAAGCCCTTTCTACGGTGGGGCTCAATCAGGTGATGTCGGAAGGCGCGGAATTGGGCACAATTCTCGAAGGTCTCGCTAAAATCGATTCCTCCTTCTCCCTGCTGAAGCGTTTGAACGGAAACTTCGCGAAGGTCCAGGCGATTCGTACCCAGGCGGAAAACGCTTATGTCGCCAAGGCTCTTCCGGAAGCCCTCGAATCCGACGATCCGGTGGAAAAGGAATACAATTTGCTGGCAATCGGGCTTGTCGCCCCGAATAATGCGGACTTCAAAGCGGCTCACAACAAGAGCCTTGTCGAAACCCGTGCATATTTCCTCATCTTCGGCGAAAATATCCCGAATAAATCTCCGCTTATCGACAAGTGGGGTTACGTCATGGCGTTCCCGACAATCAAAATGACGCCGACCTCCCTTTCCGGCGAACTCCAGTTCTGGGCTTCTACGGGAAACAATACCGAATTGGATCCGGCTAAAATCAAGCTTGTTTCGACTGCGGGAGATTCCGTCTTTGCCAAAATGGTCGGCAAGGGCTGGTGCGATGCCGAAGTTATCGTCGGCAAGGGCGACAAAATGAAAGTGGAGAAAAAACAGCAGCCGTTCACGGGCAAGGGCAAGTTGATGAATGAATTCCAGTGCTCTGTCAACGTCTCGTTCAGCTTCCCGAACGGCTTTGTTCCGGATTATGTGGAATACAAGGATCAATTCGGCGTTGGCCGCAAATACCTTGGACAATAAGCGGCTCCCGCTTTCTTCCCCGGAGTTTGAAATTCGCTCGCTTTTTTGCGGGCGTTTTTTGTATCTTTGGTATCGATTTTTATCCTAACAAGGTAGCACCATTTGCTTTTTCGTGTCCTTGCTTTTTTGATTGTGTGTTCGGCGCTTTCCTTTGCGCAGCTTTTGGATGTGCCCGAAAATTTTACAACTCCTACGACCGTGCGCCGTGTACGGGCGGAAGGTCTTGTCAATATGGACGAGCGTTCCGTGCTCAGCCGGGTGAGCGTTCGCGATGGACAGGCTTTTCAACCATCTGCATTTACGGAAAAAGTGCAAAAGAGCGTTTCGGATTTGTTCGAAACGGGTTATTTTGACGATGTGACGGCGTGGATTGATTATCTGCCGGGAAATGAAAATAAAGTGGACTTGGTGTTCCGGGTGGTAGAACTTCCGGCCTTGGATACGGTTTACGTGGAAGGGTGCGATGAAATTTCCGAAGAGGACGTGCGGTTAAAAATCAATTTGTTGCAGGGGCGGGTTTACAGCAAAAGCGGTCTTGAACGTGACCGGCAGAATATTTTGAGCTATTACCGTTCTGAAGGCTATCTTCTTGCGGAGGTCGGCTTCCGCGAAACGCCTGTCTCCGATCATGAAAATGCGGTGACGTTCATCGTCCGCGAAGGACCCAAGGTCCAGGTTGATTCTATTGTGGTGACGGGGAACAAGCACGTTCCTTACTCGGACATCACGGATCACATGTTGACGAAACGCGCGCACTGGTGGGGTGACGGAGAATTCAAAGAGGCGATTTTTGAAGCGGACCGGGATACCGTGTTGAACGCCATCCGCCATTTTGGATTTTTGGATGCGGAACTCAAAGAATTCCGGGCGGAATATTTGCCGGATTCCAGTTGCAATTTTTATTTGGGCAGAACGGTTCCCAAAAACCGCAAACTGGATCTTCTTTACGGGCAGTTGAATCAAGCGATTTCCGATACGGCGAACGTCATGAACCGTTTGGCGGGACGCGTCGAAGAAAAGTCGACCCACTATTACCGCGAACATCGCCGGAATTTCCATTCCTATTCCCAGGCGGTTCCCGTTTATTCCGTTCAAGATGAAGAAACGGCTGTCAAAATTTTGAATGGCATCATCACGTACGAAGATTTGCGCAAAGTGTGGCTGCGATCCCTGCCGAAGGACCGCCAGTGGAAGAATCGCAAAATTGATTCCTTGTTGAAGAAACGTCCGCGGAACCGGTATGATGAAAAGCTTTTGACCCGTTACACGTTGGAAGAAACTTTCAGCGCACTCACGCCTTATGACAGCGTGGTCACGTCCAAATATGTCCGCATTTACATCGATATCGAGGAAGGGCAGCGTTATTATACGGGAGAAGTCCACTTCACCGGAAACGAAGTCTTGACGGACAAGATGCTGTCGCGGGCTGTTTATTTGGACAGCGGTGAAGTTTTCGATTATTACGCATACGAAGCGACGCGCTCCGCCATTATCGGAGCTTACCGTGAAGACGGCTATCTGTTTGCGCAATACGATGAAACCCGAAGCTTTGTGAACGACAGCATCGTAAATCTGGAATACAAAATCCGGGAAGGCTTGCCGGCGCAGATTCACCGGGTGAATATTTTGGGAAATACAAAGACTAAAGACAAGGTGATCCGTCGCGAAGTCCGCCTTTACCCGGGTGACACGTATCGGCAATCGGCGATGGAACGCAGTTTCCGCGAAATCATGCAGTTGAATTATTTCGACATGGTTTATCCGGACATTCAGGTCGTTGGTGATCAGCAAATCGATTTGCTCTTTAAGGTCGCGGAAAAAGAAGCGGGAACGGGACAGTTCAGTGCGGGGCTCGCCTACAGCCAAAGCGATGGCTTGACTGGAACTCTGGGAGTCTCCATTCCGAATTGCTGCATGGGCGATGGACAAAGCGCTTCGTTCAACGTGGAATACGGCGAAGACAAGAAGAGCGCCTCGATAAGTTTTGTGGAACCGTGGTTCTTGGATTATCCGATTACGCTTGGAACCAGTTTGAGCTACGCTTGGTGGGATCAGGATGATGACCCGGACATCACGCGTTATGGCGGCTCCATTTATGTGGGAAAACGCTTGAAATGGCCAGACGATTATTTCTACGGTCAAATCGGTTACAGCTGGATGATGAACAAGCAGGGCGATAACGTCGCCGGGAGCCTTGTCCGCTATTCGGGTGTGGAATCCGCGTTTACGTTCAAGCTGATTCGCGATGACAAGAACTTGCCGCAGTTCCCGACAGACGGCTCCCGTTATGTTCTCTCGGTAGAAGTGGCGGATGATAAAATCGGCAGTGACTTCAGTTTTGTCAAAACGGATCTGACTGTAAAATGGTGGTTCCCGCTGATTGGAGATCGTTTGGCGTTGGCGTTGACAAATGAATACGGCGTGATGGTCGGCGATCCGCTCCAATACCGTACGCTTTATCAGATGGGAGGCGTTCTGGGTTATGACGGCATGATGCGCGGTTACAGTTCGGGTTCCATCGGATATCGCCGTTTGGGTCGCAGCTACCAGTATATCGGGGCGGAAATTCAGTGGGGAATTGTGCCGAATACGTTCTACCTGTTGCCGCTATTCTTTGATGCGGGAAATGTTTTCGGCAAACGCTACGACCCGGATTCAAAGGTTTCGAAGAGTCAGCCGAATCCGCTTACGGAATGGGATCCTTCGAGTCTCAAACGCGATTTTGGCTTTGGATTCCGCGTAGTCGTTCCGATGCTTGGCATTATCGGGTTTGATTTTGCCTGGCCGCTTGATCCGGGAGAGACTTATTCCGGTTTGGAACGGACGAGCGTGGGAGATATGGAATTCAACTTTGTCATTGGGCAGGGATTCTGATGCGTATAAAGTCTTTGATTTTCTTCCTGTTTTCATTGGGCGTCTTTGCTGGGGCCTTCGCGGAAGACGGTTTGCGCGTGGCGCATGTGGATTCCAAGATTATCTTCGAAGGCTATAAAGGAACCAAGAAGGCTCAAGAAGAATACGATCGCCAAGTGGCGAAATGGGAACAACAGGCGAACCTCCTTCAAAAGGAACTGGCAGCCATCAAAGAGAAATTGGACAAGCAGTCTTTGATGCTTTCCGATGAAAAACGCAAGGAACTGGAAGGGGATTACGCCAAGAAAAATACGGAACTGAAAGAGTTTATCGACCGGGTTTACGGGCGTTCCGGGGAATTGATTACGGAAAACGAAAAAGTCAGCGCTCCGATTATTTCCTTGATCAAAAAAGCGGTGACGGAAATCGCCCTGCAAGAAGGCTATGACATGGTGATTGACCGGGCGACAGGCTCTGTCTTGTTCTGGAAAGATGAAAACGATTTGACCAAGAAAGTTCTTGATTATTTGAATTCCCGGTGACATTGGCGCGCTTTCTTTTATAATGCGGAATTCCTAATTAGAAATGTGAAGTGTTGAATTGGGACGGCGAGGCTTTTTTGTGAAGGGCGGACTGTCCGGTTTGAATCTTTCGGAATGTGGAATTGTGAGCTGCGGCGTGAAATCTCTTTTTGATGGGGTTTCACACAAAAGCCTTTTCTGCTAGAGGGGAATTTTACACGGTCTTTACGGCAAAGACGGGCCGTTTTTGTGACGGGTGGACTTTTTTTCAAAAGGAACGTTTATCTGCGAATGGGAACGGTATTTGTCGAACGAAAAGGTCTTTGCTAAAGTGTTGCGCGGAATCTTGTCCGAGAGCCGGGAAGACACTCAAAAAATTTTTTTTCAAAAAGTTGATTTTTGACAAAATTTGGCAATTTTGGATGCTATTTTATAATTGTTGAGGGGAGCAACTAGAAGGTCCGCCCATGGGGTGGGCCTTCTTCAATTCACGGAATAAAATGATTGGAAATTTCAAACCATTCCTTTAAAAATACGCAAACTCGAAAGCGCTCCAAATTTTCACGGAAATGGTATTCCTTGTTTTTCTACATTATGAAAAAATTTTGGAGACCAGAATGCCCATCAAGGAAAACGGCAAAACAACAAAAGAACTTTTTTCTGCGCTTGTCACTGCGGCTCTAAATCTTTCATCCAAAGAACCATTGCTCAAATCCGTTTTGGACGAACAAATTGTATTCCGCAATTCCTTTGCAGAAATTCTCGCGGTCACCTTGTCACGGAAATTGGCCTCGTCCCTTTTGAGTCGGACTCAGTTGGAAATTCTCTTTTTGTCCACCTACCGGGAAAATCCTTCCCTTGTCGAAGATTCCGCGGCGGATCTTCAAGCGACACTGGAGCGGGATCCCGCCTGCAAATCCCCATTAGAACCGCTTCTCTTTTTCAAAGGATTTCAATCCATCCAGGCATATCGAGTTGCCCACGCCCTATGGAAAGCCGACAGGCATTTTTTAGCCGAAATGCTGCAGAGCCTGATCAGTCAGAAATTCGCCGTGGATATTCATCCGGCTGCAAAAATTGGACGCGGGATTCTGCTTGACCACGCAACGGGACTCGTTGTCGGAGAAACCGCGAGAATTGGGAATAATGTCTCTATTTTGCACGGAGTCACCTTGGGCGGAACCGGAAACGAAACGGGGGACCGTCACCCCAAAATCGGGGATGGCGTAATGCTCGGAGCGAATGCGCAATTGCTGGGGAACATCCACATAGGAAAAGGTTCAAAAGTGGGCGCAGGAGCCGTTGTTTTGGAAGACGTTCCGCCCCATGTTACTGTAGCCGGGGTTCCCGCCGTCAAAGTCGGTCATCCGGATACGGCTTTGCCCAGCTTTGAAATGCAACAGGATTTTACCCGCGACAGAAACTGTTCCCGTTCCAAATAGGAGATTTCTCCGTGGACAAAAAAGCGAGAGCCGATTTCGTCGGGAAAAAATTGGATGCGCTTTATCCTTATCCCTCGATTCCGTTGCACTATTCAAATCCTTTTACGTTCCTCATCGCGGTCCTTTTGAGTGCCCAGTGTACGGACAAACGGGTGAACGCGACGACTCCGGAACTTTTCGCCCTGGCGGATTCCCCCGAAAAGATGGCCCGGATTCCCACGTCGAAAATCGAAGAACTCATTCGCCCCTGCGGACTGGCGCCTGCCAAGAGCCGTCATATTTCAGCCCTTTCCCGTATTTTGTTGGAGCGTTACAATGGATGCGTTCCCCAGACTTTTGACGAACTGGAAAGCCTTCCGGGTGTCGGTCACAAGACGGCTAGCGTGTTGATGAGTCAAGCGTTTGGAATTCCGGCGTTCCCCGTAGACACTCACATTCACCGTTTAGCCATGCGATGGGGACTTTCAAATGGGAAAAGTGTCGTTCAAACGGAACTCGATTTGAAAAAACTGTTTCCCCGACAGGAATGGAATCGTCGCCACTTGCAATTCATCTATTTCGGCAGAGAATTTTGCAAAGCCCGCGGGCATCACCCGGATCAA
Organism: uncultured Fibrobacter sp.; assembly: GCA_964397425.1. Classification (GTDB taxonomy): domain Bacteria; phylum Fibrobacterota; class Fibrobacteria; order Fibrobacterales; family Fibrobacteraceae; genus Hallerella. The sequence continues at coordinate 424,960 of CAYNID010000001.1, forward strand.
TGTCCTATTTGCAAACAAATCGGTTGCCGTGAAGTCGGCAACGCAAAATCCTGACTTGCACCCTGATTTTTCTCGATTTTTTGTCTATTTTACAACTATGCCCGCCGTCAAGAAAACAACGGATTTTTTCAAAAACCAACGTCAATCCGTTTGGAAAATTTTATCGGCATTTCTCCCATTTTTTCTTTTCGCCTGTCTCGAAACGCCGGATTCTCCGGAAATTTTCAATCGGACTCCGGCTGTTTCCATTTGCGCCGTTCAACGAGACTCCACCTGTGTTCAGCCACTGCAAGTTTCGCCGTCCGATTCTTTTCTGCTTGACGCGCACGTATCCGAATTCAAGGACGATTTGAAATTCCAATGGGTTCAAGCGCCTAAAAAAGTTTTATCGGAAACGCCTCGATTTGCAACGGAATCCTCTTGTGTTCCCGATTCGCTGTTGATTTTTGACACCATGGGAAACCGCCTTTCCTTTCCGGTTTCTTTCCTTTTTGACAGCGCGCCAATCTTGGACTCGCTAACTGTTCCCGCCGAAGGCGATACGCTCCGGGGAAGCGCGACGGAAGCGTTCTTTTTCTCTTATTCCGCATCGGACGTGGATGAAGACTCTCTTTTTTATACCGTCGTGTTTGACAGCCTGGAATTTTTTGCCGGGACGCTGACCGAAATTTTTCAATCCGGATTTATTCCCGGATGGCATTCGTTCCGCATTTTTGTCAAAGACAGCTACGGATTGGCTGATTCTTCGGAAGTTATCCGTTTTTTCGTCGAGGATGAAAAATGAAAAAAGTCCTCCTGTCTTTTTGCTTTTTGATATTCTTCGCCTGCTCCGGGGAAAGCGTTTCCTTTGACCGTGATGATGCCGAAACGGTCACTGTCGAAGCGTACATGATGCGAATCGGAGATTCTGCCAAAACGCGTCTTAAGGCGGACACTTTGCTACCGACAGACAGCGTCATTTTTATTTCAGCGATTGAACCGTCTCGGTCCATCCGCATTTCGGAATTTTATTGGCAAATTGATTCGGGGAAAACGCATTCGGAATTTTCGCACCGGACTCAAATTACAGAACCGGGAAAGCATTTAATCCGGTTCACATTGTTGGACCGTTTCGCGGACACCCTCCAAGACAGCGTCACCCTTTGGATAGCTCCGGAACCGGTTTTGGATACAATCGCACTGATTCCCCGCGACGGTTCAAGTGGAATTTCTCCCAGTTCTCCGATTTCTTTCGCCTGGAAAGCTTCCGTCAAAAATCCCCTTGCCGATACACGGTTTTCATTTTCCCTGAAATGCGGCAGCCTTCTCTTGGCCGACACCCTTTTGACATCGCCACAATTTACCTTTGACAAAAAACTTCCCCCACTCCGCAATTGTTCCTGGAGCGTTTTTGCCAAAGACGATTTTGGAAACGCATCACGGCAAACCATTCGAGCTTCTTTTTTGACAAAATCGGAAGATGCCGAATCGGCGGTGGGCGCCGCGTTTGCGAAAATCCAGATTCCCTCGCCGGAAATTTTTGATTCCCTGAAAATAACCTTGTTGAATTCCGATGGGGATATTGTCGACGAGCCTCCTGTTTTCGTCGACATGGACAGCTTGAATCTTTTCGTGGGAGGCCTTTCCCGTGCGGATTACAAGATTTTCGTTGTCAACACGGCATTCCCCGATTACGCTAGCGATACCATCCCTTTTTCCATTCAGACGGGGAAAATTGTAGACCTCGGCCCTATTTTTGTTCTTGACACCGTGTCTCCGAAAATTTCTTGTACACTTTGCCGGACAGATTCTATTCCCTGGCAAGATACGCTTCTCTTCTTTTTGGAAGAAGGCGGAAGACCCATTCACAAGGCCAATATCCGCGTCGTTTTCGATGGAAAGGAACGGAATGATTTGGAGCTTTCCAATGATACAATCCGGATTTTCTTGGATAGTTCACAAAAATCTTTTCTCTGGCATCCGCTGACCATTTCTGTCGTTGACAGGGCGGGGAACCGATTTGACGAAAGCGTTTTTGTTTCTCCGGGAAAATCTTGCGTAGAAACTCTTTCCGAAGCGCAAATTCGAGTGGATTCTTCCATTCAAATTCCCATCAAAAATGTTTGCCCCAACCTGACTCCAAAACGTTTTTTCTGGGATATCGATGACGATGGCCATTGGGAAGGCGAAGCCATTTCTCTTGGCGAGGATTCTGTCCAAAAAACATTTTCGGGAACGCTTTTTCGCCGGTATTCGAATTGGATTCGCGTACGCATTCTCTATGACAGCGGCGCAGAATACGAAGCGGCGTTCTTCTTATTCGTTCAAGGAGTTTCCGGATGAAGTTCGGCTTATTCCTTTTGATTTTGTTGTGGTTCATTGGATGCGGAAACGATTCCCGATTTGATTCGGGAGATGTTCCCCGGTTAAACGCGTTTATCCATTTTGTTCCTGAACAACAATTCGGCTCTTCGCCGCTTCTTTTTGCAAGCGTCCGCAACAAAGCGATAGCCCAGGGGGAATCTGGAAAATTTTCCGCTGAAATCCGTGTTGGCGGAGAGAGCGTTCCCGATGACCGCGTGTCGGAATTTGTATTGAATTTCAGTTGGGAAATTCAGGGAAAACGTTTTGCCTCTTCATCGGTCACGCAACATTTTCCAGATTCGGGAATTTTTGATGCCGTTCTGCATACCGTCGATTTTTTCGGAGATACTCTCCACGACACTCTCAGCCTTTACGTCACAACGCCCCTTTCCATTGCAGCTGTTTTTCCCGAAGACAATGACAATTCCATCGATCCGTTTGATTCGGCGGGAGTTCTTTTCCGTGTAGAAACGTCTGGAGTCAATTCTTGGCAAAGCGCTCTTTGTAGCCTTTATATTTCGATGGAAAAATCTTCGGTATGGGATTCGCCTTTGGACGAAATTCCATGCAACGGAACCTTTTCTCTCCGGGGTCCCCTGTCTCGAAACGATACCGCTTTCTTTTCGGACACTTCGTATTCCCTCTATTGGGCGGTCAAAGCGATTGTTCCCGATTCAGAAATGCCTTTTGACCGGGATTCTTCTGCCGTCCGAACCATTTCAACTGCGCTGATGGGGACGGACTATTCCACGCTCCTCGTTCCCATCCGTTACAGATTTTTACCTTCAGGAACGCACCCAGAAGGCGTTGTCTTTTTGATAAACGCCGCCGGTGACACTTTGGATTCGACGGTTTTCCACCAAAATCCTGCAACGATCCGTTTTTCGAATTTGAATGCGGGAACTTTCCGCATTTCGGTTCAAGAAAAACACCTTGTGGAATACGGCTCCCTTTTGAGGGAGGTTGATTTGCGCGCGTCTACATTTTCCGTTTTGGACACGTTGCTGCTGAATGATTCCATTTCTCCCAATCGGGTTGCCGCTTCGGCGAAAACGGCTCTTTCTGATTCGGTCCGATTTTTTCTTTACGATGGAGGTTCTGGCGTTTCTGAACAGTCCATTTTAGTGCTTCAAGATAGAGATACGCTGGAATACACGCTCAATGGAGACGTGTTGAGTTTTTCGCCGACTTGTTCCTTTATATGTAATGTTTCTGTTTTTTTGCGGGATTTCGCCGGGAATGCCGCCGTTCCTGTTCAATGGATGATTTTAACTGATGGCGACAGTCTCGAGATTCGGGGACCATTCAATCCGGAGGAACGATGAAGTTTTTACTCTGGATTCTGACTCTTTGTCCTCTCCTTTTTGCGGGAGAGTCCGCCTCAAAGACATTGCGCATTTCCACTTGGCCATCCGAGGCGGAAATTTACATTGGCGAAAGACCTGAATCTTTTGTGCGGAAATCCAGGCTCGTTACACCGCAAGAAATTTCCGTTTCAGATTCGGATTCTTTGATCCGAGCCACCTTTTTCAAACCCGGATTCGCTGACACGACAATTGACATTCGACTTTCGGCGCCCGGTAAAAACTTTGTTTGGATTGAACTTGCTGAGGAATCCGACTTAGATAAAATGGAATGGCAAAAGTCCATTTTGCAGGAACGCGAAAAAAAATGGACGGGGAAAATCCTCTTCTTTTCGGGAATACTCCCATTGGCGCTGTCTGGAACCTTCGCTGGCCTTGCCGAATGGAACTTTCACAAAGCGGATGAAGCGAAGGAAAGTTTGGAACACAGCGTCATTCAAGACGGAGAGCGTTTTCGAAAATGGGAAAATGACTTTCACGATAAAAAGGAAAGCGGAAAAAACTTCCGCACCGCGGCCATCGTTTCGTTGGGCGTCGGTGCGCTCCTTTGGACCTTTGCCGCCATCTTCACTTTTTAGGGAATCCAAGCATGAAAAAACTGTTTAGCATTTTCTTTTTTTGCGCCGCATTGGTTTGGGCTTACGATTCCCAAAAAGGCGTTCCCGTTTCGATTCGGCTGGTTACGGGAAGCGTCCAAAAGGCGGAATATTTGGGAAGTTCGGGCGATACGTTGTTCTTGGGAGGTTTTATCGCCGACACGTTCACCGTAGTGAAAATCATCAAAGACCGCGTTTCGGAATGGCGGGATTCCGCCGGAAACAGCATCACCTTTTCTTTGGCAGATTCCTTGCTGAATGTGAAGCAAAAAGTCTCTCCACCAGATTCGTCTCGTGCCGATTCAAGTTCCTCTCCACGGCAACTGAATCTTTCTAGGAAATCGTTGCTGTTTCCCGTTATGCGCCGTCCAATCGATTCCGCTTTGGCCGAACGCATCCGCGATTGGATTTATCCCATTTTGAAAGAATCCGGAGAACGCCCCGAACAAATTTCCACGGAAGATTTTCCCCAATGTAAAGATTCTCCCTGCATTTTGCAAGAAGCGGAAAAGTTGGGAGCGAAATCCCTTTGGACAAGCGAAATCCGGCCTGCTTCCCATCAAGACAGTTTAGACATTTTCTTGAATTGCTACTCGCTTTCCCAACAAAAAATTCAAACGGAACAAGTGCGCGTTTCTGCCAAAAACGCAACCGGCGAATTACTGTCCGACAACCGTTTCTTGAATTGGATTCAAAAACTGCTGGGCACATACAAAGAGCCGGAATCCAAATCAACAAAAAGCGTCATCCATGTAGAAACGGATCCCGAAGGGGCCATCCTTTCGAGGAAAGGTGAACACGCCATTTGCCAAACTCCTTGTACATTCGCCGTCGCCGATACGGGAAAGCTGGAATTCGAAGCCTTTTGGAGCGTTGAAAAAACGCTTTGGGCAAACAAAGCGACTCTCCGACCAATTCCCGGAGATACGGCGAAAATCCATTTAAGGCTCAAACGGGTTCGTCCGGAAGTGGAAATTCGCACAGTCCCAGCCGGAGCCAAAATATTCGACGATGCGGAAATTACGCCCCGCAGCCGTCCCGTTGGGAAAACGCCTCAAAAAATCCACCCCATAGAACCCGGTATAATGGAACTGCACCTTTGGAAAGATGGATTCCGGGATTCCACCATTCAGTTTCAAACCTATGCGACGGAAAAAACAGTCATTGAAATTCAACTGGATTCCATCCGAACTCCCGAAGAGCGCCAAGCGCAAAATGTTTTCCATTCCATCCAAAAACGTCTTTTTTGGGGACACGTGGCATTGGGAACGGCGATTGCTCCTGCTATCGCCGGGGGAATCCTTTTATTCCTTTCCGAAAGGGACCGTGATAAGGCGCGGGATTTGAAAAACGAACTTTCGATGCCAAGTTCAGGAAATGGCGCAGAATTTAACCGTCTGGTCAAAAAAAATCACAAATACGCGGACCGCTCCCAAGTTGAACGCTACTCTGGAATCGGATTTTTGGTCTTGGCTGGCGGACTTTTCGCCACGGGAATCGTTCTGTCTTTCTGACTTTTACCTGCGTTGTTCCTGGACAACGCAAAAATACGCGAAAAATTTTCTTCACCCTTTGTTTTATCTACATTCTTAATATGGCAGAGAAAACGGAACATCGCAAAATTTTTGAATATCTGGACTACAGAGAATTTTTGCGTGACTATTACCAGTCCAAAAAAGCGAAGAATCCAGCTTTTTCTCTCCGCGCGTTTTCTGACAAAATTGGATTCAAGGCTAAGGATTTCATCAGCCGGGTGATGCAGGGAAACAAAAACCTCTCTGCGCAGAGCATTCAAAAGATTTCAACGGGGCTGAAATTCGGCAAACGGGAATCCGCATTCTTTGAAGATTTGGTCTGGTTCAACCAATCCGAGACCATGGAAGAGAAGAACCGTTGGTTTGAAAAAATGCAAAACGAGCTGAAAATAGTCCGCTTTGCAGAAGGACAGCACCAGCTGGCCTTTTACCAATATCAGGTCTATTCCCATTGGCGGCATCTTGTCATCCGTTCGCTCATCGGCATGTACGGATTTCAAGGTGATTTTGAAAAATTGGCAAAATCCGTCCATCCCAAAATTTCTGTTGAAGAGGCGAAGGAATCGGTTGAACTTCTTGAAAAATGCAACTTGATTCAACAAAAAGAAGATGGCTCTTATGAATTGGTGAACAAGGACATTACCACGGGCGACAGGACGTCGCGAATCGCGTTGCGCGGTTTTCACCAACGTTGCCTGGCCCTTGGCGCCGAATCCATTGACAGGGACCCTCCGAATACGCGCAACATTTCTGGACTCACCTTGGGGATTTCTCAAGAAGGATACGAAAAAATCGTAGAGCGGCTCAGTGCGTTTCGCAAAGAAATAGCACAAATCGCCGATGAAGACAAATGCGCAGACAAAGTTTATCAAATGCAGCTGTTGCTTTTTCCCATCGGGGGAAAAATTTAAACGGATTTCCCTCCAGCTGTTCCATTTTGCCGTTGCGCAGCGAAGCCCGTTGCCGTGGAAATTCCATGATGCGGATTCCTTTTTGCCAAAACGGCTCGCCTTTGCGCTTAAAATCGTGTAAAATTCGCCTATTTGCAGAAAAGGATTTTCGTTTGAAATCCCAATCAATTCTACGCTTTCCACGCCACCGTTTTAATTTCGCATTTTGAATTTTCAATTCTTCATCATTTTAAAACGGCGACATTTTAAGCTCGTCAAATTCTTTCCGTTTTAAGCACGGCGTTCTCCTTGCTCAGGTTCCGCAAAAAAAAGGTCTCCACCGAAGCGAAGACCCTTTTCTCTCTCTTGCGAAAGTAAAACTTAGCGGAGCGAGATGCGCTTTGTCCAATGTGAATTTCCGGATTGGATTCGGACAATGTAAGAACCCGATTGCATGGCGGCCAGGGAAATGGAGCCGTCTGCTTGCGGAATTTTTTTGATGATTCTCCCTTGCATATCGAAAATTTCAAGGTGGAGCGGGGTGGTGCTGGAAATATTTAACGATTTGCCGGAAACGTTCAGAGAAAAATTCATCGGAGTTGAATTGGAGGCGATGGCGGTCGAAGCGGAAGAGGAACTGGAGAATCCGGCTTCCGAAGAACTGGAACTTTCTGCAGAGGAACTGGAAATTCCGGCTGCGACGACGTTCAACGTAAATTCAAGAGTTTCTCCGTTGACGAGAAAAGATTCTTTATAGGTATTTATTTGAGCCCAGGCGGCAACGGAGCCGGAAAGAGAGACCGTGTTTGCGGATTGGTTGAATTCAAAATTTCCAACAGAGCTCAAATTCCAGGTTTGCCGATTGAAGCTGGAGACTCCGGAAATGGAAACCGTTTCGATGGCGCCCCCTAGGGCGACAGTTTGGTTAAGACTGCCACTGATAGCATAGCTCGCGCTGGCAGAAGATTTGCCGCTGCTCGACGAAACTTTGGAGGAACTCGAAGACGCCGCGCTGCTTGACGAGACTTTGGAAGAGCTCGAAGACACCGCACTGCTCGAAGAGACTTTGGAAGAGCTCGAAGACGCTGCGCTGCTTGAAGATTTTTCCACGGGAATGATAGACATTCCATTGCAGCGGACATCGTCAATGTAAAGGTAATTGTAGGTCGGCTGAGTGCCTTTTAAGTCGCCTTTGATTTCCCATGTGAACTTGTTGATTCTTTTTTGGGAAAGGGAAACTTCGTCTTTGGTCCAGGATGGTTGCGTCAAATCTGTCCATGAAAAGGAAACGGTTTTCCAGGCGGAAGAATTGGAAACAAGAGTATAATGATAAGCGTAATCCTTCACATTCATGTCTTCTGTTTTGAAATTGTGCGCCGCCCCTTTGTATTTGTATGAAATATTTGTACAATGGGAAAGGTCGTAAGCGCTTTCGTCGGAGTTCAGTTTTAATCCCAGAGCAACATAGGGTTCATACGGATTAGAACCTTGACTTAAATGGACGCCTTTGAGTCCCGCCATATATTGGGACGAATTGTCTGCCGTGAACACCACGTTGTATCCGTCTTCGTTGTTTTCCGGATTGGTGACCGTCGACGCTCCGGCTCCGTTGGCATCGTTTTGGTCTGTGTAAGCGTACCAAACGCCGCCGGTATAAGCGAGGCTGTCGCCATCTTCAAAATCGTCGATGAAATCGGTCGTTCCGGCGGCTTGGGAACTTGAAGAAGCCGCGCTGCTTGAAGAAAGTGTGGCAGAACTCGAAGAATTGGCTTTGATTGCAGAAAGATTTTGCATGTTTCCCGTCAAAAGGAGACCGCTCAAAATTTGCATTGCGGAATTGAAATAGGATTCTCCGCTATAGTTCAAAAGAGTGCTCGTGTTGGAGGCCGCTTTTGAAGAATAATTGCTGCTGTAAAGCAATGCGCAAGTGAGGGGACCCACTGCGGTAGAATTGGAATAGCCGTTGATGGGAGCGCCGGTGCTCAAATTCATGGGAACTTTGAGCTCGTTGGCGGATTTCGTGTTGACCCAGGCGGAAAGTTTAGAAAGGAGTGTTGCGGCATCGGCGTGGCCATACCACAGATAACTCCAGGCCCAACGCCACGGCGCGCGCGGTGCATCGTAGTCATAGGCGGTGATATCGTTGTTGCCGTTTATCGGGGTGCCGTTGTCGTCGCTCCAGCCCGAGGGAAGGCCCGTTTGACTGTTTTGGTTGTTTTTCAAAAGGGTGTAGTTGACCGAGAGGGCTCCTGACCAGAATTCCGATTCGTTGGAGTCGAATAATTTGAAAATTTCAAAAGCGGCGGGGCTGACGTAGCTGGGATTGCGGTAAGAGTTCCAAACGTCTCCCGGTTTGTGGAGCCCGTTTGTCTCCATTTCGTGCTGACGGATTTTGGCGATGAGGCTTTTCGCCGCCGTCTTGTATTTTTCATCTCCGAATTGATAATAAGCCATTGCCAGGGCGAAAGCGACGTCGAATTCGGCATCTGTCGCCGCATTGCTTCCATTTACATTTGAAAAGCCCTGGATTTTCCAGTGCATGAGCCCGTTTGAATTGGTGAAATGGTTGTAATACGCCCAGAGTTTGTCGAATTGGGATTGGTAGCTAGTCTGGTTGTCGCTGAAATAGACCATCATGATCATTCCATAGCCGATTCCCTCGGAGACTGTAAAATCTTTGTCGTCGAATTTGATCCGGGCCAGATTGCCGTTTTCTTCATAAAAAGAAGAATAAAAAGCTTCGAATCGGGCTTTTAAAGCATCGGATTTGCCTTTGACATAGGTGCCGTTCGCATAATTTCTTTCTTGAGGATAGGGAAAGTTGACCGTGGCGAATGCGCTGCCAATTGCCATGGCGAAAATCGCCAATAAAAAAGAACGTTTCATTTTTGCCTCGCGAGAATATTCTGTAGGCAATTTATTCTTTTGACGGAAATTTTAGCGTAAAATCCCGTTTACGAAGAGGTTTTCTGTTCTTTTTGCGTTCTCTTTGTGATGGAGGACAACACGAGGTCAGTCGTTGTAAGTGCCATCGAAAACAAATTCCGCGGGACCTGTCATCAAAACGTGAGAATCACTACTTCTCCATTCGATGTGGAGCGTTCCGCCGAGCAATTTCAAATCGATTTCCCGGTCGGTTTTGTCGTTTAAAACACAAGCGACGAGGGTTGCGCACGCGCCTGTGCCACAGGCTAGAGTTTCTCCGGTGCCCCGCTCCCAGACGCGCATCTTGGCTGTTTTGCGGTCGAGGACTTCGACAAATTCAATGTTCGACTTGCGCGGGAAAACGGCTGCCAGTTCGTATTCAGGGCCTTTGGTGAGGACGGGAGCGGTTTGGACGTTTTCGACAAAAGTGACGGCGTGGGGGTTTCCCATGGAAACACACGTAAAGGCGCGCCCATCGAGCTGAATCCGGTTGGTGTCTGCGGAAATCGGAATTTGCGCCGGTTCGAGAATGGGGACTCCCATGTCGACTGTCGCGCTTTCAAAACCCGATTTTCCCGCGTGGATAAGGATGTGTTTGATGCCCGCGCCCGTTTCCAAGTCAAAAGAAAGGCGATCTTTTTGGAAGAAACGTTCCCAGGCGAATCGGGCGACGCAGCGGCTGGCGTTGCCGCACATTTCCGCTTCGCTGCCGTCCGGGTTGAACATGCGCATCCGCACGTCTGCCTTTTGGGAATTTTCGATGAGGACTAGTCCATCGGATCCGACGCCAAAGTGCCTGTCTGAAATTTTCGGGGCAAGCGTTTCGGGATGTTGAACGCATCCATTCCGGTTGTCGATGTAAACGTAGTCGTTTCCAGCCCCTTGCATTTTGGTGAATGCAATCATGATAGCAAATCCTCGTTAAAATGTTCATCGATGATGCCGCTTGCCAAAACGGCGTCGTCGCGGTACAGGACGACAATTTGCCCCGGTGTGACAGACATTTGCGGTTCGTCAAACGAGACGGTCAAATCATCGCCGTCGATGCGGAACGTCGCTTCTGCCAAATTTTTTCCGTGGCGGATTTTCACCATGGCGCGCCCTGAATTTTCGTTTTCTCCGAGCAGAAGACGGTTGATGTCGTGCGCTCTGAGGGCTTTGGAGTACAGTTCCGCTTTGGTTCCCAGGACAACGCGGTTCTTGTGCGGATCGATTTTGACAACGAACAGGGGCTCCTTCAATCCGCCGATGCCAAGGCCTTTGCGTTGTCCAATCGTGTAATAAACGATTCCTTCGTGGTGGCCTAGAACGTTTCCCGCCATATCGACAAATTCACCGGGACGGATATCGTTTTTGTCGAAGAGGACGGAATAATCTTCGCATTCGATGAAATCCTGGCTTTCGGGCTTTCTCGCCAAATCTTCGAATCCGGATTCGGCGGCTAACGCCTTGACCTCTTTTTTGGTGAGTTCTCCCAAAGGGAACATGACGCGGGAAAGCTGTGTGGGGTTGAGCCTGGAAAGAAAATAGGTCTGGTCTTTTGTCGGGTCGAGGGCCTTGCGCAAAAGTTTTCCGTTGTCAGAAATCCGGGCGTAATGTCCTGTGGCGAACAGGTCAAAATCGAGCAGCTGGTGTGCGCTGTCAACTAAAAATCCGAATTTCATTTTTTGATTGCATTTGGCGCAGGGATTCGGAGTTCTGCCCGCTTTGTATTCCGAACGGAAATATTCCAAGACATTTTTTTTGTATTGTTCAGCCAAAGGGATCACTTCGTAATCAATGCTGAGGCGTTCTGCGACTTTTGCTGTTTCCGCCAGTTCCCGCGCTTCTCCGGGTCCAAAGCAGCCGCTCTGCCCGCGGTCGGGAATGGGAATGGAGCCGTCCCAAAGGGCCATGGTGACTCCGACGACAGTGTGTCCCTGTTTTTTCAAAAGATAGGCGGCCATCGTCGAATCGACGCCACCGGAAAGTCCGACTGCGATTTTCATGCCCAAAATATATTAACTTTCTCAGTATGGATATTGAAAATTGGAGAACGAGAATCGACGAACTCGAAAGCGTGATTGTTGAATTGCTGAACAAACGCGCGGAATACGCAACGGAAATCGGTAAAATCAAGAAGGCGAAAGGCATTCCCGTGCTGGATGCCGCCCGCGAAAAGGAAATTCTTGACCGCGTCGCGAAAAAGGCGGAAGCTTTTGGAGGACCACTTTCTCCGGAGTCCATGCAAAACATCTTTCAAACGATTATGTCGGAAACGAGGAAGGTGGAAAAGTGAAGTTTTCATTTCGGCGCATTACATTTGTCGGATTTGGACTTTTGGCAAGTTCCATCGCTGCCGCATTGAAACAGTCCGGGGAAAAAATCATTGTGCGGGCGGTGAGTTCGCCGAAAACGCTTGTCCGCGCCAAGGAATTGAAACTGGCGGATGAAACGTTTGGCTATGACGAAGTGGAAATCTGGGTGGAAGACTCGGACTTTATTTTGCTTTGCACGCCCATTTCGGTAATCCTTTCGACGTTGCAAAAACTTTCCCGGATTTCACCTTCGAAACCGGTTTTTGTTTCGGATATCGGCAGCACCAAAGCCGAAATCTGCCGGGCTGGAGCCCTGCTCAAACCGCCGTTCCATTTTGTGGGGAGCCATCCGATGGCCGGTTCCGAAAAGCATTCCCTCGAATACAGCGATCCGTCAATTTTTGAAAACGCCTATTGGTTCGTTTGTCCGCAAGAAGGTTCCCCAAAAGAAGATTATCGTTTTTTGTCGGAACTGGTTGAATTTCTGGGCGCGACAGAAATCGTTTTTCCGCCGGAGCATCATGACGGGACAGTTGCCTGGGTCAGCCACATGCCGCAAATGGCCAGTACGAGTTTGGCCGCCGGGATTCCGGAAAGGCTTTTGGACCGCGGATATCAACAGTTTGCCGGAAGAGCGTTCCGCGATATGACGCGCATCGCCGCCTCTAGCTGGGCAATGTGGAAAGACATCGCGGAAACGAATAAAACGGAAATTCTCCGTGCGATGGACGAGTATCTTGACGCGTTGAAAAGAACCCGTGATGCGGTTGAAAAAATTCCCGACGAAGAATCCCTCCATGAAATTTTTCTCCAGGGAAATTCCGGGCGCACCTCTCTTTTTGCGCCGGGGAAAAATGCGGGGAACAGCTTCTTTCAGTTGACCGTGCAATTAAAAGATGAACCGGGAACGATTCTTTCTGTTTTAGAACCGTTGGCAAACGCAAAGATCAATGTACGCGATATCGAATTGATGAAAGTCCGCGAAAATATTGCCGGAACGCTTTTGATTGCGTTCAAAACGGAATCTCAGGCCGAAGCTGCCCGGGAATTGTTGCGCAAATTGAATTTTGAAGTGACGGAGCGTTGATGGAAGAAATCGTTTTGCATCCGGACAGGGAACTTTCGGAAGACGCTCTCGCCCTGGGACTTTTGGTGACAGGTCGGACGACGCTAGACAAATTCATTTGGACGAAACGCAGTCGCCAATTTGCAGAAATCCTCCAGGAATTCGGTTTGGTTGTAGAAGAGAGGAGCGCGGGCGTTGTTTTGACGGGAACTGGATTTTCGTATCGGGTGCCGCCTTTGCTGCATCTTCCGGAAAGCGACAACGCCATGGTTCTGTTGCTCGGATTAGCTTCTAAAGAAGATGAAACCGTGTTCACGGCGACAGGGTCTGCGGCACAGATTCACCGGGCGAAGAATTTTTTGACGGGAATATTTGGCGCGAAGATTGAAAATGTTTCGGAAGCGGTTCCCCAAACAATCACATTCCAGTTTGCGAAAACGCTCCCCGTGTTGAAGGAAACTCGCGAAGGTCAGATTCCTTATCTGGCGAAAAATGCCGTTTTGTTGAATGCGCTTCTTTGTGGGAAAAACGTGGAATGCGAAGAGAGGACTCCCATCCGTTCCGGCTTTGTTGAAATGCTCTCTTATTTCGGTGCGCAAATCCAGGTGCAAATTACGGGCATGCAGGAGATGAGCGAACTGGAGCGTCGAATCGCCAAGGCGCGGGGCATCAAATCGGAACGCCGCGTGAAAACGGTCCTTTCCGAAACGAAAGTTTTGACCAGCCGGGATTACTTTGTTCCAAGCGATCCGACGGAAGCGGTGGCTTTTGCAGCCCTTTCTACGCTTTCGCCTGTGTTCAAAGGGAAAAAGGTGGAGCTTAAAAATGTGCTGATTGCCTCGGACCGTTCGGGGGCCTTTTCCGCACTCCGCCGCATGGGGGCAAAAATCGAATTCGGCACTCGGCACGAACGATACGGTTCCGCTTATGCGAATCTCTATTCGACTTATGAAAAACGCCTTTCGGCTAGACGGCTTGGCGATGATGTTCTGTGCACGTGTATCGAAGAGTATCCGTTCCTTGCCCTTGCCGCCTGTACGGCGGATGGCGAAAGCATTCTCCGGATTCCCGACAGTCTGGCGTTGGAACTTCGCCCGCGTTGCGAAGAACTGGCAAGGAATTTAAAGCAAACGGGAGCGTCTATCGGCGTTTACGAAGAAGGTCTTGTCGTCCGCGGACGCGAAGAACTCGATGCGGGGAATTTTGATGCGGGGAACGATCCGGTTTTGGAATTGATGTTCACCGTTTTATCTTTGTTTTCCCAGGGAGAGTCAAAGATTGAAAATGCGACTCAAATGGAACAGGAGTTTCCCGGCATTTCGGGACAATTGAAAGAGTTGACAAAATGACGCATTTTTCAAAAATCGGTATCGTTGGATTCAAAGGGAACAGTCCGGAACTTTTTCGGGCGTTGGAAATGATATCCGAGTTTGCCGCGCGTCGAAAGGATGTTTCTTTTTATGCGGCGGAACCGCTCGCTGCCATTGCGACTCCGGGCATTCGGATTGTTTCGGACCGGACTCTTCGAAAGTGTGATTTGCTGATAGCCATTGGCGGCGATGGCACTTTTTTGAGCTCTGCCCGATTGGCTCTGGGGTTGCACATCCCAATTTTGGGCGTTAATGCGGGTCGTGTCGGTTTTTTGACGGAAACACCTGTCGAAAGTTTGCCCGCCGCGCTCGAAGCCCTGTTCTCCGGGGATTTTACAACGCGGGAACGCATGATGATGGATGCCAAAATTTATCATGGCAAAAAACTGATTGCCAAAGAAACGGTTTTGAACGAAGTCCATGTCCGCGCACACGCGCCGGAGAGAATGGTGGATGTGGACGTGGAATACAAGGGGCGCCCGTTGACGGAATACTGGGCGGATTCTCTTTTGATTTCAACGCCGACAGGATCGACCGCGTATAATTTGGCGGCAGGCGGTCCCATCATTTATCCTTCGACGGAAGCTTTTGTGCTGACACCGGTCGCTCCGAGCAGCCTTTCGGTTCGCCCGCTGATTGTTCCGGCTGATGCCGTATGCCGTGTAACTTCGGCGGTGAACAGCTCCCTGGATTTGGTTTTTGACGGCCGGGTCACACGGGAACTCAATGCGGAATGTTCGTTGGTCCTTTCCAAAAGCAAGGATGTGACCACCTTCATCCGGATGAAAAATTCCGGATTCGTTGATGCCTTGCGCGGAAAATTGGGATGGACGGGAAAGCCCAAAATGAATTGTTGAAGAACTCCCATTTAAATCATTTTTCTGTGGACAAAAAAAAGCGGCCAGAGGCCGCACAAGGAGAAAATTTATTCAACGATCAGGCGTGCCGCGATTTTGCGCCCGCTTCTTTTTTTAAAATCTTTTCCGCTTTTTTGAATTGGGCTTTGACGGAATCCGGTCCCGTTCCACCTTCAATGTTGCGGCGTGAAACGGAATAGGCGAAAGTCAATCGGGCTTTCACGGATTTCGGATTGGGAACGCCTTTCTTTTCCCATTCTTCATCGGAAAGGTCCGTAAACTGTTCATCGCGTTTCGCCGCTTCTCCCACGAGGCTTCCTACGATGCGGTGCGCGTCGCGGAAAGGAACGCCGTCTTCGACAAGGATGTCTGCCAAATCCGTGGCCAAAAGGGCGGGAAGCATCCGGCTTTCCATTTTGTCAAAATTCCAAAGGGCCGAGGCGATGGCTTCCCGCATCACGCGCAAGAGAATTTTGACTGTTTTTGCGCTGTCGAAAACGGGCTGCTTGTCTTCTTGCAAGTCCCGGCTGTAAGAAAGCGGCGCCCCTTTCACCAAGGTGAACATGGCGGAGAAATTTCCGAGCATTCGCCCGGACTTTCCACGGATGAGTTCCATTGAATCGGGATTTTTTTTCTGCGGCATCATGGAAGAACCACTTGAAAATGCATCGGAAAGGGTGAGGTAGCCGAATTCCGAAGAACTCCAGATGACGAAATCTTCGGCGTAACGGCTGAGCGTGTTGGCGATAATGGATAAATCGCTCAAAAATTCAAGAGCCATGTCCCGGTGAGAAACGGCATCGATGCTGTTTGCGCTGGGACGTTCAAATCCCAATTCCTTGGCGACGAGATTTCTGTGGTAAGGGAATGCGGAACCCGCCATGGCGCCGCTGCCCAGGGGAAGTTCCACGTGCAACTTCAAAAAGTTGTCTATGCGGCAAACGTCGCGGTTGAGCGCAAAAAAGAGGCTCATCAGGTAATGGCTGAAAAGAATCGGCTGCGCTTGTTGCAAATGTGTGTAGCCCGGCATCAATTTTCCAAAATGAGCCTTGGCCACATCGAAAACGGTCTTTTGCAATTCGACGAGAAGGCTCCGGATTTCTGCAGCCCGGTGCCGCATGTACAGTTTGAAATCCGTTGAAACTTGGTCGTTGCGGCTCCTGCCGGTGTGGATTTTCTTTCCCAGCTCGCCAATCCGGTCGGTGAGAACCCGTTCCACGGCCATGTGGATGTCTTCATCGGTCGGAAGCCAAAGGGCTTTGCCGGCATGGGCATCGTCCAAAATGCTTTGCAGTCCTTTGCGGATTTTGGCAAAATCACTTTTGGAAAGAACTCCCGATTCAACAAGACCGATTCCGTGTCCCAGAGAACCTTGGATGTCTTCTTCTAGAAGCTCTTTGTCGAAATCCAGACTGAAGCTGAGATCAATCATGCTTTGGGCCATTCCGCAGTCAAAGCGGCCGTCCCACATCATTTTTTTGCCTTTTTTTCCGGCCATCGGGAACCTCTTGAAAATGTTTCAAGGCAAAGATATAAAAATAGGCGCCTTGCCGGAATCCCAAAGGATTACTTCAGGGAATATTTTTTTACAAGCGCTTTGACTGTAGGACTGACCGAATGGAACTTTCGCCGGTATTGGAATCGGATGATGATTTCGGCGGGAAGCCGGATAAACGCCTGGAACCACGCCTTGGCGAGCGCAATGCAAATGCTTGTTTTGGAAAGTTTTTTTCCGTCTCCGGATTGGTTGGGAACGCCTCCCTTCGCCATGTTGAGGTATCGCATGAAACCGCGGAAGGGAAGCTTGAATACATCGGAAATGGGAAGCAGCCGGACGGCGGCGCGCAAACGGTTGCGTTCGGAATAAAACAGTTTTCGGGGAGAGTAACGAACTGTTGTCAGGGAACGTTCGTGGAAAACTTTCGCATCGGGGCAAAAAATCGTTTTGAATCCGGCGAGGTTGTGGCGGAAATACCATTCCGTTTCTTCGAAGAAGAGAAAGAAACTGGAATCCATTTTGCCTGCGGCTTGAGCGGCTTCGCGGCGAAAACTCATGACCGCCCCGTAGCAGCCGAAAACTTCTTTTTCGCGAATATCCGCTGTGGAAAGGGGGAGTCCGCTCGCTTCGTTTTGAGCGAAAAGATCAGGCTTGAACAGAACTCCGACTGCGTTGACGACTCCCTTTTTTTCCATGACGAGACTGGCGACGGAACCGGCGTCCGGATGTCGCATAAAGCAGGCTTCTACATTTTTTGCCCAATCCGGGTGAAACTCCAAATCCATGTTGCAAAGGACTTGAATTTCGGCAGACATGGCGCTTAACAACGCATTGCAGGCTCCGGCATAGCCCAGGTTGGAATCGCTTTGAAGGATTGTGCATGTGAGTCCGGAAGATTTCAAGCCTTTAATGGAATCGTCCGTCGAGGCGTTGTCGAAAACGTAAACTGAAACGCTCTTGGATTGAGAAACGAGGGAACGGACACATTTTACAAGTTCGTTCCCACCATTGTAATTGATAATGCCGACTTCGATTTTCATGGAAAATGTTTCAATTCAAAAAGGGACTTCAAAGTCCCTTAAATATAGTTAAAGTGGATGGAATGAAAACGCTTCGCTTTAGGCGGCAAGATTGGATGTCGCTTTTTGGACTTCTTCGATTTTTTTCAAAACCGAGCCGTCGTCAAGCGCTTGAATGGCCTTGTCGAATCCTTCGCGGATGGATTTGACTTTGCGTGCGGCGTAAAGAGTCGCCCCGGCATTTAGTCCAACGGCGTAGCGAATTGCCGGAGCGCCTTTGCCGTGAGCCAATTCTAACGCGGTCTTCGCGTTTTCAGCTCCGGTTCCCCCAGCCAATTCAGAATCGTTTACGGGAGGAATGCCGAAATCTTCCGGGTGCAGCAAATATTCATAAGCGTTTCCGCCTTCGTCTATTTCGTAAACAAACGTGGGAACGCTGGGCGAAATTTCGTCAAAGCCGTCTTGGCTGGAAACGACTAAAACGTGTTTTGCCCCAAGCATTTTAGCGGCTTCTGCCATCGGTTTCAGCAAATCCCTGCTGTATGCGCCGAGCATCAGAAATTTGGCTTCAGCCGGGTTTGTCAGCGGCCCGACCAAATTCATGATGGTTTTGATTCCAAGTGCTTTCCGGACTGGTCCGGCGAATCGCATCGCGCTGTGGTACACTTGCGCAAAGAGAAAGACGAAGCCCGTTTTTTTCAGGACTTCTGCCGCTTGTGCCGGGGAAAGGGAAAGCCGGATTCCCAAGTTTTCAAAAAAGTCCGCGGCACCCGATTTGCTCGAAACGGCCCGGTTACCGTGTTTGGCGATAAGGCAGCCGCAACTGGCGCAGACCAGAGCCGAAAAGGAGCTGATGTTGAAACTGCCCTTGCTGTCTCCGCCTGTTCCGACTACTTCGGCGATGTCTGCGTTTTTGTCAAATGGGAATGGAGTCTTTTTCCGGTGAAGGACGGCGGCGCACCCTGCGATTTCAGAAGCGGAAGGTCCTTTGGCCGCCATGGCGGTGAGAATGGCGGCGGTTTGCCTTTCATCCAACATGCCGTCGGTGAGGGTTTCCATGAAAAATTCAGATTCTTCATGGGTCAGATCTTGCCTGTCGATGAGTTTGTTCAAAAATTGGGCGACAGGCAAAGCGTCTCTTCGGTAGGTGAGGAACGCGCGAAAAAAAGCTTCTCCGTCTTTTGCCGCAATCGATTCCGGATGAAATTGAACGCCTTCGATGTCAAGCGTTTTATGCCGGACTCCCATCACGTCACCGTCTTTTGCCCGGGCGGAAATTTCGAATTCCGCAGGGAGCGTTTTTTCGTCGACGACAAGACTGTGGTAACGCATAAAGGTCCCTTTTTTTCCGATATTCCGAAAGAGTCCGCGCCCGTCAAGATTCATTTCTTCGGCGATTCCGTGCTTGATGAATTTCGCCTGGACGATTTTTGCCCCAAAGGCGTAGCAAATCGCCTGGTGCCCAAGGCAAATGCCCAAAATGGGAAGTTTTCCGGCGAAGTGACGGATGGCGTCCACCGTGATGCCGGCGTCTTCGGGCCGTCCAGGACCCGGCGAAAGGATTAGATTGGTGGGGTGCAAATTTTCAATCTCTGCGATGGAGCATTCTTTGGAACGGAGAACTTTGACCGGTTCGTCCGTAATGCTTGTGATGGATTGGTACACATTGTAGGTGAAAGAATCATAGTTGTCAATGATGACTATCATAAAGACCTCTGCATTAAAGTTTGACGTGATTTTGGGCGGATTCCAGAACTTGAACCATGGCGCCGAGCTTTTCATTGGTTTCTTCCCATTCCCGTTCCGGATCAGACGCGTAGACGATTCCCGACCCGGCCTGTAACGTCCAACGGTTTCCCTGTTTTAAGGCGCATCGGATGGCGATGCAAAAATCCAAGTCTCCGTCTGCTTCGAGATAACCGACTGCTCCCGCGTAAAAATTCCGTTTTTGACTTTCTAACGAGGAAACGATTTCGATGGCGCTGATTTTGGGCGCTCCGCTGACTGTGCCTGCGGGAAACGCGGAACGGAGAACTTGAATCGGCTTTAAATCCTTTCGCGTTTTTCCTTCTACTTCTGAAACGAGATGGATTACGTGGCTGAAAGGTTCGCATTCCATGTTGCGAGTCACTTTGACCGTTCCGGGTTCTGAAACGCGGCCCAAATCATTGCGGGCCAAATCGACGAGCATCAAATGTTCCGCGCGTTCTTTGGGGTCATGGGAAAGCTTTTCTTTTAAAAATTCATCTTCGGCTTCATTCTTTCCGCGGCGGATGGTCCCGGCGATGGGACGGATGGAAGATTTTCCCTGCCGGGAACGGACAAGGCTTTCGGGCGAAGAACCGACCAGCTGATAGTTTCCAAAATCGATGTAGAGCAGATACGGCGACGGGTTGAGAGTTCTCAATCGGCGGTAAACATCGATGGCGGGCATTTCGGATTCCATTTGCAATCGGCGGGAAGGAACGGCTTGAATGATGTCTCCGGCGACGATATGCTTTTTGATTTCCGCGACGCAATGAACGTATTCATCGTGACTTTTTTGCAAATCCGTGATGACTTTGCAGGGATAATTGTCTTCGGGAGTTTCGAGATAGGAAAAGTCCAGATTGGAAAGCTTTTTGCGCATTTTCCCGATGGCCTTTTCTAAGTCGATTTCGTGTTCGTTGTAATTGAGTCCGAAAACGTGCAAGGTGTCCGTAAAATGGTCAAATACGATGTAAATGTGCCCAACGGTAAATTCCGATTCGGGAATTTGCAGCGAGTCTTCCTGTTTTTGCAAATGGATGCTGTCGCATCGTGCGCAAAATTCATAAGAAAGAAACCCGATGCCCGAAGCCGGAAGCGGAATGTTCTTCGGCTTTTCGTTTTCGTAAGCGATAAGCTCTAACGCGTCGAGAATGTCATTTGCCGGGAAAGGTTTTCGTTCGCCATCGATGAGCAGGGCGACGCCGTTTTCATCTTCCACGACATGGAACGCCTCTTCCAGCATTAAAATGGAGAAGCGGGTCGCCCCTTGTGAAAAGGAAGCCGATTCGAGAATCGCTTTTGCGCCAAGTTTCTTGGCGAGGGAGAATGGGGTGTAACGTTCCCCTTCGAGGGAAAGGTACACGCTGTCTGTTCTTTTTTTCATGATTTGTCCTTGTTTTGAAATTTTTGCATAAAAAAAGGCCCCGATAAATATCGGAGCCGCTTATTAGCCACTATTTAAGAGCAACAGTCTTATAACGCGAACTCCGACTTCGAAGTGCGCCACCACCAATTGTTGTTCTTTGTGATGATCGTGTTTTTCATTTGCCAAAATAATATAAAAGGATTTTCCCATTGGCAATGGGAAAAATCAAAAAAAATTTTGTCCCCGAAAGAACGCTTATAAGTATATTGGAGAAAAACACATTCATTCTTTCAAGGTGCGCCATGACACAAGAAATTCCACAGGTCTCGTCTAAAATTCTTCGGGTTCTTGAAAACAGGGGATTTGAATCTTCTGCTAAATGGACGCTCGCCGGTTCGGCGGGTTCGGGACGGCGGTATTTCCGGATTGCCGAAGGGGAAAATTCCGCCATTTTGCAAACCAACCTTTTGAAAGGTGAAGATTTTGAACGTTTTGTCTCTTACGGGAAATCGTTTTCGGCGTTTGGGTTTCCGACTCCGGAAATTTGGGCTGTCGATGAAGAGGCCCTTCAAGTTTTGATGCAGGACATGGGGGCGAACACTCTCCATTCCCTGGTGATGCAGAACGGGGAACTTTTGGTGGGGAATGTCCGCATTCTTTACCCGTTAGCCATCGAGGCTCTTGTCAAATGGCAACATTCCAGTCCCCGATTCTTTTTGTCGAGGCCGGATATCGCGGCAAGGCGTTTTGATTATGCGGCGCTCAAATGGGAATCCGATTATTTCCGGGAAAATTTCTTGCAAAAGAAAAAGGGCATTTTTGAAATTCCCGCGGCGGTGGAAAACTTCTTCTCCACGCTGGCTTGCATGGTCGACACCCATCCCAAAGTTTTGATGCACAGGGACTTTCAATCGCAAAATGTAACAGTCTGCTCGGATTCCGAAATCGGCTTTGTCGATTTTCAGGGCGCAAGGCGCGGGAGTGTCTTTTATGACATCGCGTCGCTTCTGTTAGACCCATATGTTTCACTTTCCGAAAATCTGGTGACAGAATTCTTTGATGAATGGTATCGGAACAATTCCCTTTGTTCTAGTTCTTTTGACCGGGAAGAAGCCTGGGTCCTCTTTTTGCAGGCGGGAATGCAGCGCTTGATGCAGGCGTTGGGAGCATTCTGTTTTCTTTCCCGTGAAAAGAAAATCGAAAGCTTTGAAAAATTCATCGCTCCGGGATGCCGCCGATTGCTCCGCGTGTTGGAATTGTACGAATCGATAAGCCCCTCCCGTCACGAGGCGATTGCCTTTTTGAAGGACTCACTATCTTAAAGCATTTTGCAGTTGCCATTCGATGTGTTCGTCCATATTCTCCTGTGCGTCGAATCGCAAATTGAACAGGGTGGCAATTTTTTCAACGGAAAAAAGCATCGGAGAATCGGACCAGCCCAAGTCCCGTTCTTCGATAAAAGCGGAACTGGTCTTGCCTGCCAATTTTTCGTAGGCGGCCATCATTTTCTGCGCAATGGATTTCCACGAAATCCAGGTTTTCCCCAGCCCAAGGAAAATTTCCTCGTTCATGTCGCAATCCAAAACTTGGCGGAAAAGTTTTGCCTGGTCGCCGGCATGGATGAATTGAGTCCCGTCGTTTTTGATTAAACGGATGGCTGTGCCGTTCACAATGGACTTTGCCATTTCGGCGAAACGCTTGTCCGGTTGACTGGTTCCTCCGGCGTTTCCAAAGGCGGGATTCCCAAATGTGTATCCCGGGCGGATGATGTTCCGCTTCATGTCGGTGCCGCGGAATCCCAAAACATAAGCTTCGCCGGCGGCTTTCGTCGCGCCGTAAAGGTCAACGGGCAGGTTCACCACATTTTCGGTCATCAGCGGGCGGAATTTTCCCATGGCGGCAGTGCTTGACGTGTAAATGAATTTTCGGCATCCGGCTTTGGCGGCGGCCTGCAGCATCAAAACGGTGACGCGCGTATCGTTTTCCAACATCGAAAGGGGAGTTTCTCCCCAGCCAAAGGCGATGTGGATGCACGCTTCGCAGCCGGAAAGGCCTTTGGAAATGGTGGCGCCATCATAAATCGTTCCCGGTAAAATTTCCACATTCGGATGGTTTGAAAAATAGGGAATTTTGTCGGGGTGACGGGCCAAAATGACCAGTTTGTGTCCGCATTCCAAAAGCTCGCGGGCAACGTAGTGCCCAATGAATCCGGTTCCGCCTGTAATGAAAACGCGCATGGCAAATCCTCGTCTTCGAAGTTTTTATCAAATTAAGTTTCTTTGCCCCAATAAGCGCATTGAAAATGTAAAATTTTGCTAGGAGTTCAGGCTGTCTTTTTTTGAACGGCGAAAACGATCGCGCCTTGAATCGCCTGGAATAACAGCAGCAGATAACCGAGCAGGTTTCCCGCTAAAACTTTGTCGGCAGGGAGTCCCAGGATTCCCGTGTAAAGGCTGATGATGACCCATTCCCGGAGGCCTATCCCGTTGAGGGAGATGGGCAGCATGGTGACAATAATTGTGATGGCGGAAAATACGATGACCAGTCGAAAATCCAAAACGATTCCGATGGAGCGAAAGTAACCATACGACGTGGCGAAGACGATGAGCTGCAACAGGAGAGAATCCCAGAATGACAGGAAGAATTGCTTTTTATGGTTACGGTAAAGGGATAGCGCGTCTTGTAATTTGGCGATAAAATGCAGGCGGTCGCTGAAACGCTTGGGAATCTTGATTTTGTCCGAGAAACAGCAGAAGAGAATCGCGGCGATGGATAGGATGAGGGCGATTCCCATGCCAACCGTGTAGTAAAAGGGCAGCGAATAATGCCAAAGGACCCAGGGCAGGGAAATAAAGAAGAGGAGGATGAGCATCAGAAGCCCTTGAACGCGGGAAACGAGGATTGCCGCGACAGAACGGGAGGTCTGTTTGAATCGCTTTCCGAACGCCAGAGTCTTGACGATATCACCGCCGAATCCGCCCGGTAAAAAAGCGGTGAAAAAATATCCCAGGGCGATGTAAGCGTAAAATGTCCGAAAGGGGATTTTTTTCCCTTCGTTGAGCAAGAGTCCCCGCCAGCGGTTTGCTTGGATGAGCATTGACAGGAACGTGATGAAGAGTAGAAAGAATATCCATGGGAGGGTTTCCGCAGTCCAGTTTTGTTGAATGCTGCTGAAGGGAACTTTATAAAAGATGTAACCGATTCCCGCCGCGCTGACGAGGAGCTTTAAAAAGGCCTTGAGGCGATTTCGCATTTCGGGAGCCATTAAAGAAAACTCCAAAGGGTGCCGTTTTGTTTTGAAAGCGGGCTTCTTGGTGCGCCGGAAAATTCCCGTGGAAAAAATCGTACGGGAAAAGTTCGTTTCGCTGGGAGTCTTTCAAAAAATTGCACGTTTGAAAAATAGTTAATATGGATGCGGATAAAAAGAAAAAGACCCGGAATGAATCCGAGTCTTTAGTAGCGGGGGCAGGACTTGAACGCTGCGACCTTTGGGTTATGAGCCCAACGAGCTACCAACTGCTCCACCCCGCGTCAAGGGGTATATCGTTTCCGATACATGCCATATATAGTAATATAAACGCTTGTTGGCAAGGGGGTTAAATGTATTTCTTCAAAATATGTTTGGAAGCGACAAAGTAATCGATTCCGCTGACCAGGGTGATGAATGTAATGACTCCCATGACTATCCGCGGCAAGTAATTCCAGACCGCTTTGAAGCCCTCGATTTGCTGGATGGGATCTAAGGCGCAAACGAGGATGGCGACGATGCCGATTCCCTGAAGAGCCGTTTTCCATTTGCCGCTGCGGCGGGCGGGCATAATCAAGCCTTCGGCGGCGGCGAGCGTCCGAAGCGTTTCCACGCTGGCTTCCCGGAAATAAATCAGGGCGACCATCCACACGGGCGCGTAACTGGTCGCGATGAAGCACATGAAAATGGTCATGTTGGAAATTTTGTCGCTGAACGGATCCAGGTATTTTCCCAATGTCGAAACTTCGCCCCATTTCCGCGCCAAGTGACCGTCTAAATAGTCGGTGAGCATAAATCCCAAAACCATGACCAGCGCGAGAATTTTGAAAACGATGTGGTTGTCTTCGTAATTCAAATTGTTGTCGTAGAAAAAGACCCACAAAAAGAACGGGGTGAGCACAATCCGCGTCATTGTCAGCTGGCTTGCGATGGAAAGCGGCTTGCGGTGGGCCGGATCCCGATAAAACCAATAGAGGAATTCAATCGAAGCGGCGCACATCAAAAGGATGCTTGCCACCATGCAGATTTGCTGAAAACGTTCCAGATTCAGAATGTAGACAAGCATGGTCGCCGTGATGGCGACTGCGGAAATTTTTGACCAGGCGTGTCTTCCCGGCATGGATTTCCCTTCGCGGATGACGGAATACGCAAGCAGCGAATGGGCGATTAGCCGTGTCAATAGGAAGGCGCACCCGATGCACAACAGAACTTCGAAATCGTTGTCGGCGAAGTAATCCCGGATGAGGATGCTGGTCATGACGGAAACGGAAAGAATGCCTTCAAGGATGCTGAGCCCTAATTCGTAGTAAGGCTCTTCCGTTTCTTGGACGCGGAGCTGCCATGTGTTCAGCCACGTTAAAATGAGTACGATGAACGTGAGCATGGATGCCGTGTAATTGTGCTCCGTCCAAATGGCGGCGATCAGTGGAATGAATACGGCGGCGCGGAGAATTCTCCAAACGCGGCCTCTCATGCGGAGATTTAGGAGCTTACTACTTAGTGGCATTCGCTTCCTCCAGAAGTTCTTTGGCGTGGGCTTGGGACGTGGGGGATTTGGCGTCTCCCAGCATCCGCGCAATTTCGACTATCCGTTCTTCGTAGGATAGTAATTTTGCACGGGAAATCGTACGGCCTTCGCCGTTTTCGCGTTTTTCGACAGCTAACTGCGATGCGGCGCGGCAAGCGACTTGCTGCAAATGTGTGATGGCCAAAACCTGATTGTTCTCGCCGATCTTTTTCAACGCGTCTCCGACATTGTTGCCGATTTCGCCGCTGATGCCGGAGTCCACTTCGTCAAAGACCAAAATCGAGACACCGCCGCGTTTGGCGAGGACGGATTCAAAAGCGAGCAGGACGCGGGAAAGTTCGCCTCCGGAAACGGCTTGTCGCAAAGGCTTTTGCCCTTCTCCGACATTGGGCGCAAGGCAAAATTCGACGCGGTCTTTTCCACTGGGGCCGCAAGGTTCTTCCCGGATGTCGGTGACAAATTTCGCCCGGGGCATTCCCAACGTGTGCAAAATGGCTTCGACGTTTGAATCGAGGGCGCGGGAGGCTTCGTTCCGCTTTAGGGAAAGTTTTTCGGCGGATTCCGCTAAGGCGGCTTCGGCTTTGAGTTGCTTCTTTCGAATTTCCGCAAGGTCCGAATCCAAGTTTTCCAAGGTTTCCAATTCTCGGCACCGGCGATCGCGGAGATCGATTAATCCCGCTTCATCGGTCCGGTATTTGCGCTTTAAACGTTGAATTTGCGCAAGGCGCGCGTTCGCGCGGTCCAGCTCGGCGGGATCCAGTTCGGAAGACTCTTCGGCTTTTCGCAAAAAATCATCAACCGAAGAAAGGGCGTCGTAGGCGTCTTCTAATTTGGCAGCCCAGGATTCCATTTCGGGAAGCCGCGCCGCAAAGTGCCGTAACTTGGACTGGAAGGATTCGAATTTTGACAGGAGTCCGTTTTCGCCGTCGAAAAGTTCGCGGAGGTCTCCGATGGCGCGCATTTGCGTTTCCGCTTTGGCTGCCGCAGAAGTCTTGGCTTCTAATTCCGCTTCTTCGCCGTTTTTCAGGTTCGCTTTTTCCAGTTCGTTTTTTTGAAATGTCAGGAATTCTTTTTGCTCAGCCAATTGACGGGCTTCTTCTTCGCGCTTTTGAAGCTCTTCGTTGAGTCCGGTCCAGGTTTTCCACGCTTTTTCGTAGGCGGTAAATTCGGAAGACGTTTCTGCATAGGCGTCTAACATTTGCAATTGAGTCCGCAGGTCGCGCAGCAGCAGCTGGTCGCTTTGACCGTGAATCTGGACAAGGATTTCCCCTAAGCCCTGAAGGGTCGCCTGGTTGACAAGAGTCCCGTTGATGCGGGCGCGGCTTTTTCCCCCGGCGAAAATTTCCCGTTGAACGACAAGTTCTCCCTCGTCTTCGATTTCTGCCGTTTCCAAAAAATGTTTGGCTTCCTGATTTCCGGAAATTTCAAAAATCGCTTCGACGGACGCTTTTTCTGCGCCGTGGCGGACCATCGTCGGAAGGGGTTTTCCGCCAACGACGACGCGCAAGGCTCCCATGAGAACGGATTTTCCGGCTCCCGTTTCTCCGGTGATGGCCGAAAATCCATTTCCAAACGGAATGGAACATTCTTCAATCAGGGCGAAATTGCGGATGGTCAGCTGCTTCAACATATCCGGTCAAGCCTTGTCAAATTCAATGATGCTGCGGTAAATGGGGCGGCCTTCTGCCCGGTATTTCTTTTCAAAATTCGTCATGATGCCTTCGGTGGGGAGCGCCGTGTTGCGTTCCAAAACGTTTGCACCGGGGAAGTGGTCAAAAATATCCAGGGCGATTTCGTTGTACTCCTTGTGATCGGTTCCCCAGTGGAACAGGCGCTTGCCGGGTTTCAGTACGCGGGCGACTTCGGTGAGGAATTCCGTTCGCAAAAGGCGGTTCTTGTGATGGCGCTCTTTGGGCCAGGGATCCGGAAAGTACATGTGGAACGCGTCGACCGTATTCGTTTTGACGCGGTCCCTCAAAAAGTAGAAGACGTCGCCGCGGAGCATCGCCGTGTTTTCTCCCACGCCGTTCCGCATTTCCCGACTTGCCGCGTAATGCGCCCAGGTCAAATCCCATTCGCTGCCGAGAATGCACAGTTCCGGGTGCCGTTTTCCGTATTCGACGAGAAATCCGCCTTTGCCCGAACCGATTTCAATTTCAATATGCCCGTTGTTTTGTGGGAAAATTTCAGTCCAGTCCAACGGATGGCTGTCGGGAACGTTGCCCTCTGTCTGGATGGGCTTCCGCGTGCCGGGAATGTGGCGGTGGACAAAATGCCAAAGGCAGGGAAAATCCGCATCGCGTTTCAAGTCCCGGTAAAATTCGGGGATGACGGATTCTTTTTTGGGAATGGATTCTTCCGGATTTTGGATGTTTTCGCTCATATTGACCTTAAATAAATGCAATGACCTTGTCCTGGTGCGCTTCGGGAATCTTCTCCCGGATAGCTTCGAGAATGTGGTCCGCGGAATACTTCATGGAAAAATGGTTCAGTACGATGTGTTTGCACTTCATTTGGGAGCCGAACCGTTCCAGGGCTTTCGCAATTTGGGAAATGTGGGTGTGACCTTTTTTCTCTGCCATGGATTCTTCGCCGTCATCGACAAAGGTGCACTCGGTGACTAAAACTTCGGATTCCCAGATGGATTCAATCGATTCCAGGTTGCTTCCGAGACAGTCCCCCATGAACGTGATGACGGGGGAAAAAACTTCCCGGGTGACGTTGACTCCTTTTTTCCGCAACGCGATGATTTCTGTGGCATCGCAGCCCAAAAATTCTTCTTTGAGTTTGTTCTTGTGGTTGTAAAGGGTCACGCCCATGGACGGCAAAAAATGTTGCTTTCCGATTTGGGCGTGTTGCACGGGGAACGCTTGAATGGCCAGATCCTTGCGGTAGCGCAAAGGGATGATTTTGCCGGGAGCCATGGGGACAAGCTCAGGCAATTTGAACCGGCTTTCGGGAACGCCTTCGAATAGGGCTTCGGCATGGATCCATTTTTCGGCACCGGGAACCAGATCTTCGGACATGTAATAGACAGAAGGGCGTTCTACTCCCATCATCCGGCGTAAACTGTGGTGACGCATCAGACAGCGGCTGTGGTCACCGTGAGCGTGGGTCAAAAAGATGTGGTTGATGCCAATGGCGGATACGGGGCATTCTCCCATGTCGACGCAAAAATCGAATTCCGGGAGCTGTGTGTAAGAGGCCAGCCCCGAAACGGAAAATCCACAGATTTGGACTTTACCGACATGATGGCGGACTTGGCGCAAAGCGTTGTGCAGGGACCTGATTTCTTGCATTTCGCTTCAAAAGATAGTAAGTTTTGGAAGAAGGTTTTTGATGAAAGTGCGCCTTTTGAAATATATCGCCTCTGTCGAGAGGATTGTCGCCGGGGAAGTTTTGCCCGAAGACTGGGAAGCTGTTATCGCCGATTTGCTTGTGCAAATCCGATTTTTCCAACATGAACGCCTGGTGCATTTGCTGGTGACGCTCCTGTTCGCCTTGCTGTTCGTGGGAACGACTCTCTTCTTTTCCGTTTTCCCGTCTTTACCCCTGTTCGCGCTGGATTTGCTCTTCTTGCTGCTCCTCGTTCCCTACATTCGACATTATTATATACTGGAAAACGGAACGCAACGCCTGTATGCGCTTTACGACAGCCTGTGGAAAAAGAGTGTGGAATCGGGAAGAGTTTCAAGGGAAAACGCCTCCCGTTGTCGGGGATTGTCCATGGACAACGCTCACGGACTTTTTTGAAACAATTTTGAAAATGCCAATGTATATTTTTGGATAGTATATGGGATTGATGCGAAAAAAAGCGAATTGGATTGAAAATGCCGGAACCTTTTTCTGGGTGCTTTTGTCGGCGTTTGCTTTTTGGGCGTGTTCAACGTCGGAAACAACGGCTTTGGGGAACAGCGCGGAGTCAGGGAATCCGGAAATTGCGGGAGTCCTCCGGTTTTCAAATGGGGAGCCGGCTGCGAAAGTTCGCGTGACTCTGGTGCCTGCCGAATATTCTGCGCTTTCCGGCGAAATGTTGGATTCTTCGTGGATGGAAAAAACCGATTCGCTGGGCCGTTATTCTTTTGACCGGGTTCCTGATGGCGCGTTTTCGTTAGAAGCGTTGGATTCCGCTTCGGGCAAAATGTTCTTGAAGCTGGGAATCGGCGCAAAGGATTCGACTCTTGTCGAAGTGGACGGCGTTTTGGAAAATACGGGCAGCGTGCGCCTGGGCGCCCATGGATTCAAGGATGGAACGACAGGATTTGTCACAGTTCCCGGAACGACGATTCTTCGGGCGGTGACCGTTGAAATGGGGAACATCTTTGTGGATTCCCTCCCGGCAGATTCCCTTTCGCCGTTAGTCTTTGTTTCGGATGACGGTTATTCGCTTTCGTTAAAAGAAGGTGTGTTAGTCGTGGCGGATTCCGTCGTGAATGTCGATGCGGAACGGGTTTCGTTTGGCTTCAAGTTCCTTTTGGATGCGGCGGCGATAGGCGTTTCGGAAAATTTGTTGAATTTTCCGCTCAAGCTCAGCCTGGATTCTTCGGATTATGATTTTTCCGGGCTGGAGCGCGTTCAAGGCGTTTGGAGAGCCGTCCTTTGTGGAGACTCTCTCTCTTTGGACCTTTCGTATTCGGATGTCCGGGCGGGAAAATTCACGTTCTGGACGCGGATTCCAAAGCTCCGCTCTGGGGTAAGCGATTCCCTGTTCCTGTATTTTACGGAAAGGGATTCCGTGCAAAGTGAAAATTCAGACGTAAGCGTTTTTGCAGACAGCTACATCGCCGCATGGCATTTTGACGAGGGCGCGGATTCTGTTTGGGACGCGACGGGAAACTCTTTTGTCGGGGAACCGAAAAATATGACGGTCGCCGATGAAGCCGTTGCCGGTTCCGCTTTGTATTATGACGGCAAAAACAGTTCTGTCCGCATTCCGAATTCCGCGGAAGGCGATTTTGACGTGACCGTGAAGGATCCCATCACATTTTCGGTCTGGGTGAAAATGGATGATTTGAAAAAATCCAGTGTGGTGTTTGGCAAAGGGGCGTTCCAATACCATCTGTCATATTTGAACGGTACGGAATCCCTGTGGCTCTACGAAGCGTTCTCGGATGAAATTCTCGGTCAAGATTCGACGACCGCATCGACGCGTTACTGGTATTGCGACTCGACTGTTGAAGCGGGAGTGTGGACGTTCTTCGCGGTGGTGCAGGATACGGGGAAAACAGTCATGTATGTGAACGATTCGCTGATAGTTTCGGAGGCGCGGGTCGGTACGAGTACAAAATCCCGGATTGCGGACAGCCTTTTTGTCATCGGAGAGCTGGTTTATCCGGCGGATTCGGCGACAAATACGGTCACGCACCGTTTCAAGGGCATCATTGACGAATTGCATGTGAGCCGTGTTCCGCGTTCAGCGGATTGGGTGAAAGCCTCTTATGCAAACCAGAATCCTGAGCGGCGTTGGCCCGAGCCCATTGCGCTGCCCTGACTGTATTTTTGTAAACGCGTTTTAACAAGCGTTGTCTTTGGACTTCGGTTTTGAAGGGGATTTTTTCGTGCGGAATTTGCCGAAAATATTTTAAACAAAAACCTTTGACAGGAAGGATTGGATGGTTAGAAAGTATTTAAAACAGGCTGCGTTAGGAGCGTGCGGCGGTGCGCTCTTGTTCGGCCTTGTGACGGAATCTTTTGCTGCGTCTCAAATGGAAAAGTTGGGCAGGGGACTTTCGGTGGCGAACGCGGGGACGGGTGTGCTTGTCTCTTGGCGGTTGCTGGGAACGGATTCTCCGACGGCGACGTTCACCCTTTTCCGGGATGGCGAGGAAATTGCGAAGATTTCGGGAAATTCCCCCACATCGTATCTCGATGTTTCCGGTTCGACGGAAAGCGCTTACACGTTGAAAGACGAATCGGGCGAGGAATCTTCCGCTTTCATCATTTTAGACAAATATTACAAGGACAATTATGGCCATGCCGCTTACAAGAGCATCCGCCTAGACGTTCCGGACAGCGTGAAAACGCCGGATAATGTCAAATGTTCCTATACGCCAAACGACATGAGCGTTGGCGACTTGGATGGGGACGGCGAATACGAATTGATTCTCAAATGGGACCCGTCGAATTCCAAGGACAATGCGAACGACGGTTATACGGGAAATGTTTACATCGATGCGTATAAAATGGACGGGACAAAACTTTGGCGCATTGATTTGGGAAAGAATATCCGGGCTGGTGCGCATTATACGCAATTCATGGTTTATGATTTGGACGGAGACGGGATTGCCGAAGTCGCGATGAAAACGGGTGACGGCACTGTTGATGGAAAAGGAAATGTCATTGGCGACGCCTCGGCGGATTACCGCACATCGGCGGGCCGCATTATGAGCGGCAACGAATATTTGACCGTGTTCAGCGGAAAAACCGGAGAAGCGTTGGCGACGATAGACTACGTTCCAGGCCGCGAAGAAACGGATCTTTGGGGCGACACTTATGGAAACCGTTCCGAGCGGATGTTGGCGGCTATCGCTTATCTTGACGGCGTCCATCCGAGCCTCATCATGACCCGCGGTTATTATGCGGCGGCTTACATGGTCGCGTTTGACTTTGACGGAAAGAATCTGACTCAGCGGTGGATTCACAAGGGAAACCAAGCGGAAAGCGGTATCTGGGGCGAGGGCAATCACAATATTTCTGTCGGCGATTTGGATGGCGACGGATTTGATGAAATCGTTTTTGGAAGCGCCGCCGTGAATCACGATGGCACGTTGCGCTACCGGACGGGATTTGGCCATGGAGATGCGATACACCTTTCCGACATGGACCCGGACAATCCCGGTTTGGAAGTTTGGGATGTCCATGAAGAATCGACATCCCCTTACAGCGATGAACTCCGCGATAAAGATGGAAAAGTACTTTGGGGGTCGGCGCAGGTGGGCGGTGACAATGGCCGCGGTCTCGCCGCCGATATCGATTCTACGAACAGGGGATTTGAAATGTGGAGCGGCGCATCGGGAGGCGTTCGCACGGTGAACGGCACCCTTCTCAGCGCAGTTAAGCCTTCGTATAATTTCCGCATTTATTTTGATGGAGACTTGCAAGACGAATTGCTGGATGCGACAGGAGGCGGTGGCTCTGGCGGTAAACTGGAAAAATGGAATTCCACGACCAAGCAGGTGGAACGCTTTCTCAGCTTTTACAACATCAACGGCTCCACGCTGAACAATTACACGAAGGCGAATCCTTGTATTGCCGCAGATATTTTTGGCGACTGGCGCGAAGAATTCATTGTGCGAAACAGCACGGACCCTTCTGTGGTCAACATCATTGTGACAAATTATGAAACGCCGCACCGCGTTTACACGTTGATGCACGACCGCCAATACCGCGAAAGTGTCGCGTGGCAAAATGTCGGTTACAATCAACCGCCCCATTTGAGCTATTACCTGCCAGATTTTGTCGGTAAAAATTTGAAGAAACCGGAAATTTCCGTTGTCGCCACATCGTCAAATGTGCCCGCTTCCATTGAATTTGCGGCCACATTCGAAGCTTCGGAACCGGATGCGAACAGTTCGGGATACGTGGAATCGGATCATGCCGGATTTTTGGGCAGGGCGTATTGGAATTTTGCAAACGAAGCGGGCTCTTTTGCGTCTTACGCGTTGACGTCGAAAACGGATACGTCGGCGACTCTCGCTGTGGTTTTTGCAAACGGAGGCTCGGCGGACCGCAGAATGGTGGTGAATGTGGGAATGAACAGCTACACGGTCAGCTTTCCGCCAACGGGATGGGATGTTTGGGATACGGCTTTGGTGAACGTCTCCATTCCGAAAGGAAATTTTGACGTGGAATTCGTTTCCGCGACAACAGACGGCGGCCCGAATATTTGCGTCTTTGCCTTTGATGTCCCTGCGGTTGAAAAACTCGGAACCGCTTTTGACGAAAATGCAAACAAAGAAGATTCGACAACAGTCCTCGTTTCACCGATCGGATTTTCTGCCGAATTTAACCCGGCGCTAGAACGGCTGCGTACGGATAAAGCGGGAATGGCGACGGTTTCCGTCTTTGATATGCAGGGGAAAAAGATTTTTTCGTATGTGGCGAATGTTCACGCGGGAGAATCAACGCTTTCCCTGCGCAAGGAAACTCTGTCTGCGGGAATGTACATGGTGAACGTTTCGTTGAATTCGCGGACGGTAGCCCAGAAAAAGTTCATCGTCAATCCTTAAACGGAGAAAATGTCCATGCGAAAATTTGGTGAAAGGATTTGGCAAACGGCAATCGTTTTGACGTTGATTTTTTCCGCGGCGGTTTGGGCCAAAATAACCATTTATCTTTGCGGCGATTCAACAATGCAGGATTGGGCGGATGGCTATTATCCAAAGCGCGGCATCGGTCAGGATTTCAGTTACTTCTGGAATGCGGACTTTGTCAATGTGGTGAACGTGGGAAAGGGCGGAACTTACGCCATGGGTTATTACAACAGTTTTTGGCCGGAAGTCAAGTCGAAGCTTTCGCCCGGCGATTTTGTAATCATCCAGTTTGGAATCAACGACCGTTCTTACAGCAACGAAAATGATTTTGTGACGGCGACGACGGCGATGGCTCAGGAGGCGCTTGAAAAAGGCGCGCATCCGATTATCATCAATCCTGTTCGGCGAAGTGATTTCCGCTTTAGCACTTCGGCGGTGGGCGTTCATGATTCCATTTATGAATCTTATCACGGTTATCCCATCCGCGCCAGGGAAATTGCGGCGAACTTGAACATTCCGCTGATTGACATGGACACGCTTTCGCGAAACTATCTGCTTTCCGTTGGGCAATTTTACGCGCTCCACTATCTGAATATGTATTTGAATGCGGGGGAATATTCGACTTATGCGAAAGGAAACTCGGACAATCTTCATTTGCAGCAAAACGGAGCGACTGTCTTTGGGCGCATTACGACGGAACAAATGCGGAATCATGCCGATGCGAATGTGCGCGCGCTTTCCAAGTATCTCGCTCCGATGTATCAGCTCGACGTGAAAATCAGCCCGGAAGGTTCGGATTCGGTCACAACGCTTAGCGCGTATTATCCTGCGGGAATGACGGTGACGTTGAAAACGACTCCGAAAGCGGGAAAAGTCTTTTTGGGATGGTATGACGGCAAAGGCAACAAATGTTCGAATTCCCAGTCTGCGGTGACGTCGCCTTACATTTGTACGTTGACGATGCAAAAGGCGTCGACGCAATATACGGCGGTTTACAGCGGCGGAGAAGCTCTCCTTTACACGGGAGACGGCGCGGCCCGCAAAGCGTTCCCCACGGGAACGCCGCGGACTCTTGAAGAGGCGAAACAAACGGGCGCAATCACAATCGATACGGCGGTTTCGTACGACAAGAATATCGTCAGTTGGTTCGACGCTTACGCCCCGGATTCCGGAAAAGGATTTTCGGAAAACAACCACAAAGATCATACGGGAATGGGATTTTTCAATTTCGACAATGCGGTGAATTCTTTTGCGGACTACCGGATGCTTTTCCCGGCGGCGGGATACGTGACCATGGGAATCCGGTATTCGTTTTCGGGAACGACAGAGCGGGAACTGAATGTTTACTTGGATCACGATTATTATGTGAATTTCAAATCGACGGGAAGTTGGGACGTTTGGGATACAGCTTGGGTGAATGTCGACCTGGCGAAAGGGGAAGCTATGCTCAAAATGATTTCAATGACATTTGATGGCGGCCCGAATATCGATGCGTTCGGATTCAGCATCGAAGGCGTTCGTCGAATCCTTTCGTCTGGCGACACCATTTACGGAGAAGGAGAAGTTCCTCCGGAATCCTCTTCGTCGACGGAATTTTCCTCTTCTTCAGGAACAGGCGAAGGTTCTTTGAAAAAAATCCATTCGAATGGCAACCCGGGCGCGTTCCGCTTGAACGGAAATGCGGTGACAGTGCCCGCTTCTGAAATGGTGAACGTTCAAGTCTTTGATATGTCGGGGCGTTTGATGGTGAAAAAGGACGTGTTCCTTTCTGCCGGGACTTCGGCGTTGCCGCTGCATTCTTGGGTGTCTCGCACGGGCGTGTACCGGATTCTTCTCCGGGCGGGGACGGCAACGGTCAGCGGCAATTGGGCTTTGGTCCGTTAGGAGGTTATCTGTGAAAAACTGGGCTGTATCGCTTCTTTTGGTTGGGGCTTTAACCGTTTTGTCTCAAAGCGATTCTTCGGTGGTGACAATTCATATTATCGGAGATTCGACGGTTTGCAATTATGCGGCGCGGGCTTATCCGCAAACCGGCTGGGGACAGATTCTGGGGAGCTTTTTTGATGATTCCAAAGTAAAGGTCAACAACGTGGCGCTTGGCGGACGCAGTTCAAAAACATTCATTCAGGAAGGCCGGCTTGAAAATCTCAAATCGAAAATTTCGCCGGGCGATTTTGTGATGGTTCAATTCGGGCACAACGACCGTTATTTTGGAAATAATTCGCGGCAGGTTCCTTTTGATTCCTTGGGCTATTGGCTGCAACAATATGTGGATGTGGCGAAGGAACGCGGAGCGACTCCCATCTTTGTCTCACCGATGAATATGAACATGGGAACGAACGGACGCAATATCTTTACCGAATACAATGTCCGCGGAAAAATGGAAGAACTTTCCCAATTGAATCAGATTCCTTTTGTGGATTTGAACAGCAAATCGTACAACGCTTACAGCAAAAATTGGAACGCGGCTTACGTTTCCCGTTATCAGTTCAAGTATTTCTTGCCCGGAGAATATCCGAATTATCCCGATGGCGTGACAAATGATGGGACGACGCACTTTCAAGAATCCGGTTCCATTTCGCATTGCCAGTGGATTGTGGAAGAATTGGAAAGTGCGCTGGCGGGAGAAAAATATCTTTCTGCGGATTCCAGGTCGCGTTTGACCGTGCTTCTTTCCGCGCTCAAAAAACGCTATGCGCTGTCTGTGAAATCGAACGTTTCATCTGCTAGTGGAATCATTACGCATCAGCAGGAGCTTCCGGGCGGCGCGCCGCTTGCGCTCCATGTCAGCCCGGGCAGTTTTGGAAAGGCTTTTAAGGGCTGGTATGACGATGACTGCAATTTGCTTTCGCAAGATTCCAATTATTATGGGGAAAAAACGTTGTATCGCGCAGTCACGTATACCGCCGTATTTGAAGGTGGGAACGCCTGTGCGACGACATCGCATGGCGCGGAAGAAAAACTTTCGAGTTCATCTGCGGAAGTAAGCAGTTCCAGCGCGTCTTCTTCCTCTTTCCGGCAAGAAATTTGTTTTAACGGTGTCGCAAAGTCCAATTGGCCCTCTCCCATCGACATGGCTTATCCGGAGCAGGGGCAGGGAACGACGGATGAAAATCATCTGGGCTACACGGGCGCCGGATTTTTCAACATGGCGAATGATTCGAACAGCGTTGCCGTTTACAATATCACATCGGACCAGTCCGCTTCGGATGCCCGGATGATGATCCGTTATTCTTTTGATGGGACGGCGAACCGCGATATGAAATTCACCGTTGACAATGGGACATACGATGTGGCGTTTCCGCCGACGGGAAGTTGGGATGTTTGGGATACGGTTTACATTGACAGTGTCTGGGTGGACGCCTTGGATTTTCTGCTGACCATTCAATCGACGACAAAGGATGGCGGACCGAATATCGACATGATAGCGTTTGACATGGTGAATGTTTATCGGACGGGCTGTTCTCCCTCGGAATACGAAAAAAACAGTTCCGCTTCGGATGTGAAAAGCTCGTCTTCGGAATCTTCGGCGGGAATGCGTGGCCGGATTCGAACCGTTTCTGTGCAACGGGCCGGAGGACTTTGGATTTATGACGCTCTTGGACATAGAATTGGGAATGGTTCGGGAAAAGAGTTGCCTAAAGGTGTGTATTTCGGACGGTAAGAGGTTGCGGTCGAAAAAGGATGGAGGCCTGTGAATTGCGCCGCTTGCAAGAAATTCTTGCAGAAAGACGGCTGCGGTGTTATATTTTTAACATGAAAGACCTCGTTGAGAAAATCGGGACAAGTTGTTCCTGGATGTTTGTCCTTGTCAGCCTCGCGAACGCCTCCGTTGTCGAGACGCGGGACGAGTAAAACTTGAACTCCGACTTGGAACGCGTGGCGAAGGGCTTTTTACTTATCCAGCATGGAGGAGAAACGATGACGGTGGAAGGCTCTTGGGCGGGAACGATTTTCGCCCCGAATGCGGACTTGGTCTTGGGGCAATCCAGTAAAAAACTTTACGGCAGGTTCTTGGGGCGTGACGTGACGGTGCACCAATACGCGGCAGTCCATCACGTCGCATTCGAACCGGAAACAGCGACGGAAATCGCGGGGAGGGGAAGATGAAAAAGGGGTTGCTCTTTTTGCTTGTCTTCGGAATGAATTCTCTTTACGCTTTGGATTATAATCCACAAACATTGGATTTGGTTTTTCAATCGTTGCTGTTGGATTCAAATCGTATTTCAAACTCTTTTTGCGATACGATTGAATCGGAATGGACTGTAAAATTGGGAAAATACTGTGAAGCCTCTGCCAGTTCCATCGCATACAACTCACCCGAAGACGAATCGGTTTATATAGAAATAAGAAAAGAGGGTTCTTCGCTGGCGATTCTTTTGTATCGGGAAAACCAAACCTGTGTCGATCCTTTTCGCCATGAAGCCGGTGTTTCTGGGACGGCCGGAAAATTGCAATTTAGTGAAGTTCTTTATTCTGAATTGTTGAGATTGCAATCCTTTGGAATTATACAAATGCAACGGGATTCTCTGGAGGATTTCTTGCAAGGAAAAATAGAATTGATGAAAGAAGCTGGGAAATGCGACGATATCGATAGAGTTTCTTTTTACGAAGAAAATGGGGCTGAGTGGTTATTCGGTCCCGGCTGCTGCTCCCTCGTGGAATCTTCCGAATCTCTACCCCGGATTTCGCCAGCTTCACCGGGAGTCCGCGCGACGAAAGTTTCGCCGGGGAAGTTTCGGCTGATGGGCGTCCCCCTCGGCACGGAAATTTCCGTTTTCAACCTGAAAGGGCAAACGCTCTTGCGCAAAAGTTTTGACGGCGGCCTTCTCGAAATCCCGAACGTCCCGGCTGTCGCGAAAGTCGGCGGGGACTGGGTGAAGTTCGAATAAAAAGTTCGCCAGCCTTGAAAGCTGCCGCCGACAATTCAGGCGAGGGTTTACTGCAAAGAGATGTTTTGCTCAGCATGACACCGCTCACAGAACTGTCTACGAAGTTCTAACCGTGCCCATGAAAAATTCAAACAAGGATATCGCATCGGGCCAGTTCCGATTTGGATATGGAAAGCTCGTCATCGGAGTCTTCGGCGGGAGCCATTTTTATGATTGGTGAAAAAATAGTTCTACCCGTTTTCTGCGCGCCAATATTTTTGAAGGTCATCGAGGACGTTCATCATTTCAACCGTTTTTTGCCAAGGCATTTCGGCGCATTCCTTGAAGCCGCTTTCAATCGCCTTTTTGCAGGCGAGAACTTCGTACTCGTAAAAATTCGCGATTTCCCGCGGCGCAATCTTTTCTGTCAAATTTCCTTCGCAATCGAACGATTGAATTTCGACCATGTTGTTCAAATTTTGAACTCGGATGAATCCTTTTGTTCCGTGAATAACGCCTTCGTTGTGAAGTGGCGACACCATGGATGTTTTCAAGTTCGCCATTTGACCGTTGCTGTAAACGAAATGAATCCAATCAGTCGCGTCAACGCCTGTGTAAAAAGGAATGCTTTTCGTTTCCATTTTCGCAATGCGGTTTCCCGGACCTCCGATTTGAGGGTCGGAGAGAAAAATATCGGCAAAGGTCAAACTGTAAACGCCTAAATCCAGAAGGGCGCCGCCGGCGAGTTGCGGATTTCGCAAACGCTCGATATGGGAAAGTGGCATGGAAAAATCCGCTTCGATGCATTTGACGCTTCCGATTTTTCCCGATAGGATTTTTTCTTTGATCGTTTGAACGGCGGGTAAAAAACGTGTCCACATCGCTTCGCAAAGGAACGTCCCTTTTTCTTTGGCTGTTGCGATGACCTGAACGGCTTCTTTTCCGTTTGCGGCAAACGCCTTTTCGACTAGTAAATTTTTGGAATGTTTTAGACAAAGTAAAGAATTGGCGGCGTGTTCGGAATGAGGCGTCGCGATGTAAATCAAATCGATTTTCGGATCGGCCGCGAGTTCCTCGTAGCTGCCGTAAGCTTTTGCAAAACCGTAATCCGCCGCAAACCTTTCCGCTTTGCTGAAAGTTCTTGATGCGACTGCATAGGCTTCGATTCCGTATCCCAACTTCTCTAAAGTTTTGACCGCAAAAGCCATTTTGCCTGCGATATGTCCACAGCCTAAAATGCCAAATTTCATCAGTTCCTGCCGGGTGAATTTATTCTTTAAAATAGGCAAATTCGAAAAGATGCGGAGAAAAACGCCCAAAATACCGCTGGATAACGTCGACAAGAAGTTCCTCGTTCTCCGAAAAGGAATTAAACGCTTCAAAATGGGGGAATGCCTCGTGGCTCTGAGTAAATTTTCTACATTATGTCCGAATCAATTCACCATTCGAGGTAAAAGATGAACTACTTTAATACGCTTCCTCTCCGCAGAAAGATCGAGGAATTGGGTCATTGCCGCTTTATGGAAGCTTCTGAGTTCTCCCGTGGAACAGAAGCTCTCCAGGGCAAGAAAATCGTCATTGTCGGTTGTGGCGCGCAAGGTTTGCATCAGGGACTGGATCTCCGCGACAGCGGCTTGGACGTCTCTTATGCGCTCCGCGAATCCGCTATCCAGGAAAAACGCGCCTCTTACAAGAACGCGACTGAAAATGGTTTCACGGTGGGCACTTACAAGGAACTCATCCCGAGCGCGGACCTGGTCATCAACCTCACACCGGATAAACAGCATCACGTGGTGATTCCGCAAATCATGCCCCTTATGAAGAAGGGCGCAGTCCTTTCTTACAGCCACGGTTTCAACATCATTGAAGAGGGCGAACAGATTCGTGACGACATCACGGTCATCATGTGCGCTCCGAAGGGCCCGGGTTCCGAAGTCCGTGCGGAATACGTCCGCGGATTCGGGATGCCCTGCCTCATCGCCGTCCAGGCGGATCATGATCCGGAAGGCAAGGGCTGGGATTACGCAAAGGCTTATGCGGCTGGCCTCCATGCGGACCGCGCCGGCGTGCTCGAAAGCTCTTTCATCGCCGAAGTCAAATCCGACTTGATGGGCGAACAGACAATTCTCTGTGGTATGCTCCAGACGGGAACCATCCTTGGTTATGATCACATGGTCAAGAACGGTGTGGATCCGCATTATGCCGTGAAGCTTCTCCAATACGGATGGGAAACGATTTCCGAAGCGCTCAAGCAGGGCGGCATCACGAACATGATGGATCGTCTTTCCAATCCGGCGAAGATTCGCGCATACGAACTTTCCGTGGAATTGAAGAAGATTATGACCGACCTTTACCGCAAGCACCAGGATGACATCATTTCGGGAGAATTCTCTTCGACGATGATGAAAGACTGGGAAAACGGCGACAAGGATCTTCTCACCTGGCGTGAAGAAACGGGCAAAACCGCGTTCGAACAGACCGAAGCGTCTGACGCGAAGATTTCTGAACAGGAATACTTTGACCGCGGCGTTCTCATGGTGGCGATGCTCAAGGCCGGTTCCGAACTCGCGTTTGAAACAATGACCGCTTCGGGCATGAAGCCGATGAGCGCTTATTACGAAACGTTGCACGAAGTTCCGCTGATTGCGAACCTGATCGCCCGCAAGAAGTTGTACGAAATGAACCGCGTGATCAGCGATACGGCTGAATACGGCTGCTACCTGTTCGCGAACAGTTGTGTTCCCCTGCTCAAGGACTTTATGCAGAAAGTCACGAAGGAAGATTTGGGCGACGTTTACGGCGCAGGCAAGGACAACGGCGTAGACAACGTCAAGCTCATCGAAGTGAACAAGGCGATTCGCCAGCATCCGACGGAAATCATCGGTGCGTGGCTCCGCGCCCGGATGACCGGCATGACGGAACTCGCCGTCGCCACCAAGTAACGCATCCGTTTTGAAGAAAGCCCGGCCAACGCCGGGCTTTTGTCGTTTTGGCTTTTTCCAGAAAAGGATGTATATTGGGGAAAACCTGTAGAATATGAAATTGGCAGACCGTACAGAAATCGAAGCGTTGAAAGCGTCTCTTTCGATAACCCAAGTGGCGGAACATTTGGGCCACAAAGTGGTGCACGGAAAAATCCGCTGCCCTTATGCGCTGCGGCACGCCCATTTCGACAGGACTCCAAGCGTTTCCCTTTCGGAATCCCGGGGACTTTTCAACTGCT
Organism: uncultured Fibrobacter sp.; assembly: GCA_964397425.1. Lineage (GTDB taxonomy): Bacteria > Fibrobacterota > Fibrobacteria > Fibrobacterales > Fibrobacteraceae > Hallerella. Next base: position 466,956 of record CAYNID010000001.1, read on the forward strand.
GGGTTTGCCCGGATGTCCGGGGAGATGTTATCCGGTTGGTTGAAATTTCCAAGAATCTGGAATTCAAAGACGCTCTCGACTGGTTGAAAAATGAATTTGGCGGGAGCGCTGAGATTCCTTCGAATGGGCATTCTCCCGGCGGAGAGGCGTTCCGAATGCCGGTGCGCCGCGCGCCCGAAGTCGAAATGGATCCGTATCTTCGGGTGAAAATCATCGCCGCTTTTTTTGAAATGCTTTCACCGGTAGAAGGTTCTCCGGCGGCCTCGTGGCTTGTCAAACGGCGGATTTTCAAAAAAACGTGGAATTCCATGCGGCTGCGCACCATTGTCGATTACGACCGGGTAAACGCCGGGTTGCGGCAAAAGTTTGGACTTGAAGATTTGCAAAAGGCGGGCCTTTTCAACGAAAAGGGCAATTTGAAGTATTACAGGCACAGGCTCCTTTTTCCGTATCTCGATGCCAAAGGGATTCCGCGGTATTTTCAGGCGCGGGCGACCGACGCGGAAACGCAGCCGAAAGAATTGAACTTGCGCGGGGCGGTGCCGTTTCCTTACAACGTTTCCCTGTTGGACGGGAACGTGGGATGGATTTATCTGTGTGAAGGTTGCATCGATACGCTGACCATGCTAGACCGCGGATTTCCCACCGTGGGCATTCCCGGAGTCAAATCGTTCAAGCCGGAGTGGGGAAGCCTCTTCCGGAACAAGCGCGTCATTGTTTGCTTGGATCAAGACGAAGCGGGCCGCGCCGGCTCCAAAATCATCGAAGACATTTTGAAACAGAACGGCGTGGAGGCCTCTCGGCTTGGCGATGGGATTCAAGCGAAAAGTTTTCAGATGGCAGAAGGGCAGGATATCAATTCGTGGTTTGGCGGCAAGAAGTGAATCCGCCGCGGTCAAAGCTTTTCTAACACGATGACGGCACGGTCCTGCGTACTGTGCGGAATCCGGTAAAAGTGCTTTTCGGCGAGGGCGAATCCGAAATCTTCCGGGTGAAGGCTCGCAAGCTCTTCTTTGACGGCGGGACCTTTCATAAAGTAGGCTCTTCCGCCGGGGACAAGGGACTTTTCGATGCGTGGCAATGTCAATTCGATTTTTTCAAAAGCCCGGCTGATGACTCCTTGGACGGGAAATTCCAAACTGCGGCTGGTCACTTTGTGCCCAAAAACGTCGATTCCTTTAAGTCCGAGCTCCCGGATGACCAGGTTCAAAAATTCAATGCGGTTCGGACGGGGTTCGCAAAGGGTCAGCCGAATTTCCGGATTGACCAGTTTCAGCGGAATGCCGGGGAATCCCGCGCCGCTGCCGACATCGATCATCCGCCTGGGCCATTGGGGAACGTAGGCGTTGATGAGGATGCAGTCTGCGTAATGGCGCTCCACAATGGTTTCAAAAGCGTTCAACCGGGTCAGATCTTGGTCTTTGTTGTGTTCCCGCAACAGTTGATGGTAAGCCCACAATTGTTCAAGGGTTTCTTTTTGCAGGGAGACTCCGTGATATTCGAGAAGCTGTTTGAGTCCTGCAGGCGAAGGCTTTGCCCTTTTTCCGTCAAAGAGGGGAAAGTTGCGGACGGGCGGTTTTCGAAAAAAATTTTTCGGCATGGAACAAAGGTAGAAAAGTGAAAATCTTTTAAAGGAAAAATCGTTGCGGAAAGAAACAAAAGCGATTTGATTTTTTGACGGGAGATGCCCGATTTCCATTTTCGAGCGTTAATACTTAAAAATGGAGTCGAAGCGTTGTGTACAAACGAAGATTTTTGATGATTCTCCTCGGATGTTTTGGCTGGATCTGGTCTGCCGGGCGCGAATCCGTTTCTTTCGAAGATGCCTTCTGGGCTTATGACGATGGAAAAATCGGATATGAAGAATTGGAAGATTTGCTGGCGTTCATCGAAATGGGCGATGTCCGCTCCGCTTGTGCGGAATGGGAAGCTTTGGACGGCGATCCTTGCCAAAAAAGCCTGTCGGAAAAACTTTCCGAATTGAAATTCCGTGGGAGCGCGAAATATGCGGTATCGTTGGATTCGGCGGGGGGCATCCGCAATGAACAGCTTTTTTTGCAAATGAAGCTGTGGCGGTTTTCCGGAGAATGGAACGTCCGTTCGGAATACCGCGAAACGCCTGTTCTAGAACGCGCGCGCATCGCATACCGGGGAAAATATCTTCTGGCTGCGGCAGGGGACATTTTGGCGTCCGACGTGGGCAGTGCCATTCCGCTGCAAAAAGGGAGGGGCGGCGTTTTGACTGCCGCATTCCGGAATGCTCGCGTGGGAGCGTTTCTGCTGACGGATTCGACTGCGGGAACGCACGCTTTTTGGCGTGTCAAAGAGGCGTTTGAATTGTCGGGAATGGGAAGCTTTTCTTTTGACGGATTTCGGGAGGCGTTCGGAAAAATAAGCTTTCCCAATGTCGAATTGCAAATGTTGTCCTCCAGAAATTGGCGGACGCCGTTGTGGTTCATTTCGGGGGAAAATGATCGCAAAGAGCCTCTCCGCGCCCGGTTCCGGGCGTATTTTCATCAAAACGATTCCCTTCCGGGCCTTTTCCGCTTGCCGAAACGCGTCGAAGAATCCCGGGCGTTTGCCGATGCGCAGGTGCAAATGTTTTTGTCGCCGTGGAGTTTCCGGTGGAATGCGCGGCTTGCCATTCCGCTGGATACGGCGAAAACCCGGAGCTTTTCGGAAATTCATGCGGAAAGGAAATCGAGTGCGACGCTTTCTCTTGGTTTCCGGACGTTGGCTGTCGGGGATTCGGTTTCGGTGACGTGGATTCTCCGGGGTGGACTGCGTTTGTTTGCGGCAGAAAGCCTTTTTGCGGAATGGAAGGTCACGCCGGATTATCCCTTTTCAAAAAGCCTTTATGAAATTCGGCCCGGGATAAGTGTCCGGGTCGAAGAACGCGTGTTTTCCAAATGGCTGTTCATCGTTCGCGGTCCGGGGACGAAACCGCTCATTCTCCGGTGGGAAACGCAAATGGATTTTGCGGAACGCATGGGCGGAAAAACGTCAGTGGAATTGCGCGCGGAGAGGTTGCGCCAAATGCGCCTGTGGCGACTGGGAATGCAATTCCACTTGAAATGGTGACGCCGGAATTCGGACGGATTTTCGCCATGTTGATTGTTCAAAGAAAAACTCCTCCCAAGGAAAGGAGAACCTTGAGAGGAGTTAAGGGGGAGTGTTGTGTTCTTTAATTTAAGAAATGGGATTCGGCGGAAAAAGCGGTTGAAACGAAAATTCGTTTACAACTGTAACCATCCGATCATTGTTTCGCTTGCGCCTTCCCCCAGGAATCCTTGAGCCCGACAGTGCGGTTGAAGACCGGGTGCCCCGGCGCGGAGTCGCGGAAATCCAGGCAGAAATAGCCTTGCCGCATGAACTGGAAACGGTCTTCGACTTGGGCGTTTGCAAGCATCGGTTCGAGCTTCGCCTTTTTCACCACCAGGGAGTCCGGATTCAGATAATCCAGCGGATCTTCGCCATCGGGCACGTCGCCCGTATTTTCCAGGGTGAAGAGATTGTCGAACAGGCGGACTTCCGCGTCGACGGCAGTCGGCGCATAAACCCAGTGGATGGTACCTTTGACTTTCCGTCCGTCGGGGGAATCGCCGCCGCGCGTGGCGGGATCGTATGTGCAATGGATTTCGGTCACGTTGCCGTTTGCGTCTTTTTCAACGCGGACACATTTGATGAAATAAGCGCCCTTCAAACGGACTTCTCCATCCGGTTTCAAACGGAAATATTTTTTCGGCGGATTTTCCATGAAGTCGTCGCGTTCAATGAAAATTTCCTTGCCGAACGGGACAGTCCTGGAGCCCGCATCCGGATCTTCGGGGTTGTTTTCAACGGAAAGCTCTTCGACTTTGCCGTCTTCCCAGTTGTCGATGACGACTTTGACCGGGTCGAGGACCGCCATGGCGCGGCGGGCCGTTTTGTTCAGCTCTTCGCGGATGCAGAAGTATAAAAGGTTGATGTCGACCATGCTGTCGGCTTTGGAAATGCCGATGCGGTCACAAAATTCCCGGATGGATGCCGGCGTGTATCCGCGGCGGCGCAGTCCGCAAACGGTGGGCATCCGAGGGTCGTCCCAGCCCATGACGCGTCCGCTTTTCACCAGTTCCAACAGCTTGCGCTTGCTCATCACGGTGTAAGAAAGGTTCAGCCGCGCGAATTCAATTTGCTGCGGACGTTCCGGGAGGTTCAACGCTTCGAGGACCCAGTTGTAAAGCGGGCGGTGGGCTTCGAATTCCAACGTGCAAATGGAATGCGTGATGCCTTCGATCCAATCGGAAAGGGGATGGGCGAAGTCATACATGGGGTAAATGCACCATTTGTCGCCGGTACGGTGATGCGTCGCATGCTTGATGCGGTAAACCGCGGGGTCACGCATGTTCATGTTCGGGCTCGAAAGGTCTATTTTGGCGCGGAGCGTTTTGGCGCCGTCGGGGAATTCTCCCGCTTTCATCCGGCGAAAAAGTTCCAGGTTTTCTTCGATGCTGCGGTCCCGGTAAGGCGAAGGCTTCGACGGCTTTCCCGCATCGTTTCCGCGGTATTCGCGCATTTCTTCTGGCGAAAGGTCGTCAACGTATGCTTTTCCCAATCGGATGAGCTCTTCGGCGAAGTCGTAAAGCTTGTCGTAATAATCGCTCGCGTAGTGGACGGGTTCTTCCCACTGGAATCCCAGCCAGTGAACGTCGTTGTAAATGGAATCCACGTATTCGGTGTCTTCCTTGGTGGGATTCGTATCGTCGAAACGGAGGTTCGTTTTGCCGCAGAATTTCTTCGCCGTGCCGAAATTCAAACAGATGCTTTTCGCGTGCCCAATATGGATGTAACCGTTCGGTTCTGGCGGAAAACGCGTCAGGACATGATCGCGCTTGCCGGACTTCAAGTCGCTTACGATGATGTCTTGTATAAAATTGGTCGATTCCGGGATGTCCATAATCTTCTCCAGAAAGAGTTTTCGGTGGAAAGTTAGAAAAGCTTTGCCGAAAAAACTATATTCGTCGCGGATGATGCGCCTTTGCCGCGGTGGTTCTCGATGTCTTTAAACGATTTTAAAATTCTCTTGGAAAAAGCCCATGCCCGGCGTTCGCCCCTTTTCCCTTTGACAGACGCGTATCGGATTGTGAATGGCGTCGAAGACGGATTTCCCGGCGTGGCAGTTGACCGCTACGCGGATTGCTTTCAAATTCAGTATTTTGGAACGGATTTGCTTTCTGTCCGTGAGGATTTGGCCAGGGCGGTTTCCCGCGTATTTTCGCCGCGATTTCTCGTTTCCAAATTCCGCCTTTCGCCATCGGGAAATTCCCTTGAAAAACCGGAAATGCAGCTGGAATTGGGCAGGGAATCCGACAGTGCGACCGTTGTGCGCGAAGGGAATTGCAAATTCCACGTGGATTTGCTCGACACGGTGAATCCGGGGCTCTTCCTCGACATGCGCGACGGGCGTTTTGACGTGGAATCCCGCGCGGCGGGAAAGGAAATTTTGAATCTTTTCAGTTATACGTGCGCCTTTGCCGTTCATGCGAGAATCGGAGGCGCGAAGCGCGCTGTCAACGCGGATATCAGCGGAAAGATTTTGGAAAAGGGCCGGGAAAATTACCGCTTGAACGGGATAGAAATGCTCCGCGGTGAATTTTTCAAGGGCGACGCCAGAGAATATTTGGACTGGTGCCGACGCAAAAAAGTGAAATTCGGCGGAGTCGTGTTCGATCCGCCCAGCTTTTCCCGCAACAGGGGCAAAGTGTTTTCTGTCAAAAACGAATTTCAAACCCTTGTCGACGAAGTTGCGGAAATCCTCGAACCGGGAGCGTTCTTTTTGGCGAGTTCCAATTTCAGCGGATTTGTCAGAGAATCCTTTGCGAAAGAAACCCTCCAAACGGTACGGAAGCGCTTCCCGAAAGCGAAAACGGCTTGGGTCCGCGGACAGGGAATGGATTTTCCGGGGGCGGGAACGCGGCGGGAAAGTTCCCTCGTCGCCGTCATGATTGAAACGGAATGACCGCTACGGTGCGCCCGTGCCGTTTTCTAATTGCGCCTGTATCAGGGAGAGCAATTCGGCGATCAAATCGTCGAACGGTTTATCGGAATTTGCACCCGCGGCGCGCACGTGACCTCCTCCGCCGAACGCGCCTGCAATTTTGTTCACATCGACAACGTAATTTGAACGCAGGCTGATTTTGTTTTGACCGGCTACCGGATAAATGAAAATGGCGACTTCCGTTCCGCTGACTTCGCGGATAGAATCGATGACGGAATTCAAATCCAGAGGTGTCGCGTGGAAGTGATCGAGCTCTTTTTGCGAGATACCCGCATAGACGACTTTTCCGCCAAGTCCCAGCCGGCATTTTTGCAAAATGAATCCGGTGACGAGAGTTTCTTTGTAAGAACGCGTGTAATAAGTGTCGTTGATAATCTTTGTGAAATCGCATCCCTTGTCGATTAAGTCGCCGACTGCGTTCATGGTGCGCTTTCCCGTGCAGCTGAATTTGAACGCTCCCGTGTCGTGGACGATTCCGAGGTAAAGACAGTTTGCCGTGTCGCGGCTGATTTTTTCTGGATTGAGCAGACGGTAAAGGACTTCGCTTGCGGAACTGGCTTTCGGATCGATGAAGTTTTCATGGCAAAGGCTGTGCGGATTGCTGATATGATGGTCGATGTTGCACGTGACCGTCGCTTTGGCAAGGCATTCCGTTCCGCGGGCACCGCACCGTTCAAAAGAAGGCGTGTCCATGAGGAATGCCAAATCCACTTGGCGTCCATCGTATTCGGAAAGGATTCTTTCCGCGCCTTTTAACAGCCGGAAACTTTCCGGGAATGCTTCTGCAAAGACCTGAACTTTGCAATGCGGATAATTGTCCGCGATGTAATTATAAAGCCCAAGGCATGAACCGATGCAATCACCGTCTGGGCGGACGTGCCCGAAAATCGCAATGGATGCGGCTTTGGAAATCATAGGGTCGAGAGTCATTGGACGACCTCCTCCGGGTTCCGGTTCCAGTTTTTGAATTTGTCTGCTTCTGTGATTTTTCGAATGACGCGGCACGGGTTTCCCACGGCGACAGAGTCGCTTGGAATGTCTTTGACGACAACGCTTCCGCCGCCGATGACGACATTGCTTCCGATGCGGACTCCGGGCATCACCTGGGTGCCGCCGCCAATCCACACGTTGTCGCCGACAGTTATCGGGTAGGCGTATTCCAAGCCTTTGTTCCGGCGTTCAAAATCGACGGGGTGGCCTGCCGTGTAAAATCCGCAATTCGGGCCGATGAAAACGTTGTCGCCGAAGATGACTTTGCCCGGATCCAAAATGACCAGGTTGTGGTTTGAAAAAAAGTTTTCGCCAATTTCGATATTTGAACCGTAATCGCAGAAAAAGGGGGCGAGGACGGTAAACTGCTTAGGGGTCTTTCCCAAAAGCGTTCGGAGGATTTTCTGCTGACCTTCGGTGTCCGAGGGGCGGAGCTGATTGTATGCATGGCAGAGTTCTTTGGCGTCTAGGCGTTCTTTTAAAAGGGGAAGGTCGTAATTGCCGTCGTAAAGCATCTGTTTCTGCATTTTTTCTTTTTCAGTCATCCAGAACTCCTTGAGGATTTCTCCGTTTTCGTCAATATAGTTTTTGAAGGTGCCGCTTTTGGCAAAAGGATTTCTGGAAAATAGTTATATTAAGTCCATGCCCGAAATATTTGATTTTCCTTATTTGCAAAACCGTTTTTCTCCGGTCCGCCGGAAAACGGTCCAGGTGAGAGTCGGGAACGCCGTTATCGGTGGCGGCGCACCGGTCCTTGTCCAATCCATGACGACAACGAAACCCAAAGAGGTGGAAAAAACGGTCCAGGAAACTCTGGACTTGGCCCGTGCCGGTTGCGGCCTCGTGCGCATTACCGCGCCGACGTTGGCAGACGCAGCCGCTTTGAAAGAAGTTATGGAAAAAATCCGGGCGACGGGATGTCAAATTCCCGTTTCCGCCGATATCCATTTTCAGCCGAAAGCCGCTTTTGAAGCGCTCAAATGGGTCGAAAAAGTCCGCATCAATCCGGGAAATTTTGTGGATACGGGCATCGCGGCATTGGACAAACAAGCCGAAAAAAGTTTTGACGAGGGCCGTGAAAAAGTCTTTGAAACGTTCACGCCGTTTGTCCGCGAAGCGAAACGCCTTGGCCGCGCCATCCGCATTGGCGTGAACCACGGCTCTCTTTCTGCCCGGATGCTTTACCGTTACGGCGATACCGTCGAAGGCATGGTGGAAAGCGCCATGGAATATTTGGCGGTATGCGAAGCGGAACATTTCAAAGATGTCGTGGTGAGCCTCAAATCGTCGACGCCGCGCGTTGCCATTTGCGCTTATCGGATGCTCGCCGCGCGTCTTGAAAAAGAGCATTTTACGCCATATCCTTTCCATGTGGGAGTCACAGAAGCCGGAGCCGGCGAAGATGGCCGTCTCAAATCGGCGGTGGGCATCGGCTCGCTCCTTCTCGACGGGCTTGCGGACACAATCCGCGTCTCGCTCACCGAAGATCCTGTCGCCGAAGTTCCTGTGGCGCAAAAGCTCATCGACGCTTGCGCCCTGCCCCGGGAAACTCTGAATTTCAAGGTCCCCGAATGGAAAAAGGACCCTTACCATTATGCGCGCAGGGAATCTCGCCCGGTGTCGATTTCGGGAACGTCCGTCGGCGGAACGGAACCTGTCCGCGTAGGGCTTTCCGCTTCGGCGGTCAGCGTCACCGGAAAGACAAGGTCTCCGGAATTCGCCTTTACGGGAATGGAATCCGGGAACGTAGTCGTCTTCCGCGATTCGTTTGACATCGACGCTTACGCCGCCGGGGACAAAGTCGTGCAGGAATCGTCGCCTGTGGTCTATGCCGGGGAAAACTTCCTTTATGGAACGCGGGCCTTGGCGTCGGCGCTCGCTTTGCGCGAGGCGAAAAATCCGATTTTGCTTTACCGGAAAATTTCCGGGGATGAACTGGATACGTTGAAAACGGCTGCCGAATTCGGATGCCTTCTTTCGGATGGAGTCGGCGACGCCGTCGTCATTGAAAAACAGCAAGACGAAATGGTTGCCGTTAATCTTGCCTTCGACATTCTTCAGGCGGCGGGCGTCCGGCGCAGCAAAACGGAATTCATCAGCTGTCCGAGCTGTGGACGGACCCTTTACAACATTCAGCAGGTCTTGGGGAAAATTCAAGCGCGCCTTGGAAAACTCCAGGACATTTCCATTGCAGTCATGGGCTGCATCGTGAATGGTACGGGCGAAATGGCGGATGCCGATTTCGGTTACGTCGGCGGCGCTCCGGGATTCATCAACCTGTTCGAAGGCAAAACCTGCGTTAAGAAGAACGTGCCGGAAGAAAAAGCCTTGGACGAATTGGTGGAACTCATCAAGTCCCGGGGCCGCTACAAGGAAGCTTAAGTTTTACAAATGAACCTTCACCAAAAGGAACTCAAAATGCGTAAAGTCAAAACGTTGAACAACATTTCCCAGAAAGGATTGGAACTTTTCGGAAAAGACTACGAAGTCTCCGATGCCGTAGAATCTCCGGAAGCCATCCTTGTCCGCAGCGCACAGGTCGATACGGATTCTTTTGATGGCCTGTTGGCTGTCGCCCGCGCCGGTGCCGGGGTGAACAACATCACCATCGACAAGGCGAGTGCAAAGGGAATTTGCGTTTTCAACACGCCCGGCGCCAACGCGAATGCCGTCGCGGAACTGGTGATGACCGTTTTGGGCATGGCTGTCCGCCATGTCGGCGAAGCGGCTGCCTGGGTGAAAAGCCTGGATCCGAATGATCCCGCTTTGGACAAAACGATTGAAAAGGGCAAAAAGATGTTCTCCGGTACGGAACTTGCCGGCAAGACTCTGGGCGTCATCGGGCTTGGAAAAATCGGCGTTCTCGTTTCGAACTACGCCCGTTGGAAGAACATGAAGGTCGTCGCCTATGATCCGTATCCGAGTGCCGCCAACATGCACAAGCTCTCGAATGTCGTGACCGTTGTGAAAACTCTCGACGAAGTCATCGCCTGCGCCGATTACCTCACCGTCCACGTTCCTTTCATCAAGGGCGTGACCGAAAATATGTTGAATGCGAAAAATCTTTCCGCGTTCAAGGGCTCCTTGATTTTGAACTTCGCAAGGGGCGGCATCGTGGAAATGGATGCGGTTTACAAGATGCTCGAAGAGGGCCGCTTGGAAGGCTATCTGACGGACTTTGCAGATTCCCGTTCCCTCCAGACTCCCAAAATTTCGATTTTCCCGCACTTGGGCGCAAGCACCGAAGAAGCGGAAGACAATTGCGCCGTCATGGCTGTGGAAGAACTCAAAAATTACCTGGAATTCGGCGTTGTCCGCAATTCGGTGAACTTCCCGCCGTTAGACAGCTTCCCGCATGCCGAAGTGAAGAGCCGTGTCGTCGTCATCAACCAGGACGTTCCCAACATGATTGCCGAAATCACGAAGGTCTTTGGCGCGGCGAACATCAACATTGCAAGCTTCAGCAACAAGTCGAACGGCAAAATCGGTTACAACCTGATCGATGTCGAAGCGACTGTCGACGATTCCATCATTGACGAATTGAAGAAACTCGACAAGGTTATCCGCGTCCGGGTCATTCACTTCTAAATTTTGAAACTCGATAAGCGACCGCCGGATTCCATGCCGGCGGTTTTTTGCTAGTTTTGCCCAAAAATTCGAAGGTGTAATTATGTCCGAAACGATGACTTCTGCGCAAGTGCGCGAATCTTTTATCAAGTTCTTTGAATCGAAAGGACACTTGTTTGTCCGCAGCTCGCCGGTCGTTCCCCACGATGATCCGACGCTCATGTTTACGAACGCCGGCATGAACCAGTTCAAGGCGATTTTCCTGGGAGACAATCCCAAGGGATGGAAGCGGGTCTGCAACAGCCAGAAGTGCATTCGCGTATCGGGAAAGCACAACGATTTGGATGTCGTTGGCCGAGACAATTACCACCACACATTTTTTGAAATGCTCGGCAACTGGTCGTTTGGCGATTATTACAAGCGCGAAGCTATCTCGTGGGCATGGGAACTCCTGACCGAAGTCTGGAAGCTCCCCAAGGAGCGCTTGTTCGCGACTGTATTCCAGGACGATGACGAGGCGTGGCAAATTTGGAAAGAAGTCTCCGGGCTTCCCGATGACCGCATCATGCGTTTTGACGCCCATTCGAATTTCTGGGAAATGGGCGACACCGGTCCCTGCGGCCCCTGCTCCGAAATTCATTATGACCGCGGCGATTTGGCGACTCAGGCGGAGACTTTCAAAGATCCGATTCTGGGCGTGAACGGCGAAAATGACCGTTACATTGAAATTTGGAACAACGTGTTCATGCAATATGAACGCCTTTCCGATGGCTCGCTTGTCCCGCTCAAGGCGAAAAATGTCGATACGGGCATGGGCTTTGAACGGATATGCTCCATTTTGCAGGGCAAGACAAGCAATTACGACACGGATGTGTTCAGCCCTATTATCCGCAAGGTCGCGGAACTTTCCGGCGTTCCTTACAGCGCAGGAAAAGAGGGGACTCCGCATCGCGTCATCGCGGATCACCTCCGCGCCATTTCCTTTGCAATTGCCGACGGGGCGCTCCCGTCTAACGAAGGCCGCGGGTACGTCTTGCGACGCATTTTGCGCCGCGCGAGCCGCTTTGCGCGCCTTCTCGGTCAAACGTCTCCCTTTATCTGCAAATTGGTGCAAGTCCTGGCGGATACAATGGGGGATGCCTTCCCGGAAATCCGCGAACGCAGGGATTTTGTCGCATCGGTCATTCAAAGCGAAGAAGAAAGCTTTATCCGGACTCTGGATGCGGGGCTTGAACGCTTTGCCGCCATTTCCGCGGATTTGAAAAAGGGCGAAAGCATTCCCGGCGATAAAGTGTTCCTCCTTTACGATACATACGGATTCCCCCCCGATCTCACGGGAATCTTAGCCGAGGAAAAGGGCCTTCTCATTGACGAAAAGGGCTATGAAAAGTGCATGGAAGAACAAAAAGCCCGCGCCCGTGCGAACATGAAAAAAGGCATCGATACGATGGGCTCCGAAGGATGGACCGAATACGCGGTCGGATCGACGAAGTTTGTCGGCTATGATGTGAACGCGGCGAAAGTCAAGGTCCTCCGTTACCGCGAAGACAAGGGAATCCTTTCCATCGTTCTCGACACGACTCCGTTTTATGCGGAAATGGGCGGTCAGGTCGGTGACAAGGGAACCCTTTCTGCTGAGGGAATCGAAATTTCGATATTTGACACGGTCCGCGTCAACGACACGACAGTGCACCGTGGAAAAGTGATCAAGGGCGTTGCGGACAGGGATTCGATGGCTTCGGAATTTTTTGCGACAGTCGACGATGCCCGCAGAGCCGACATCCGCAAGAACCATTCGGCGACGCACTTGATCCAGGCGGCTCTCCGGCAGATTTTGGGCTCCCACGTGCAGCAGCAGGGAAGCTTTGTTTCGAACGAATTGCTCCGCTTTGACTTTAGCCATTTTAACGCGATGACCGAAGACGAAATCCAGCAAGTCGAAGACTTGGTGAATGCGAAAGTGATGGAATGTTTGCCGGTGTCGACCGACGTGATGAACGTGGACGAAGCGAAGGCGAGCGGTGCCATGGCGCTTTTTGGCGAAAAATACGGAGACACGGTCCGCGTCGTGAAAATGGGAAACTCCGGCGAGGAATTTTCTAGGGAACTGTGCGGTGGTCTGCACGTTCAAAATACGGGAAACATCGGAATGGTGAAAATCATCTCCGAATCGAGCGTGTCTTCGGGCGTGCGCCGTATCGAAGCGGTGACAGGGCGCGGCGCGCTGATTCTGTTGCGCGCGGGAACGCGCATTTTGACCGCGCTCCGCGAACAGCTCCGCTGCAAGGATGCCGAAGTGCTCGACCGGATTCAGCAGGCGTTTGCCAAAACGCAGAGCCTTGAAAAAAGTTTGCAATCGGTGCAATTGGAACTGGCGACTCTGGCGGCTGGCGATCTTCTGCAAGGGGCTGTCAATGTTCTGGGCGTTAAACTTTATGTCCGCGAAATGTCCATTCCGGATGACCGCTTCAAGAACTTGCTCGACGGCGTTCAAAGCCGGCTGGATACGGATTCCGTCGCCGTCATTGCGAACAAAGGAACGGGAAACGGCAACATCGCCGTGATTGTCGGCAAGAACGTTGTTCTCAAAGGCATCAAGGCGGGCGACATGGTCCGTGACCTCGCGAAGGTTTGCAACGGAAAGGGCGGTGGCCGCCCGGACCGCGCCCAAGCGGGAACCCGTGAACCGGAAAAAATCGCAGCCGCCATCGCCGATGCGAACAATTGGATTCGTGCAAAGCTCGGAGCCTGATTTTTCGAAAGGAGTTTCGGATGCAAAAAATTCACACGAACGACGCTCCGGCGGCAATCGGTCCGTATTCTCAGGCAATCCGCATTGGGAATACGGTTTATGTCTCCGGTCAAATTCCCATCGTTCCCGAAACGGGAACTCTCGCCGGGGACACCATTGAAGTCCAGACGGAACAGGTTTGCAAAAATATTTCCGCGATTCTCTCCGCGGCGGGAACGGACATTTTCCGTGTGCTGAAAGCGACTTGTTTTTTGCGTCACCTTTCCGATTTTGCAACGTTCAACGCCATTTACGAAAAACACTTTGTCGGAAAGCCGGCCCGGAGCTGTGTCGAAGTTTCGGCGCTGCCCAAAGGCGCTCTTGTCGAAGTGGAAGTGATAGCGGAAGTCGGCTGAAACCGGCAGACGGATTTTATTCCCAATCCTTGAAACGAGGAAGAAAGAGCTTTTTAAAAAGCTCTTTTTGATTATATTTTTGAAAAATGACAACTTCCCATCCAAGCGTGAACATCGATGTGTGTGAAAATCGGATAGACGGAATTTCTCCCGCCGTACTCCGAATTTTGCTGCAGGACCACTCCAAAAGCACATCGAAAAAGTACGAGTCGATTTTTTGGGCAACGGACAATTACAAAAAATGGGGACCCGATTACGCGTATGGAAAACCGATAACGCCGGAACTCATCACGGGAAAACATGGCAAGATCATTCAACCGCGTGTGGTGAAAAGCAAAGAAGTTCAAATGGCGCGCAGCAAGGGAATGGCCGAAGTCTTTACGCCGAGTTGGGTCTGCAATTTTCAAAACAATCAAATCGATTCGGTCTGGTTCGGAAACGGAAATGTATTCAATCGAGAAATCGAAAAGGAAGATGGAACTCATTCGTGGATAGTCTCGTCGGATAAAATCCGCTTTCCCGCGGGAAAGGATTGGACGCATTATGTAAACGACATCCGTTTGGAAATATCGTGCGGAGAGGCTCCCTACATCGTAAGCCGTTATGATACGACGACAGGCGAATTTATTCCGGTGGAAAACCGCATTGGAATTTTAGACAGAAAGCTCCGCGTTGTCGGTGAAAATGTGGAAACGCCGCAGGAATGGTTGAAATGGGCAGAAGCCGCTTACAAGGCGACTTACGCTTACGAATGGCAGGGAGACAGCTTGTTGCTTGCCCGCGAAGCGGCATTCATGACGCTCTTCGATTATTACGAAGCGAAATTTGGAAAAAACGGTGCATCGCAAAAGGAAGAATGCGCGTTGCCGACGGAAATCATTGAACATTTCGCCGAAATCATCAGCTGGAATTTTTGGCAGATGGACGGACAGAAAGGCGTTGTGCCAAACAGTTGCGATACCGAAAAAGAGCTGACGTTGGACTTGTTCGGCGAAGTGTCCGAAGAGCGGATGCGCTGCGAGGGCTGCGCACGGGATGATTTTAAGCGGCATAACGGCGTTTATTGCAAAATCATGGATTGGCAATTTGTAAATCCGCGGACAAAAAAAATGGGGAAAGTAGTCCGTTTTGTAGACACGTTGCGGTAGATGGATGAATAAAGAACGGGCCATTCAGAATTTTGTCGAATATATTCGGCAGGCAGACCCCGGCAAACGGGAAATGCTCTTTGCATGGTCGGCGGCATCTACCCAAAAGAGATTAAAGGATTTGAACATCATAGAAACCGTGACGGGACACGGCAAAGGAATGTTCCGAATCAAGGAGTGGGAATGACTTATCAAACTTCATTTGCGCCAAAACTGATTTACGTTTTTCGCATAAACGATGACAGGCACAAAAATTGCCTGAAAATCGGAGATGCGACTGTAGACGATTGCGACTGGACGGAGATTTCTCCGAACAGCCCGGCCTTGAAAGCGGCTGCCAGAAAACGCATCAAACAGTATACGCAAACGGCTGGAATTGAATTTGACTTGCTTCATACGGAACCCGCTATCTTTTTAAAGAACAAACGGAGCGTTGCGTTTCGGGATCTTGACGTTCACAATGTACTCAAGCGCAGCGGAATCAAGAAAAAGGATTTTAATGGCGTTGGCGCAGACGAATGGTTTGAAACCGATTTGGAAACGGCGAAAAAGGCGATTGCCGCCGTGCGCGAGGGACGCGACAGCTTGAATCCGGGAGAAGTCTCTCAGGGAAAGAATCCCATCGTGTTTCGCCCGGAACAGAAAAATGCCATCGAAAAGGCGTTAAGGCTCTTCAAAAAGAAAAATCAGATGCTCTGGAACGCGAAAATGCGTTTTGGCAAAACGCTTTCGGCTTTGCAGCTGGCAAAGGAAATGCGCGTCAAGCGTACGCTTATCCTGACGCATCGCCCGGTGGTGAACGACGGCTGGTTCGAAGACTTCAATAAAATTTTTGCAGATTGCGAAGATTACTATCAATATGGCTCAAAGGATAAAGGAAATTCCTTTGAATTTTTAGAGCGGAATGCGAAAAAGGAAGAACACGCGAAATACGTATACTTCGCAAGTATGCAGGATTTGCGCGGTTCCGAAACGGTCGGAGGGAACTTCGACAAAAATTCGGAAATCTTTAAAACGGACTGGGATCTTCTGATTGTCGACGAAGCCCACGAAGGAACAAAGACCCAGTTGGGAAAGTCCGTCCTCGACGCCCTTATCAAAAAGCGGACAAAGGTTTTGCAGCTTTCGGGAACGCCGTTCAACCTTTTGGATGAATATGAAGAAGGCGAAATTTACACGTGGGACTATGTGATGGAACAGCGGGCGAAAGCGGAGTGGGAAGTTTCCCATCCGCTAGACCCGAACCCGTACGCGGCTCTTCCGCGGTTGAACATTTTCACCTTTGACTTGGGAAAGCTGGTCCGGAATTTTAGCGATAGCGATTTGGCGTTCAATTTTCATGAATTCTTCAGGACGGATGATGGCGGAAAATTCGTCCACGAAAGCGAAGTCAACAGTTTTTTGAATTTGATCTGCCGAAAGGACGAAAACAGCAACTATCCTTTTTCGACAGAAAAATACCGCGACAATTTTCGCCATTCCCTGTGGATGCTGCCCGGCGTAGCCGCCGCAAAGGCGATGAGCAAATTGCTCAAGTCCCACAAGGTGTTTTCAAAGTTTGAAGTCGTGAATGTCGCGGGAAACGGCGACGATGAAGAAGAAAACAACGAAGCGCTCCAAATGGTCCGGGATGCGATAGGGAAAGCTCCCGAAGAAACTTACACGATAACGCTCAGCTGCGGACGGTTGACCACGGGAGTTTCTGTGCCGGAATGGACCGCCGTGTTTATGCTCAGCGGATCGGCGAACACGTCGGCGGCAAGCTACATGCAGACGATATTTCGCGTGCAAACGCCGGCGAGTGTCGGCGGTAAAATCAAAAAGGAATGCTTTGTCTTTGATTTTGCCCCGGACAGAACGCTGAAGGTGCTGGCGGAAACGGCGAAGATTTCGGCAAAGGCAGGAAAGACCACGCCGAACGATAAAAAGGTGATGGGCGAATTTTTGAACTTTTGCCCGGTGATAGGATTCGACGGCACGCGGATGCGTTCGTTTGATGTCGAAAAAATGCTCGCCCAGCTCAAACGCATCCAAATAGAACGCGTCGTGAATAACGGCTTTGAAGACTCTTGCCTGTATAACGATGAACTGTTGAAACTCGGCAAACTCGAACTCAAAGAATTCGACGCGTTGAAACGGATTATCGGCAGTACAAAAGCGCAGAAGAAAACGGATTCGATAGACGTAAACAAGAACGGCCTCACCGAAGAAGAATATGAAAAAATAGAATCGAAGGGCAGGGGAAAGAAATCTCTGACGCCCGAAGAACAAAAACGCCTCGACAAATTGAAAGAAGCCCGAAAGCAACGGGATGCCGCCGCGAGCATTTTGCGCGGAATCAGCATCCGGATGCCGCTCATGATTTACGGCGCGGACTTGAAAAACGAAAACGGGCAAATCACGATAGACAATTTTGAAAGCCTGGTCGATGACGCGAGCTGGGCGGAATTCATGCCCCGGGGAGTCACCAAGGAAATTTTCCAAAAATTCAAAAAGTATTACGAAGAGGATATTTTCCGCGAAGCGGGCAAGCGGATTCGTGAAATGGTCCGTTCGGCGGACGACCTGAGCGTAGAGCAGCGCATCAACCGGATAGGGAACATTTTCAACCGATTCCGGAATCCCGACAAGGAAACGGTCCTTACGCCGTGGCGAGTCGTGAACATGCACATCGGCGAGGCGTTCGGCGGTTACGTCTTTTTTGACAAGAACTTTGATGGCGAAAAAATGCTGGAAACTCCCCGCTTTGTCGACTTGGGAAAGAAAACGGACTCGGTCTTTTCGCCGGGCAGCCGCATTCTGGAAATCAACAGCAAAAGTGGGCTTTACCCGTTGTACATGGCTTATGGGATTTACCGCGCCGCGGTCCGCAAGGAATACGGGAGCCGGAACACGATAACCATCGACATGCAGCGGAAGCTGTGGAACAAAGTGGTTGCCGAAAATATTTTCGTGATTTGCAAAACGCCGATGGCAGTGAGCATCACCCGGCGGACCCTGCTCGGATTCCAGCCCGGGACGGTGAATGCGAAATGGTTCGAAAACCTGGAAACGGTCATTGCGGAAGAGCCCGGAAAATGGATAAGCCGCGTAAAGGATATTGCCTTTTGGAAAGCCGAAAAAAGCGACGCGCGCCGCTCAGGGCGCGGTGGAAAAAACGAGGATGAAATGAAATTTGACGCCGTGGTGGGAAATCCGCCGTATCAAATAACGACAGAAGGAACCAGCGACACTCCAATTTATCATCGGTTCATGGACGCTTCATTTCAAATTTCAGACGTTGTGTCTTTGATTACTCCTGCGCGCTACCTGTTCAATGCGGGGAAAACGCCAAAGGAGTGGAATGAAAAAATCCTGAATGACGAACATTTTAAAATTGTTTGGTACAAGCCCAACAGTACGGATGTTTTCCCGAATGTCGATATCAAGGGCGGCGTTGCCGTATGCCTGCGGAATGCAAACGAGAATTTTGGGAAAATGATTACTTACACGGCATACCCGGAACTGAATGGATTGTTGAAGAAAGTCGTGATGGTGGACGGTTTTACCTCCATAGACAAATCCATCTATCCGCAGAACAAATTTGAATTGGAAGTCCTGTATAAAGATTTTCCGGAATACAAAAAAGTGATTGGAAGTGGGGGACGGGAACGCCGATTGACGACCTCCATTTTCGAACAATTGGACGTTTTTAAAGAAACGCCTCAAAAAAATTCTGTTGAAATCATGGGGCTTATCAAGAATAACCGCGTCAAACGGTATTTACCCCAAAAATACCTTGAAAAACACGCCAATCTTGAAAAATATAAAGTTCTATTGCCTGCATCAAATGGATCCGGAGCGATTGGCGAAGTCCTCTCCACACCCCTTGTCGGGGAACCCCTTGTCGGGTATACTCAATCCTTTATCAGCATTGGCTCTTTTGAAACTAAATTCGAAGCGAACGCCTGTTTAAAGTATGTCAAGTCAAGATTCGCCCGGGTGATGCTTGGAATTTTAAAGGTAACTCAGCATAATCATGTTGACGTTTGGAAATATGTCCCCCTCCAGGACTTTACCGCAAATTCCGACATCGACTGGAGCAAGTCCATTGCCGAAATCGACAGGCAGCTTTACGCCAAGTACAAACTCTCCGCAGCCGAAATCCGCTTTATCGAAACCCACGTCAAGGCGATGGAATAGGCGACGGAAAAATTGCCCCGGCGTTTTGATGGATGGCGACGGCATCCATTGCGAAAAACAGTTTGGAAAGTGAAAACGCTTGGATGGGACGCGCGAACGTTTCCACAAAAAATCCCGGAATGTTCCGGGATTTTTGGCTTTCAGGGAGAATTTACTTGTTGATTGATGCCAGATAGGCGTCTTTCTTTTCTTGCAGAAATTCGCGGCTGTTGTATTTGCGGATTCGGCGGAGCGCCTGGTCGCGCAATTGCCGCACGCGTTCATGCGAAATGTTCATGGATTCGCCGACTTCGCGCAGCGTCTGCGGAGCTTCCTGGTTGATGCCGAAAATGCCTTCGATCACTTTGGCTTCGCGTTCCGGCAGCTGCTCCATCAGTTCGCGGGAAAGGTTTTCCACGCTCTGGATTTCGGAATCCGCTTCGGGGTTGACCGCGCCGCCGTCCGCCAGGACTTCGGCATAAGTCGCCTTGGAATCCGCCTTGAGCGGACTGTCGAACGAGACGCCGCGCTGTCCGATTTGGATGAGTTCGCGGATGTCTTCGCTGATTTCCTTTCCGCGGGATTGTTCGTGGAGGGCGCGGCGGACGCGCAAATGCTGGTTCGCCGGCAGGCGGATAAGGTTTCCCTGTTCGTTGATGGCGCGCGTAATGTACGCTTTGATCCACCACACGCCGTAACTGATGAATTTGAGGCCGCGCGTGTGTTCGAAGCTTTCAATGGCGCGGACAAGGCCCATGGCGCCTTCGCTCACCAGATCTGGCAGGGGAATGGGGCAGCCGCGGTATTGGATGGCGACTTTCAACACAAAGCGCATATTGGCGGAAATCAGTTTTTGCCGGGCGATTTTGTCGCCTTCACGGGCTTTTTGGAAAAGAATCTGTTCTTCGTCGCGGGTCAGAGGGGCTGTTTTGCGGATGTCGTCCAGATAACGCTTGAGGGTGACATCAGTTGAATCAATATGCATTTATCTTCCTTTTTCCTATAATATCGCTTTTTTTAGAGCAAGGAGTGTGCCAAAAAATGTAAAATTTCTTGAGAAGGTGGGGCTGCTCACGTTTTGTAGGGATTTTTGCCGTTTTTTGGGGAATTTCCGCGGAAAATGGGGGCTTCCGCCTCGCTTTTGGGGAGGTCCCGAAAGAGGAGTTTTTACAACCGTCTTCTTTTTGATACAATAATGGGAATGTGTGTCAAATTTTCAAGACGTTTGCCGGAGCCGGGGAATTTGAAACATCTTCCGTTAAGGGAATGGGGCGCGGAGGGGTGAATCCGACGAACGCGAAGCGTCTTCCAAAAATCCTATATTTTCCGCGTATGTCAATTCATGAACCAGATCAATCTGTTTGGGATAGTTTTTGGGCCCGCAAAAAAGACTTGTCCAAAGTTTATCCGGCATCGCCCACAATCATCCGGACAATCGAAAAGCATTTTCCCAACGTCAAAGGGTTGAAAATCCTTGAAGTGGGGCCGGGAACCGGTCGGGACAGTGCGACTCTCGCGCATCGCGGCGCAGATGTTTACGTTTTGGATTTTTCCGTGGAAAGTTTGAAGACGGTTGAATCATTGCGTCTCCGGGAACATCTGGAAGACAACCTGCATTGCATCCGCGGCGACGCTTTCCACGCACCCTTTCCCGACGGGACCTTTGACCTGGTCTTTCACCAGGGACTCGCGGAACACTTCGTTAATCCCAATCCGCTGATAGCGGAAAACTTCCGCATCGTCAAGCCCGGAGGATTCCTGCTTTGCGACGTGCCGCAAACTTTCCATCTTTACACCGTCATCAAGCACATCCTGATTGCGATGGATAAATGGTTCGCCGGTTGGGAAACCCAGTTCACCATCAACGGCTTGCGCAAATTGTTGACGCGCGCCGGGTTCGTTCCCAAGTATGAATACGGCGACTGGATGCGCCCCAATCTTTTTTACCGGATGCTCCGCGAAGCCTGCTTCAAGCTGAACGTGGAATTGCCCAAGTATCCGTTTGCCGGAACGGCGTTTCAAAAGGCGAACAACGCTTTCCTCGATGCGCTGGACCGCGTTCCCTTGGCGCGTTATACGCAGCTTTCCATCGGCATTTTGGCGGAAAAACCGCGTTCATGAACAGCCGGCTCAAGTCCTTTCTGATTTTTGCCCTGAAGCTTCTGGTCACGCTGGTTCCTTGTTACTTTGTGTACAACAACATCGTCGAGGCTCCGGGCTGGGATACGGGCGACATTTGGGGGCTTTTTTCAAAGTCTTCGCTGTTGCCGTTGTGCGTTGCCGTTTTGTGCCTGTTCCTTTCGAATTTTACGGGATGCCTGCAATGGAAGCTGCTGCTTTCCAAACAGAACGTCCACATGGGCTATTGGCATCTGGTGAAGCTTTACTTTGTCGGACTTTTTTTCAATAACTTCATGCCGGGAAATGTCGGCGGTGATGTGAAAAAGGTTTACGATATCCGGGTGCAGGGCGATCAGAAAACGGTCGGCGGCGGATTGACGGCGACTCTGTTCGACAGGCTTTTCGGGCTGTTCTTTTTGAACGTGCTCGCGCTCTCGGTCGGTGCGCTTTTCTTTGTCCGCGATCCGGAGCAGCGGCTGTTGCTGTTGCCGTCGCTGTGGGTCTTTTTCGGGTTTTGTTCCCTTTTCGCGGGGCTTTTCAGCCGCCGTTTGGGGCGTGTGTTCTCGTGGCTTTCCGGGAAGTTCCTGCCGCATTCGGCGCAAAATCGCTTTTTGCGTTTTCAAGAGAGGTTCCAGGGATTTCGGGATTGGCGGCTCTGGGTTCAAATAACGGTTCTTTCCGCGCTCACCCAAAGCTTGCGCGTGGTCGTGCACTTTTTTTGCGGCATCGCGATAGGCGTTTCCATCGATATTTCGTGGTATTTCTTTTTTATTCCGATGGTGGCTGTGGTGAGCGCGCTTCCGATATCCATCGGCGGATTCGGTCCGCGTGAATTGCTTGCGCAATCCCTGTTCGAACACATCGGCGTTCCCGGTCTGCAATCGGTCTTTGTGCAGTTGCTCGCCTATTTGGCCAGCCTGGTGGTGAGCCTTGGGGGAGCGTTCTTCTTTTTGACAGAGAAAAAGAAGAACGCGTGAACGTTTTCGCGCGCCGTCCTTTTTGCAATCAGGATTTTGACTGGGCGGCGTTCTGGAACAGGGCGAACACGCGCGGGGCGAGTTCCGTTTTGGGGTTTACGGATTTTTCGGCGGAAAGGCTTTTGACGTCGATGGGTTCCATGACGGTCGAGCGGACTTGAACCTTTCCGGCGGATTTCCGGGATTCCCACGTGTTCCGGGAACCTTGGATGTAAATCGGCAAAATGATGGCGTCTAAATCGGCTGCCAGCCGGAACGCTCCGCTTTTGAACGCGTGCACGGCTCCATCCTTGCTGCGCGTCCCCTCGGGAAAGATGAAGACGTGGGGAGCTTCGTTCGAAGATTCTATCCGCTTTTTCAATTCGACGCCTGCCCGCGGATTTTTCCGGTCCAAAAAGACGCAGTGCAATTGTTTCATCCAGAAATTCAAAAAGGGAATGTAAGTCAGGGTCTTTTTCGCCATGAAACCGATGGTTCTGCCCAGGGTCAAAAAGACGATGGGAATGTCGAAATAGGACTGGTGATTTCCGACGACGACGACGGGGCGGCTCCAGTCAACACGGGAAAGCGCGGACTGGTTTTCGATGTCTATCTGGACGCGGAGAACGCGGAAGCAGAACCTGGTGAAGGTTTGTACCCGGAATTCCACCCAGGCGGAAATCGATTTGCGCAGAAAAAGGCAGCGGAAAAGGAACGGGGGCATGGCGAACAGCATGTAACCCAAAATCAGGACGATGGCGCGAATCTTGAACAAGAACAGTGGCATGGTCGATTTCTCCGGAAGCGGATGCTCTAGGAATTTGAGAAAGCGTGACGGCTTGAATTCGGTTAATCGGCCTTTCCAAAACCGGCGTTTGCAATATAGCAAAATGAGGCACGCCTCTGCGCGGGTCACTCCCACGTAAAACAGGCGTTTTTCTTCTTCGAGCTGCCGTTTCCGCTCTTTTCGGGAACCTTCGCATTCGCCGGGGGTCAGGGATTCGGCGAGGCCCGCGTAAAAAACGACTGTGTATTGGAGACCTTTTGAACCGTGGACGGTTTCAATGTGTACGCCGGGGATTTCCGGCGTTTCGGCGTCTTCTGCGCGGAAAATGGGAATGCGGAAACTGTCCAGCGCTTCTTCGTAATAAAGGCGCTGCCGGTTGTAGCGGACCAAAATGGCGAAATGGGTGTAATCCAAATCATACGCTTCGCGCAATTCGCGGATTTTCGAAACGATTCGGAGGATTTCCGTCTGCGGATTCTCGCTAGTCCAAAGTTCCGGCGTTCTGTTCTCGGCAAATAACGGCGCGTTCGAGCGGTTGCCTGCCCGCAGCGTCTTGCGGAGGAGAAGCGGCTTGCTTTCAAAAATCCGGTTGGCGAGGTAAAGGACCTGGGGGACGGAACGGTAATTCCATTCGAGGCGCAACAGCGTGGACCGGGGAAAGTCCCTGCAAAAGCGGAAGACGTTGCCGATATCCGCGCCGCGGAATCCGTAAATGGCCTGGTCGTCGTCTCCAACGGCGAAAAGGTTCCGGTTTTCGCCGAGGATGGCGCGCACGAGCTTGTATTGCGACGGGTTGATGTCTTGGTATTCGTCGACAAGGACTTCCCGGTAGCGCTGCTGAATTTCTGCCCGCACGTCGGCATTTCGCAAAATCAGGCTGGTCGACAGGTAAATGAGGTCTTCGAAAACGATTTTTCCCGAATTCAAAACGCCGTTCCGGATGGGCGAGAGTTTGCGGACGAGACCGGGGGGAAGTTCCGGGTTGAAAAGCTCATCGCGCGGGAGCTTCTCCGGGGAAATCCGGTGCTCCACCAGCGCGCAGGCGAAATGTTCTCCGGCGTTTTCCGAGGGGCGCGGCGCTTTGTGAAATCCGGCCAGTTCCCATCCGAATTTTTCGCCGAACTTTTCGCGGAGAATCGCATAGGCCAGCGAATGGAACGTGCTCAGTCGGATATTGGCTGCGGGGAACAGCTTTTGGACGCGCTCCCGCATTTCGGCAGCCGCCTTGGCGGTGAAGGTCAGCGCGAGCAGGGATTCGGGCACGGCTCCTTGTAAAATCCGCCACTGAATCCGGCGGGTGAGCACGGAGGTCTTTCCGGAGCCTGCGGCGGCGAGAATCAACAAGGGACCGTCTTTTTGATGGTTGAAGAGGACGGCGCGCCTCTGGTCGCTGTTGAGACCGTGCAAAATCTGAAATTCCATTTCGCTTCTGGTGTCCATGGGCATCCTTTGAAAAGTGTCTAGGGAATAGACGTTTTGTGGGCGGAAAAGAAGAAGCTTTTTTTTGCTGGGCAGATTTTTTTTGCCGGGTATAAGTTTGAATGTGGATTTTTGGCAAGGGGTTTTCGCCAAAATATCTGTGGATAGATTGTGATTTTGACTGGAATATGCACGGGTGTGTTTGGGGCATTGTTTGGGCTGTAATTGCCCATAAAAAGGATTCCCCTTAAATTTGGCAAATATCGCCGTTTTCCGCTTTTTTTGAAAAATTTTCGCCCTTTTGGGCTGTTTTAGTTAAATTGCAGGGCGAAAATAGGGAAAAACTTTTTGGTGTGTCTTTAGGTCGAAATGTCGATAGATAATGTGATCCGTTTGTCAGAAGTTCAGCGGGACCTGTGGTCCTCTGTTCTCGCTTGTTTGCGCAATACACTTTCTTCTGCCGCGGTCGAGATGTGGTTCGGGAACATTCGACTGGACTCGGTGGAAGGGGATTGTGCGAAGTTGGTCGCAGCGAACGATCTGGTGGTCACATGGATCAATGGGCACTTCCAAGAGGCCCTGCTCGACGCGCTCCGTAAAGTTTCGGAGGGCGTTTCCCGGTACGAAATTTCCGTTGCCGCCAAAAGCCAGCCCGCACCCGTCCTTTCCCTGTCGTCTCCAGAAACGCCTTCGGTCGTACGAAAGCCGAAATTCAGCCGGGAAGAGCGTGAAAATGCGCTGACTCTGGCGTCTTTTTATCCGGGATATTCTTTTGACACCTTTGTCGAGGGCGAATCGAACCAGCTGGCGTTGACCATGTGCCGCACCATTGCCGAAAATCCGCGGGAATGTACGATGAATCCGTTTTTCCTTTTTGGAAAAACGGGAGTCGGAAAAACCCACCTGCTCCAGTCGATTGGCCGTTACGCTATCAAATACGGAACCGCGCCCCGGGTCGTTTTCCAGACGGCGGAACGTTTTCTGAAAGACTTCATGTTGACGCAGACATCGGCGTCGCGAGAAGACCGCGCCGAGGCGTTCTCGAAATTGCGCTACACCTACGAAGAACCGCAGCTGTTGCTTTTGGACGATATCCAAGTTCTGGCGGGAATTGGCCGCGGAGCGACGGAAAAGGCTCTGTTCGACGTGTTGCAAAAGCGTGTTTCCGAGGGGCGGCAAACCGTTTTTTGCGCCGACAGGCGTCCTTCCGAAATTCCCAATCTGTACGAGGGATTTTCCCGGTTCGATTCGAACGTCGTTGCCGTGAACACGCCCGACTTGAAGACCCGTTTGAACATTTTCCGCAAAAAAGCCAAAGATTTGCAAATCCCGGAAGAAGAGCGTGAACGCATCTTTCATTGGGCGGCGACCCATCAGCAGGGGAATGTCCGTGAAATCGAAGGCATCGTGACAAAGCTGTTCGCCTACCAGGATCTGCTGGGAGTGAACTTGACTCTGGAATCCTTCAAGGAACTCTGCGGTTCCTGCAACATCGCGTCGTCCGCGGAAATGTCGGACCGGCAGCTTCCGACCATCCAGTCCATTAAAGAAGTCGTCGCCCTTTCGTATAAAATTTCGGTGGAATCTCTCCGGGCGAACACCCGGGTCCAGTCGATTTCGTATCCGCGGAAAGTGGCGATGTACCTTTGCCGCGAATTGACAAAAGAATCCCTTTCGAACATCGGATTCCATTTTGGGCGGGACTATTCGACGGTCATTGCAAATATCAAGTCGGTCGAACGCGAAATGCGCCGTGAACCGGAATTTGCCGAAAAAGTCGAAAAATTGAAGGAATCGTTTTCCATTTGATGTTTAAAACGGTCAAAAAAGCCGTTTTTTACCTTTCCCTGTTTCCTTTTTTTTACGCTAAAGCGCGGAATTGTATAAATTTATAGCGTGGAAAAAAGTGTTCTGGCAAAATGCGGTTATACGCTTGTTGAAGTCCTGACTGTCGTTGCGATGATTGGGATTCTTTCGGCTATGGGCTATGGCGGTTTGCAGGGCGCCATTGCGAACAGTCGCGTCAAGGATGCCGCCTTTAATTTGGCCGCTTACGCAGAATCGACAGCCAACCGGGCGCGGCAACTCAACGATACGCTCTGCGTCAAAAAGAAAACGGACAAAATGCTCGTGACGTATCGGTCGAGCTGTGCGAACTCGGATTCCGGGGATCCCATCGACAGTTTGGAAATGGTCGTGGGGGTTTCCCTGGTGGACGCTTCGGTCGAGGGCTTGCCCGGGGAAAACTGGGCTGCCGGCGCGGACTTTATTCCCCGATTCGGCCTTTCGGCGATGCCATTTGAAGGTTACTGGGCGGCGAAATACGGGAATGAAGATCTTTACGGAGCCGCGGTCAAGGAAAAAATGAAAAATGCGATTCTCCCCCAAAAAGGTTCTTCTGGCGGATTCAGCGATTTGTGAGGCTCCCATGGATCTGGCGTTCAAGAATAAAATGAAAAAGGGAATCGGCATCATGGAAGTGCTTGTCGCGATTGCCGTTTTGGGATTCTTGTATTTGGCGGTGAACAATTTGCAATCCGGCAACCGCGAAACGCTGCTGCGCATCCGCGGACGGGACGGAGCAGTCGAAGTCGCCCAGCAGGTGATAGATTCGCTCAGCCGCGTGGGATTGACCTCGCTGCAGGATACGGTGAAAATCGAAGACATTCCGCGGACATGGCGGGGGCAGCCCGGCCTGATTTCGCACGATATGACGGTCCTTTACGACGCCGTTATCGCCGTCTCTCCGGATTCCGCTTTCACCGCGACGGATTCTTCGGAATACGACAAAGTTTCCCATGTGTATGCCAAACGGATTGATGTGACTGTTTCGTGGCCATTTAAAAGTTCGACGCAGTCCATTCAAATATCGAGGATTCTCCGATGAAAAAGAGCGGCTTCACGTTGATGGAACTGGTTGTTTACATCGCGATGATAGGCATCGTGGTTTTGATTGCTGGCGAGGCCTTTTCGAACAGCACCAAGTTCCGCGTGCGCACCCAGAACATGCTCAAAGCGTCGGAAGAAGCGGCGAATGTGGCGGCGATTTTCCGGGACGACGTTTCGCAAATGGGGGCGAAGAGTTCAAAAGAAGAGTCTGCCATGGCGACTGCAGATGTGTTTTACGTGGCGAATGTGGATAAAATTTACATGGATCCGTTCAATGCGGACAAATCCCAGGCGGATTCTTCTTCGTTTTTGATTGAAAACGACAGCGCGCTCACGTTTCGCCGGATGCGTTATGACCATGACGGTTCTTTTGTCTCCATCGAAGAAGTTTCGTGGTATGTCGAAAATGAAACGCTTTACCGCACGTGCAAAGTCCTAGAAAAAAGTCCCGGTTATTCTTTTGCCGCGGACGATCCCTGCTCCAAATCAGACGATCCGGAAGCGGTGGAAATGGCGACGGGCGTGGAACGTTTCCAGGTGCTGCCCGGACTTCCCATCATTCGGACGAATGCCGCGTCTGCCGATTTCAAAACGGTCCAGATGTTCCCTCCCGAAGGCACGGAAGAATTTGACTTTGCGGGGCGCTATGGCGAAACGGATTACCTGATGACGCAAATTGGAAAAGGCGGAAAGTCGGTGAAAATTTCGGGATTTACGACCAATTACGATGCGGAATCGGGAGAAATTGTCGCCGGCGGTAAAAAGGTGAACCAGATTTTTGCAACGACAAATACGGGAAGTGCCGCCAGTTGGAAACAGCAGTGCGCTCAGGATGACAATCATTTTACGTTCATTCCGGGCGTTTTGTACGAAATTTCCTTTGAACTGGAAGCGCTGAACGATGAAATGCGCACCTTTGTTCCCGGACGCGACCACATGGCTGTCGGATTTCGCCTGGTGAACGGAAAGCGGCCTGCCGCCATTGACGACTTCATGTTTTATCCGCCGACAGGCGATGAATCCACGGCGGCGCGGAAAATGCGCTTTACGGTTCCCGATACGGTGAAAAACGCCTGTCTGGCCTTTACATTTGCCAGCTATTCTCCGATGATGGCGAAAGGCTCGATGAACATCGGGCATTTGACGCTCAAACGGGTGGCGCAATTCGGCTATGAATTTGATGCAACGAAAGAATTGAAAGTGGCGGACAAACAAAACGTGAAAGCGCTGCAGTTGTCGTTAATCATCAACAGGCGAAACGAAACGGGGAACGATTCGATTATCGTGCCGGTTCCCAGCAACGGTCCCAGGGACTGAGCGAGGCTTTATGGCGAATACAAAGAAAGGCGTTTCATTGATAGTCGTGATGCTGTTCATGCTGGTGGCGACAATTGCGGCGACGGCGACTTTCCGCTGGCTTTCGCGGCAAAGCGACGCCTCGGCGTCGCGGATGCGCACGAACGAAGCTTACCAATCGGCGGTGGCGGGTATCGATGCCGCCCGTTCGTGGATGACTTACCATGCAAACGATGTGGGTGCCTTGTTGAAACAATACGAGGACGACAACCGGAAACCGGTGAAGTTGAATTCCCGGATTGCGGCGTTTTCGCGGGGCGGGCAAATTTACGATGTCTGGCTTGTCGGTTCGAATACGGATGCGAAGCCTTATAAATTGAAACTGTTGTCTTCGGGAAAATCGCGCAACGGCAGCGTTTACAATGTGGAAGCGGTGCTGAACGTGCAGGGGCTTTATCAGGTTCAGTTGCCGGGAATGGGCTCTGAAGTGAATTTTGAATATGCCTATTTTGGCGGTTCCACGAAAAACCATGGAGACATGAACCCGTCGGCGATGCTGGTGAATGGAAACTGGGAGGGGAACCCGAACGAAGTCACGAACAACTTTGTTGTCACGGGGAACGCTTCGCTTTCGGGAAATAACCTGAGCATTGGAAAAACGGCTTGCATCGGCGGCGATTTGAGCACGGATAACGGTTTTAAGGGCAAGGACCTTTACGTTGCCGGAAACGCAAAAAGCTTTAACGCTTCGATTTCCGGCGATGCGTATTTTGCGGGCGACGTTGAAATGGGAGGCGTTTCGACGCCGGGATTTTCGGTGACGGGAAGCGTGACCCTTGGCGGAACGATGACGACAAACCAGAGCTCCTTCCATTCTCAAATTGGCGGGCATTTCTGTGCGACATCCGATGCGGTACTGTATTCCAGTGGAACGAATAATTCGTTTGAAGTTTTCGGCAACACGTGGATAGACAATCCGAATGGCATTTTCACCGGGAACGACAATTCCGGTGCTTACGAAAAAATCGTCTTTGGAAAAGACAAGAACTCTTCTGTTTACATCCGTTCCGCACATCCCTACAGCGATTATGAAAAATTGATGGGAAAATCGATTACGGAAAATACGAGTTACAGTAAACAATGTAATGGCTACTATCAAAGAGGAACTTATGAAGAGGGTGGCTCTTGGCATGGGAAATGTGATTATTTTGACCCCTGGGGCGATTATACTGCAGGAGGATGGGGATGGGGATGGGGGGGGCGTTGGGACAATGGCAGTTACAGTCCGTATGTTACAGTAAACCCCGCTCCGGACAAGTATTACCTTTACTATTTGCCTAACGATACTGTTGATGTGGAATTCAAAAGTTACCAGAACAGTTATTGGGCGCACTGTACCCAGTGGGCTCCTAATGGGGTATGTTCTGATTATGCTTATCCGACGGCGATTCACGCTTACTTTGTAGGAAATCAGCTTTACTATGATTTGGGCAACAAATGGAATTCTTTCCGCGCGGATTTGAACGGTTCCAAAATCACGGGTTCGCCCTATTGCTATAAAGGTTCGGATTTTCACCCTGTCTGCGGCGTTTCTCCGTGGTTCAAGGTCGGCGGAACACTCAAACCGTGGACGGATTCTCCCAATTTCTGCGTGGCGGATTCGCTCAAATCCCGCTGCGATTCCCTGTGGGAAAAGAAGCCCGGATGCGAAGGCTCTTCTTACAAGGTCGACGACATTCTCCAAACCGCGGAAAGCGCGTTTTCTTCTTACGCGAGCAAGGGCTGCGCGGCGGGCATCACCTCTTGGGACAACAATCTGAGCAAGAACCTGAACGCCTGCTACGAAGAACTTTCTGGAGACGCCGACAAAGCCAGAGAGAATCTGTACAACGGCTACCTGGTTGTCAAAGTGCGTTATTCCAGCAAACAGGATCCTACGGAACCGCTCAAAGGAAAGTTCATCATCATCGTCGAAAATCAGATGGGGCAAAATTCCCTTCCGCCGACAAGCGAAGATTCTTATGTGTTTTTGCTGTTGAAAGAAGGAGGGAACGGCGAAATCCAGGACGCTGTTCAAAGTGAAACGAGCAAATACAATTACTTCATTTATACGGAAAAGGATGCAACGAAACTCCTCTTTAAATCCACTCTTTCCGGGTCTGTTTATGCGACTGCGGAAAACTGCTCTAAAATCGGCGACTTGGATATTGCCAAAATCGAATACAATCAAAGCTTGATGAACAGCTTGACGCAAAGCAAAGTCATCTGCAATGCGGATGCGGCTGTTTGTGGAGGAGCCACTTCGAGTTCGGGCGCGTCGTCTTCGGAATATACGATGGCGACGGGAAAGCCGGATGTTTATTATACCGCCATGGCGCCACAGCTTTCCATTTCGCTCGAATCCCAGTATGCGCACAAGGGAAACTTGCCGGATGATTCTGCCGAAGAATTGGCGTCTTCGTTTATCGTGTTGCCGCGAGTGGTTTACCTGCCGCGGGATCCTTATGGCAAACTGAACGATTATTATAAAGTGGTCAGTTTGAATTCTTCGGATCCATTTAAAGAAACGGGAATCCGGTGCGAAAGCCTCTCTGGTGGAACGGCGGGCATTCCGACCGTTGGATTGATTTTCGACAGGAAATCGACGAATCCGGAATTGTTGACGAAAGGCATTTACGGTTGCACGGTTTCAGCGGAATCCAAGGCGACATCGGGCGAGGTTCCTTTTTACGTCGTCGTTTCTGGCGAAGAAAGCAGCGCGCCCGAAGTTCAATTTGGCGAAGCGCAGCTGCAACTGAAAAAAGGCAATTCGACAAAAGTGGTTTTGACTGTTCCCACGACAACGGCGGCGCCGGCAAACTGCAAAGTCTCCATCATCCGGCCGGCAGAAACGGAGGGCTGGTCTGTGACGCCCCTGAACGGCATTTCTTGCAGCGGCGAAAATTGTACGATTGACATCAACACATCGGCGGCGGCAACGGAAATCTTTGACGTTCAAAATGAATCGGCGATAACTTCCGGACTTTTGTTCCAGATTTCAGAAGTGGAAGGTTGCAATATCGGACAAAACAATTTTGAATACATTTACAACTCTTCTTCGGTTTCGGTAAAAAGGAATGGCCTTGCGGCTTTTTGCGCGGGACCGGGAAGCGCGAATGAAAAGTGCAAAATTGGTGGAGAATACGAAAAGTGGATTCAGAGCGACCGTCCCAACTGTTCGACAACGGAAGAATGGGTGGTGCCCAACTGCAACGACCGCGTGACCGGATTGAAGAACGAAGAATGGTCTTGTTCTGCGGACGGCAGCGACTTTACATTTGTCACGCCGTCGGTTCCCAACGGCTGTGAAGTGGTGATTCCCTCCGCTTCGGAAGGAAACGTGTTGAAGGCGGCGGAACTCAACCCGGAAAACAGTGAAACGTATTTCCTTTACGGCGAATTGAAAGCCGAAGCGCAACAGTTCTTTGTCGGGTTCGAAGGCGAAGGCATTCAGAACTCCCAGACGATTTCCATTTCGGTTACGGGCAACGGCGAACGGAACCATTCTTGTTCGTATGAAGAGTACAAAGCGAATTCGGACAACTGTTCTTTTACCGTTTACACGGGTGAAACGGTGACACTTTCTTTGAAAACCGCTGCGGACAAGGAAAATTTCAACTATTGGGAATGCGCGTCTGGTTTGGATTGCCCGGACAATTCGGAGCCGTTTACGGGAGATTCTTACGTGATTTCTGTTACCGATGGCGATGTTGTGCTCGCGCACTTTGGCGAAAGCGACAAACATTGCTTCTTCGATGAATTCAAAAATCACGGACTTGAATGCGCGTCGGGAAATTTGAACGGCAACGCGGAATACTGCATCGATGAATGCGCGGGGGACGTTTGCAATGTGGGACTGGGTAAAAATTCGTTCGCCAAGTGGCTGCTTCTCCGCGGCGACAGGAATCGGATCGAATTTTTGAACGATGGAAAAATCCAGTATTCGTCCACGGCGATTCGCGAAGATTCCCAGTTGGGAGAATCCCCGGTGGTGGTTTTGAGCACGGTGATGGCTGGGCTTTATGGAACCTTGAAAGCGCAATTCCAAGTGCCCATGCTGGGGGGCAGCGCAAGTGAAAGCGCGGCGATGGTCAAAAAATCGGGATTTTTGCTGCGCTCCAATTCGAATGCGTCTGAATATTTGCTGTTGACCGTTTTTGGAAACGCTTCGCGCGAACTCCGGGCGAGCCTTTGTACGCAAAACGGCGATTGTGTGGAAGCGGCGTTCAAACAAAACGGCAGTTCTGTTTCTGTGGGCTCTTCGCAAATCGTGCTGCTTTCCGCCACGTTTGGGAAACTGGAATCCGGCAAAGATGCGCTCCAATTGGAAGCTTCCCTGGATTCCTGGAATTCTTCGAAAGCGAGCGTCGTCTTTGAACTTTCGAATGCGGATTTGAAAGGTTCCGAAAAATTGAACAGCCGCGGCGTCCATGAATACGTGGGATTCAGCCTGGCGGATCCGAATTTTAAACTTTACGGAATCGGCTGGAAGAGTGACGATTACGCTTCGACTTGCTGGGATACGTATCCGACGGTTTCCTGTTCTTTCAAAGCCGCTTATGCGGGCGGCATTGTGCCTCAAAACGAAGAGACGAAGCCCTGGGTGGGACTTTCCGCCTGGTTTGATTCCAAGGGATGTTTTGCCAAGTATTCTTATCAAGGACGGGATGCGTGCGGCGGAACGGAAGCCTCTTACTCGAATTGTTCTTCGGGATATCTGTTTACGGAAGGCGGTCCGCATGGCGTTTCAAAACCGATGACTTTGGCGAAGGCGGGAGTTTCGGGGTGCGCTTTGGGCGGTGAAGAATCCTCGTGGATGACGACGGCAGAAGACGATTGCGGCTCTTTCTGGGTGGGAAAATTTACGGCGTGTTCCGAGGACGTGAAATTCGCTCAAGGCTCCGGGGATGGCGAGGGAATTTATTTCCCGGTTTCGGCTTTGGCGAATAAGGCGACTGTGAATTTGCGGGACGCTTCGCTTGTCCTTGAACTTTCGAACGAACAGCATTCCGAAATCCAAGTTTACTTGTATAGTCAAAATTCTTCGGATGGATTTTCTTATGGGAACGCGCCGGTTTACAGTTTGCCGTGGACGACTTCGCAAACGGGAAGCGTGACTTTTTCGATGGAAGACTTGATGACTGTTGACGGTTTTGACGTTGAGCACGTCGCCGGCGTTTACATCAAAAACGTTGGAAATTCAAGTGTTCAAATCATTTCTGTGCAATCTGCCTGCCCGAATGTTCTCCGGTTGTTGAATTGTTCCGCTAAATATGTTTCGACTTCGAATGCCTGGGAAATTGCGGTTGGCGTTACCAATCCTTCGCAAGTGAAATCGTTTGAAGTCAAAGAAGTTGGCGTTAATTTGTCGGGAAGCGCATCTTGCGATGAAACGGATGCCTTGCCGGAAAATCATTGCAAATGGACGGGCAACGTGGCGATGTTCAACTGGGAAGACAATCCGTATGGTTCTGCGGAAGCGAATAATTATGCGTTCCAGGTTTCGCTTGAAAATGCAGACGGCGATTTGGTCGATGGTTCACCCTTTGTTTGTCAGGTGACGCAACCTTCGGCGATTACGGCGACCTGTGATGGCGTTTCGAAAGAAACGGTTATCGCGGGCGAAGGCTTGCCCGTATTCCAGTATAGCCTGTCGAATTGCCCCGAAGGAAAGGGCTGCGACTATAAGGTTGTTTTGGATGAATCCACTGAAATCCTGTTGAATTCAGGACATCAGGGCGGTTCTGGATTAGCGACTTCGACGACCGTAGCGAATACAGAAGCGGAACCGTTGGCGACAGGAACGCACCGCTTTACGTTGCAGAGCACAAATGCGGACAAAGCGTTCAACAGCTGCTCGTTGGAATTTGAAGTGGTGGAGGCGGAATCGAGTTCCAGTGCCGAATCGAGCAGTTCGAGTGCGGAAGAAAGCAGCTCCAGTGCAGAGGTGGTTTCCAGTTCCAGTGCCGAATCGCAATTGTCGATAAAGTGCGGTCTTTCGACGATAAATTGGGACTTTGAAGAAAATGCCACTTATTATGGAAGCAAGGACCTTTACATTATCGCGCAAAACAATAATTCTGAAAACGCTTCCTATCCATTAAAACTTTATGAAGGCGACTCTTTTTTGGGGGAAATATCGCTTCAGAATAGTTCAAATATATCCTCCTATTCTTTGGGAAAAAAGAACGTGGGAAGCTATAACTGGACATTAAAATACAATGGAGTTACGCAGTGCGTTGTCAATGCAGAAGTGGTTTCGGCGCTGTCGTGCTCGGCTTCTGAAACGGAAATCCGGTTAGGAGAAAGTTTCACTTGGGAAACGCATTATGCAGGATCCTGTTGGAATTCTTCGATTACGGGGAATGCCGTTTCACAAAACAATTGTGCGAATTCCCATACAATTGCTCCGACAGAAGTGGGTAGCCATCAATACGTCTATCGTGTTGATGGTGACTTGGGTAAGGACTCCTGTCTTCAAACGATAACGGTCAAAGAACGCGCGCCGACGATTACATGCCCGGCGGACCAAACGAAGAAAACGGGTTCTTCTGTTTCCGTAGCCCCGAAAACGTTGGATGGTTGCAGCACGGGCTGTACTTATGAAATCTCTTTAAACGGGAGCCCCGTGGCGACAGGAGCCGGTTATTCGGGAAGCGTCGTTTCTTTCCCGGGAGAATCTGCGGAGGGAACTTATTCTTATCGTTTCAACGTTTCCAATTCCGAAGGCTCGGCTGAATGCAGTTTCAGCGCAACCTATTCAGCGGATGTCATTCAGAATTCGGTGTGCCTTGGAAATGAGAATACTTGGCTGACACTTTCCAATATACCCGAAGGAGAGTATGAAGTCTATCACGATTGCAAAGGTGCTCAATGGTTCTATGAATGTTCTGGGAATGTTTTCTATGGTTCGAAAACGTTGAGCTGTGGAAATGGGAATCATTATGGTCTTCCTGTCAGTGACATGCCTGCGTCAGGAAGTGTTTTGTTCATACCCGAAGGGTCTTCTGTCAGCTTATTTGGCTGTGATCGCGGATCCGGGACGAGTCCTTGCGGAACGACTGGTATCAACAAAAACTAGATTCCAAGATTATCCTCGCCCTATTTTGGCGAGGATAATCCCCGGTGAAATTGCATTCGAAAGTTAACGGCTACATTTCAAGCGTTGAATCGGTTCGCTCATGACTTTGGGAATGGAGCCTTGCAAAGGCGTTCCATTTTGCAAAAACGGCTATTGTCTTCGCCTTGAACACCGTGCAAAATTCAAGCCTTTGCCGAAAAGTTTTTTCGTTTGAACCCCAACCCCATCAACACATTCCATTTCACGGCTTCATTCCGTTAAGAATCTCCAGTGAAGTTTAATTCGGCGGAAAGAAAATGTAGGCGATTGTGATGGCGGCGATAATGCCCACTGCGTCGGCGATCAGCGCGCAGGTCACCGCGTGCCGCGTTTTGCGGACCCCGACGGAACCGAAGTATACGGCGACAATGTAAAATGTGGTGTCTGCCGCACCTTGGAACATGCAGCTCAGGCGGCCAGCGAAACTGTCCGGGCCCAGGGCTTTCATCGTGTCTATCATCATGCCGCGGGCGCCGCTTCCGCTGAGAGGCTTCATGATTGCCGTGGGCAAAGCGGGGACGACGTCGTTTCCGATTCCAAAAAGTCCGAGCAATTTGGAAATTCCCCCCATGACCAAATCCATGGCTCCGCTTGCCCGGAATACAGCGACTCCGACGAGAATGGCGACCAGGTAGGGAATGACCATGACCGCTGTCTGGAAGCCTTCTTTCGCCCCTTCGACAAAAGCTTCGTATGCGCGGACTTTCTTATAAATGGCCAGTCCCAGAAAGGCGATGATGACACCAAACAGGACGAGTCCGCTGATGAACAAGCTTGTCGTTCCCAAGGCTTCCGCGGTCAAGTGGCTGAAGTAGGCGAGCGTCGCGAGGACAAGGGCGGAAAGTCCTCCCAGCCAGAGAAGGGTTACCGGGTCTTTCAATTTGATTTTTTGAAAAAAGCTGACGGCGATGATGCCCGCCATGGTGCTGAAAAACGTGGCAAGTAAAATCGGCAAAAAAACGTCACTGGGATTTGCCGCTCCCAACTGCGCCCGGTATGTCATGATGCTGACAGGAATCAGCGTGAGACCGCTTGCGTTCAAAACGAGAAAGAGGATTTGCGAATCGCTGGCGACCGCTTTGTCCTTGTTCGGATTCAGCTCTTGCAGCTCTTTCATGGCTTTCAGGCCCATGGGCGTTGCGGCGTTGTCAAGCCCCAGCATGTTCGCGCTGATGTTCATCAGCATGGTGCCGATGACAGGGTGCCCCTTGGGAATTTCGGGGAACAGCCTGACGAATAAAGGCTGGACGATTTTGGACAAAATCTGGATGGCGCCCGCCTTTTCTCCGATTTTCAAAATGCCGAGCCAGAGACTCAAAATTCCCGTGAGTCCCAGGGCGATTTCAAACGCGGTCTTCGCCATGTCGAACGCGGCGAGAATCGTCGAATTGAAAATTCCCGAGTTACCGAAAACCAGCCATTCGACGAGGCACGCGGCGAAGGCTCCGAAAAAGAACAGGAGCCAGATGACGTTCAAGACCATTTCAGCGTTTCCGGTTGGCCATTTCTTTTTGGAGAATGTCCATCACGGGACCGATTTCCGCGGGAGCTTCGAAAATGGGATTCGCGAATTTCGAAACGATGCCTTCGAGCTCTTCTTTGTGGTAAGCCACTTTGAATTCGGTGAACTTCAGGCCGTGCGCGGTGCTGATGACGATGACTTCTTCGTCTTTGTCGATTTTACCTTCGGCGCGGAGTTTGAATAAAGCGCCCAGGGCGACGCCCGTATGCGGACACGCGTAAAGTCCGATGCGGTCTGCCCGTTCCGCGGCGTTGGCCAATTCGTCTTCGGTCACGTCGACGACGATGCCGTTGTAATTTTTGATGGCGCGCTCCGCTTTGGGATAGCTGACCGGATTTCCTATCTGGATGGCGCTGGCCAGTGTCTTTTGCGCTTGCACCGGAACGAGCTTGTCGAATCCGCGGCGATAAGCTTCGGCGAAAGGATTTGCATTTTGGGCTTGAGCGACGACAATGCGCGGTTTCTTGTCGATGAGTCCCATGGCGAGGCAATCATCGAAACCTTTGGCGAGGGCGCTCACGTTCCCCAAGTTTCCGCCGGGGATGATGACGGTGTCGGGAACGCGCCAGCCCAATTCTTGGCAGATTTCCGGAGAAATCGTTTTTTGTCCTTCGACGCGGAGACTGTTCATGGAATTGGCAAGGTAAATGCGGTTGTCAGCCGTGACCTGCTGGACAATCTTCATGCAGCCGTCGAAATCCGTATCCAAGGCGAGTACGATGCTTCCGTTTGAAATGGGCTGAATCAGCTGCGCCACGCTGGTTTTTCCCCGCGGCAAAAAGACGATGCTCGGGATTCCCGCTTTGGCGGTGAAAGCGGCCAGGGCTGCGGAAGTGTCTCCGGTGCTGGCGCAGGCGACGGCGTCGATTGCCTTGCCGCGTTTGATCATGGAATTCACCTGGCTCACCAAAACGGTCATGCCCAAATCTTTGAAGCTGCCCGTGTGGGAGTTGCCGCAAAGCTTCACATGGAGCGATTTCACGCCGATTTCTTTGGCGAGGGCGCGTGCGTCGAAAAGGGGACTGAATCCTTCTTGGAGGGTGACGATGTCTTCTTCCGGGATTTCGGGCAAGACCATTTCCCGTTTGCTCCAGACGCCACTCAGGTCGGCGGGCCTGAAGCTTTTGCGGCGCTCGGCGAACAGGGCTTTCCATTCGTCGGGATCCCGGGCGGCGAGCGCTTCGCGGTCGTGGTGGACTTCGAGCAGGCTGCCGTCAACTTTGCTCCGGTAGATGACCTCGTCTAAAGGATAAGTGTCAGAACCGTTGATGTTTTGAAAATACGCGTGAAATGGTTTCATAGACTCCTCGAAAGGGATGGCCTTTATTGTTTTTACAGCCGAAATCTAGAAATCCTTTGGGGAAAGACTTTGTATATTTGCACCAGAAGTTTCCTTTTTTCGGAGATTCCGTGAAGAAATTCAGATTTTCGCTTGTGACTGCCTCCTTGCTGCCGCTCCTGTTTGCGGCGTGCCTTTTTGATTCGGACGGCGAATCCCTCGTTTCCTGGTTAGACGACCAAGGCTTTCCCTCCAGTTATCTGGTGCAAACGGTTGAAATTGACGACGTAAAGCCTTCTTTTTACAAAGTCGGTTTTGACAGCACTCCGCGAATCAACTATTACCAAGGCGTTTTGGGCGCGGTCAACGGAATGAAGCACGAGTGGGTGCTGGATTTCGGATTCCGCGACAAGAGTTTCTTCGCCAGGTTCCGGGCGGACAGCGCAAAGGAATTCCGGTCGGGATTTTTGGCGCTCTACCCGGATTCCGGATTTTACGCCCAGGCGGGATTCAGGGATTCCCTGCCGTTAAAAGAAACTCTTTCCATCCGCGTTTCTTGGATCTTGGATACGGGCGCCGGTGAAAAATACCTGGACAGTTTGGGAAACGTCAGGGATTCCGTGTGGCGCGAAAATTTGCGGGCGGCGTGGAGCCGCGCGGATTCCGCGGACACGACTTTGGAACTCCGCATCGCGAAGCTCGATTCCGCCATCCGCCTCGATTTGCCGGGTAAATTTTATGAATCGCTGACAAAGATTCAGGATGCGGCCCATCTGCAGCTCAAGATTTCTGCGCCCGAAGCTTCGCGGCTTTACCGCTTTTACGGACCGGGCGAAACCACAGTGCCATTCCTCCGGTTGCGGTCTTATTCTACGGTGAAGGTCTCTGCCGCGGGCGATACGGTGCGTTCCGATTCTTACAAGAACATTGCTCCGTTCCGGGCGGCGGTCATCAGCACGTCGACGGAAACGTGTTCGGATTGCGCCATTTTGCACGGCGGCGTTTTGGAATCGCTGCTGGTGGAAATTCCCGGCAAAAAAATTCTCGAGGCCCTGTCCGATTTTTACGGCGACGAGTTCCCCTATACCGAGGGAGACGGCAACGATGTGCGGCAAGCGGTCGTCCTGGCGCAGCTCACCATGCCGCGTTCTTCTTCCAAGGATGG
Source organism: uncultured Fibrobacter sp. (assembly GCA_964397425.1). Classification (GTDB taxonomy): domain Bacteria; phylum Fibrobacterota; class Fibrobacteria; order Fibrobacterales; family Fibrobacteraceae; genus Hallerella. The sequence continues at coordinate 506,599 of CAYNID010000001.1, forward strand.
TTCGGAACTGGGATTTCCCGTCCAAGTTGTCGCCTCGACTTTTGTGGATTCGAACGGAACTCCCATCCAATCGTCCGAAGTTTACAAGTTGAACCGGGAATACATCAAAAAATACGGGCATCCCAATCTGGTCTTTTTGGACGGCGATACGCTGGGGCTCCAGCTGACGGAAGGTTTCCGGGCGTTCATCAACCAGGCGGGGACCGGGATGAAAATGCAGATGGTCCTTCGCATGGGGTATTCAATGCTCGCGCCTTACGACACGCTCTATTACGACCATGTCACTGAAAAGGGCGATTCCGTGACCATTTTCATGGGATACAACACTTATTCCCGTTACGATTTCACCGATTACATTGAACAGCCGATGTCGATTAAACTTTGGCTGGCCACCAAGCGGAGTGAAGAACCATGATGCGCAAAATTCTCTTTTCCGTTTTTTGTGTCTCCGCGGCGGTTAACGCGGCTTCGATGATGGGACTTGAAGCTTTGGGAAAACCGACAGAAGGCGCCACGGCGATTACGCTTGGGCGCGGATATTCTGGTGGAGCGAAGGCGGGCAGCGGCTATGTGGAATGGAACCCGGCGAGTCTCGCGTTTGAAACCAATACGTCTTTCAATGCGACGATTGCGTTCGAAGCGAATGTCGCGTCAAAGGATGAAACGTCGTATGCGTCGACGACTCTCGAAATCCCTTCGCTTTCCTTTGTCTTCGCCATGCACGACTGGGGAACGTTCTCGCTTTCCCTTTCGCAGAAATACACGTCGAATTTGGACGAAGAAGTCGAAGATTCGACAAAGACCAGCTTGGCGAATATCAAGTACAAAGGAAATCTTTACGAAATAACTCCGTCTTATGCGGTCCGTCTGCCGTTTTTCCGGCGCGTATCTTTGGGCTTTTCTGCTCACTTTGTCATGGGCTCCGTATCCCGGAAACTGGTTTTAGGTGCGGACAACAGCCAGGTTGCCGCGTCGGACGCGTGGGCGACGAACAATTCGGAACTCACGGAATCCGCCGAAGGTTCCTGGAAAATCAAAAATCATCCGGCTTATTACACGGGAGCTCTCCACTACAAAGGGAAAAAGGCGTCTTACTACTTCTCTTACACGACGCCTTACACGCTCAAGAACAAGCTCGAATACAATTTGGAATTTAGCCAAACGGACACTCTTGTCCCCACAAAGCTTCGCCGCGAAATCGACGTTCCGCCGACCCTCGCTACGGGGCTTGCGTTCCGCTTCAAAAAACGGAACCATCTCATGCTGGACTTTATGCTTCGGGGCTGGGATGCCGACGTGGCGAATATCGCCGGTTCGTGGAATTTAAAGGATTCAACGGACACGCAAACGGAATTTGTCGCCGCTTTGGGCTATGAACGCAGCGGTTCGACAGATTATTTCAAAAGTTACCTCCAGAAAATGGACTTCCGGATTGGGACTTGGTTTAGAAATTATTACATTTCGGATGTCAGGGAATTTGGAGCCGCCATTGGATCCGGTTTCCCGCTGGGACGACGTCAAACGAAGTTGGATGTCGCCATCCAGGGTGGCATGCGCACGTCGGGCGATGATTCTGTCTGGGAAGAGAAATTCATCGGAATCTCCCTTGGACTGACGGGCGTAGGCAACTGGGGCAACAAGCCGAAAACGGTGCATTGATTTGCGCCAAAGGAGAAATCATGGATTCGAAGAAAAAGGCTTCCGCCAAAAGTAAGGTCGTTTCTTCGCTGAAAAAAGCAGTGAAAGACGTCGTCAAAGAAGAAAAGACGAAGGTCAAGGAATTGAAAGCCATTTCGCAAAAGGCGGAATCCAAAGTCGCCGAACTCAAGACGGCTTCTCGCAAGGCAAAGGAAAAAGTCAAAACCAAAGTAGCCGAAATCAAGAGCGCCGTTTCCAAGACGGCGCGCACAAAGGCTTCGGAATCGCGCAAAACCGCGACAGACAAAGTTTCGACGGCGGCAAAACGGACTGAAAAGGCGAAAAACGTGGCCGCTCCGGTGAAAAAGTCAAAGCCCCAGGCCAAAGTTTCTCCAAAAGTTGAAAACGAGTCGGCGGCGGCATTCCAGAATCCGACGGAATTTTCTCCGGAATACCTGGTGCTCATGCAGCGGGATCCCAACTTCCTCCACGCGTTTTGGGAAGTCAGCGAGAACCGTGTCAAAGAAGCGCTCAAAGACAAAAAAGATACGCTTGTCCTCCGCCTGTACAATGTGGCTTCGGATTTGACCATCCGCAAAAACAAGAAGCGGAAATTCCAGGATGTCGAAGTCCCCGCCGATGCCAAAAGCTGGTATGTGCAGAACCGTGGAGCCCAATCGTTCCGCGCAACGTTGGGTGTCAAATCGTCGAAGGGAACTTTCGCCCCGCTGCTCGAATCTCCCGCCATGCAGGTTTTCAGCTACGACAGTGTGAAAAAATCCCCGAAGAACGCGGACAGCGCCTTTTTCAAGGCTTCTTTGGGAAATGCGGGAATCGGCGGCTTTGGCAGCTCCGGACTTTCCAGTCAAACGGTTTCGAAATGGTTGGAAAATTTGGCGAGTTCTTCGGAATCGTTCTTTTCGGGCGCTCTTTCTAATGGGGCGTTTTCAAGCGGATCGCTCGTGCAAACTCCGAATCCGGAAAGCGTGAATTACGGCAAGGACTTTTTCCTGTGGGTCAAGACGCGCCTGATAGTTTACGGTGGAACGCGCCCGGACGCTCATCTCCAGGTCCGTGGAGAACCGTTCCCGCTCAATCCGGATGGCACATTCTCGTTTGAACAGGATTTGCCGGATTCCACTCAGATTATCCCCGTTTTCGCGACAGACAAAGACGGCGATTTTCCGACGACCATTGTGCCCGTTGTAATCAAACGTACGGAATAGTCGGAGGCGTTTTTGAATTCCGGGTGCTACGGACAGCTTTATTTGTTGTTGCACGCGCATTTGCCGTTTGTGCGGAATCCGGACTACGACCGGTTTCTCGAAGAGAATTGGCTGTTCGAAGCCCTGACGGAAACATACTTGCCTCTTGTGCAAACTCTTTCCCGGTTGGCGGAAAAGGGCCTTCCGGGCGTGCTCAATCTGAGCGTCTCTCCGACACTTCTGGCGATGCTTTCCGACAAACTTCTTTGCGAACGTTATTCCGCGCACCTGCAAAAGTTGCAGGAATTGGCCGGCAAAGAATTGAAAAGGCTTGCCGGGGATGCCGAGCGTTTGCCCATCGCCAAATTTTACGCGGCCCGTTTGATGGAACTCGCGGATTTGTGGGAATGCCGCCTGCATCGGGATATCCTGTCGGAATTCGCTTCGCTTGAACGCCGGGGAAAGCTGTATCTCCTGACGTGCGTGGGGACGCATCCGTTTTTGCCGGCTTATCAGGCGGAACCGGATAGCATCCGGATGCAATTGGATTTGACTGTAGAAGCTTTCCGCCGCGCTTTTGGAAAATCTCCCCGTAGCGTGTGGCTTCCGGAATGCGGATATTTTGACGGCTTGGACGCTTACCTGGCTGAAAAAAATCTGAAGGTCTTCTTTTTGGAAACGCATGGAGTCCTCCTTTCGGAGCCCGCTCCCCAATACGGCGTTTTTGCGCCCATCAAAACGCCGGCGGGACTGTTGGCGCTGGGCAGGGAACAGGCCAGTTCCGTGGAGGTGTGGAGCCGGATGCGCGGCTATCCCGGACATCCGGATTACCGGGAATTTTACCGGGATATTTCCCAAGAACTGGACCGGAGTTATTTGGGCGATTATTTCTTTGCAGGAGACACTCCGATTGATTCCGGGTTCAAGTATTACCGCATTACCGGGGGAGAAAACAAGGAACTTTACCGCCCCTGGCAGGCGATGAATTTGGCGAAAGAACATGCGCGGCTTTTTGTTTCGAACCGGGAAGCCCTCATGGCGGAACTTGCTCCCCAGATGGCTTCGCACAGGCCTTGTGAACTTTGCCCTTACGATGCGGAGCTTTTTGGACATTGGTGGTTCGAAGGTCCGCAGTTCATCGAATCTGTTTTTGAACGCGCCGCTTCGTCTTCGATTTTGCAGTTGGCATCCGTTGGCGACATGACTCCCGATCCCGAAGACGAACGCATCCACCGGCCGATTTTTTCTTCGTGGGGCGAAAACGGTTTCGCATCGGTTTGGGTCAATTCACAGGTGGATTTCGTCTACCCCAAATTTTTTAAAATGTTTTCCCTCTTCAAAGAGGCGCGAAATCGGGCAAAGTCCAATTACCAGAAAAGGATTCTCGCCCAAATGGAACGGGAACTGGTCCTTTTCCAGGCTTCGGACTGGGCGTTCATGATTCACAACCATTCCGCAGAAGATTACGCGCGCCGCCGTCTTTCCGAGCATGAACGGGATTTTATGAAATTGTGTGCCATGTTCAACGGCGAATTCAAAGATGACGGCCTGCTTCTCTCGATTGAAAACCGCGACAATTTGTTCCCTTGGCTTTCGCCCTGAAATTTTCTTTGGGCAAAATCAATGGGAGCCGGACTTTTTGATTGCTAACAAAGTAACGCCTCCGAGAATCAGGAGGATGCCGATGAGGAGTCTTGGCGAAAGGGTTTCATGAAAAACGCCGACTCCGATGCAAACGGCGGTTAAAGGTTCCAACGCGCCGAGGATGGCGGTGGGCGTCGAACCGATCGTCCGCAGGGCTTTTTGCATCAAAACGAGAGAGAGCAGCGAAGGGACTAACGCCAGCTGAAAGGCCCAGAGAAATTGCGCCGGATTTTGTAACGGGGCGATGGAATGTCCGGGCATGCATAAAGAATACAGCGCAAGGCAAACGCTGCAAATTCCAAAAACGGCCATGTTCATTTTTAACGCCCCCATGGGTTTTGGAATATGGGCGGCGACGATGATGTAAACTGCGTAAGACTGGGAAGAGAGGAAGACGAGCAAAATCCCTTTCGGGCTGAGGGTGTTCCCGTCACTTGTCCGCATCAAAAGGGCGACTCCGCCGAGAGCTAAAAAAATGGAAAGGACCGTTTTGAGTTGGATTTTCTCTTTGTAAAAAACAGCCATGAAAACGGCGACCATGACAGGGTAGGCGAAAAGAAGGGTCGAGGCGACACCCGCATCCATGAAGAGGAAACTGGAATAAAGCGCCAGCGCGGAAACGGCGAAGAGGACTCCCAACAAACTGATCGTCGGAAGGTTTTCTTTGGGAATCCGGAAATCCTTTCGCAAAAAAAGGATGAAGAGCGCGCTCAAAAGGGTTGCTCCCAAAAAGCGGTAAAAGAGAACGGAATTCGGAGAAAATCCGGCTTTGTAAAGGTAAAGGGCGCCTAAGGGATTTGTGCCGTAGCAAATGGCGGCCAGGGCTCCGTAAAAGAAGCCGCGATGTTGAGTTTGCATGGCGCAAATATACGAAAAAGCTCCGCTTGCGCGGAGCCTTTTCAAGTTCGTTTCCGAAATGGAATTACTTGGTGATGACCTTGGCCATTTCGCAGACCTTGTTCGAGTAGCCCCATTCGTTGTCGTACCAGGCGCAAACCTTGACGAACGTCGGGTCGAGCTGGATGCCAGCCTTGACGTCGAAAATGGACGTGTGAGCGTCGTTGCGGAAGTCGGTGGAGACGACAGCTTCGTCGGTGTAACCGAGGATGCCCTTGAGTTCGCCTTCGGAAGCCTTCTTCATGGCATCGCAGATGGCTTCGTAGGTAGCCGGCTTTTCGAGTTCAGCGGTCAGGTCGACGAAAGAAACGTCGGAGGTCGGAACGCGGAGAGACATACCGGTGAGCTTGCCGTTAAGCATCGGGAGAACCTTGCCCACAGCCTTGGCAGCACCCGTGGAAGACGGGATGATGTTTTCGAGGATGCCGCGTCCGCCGCGCCAGTCCTTCTTGGACGGGCCGTCAACGGTCTTTTGCGTTGCAGTAGCAGCGTGGACAGTGGTCATGAGGCCGCGCTTGATGCCGAAGGTTTCGTTGAGAACCTTGGAAATCGGAGCGAGGCAGTTCGTGGTGCAGGACGCGTTGGAGATGATGTCCTGGCCAGCATAGGTCTTGTCGTTGACGCCATAGACGAACATCGGAGTCGCATCCTTGGACGGAGCAGACATGATGACTTTCTTCGCACCGGCCTTGATGTGAGCGCGGGCGAGTTCGTCGGTCAGGAAGAATCCGGTGGATTCCACGACAACGTCAACATTCAGGGCGCCCCAAGTGATATTGGTCGGATCCTTTTCGGCGAACACCTGGATCTTGTTGCCGTCAACGATGAGGAAGTTGCCTTCCGCCTTGATGTCGTGGTTGAATTTGCCGTGCACGGAGTCGTACTTCAGCATGTAGGCGAGGTAATCAACATCGAGGAGGTCGTTAATGCCGACAACAGTGATGTCCTTGGAAAAGTTTTCCACAGCAGCGCGGAAAACCATGCGGCCGATACGGCCGAAACCATTGATACCGAGTTTAAGAGCCATGATAGGATCCTTTTGTTTGATTGTGTATCTGCCATCTCTCAAAACGGGAGATTTTAGCTGAGCAAAATTTATAAAAAATTCAAACCGGAGAGGTCAAAATTTGGGAAAATCGCCAAGAATCCCGACAGGAAGGCTTCGAAACGCCTTGTAGAGGAATGATTTTTTCGATTGCCGGTAGACCGTTTGCCGTGTTCTTGTTTTGTCAAACGGGCACAACCGCTCTTTTGCCGATAACATCTTTTCTATATTCTCACCGTGAACTGCACGCAATTCAAACGTTCTGTGAGAAAGCGCCTGAACGCGCTCCCGAAAGGAGTCCGGGTGGCGTTGTCCGTTTTGGAATGGATTTATTGGATTTTGAACAAGTTCGTGCGGTTGGCTTTTTTGGCGTTTACCGTTTACGCCATCGCCTTTACGGTGGTGGCTTCGGTTCTTTTGTATAAAGCCTTTACATACGGTTACGCCATTTACGATAACGTCAAGCAACTGGAATTTTCGAATCCGGAGATGAGCCGTTACATGGAAGCGCTCGTGGATTCAAATCCGGCGACGGAGCTCAAGCACCGGTTCGTTCCCTTGGACAGCATCAGTCCGTATTTGCAAAAGGCGGTCATCGCCAGCGAAGATGCGGGCTTTTATCAGCATCCGGGATTTGACGTTCGGGCTATCGCGGAGGCCCTCGACGCGAACCGCTATTACGGCAAGACGAAATTCGGCGGCAGTACGATTACGCAACAACTGGCGAAGAACCTCTTTCTTTCGAGTGAACGCTCCTGGGAACGCAAATTCAAGGAACTTGCCTATGCGCTTCTGATGGAAAAGATGTTGGGCAAGGAGCGCATTTTGGAACTCTATCTGAATTACGCTCAATGGGGGCGTGATATTTTTGGCTGTGAAGCGGCCAGCCGTGAATATTTTGGCAAAAGCGCTTACAAGCTATCCCTGGATCAGGCTATCAACATGGCTGCCGTGCTAGCCAGTCCCGGAAAGCACAGTCCGAACAACCGCTACGGGCGTTTCATGTCCAGCCGCCGGACGGTCATTTACCAGAATATGTTTCCCAAACGCGACAGTTTGAAAGTCGACAGCCTGAAGGCGTTGAACGTAAAACCGGATTCTTTGGGAATGGATGCGGATGTTTCAAACTCGCCGGAAACGGCGGAACAATAAATTCAAGGAAAGGAAAAACGATGCGCGATCAATACGAAAGCCCTCTGATTCAACGTTATGCCTCTAAGGAAATGAGCTACATCTTCAGCCCGCAATACAAGTTCCAGACTTGGCGGAAATTGTGGATTTACCTTGCGGAATCCGAAATGGAACTGGGGCTGAACATTACACAGGAACAGGTGGACGAACTCAAGGCGCATGCGACCGACATCAATTTCGACGTTGCCGAAGCGGAAGAAAAGCGGCGCCGTCACGATGTGATGAGCCATGTTTACGCTTACGGCGTGCAATGCCCAAAGGCGAAAGGCATCATTCACTTGGGAGCGACTTCCGCTTATGTCGGCGACAACACCGATTTGATTCAGATGAAACAGGGGCTTATCCTTGTGCGGAAACGCCTTTGCCGCGTCATGGACAGGCTTTCCAGGTTCGCTTTGGAATATAAAGATCTGCCGCAGCTCGGAGCGACGCATTTTCAGGCCGCCCAATTGACGACTGTCGGCAAGCGCGCCTGCCTTTGGCTGCAGGATTTTTTAATCGATTTGGAAGAATTGAACTTTCTCATTCAGGTGTTGCCGTTCCGCGGGGTGAAGGGGACGACGGGAACGCAGGCGAGTTTCATGGATCTGTTCAACGGCGACGAAGAACGGATTCTTGAACTGGACCGCCGTGTGACACGCAAAGCCGGATTTGACAGGGTCCTCACGATTACCGGGCAAACATATACCCGCAAATGGGACAACCGCGTAAATCAAACTCTCAGCTCTATCGCCCAGAGCCTTCACAAGTTTGCCACGGATATGCGCTTGATGCAGGGCAACAAAGAAGTGGAAGAACCGTTTGAAAAGACTCAAATTGGTTCAAGCGCCATGGCTTACAAGAGAAACCCGATGCGCTGCGAACGGATTTGTTCGTTGGCCCGATTTGTCATGGAACAGGTGAACAGCACGGCATTCACCCAGGCGACGCAATGGTTTGAACGGACTCTCGACGACAGCGCCAATAAGCGCCTCGCAATTCCGGAAGCTTTCTTGGCGATGGATGCGATGCTCATTATCGCGGAAAATGTAAGTACGGGACTTGTCGTCTATCCGAAGGTCATTGAAAAACGCATCATGGCGGAACTTCCCTTCATGGCGACGGAAAACATCATCATGGAAGGCGTGAAACAGGGCGGTGACCGTCAGGAACTGCACGAAGAAATCCGCGTGATGAGCATGGAAGCGGGAAAAGTGGTGAAAGAACAGGGAAAGGACAACGACCTTCTCGAACGTGTGTTGACAAATCCGAAATTCCGCGCCCTGGGAATCGATGATGCGAAATTGCGGGAAATTTTGGACTTGAAGAAGTTCGTGGGACGTGCGCCCGGACAGGTGGTGAAATTTGTTGGGGAAGAAGTCCGCCCGGCGATAGAAGCTGTCCCGGAATGGGACAATCTGGATGCGGGCGAATTGAAAGTGTAATGTGGATTTGTGCGGACCCTTTGTCCGCACGGGATGGCGCAGAATGCCAATCGCCGATTTCCGAGCTCCTTCCGGGGCTTAGAAAAGGTGCTTTGGTGCACTGCGCCTTCATCATTTGTCGCAGAAAAGGCTCTGATGCGAAATCCCATCAAAGAAGAGTTTCCCTTCCACAGCCCAATTCCTCATTCCTCATTTCTAATTCCTAATTGCGAAAACGGCTCGCGTTTACCGCCTAAACCGTGCAAAACTCACCACACTGCAGAAAAGGCTCTGATGCGAAATCCCATCAAAGAAGAGTTTCCCTTCCACAGCTCACAATTCCGCATTCCGCATTCCGCATTCCGAATTATACATTCCTAATTCCTCATTTTTTTTTGCCCCCGTAGCCGTGCTGTCTATCTTGGAACAAACCTTGTTGGAAAATACAGGTGATGACCAAGACCCCAAAACAGGCGAGCAGGAATAATCGGTCAAACGACATTGCTCTGCACATTCATTTTTAAAATCCTCTACCTCTATGACGGCTTCTTTTGAAGTACAGAGATTACAACCATAAAAAAGATTATATCCATTCGCAAAACCAATTTCTGCCCCCTCACTCCCATGCTGATAACAGGAATCTACCGAAGTGATAGAGGAATAATAAGTCGCCCCGCCACCCTCAGCCTCTTCACACGCTTTTTTATATGCGTTAGAAACTGCTATAACTTCATCATAAGTTCTATAACACTCATTAATGGCATGTGTAGGTTTCACCATTAGGGAAACGGAAAGTAGCACCATCGCCAACATGGAAACTTTCACAATAGCACTTTCCCTTTTCGTTTCCCGACAATCCGGCACACTTGACTTTTGCAGCATCCCATCTTCGCTCTGAGGGAGGTTTTCCCAACCCATCAAGTCTCGGACTTGGTACGACGATATTTTCATAGCTGTTCGTCCCCACCTTTTCTTGCGCGGATTCCGGTTTCTCCCTTTCCGAACAGGCGACTAGCAGGAATGCGCAGAGCGCAAAGAGTATTCCTTTCATGATGACCTCTCTTGTTTGTGTTTTCAAATCTAATCATTTCACGCCTCCGTTGCGCCAAATCGTGTCGCCCTTGTAGACGACATAGCGGTTGGCGGACTCCATTTCCCGGTAAACGCTCAGCATTTCGGAACGAATCCCGGCTATGAAATCGCTGTCGTTCACCAGGGCGGAGACGGCACCATCCCGGAATCCCTCCGAATACGTGCGGTTGCCCAAACGGTATGACACGAAAGAAACGACCAACTGCACAACGATGAACGCAAAAATGGCGGGGTAGAAATACCGAATCAATAGCAGACCTCCTGTCAACTTCGGACAAACTCCCATTCCGCGAAAACGGCAATTTCTGTGCCGTCCCAATCGTGCAAATTTCAATACAATAGCAGAAAAGGCTTTGGTGTGAAACCCATCAAAAAGAGTGCTCAGTTATCAGC
>CAYNID010000002.1:0-135937 GCA_964397425.1 uncultured Fibrobacter sp.
CCCACACCGCAGAAAAGGCTCTCCGTCAAAGCCCCATTAAAAAGAGTTTCCCGTCTACAGCTCACAATTCCGCATTCCGAATTCCGCATTCCGAATTATACAGCCCAATTTCTCATTCCACACATCGCCCAGCAACAGAAAAGGCTCTCCGTGCAAACCCCACCCAAGAAAGTTTCCTGTTCGCGACTCCAATTCCGCATTCCGAATTACGCATTCCGAATTATACAGCCCAATTCCTCATTTCTAATTCCTAATTTCTCATTTCTTGCCCCCACCCAAGAAGAGTTTTCACGCCGCCGCTCACAATTCCTCATTTCTAATTCCTAATTATACATCACGAATCCTCTTTGCGCTTTGAAAATGTCCGCAGCGGATTTTTTAAATTGAATCCAGATGAAACTTCGCGTCGCCATGATTCTTTTTTTGGCCGCCCTTCCGGTTTTTGCAGAAGGGGATGCGCCTGCTGTTGACAAAGAATCGGGCGATGGGGAAATGTCCTTTACGGATTATCTGATTTGGCCGTTCTCCCATGTGGTGCAGCCTGTTTTGAATGCGCTCGTCTTCCCATTTTCTGCGCCGCTTCATTACGCCGTCGAAAATCAGGTGATAGACAAGGGCATTGACATGGTGACATTTGGTCCGAAGCGGAACATATTCATTTATCCGACGTTCAATTTGAAGCCCGGATCGCGGACTCAGGTTGGCGTAGATTATCGTCACCGCAACATGATTTTTCAAAAGGATTATTTTGTCGCTAGCGCTGCGCTTTTTGTCAACAGCGATGTGAAATTTTCCACGCGGTATTCGAAACGCAACGTGCTGGGTTCGGACTTTGTCGTTGGAGGACGGTTCGATTTCGTCATGGACAGGGACGCCGGGTTTACGGTTCCGCGGTCGCTCACGCTGGACGATTCGGATGAACCATTTTCGCTTACGGATTCTTCTTATTCTTTTCAATTGCGCGCAGGGCATCAGGTCCCATTTGTTCCCAATTTGAATTTTCAAGTGGAGTCGGCTTTTGAACAGCGCCGCTACAATTATCCCGACATCGAAGATACCGTGTTGACGAACCATCCTCTGTTCAATCCCCATGACCGCGGCATGTACCAGGATTACAAACAAATTCCGCTTCGGCTGTCGCTGACTTACGACAATACAGACGCGCCTTTCGCGCCCACGCGCGGTTCCCGGATTTCTGCCGCTTGGAGTTATGTGAACGTTTTGGATTATACGGGGGAAAATACGATTGCAAAGTCGAATGATTTCGACCATGATTTTCAAACGCTCGACATTGTCGCGCAGCATTATTTTTATTTGGGGAAGGATTCTACCCAATACGGACTTTCTGCGAAAGAAGCCCGGGAATTCCGCAAATTTTACACGGACTTTTCGTGGGATGAAACGCTTCGCTTGTGGCGACCGGAGAACATTCGCAACACGTTGCTGAACAGGCGCGTTCTCGCCGTTCAATTCCGGCTCCGTCAGATGTGGGAAGAAGAAATTGGCGGCGCACCGTTCCGGGCGTTTCCAACGGCAGGGGGAACTTTTCCGCTTCGGGGATACACGCGGCGGTACACGGATTATGCGGTCAAGGGAATTTCTGTCGAATACCGCTGGCCGATAGACCGTCTGGTCGATGGCGTCATTTTCAATGAATATGTGATGTACGGCAGAACCTGGCGAACCCTGGATACGGATAAGCTTTTAAACTCGTGGGGCTTTGGTGTGCGCGTCCGCAAACCGGATATGTATCTCTTCCGCGTTCAGGTCGGCTTTCACGGATTGGACGGCTTTTCGCTCATCTGTACAATCGCCCCGGAATTTCAGTGATGCCGTCCTTTGCGAAATCGGAAACGGCAAAAAACTTTATTCCGCCGAAATGACGGCGTTTTTCGGGATAAAATTTTCTATCATTGAATTCACATTTTGTCCTAAAAAGGAAGGTCTATTTATGGCTAGAAAGAAAATCGCGCTCGTTGGCGCTGGTCAAATTGGCGGAACAATGGCTCTTGTCGCTGCCCAGAAGAATCTCGGCGATGTCGTCCTCATCGACATTCCGCAGACTCAGGGAATGCCGAAAGGCAAGGCTCTCGATATCATGGAAGGTCGTTCTGTGATCAATTCTTCTGTTGATTTGCAGGGTTCCACCGATTATGCGGCGCTCAAGGGTGCGGACGTCGTCATCGTTACCGCCGGATTCCCGCGTATGCCGGGCATGAGCCGCGATGACCTTCTCGAAAAGAATTGCGGTGTCATCAAGACGGTTGCCGAAGCCATCAAGACAAACGCTCCGGATGCTTTCGTCATTGTGATTACGAACCCGCTCGACGCCATGGTTTACAATATGCAAAAGCAGTCCGGCTTGCCGGCAAACAAGGTCATTGGCATGGCGGGCGTTCTCGATTCTGCCCGTCTCGCATGCTTTGTCGCAGATGAACTCGGCGTTTCCGTTGAAGACGTGAAGGCGCTCGTTCTCGGCGGTCACGGCGATACCATGGTCAGCATTTACGAAAGCGTTTCTGTCGGCGGCATTCCGCTTCCGCAGCTCATGAGCAAGGAAAAGTTTGCTGAACTCGCCAAGCGTACTGCGGGTGCCGGTGGTGAAATCGTGAACCTCCTCGGACGCGGCTCCGCGTTCTACAGCCCGGCGACTTCCGCCATCCACATGGCCGAAGCTTATCTCCTCGACAAGAAGAACGTCTTCTCTTGTGCGGCGAAGCTCAACGGCGAATACGGCGTGACCGGACTTTATTGCGGCGTGCCTGTTGTCGTCGGTGCGAACGGTGTCGAAAAAATTCTCGAAGTCAAGCTCTCCGCTGAAGAAAAGGCTGCGTTTGACAAGTCTGTCGATGCTTGCAAGAAGAATGCGGATTGGGTTGACGCTCACACCTGATTGATTGCAGTTTGAAAGAGAAGCCGCCCCAAAGGGGCGGCTTCTTCTGTTTTATTTTCAACGTGTTGAACGCCTGTTTACGGCAACGTCAAATCATTGTCGCGCTGAAAGTCGCTTCGCAAACGGCAACGTCTCCGCAGCGGATTTCGCCGGAGAAGAAGAGGATTCCGCGGCGCATCTTATCTAAAGTTACGGTCACTTCGAGTGAGTCGCCTGGGCGGACCGGTCGGCGAAAACGGCAAGCGTCGACGCCCATAAAGGCGGGGCGTTTTCCGGCACATTCCGATTCGTAACGGAGGCCGGCGAGAATCGCTCCGGCTTGTGCCATCGTTTCGATTTGAATGACTCCGGGCATGACCGGTTCTCCGGGAAAGTGTCCCTGGAAAAACGGTTCGTTGAATGAAACGTTTTTGTGGGCGACAATCTTTGGAATCTCGGCGGAAAGATCTAACGACAGGACTTCGTCGATGAATAGGAAGGGGTAGCGGTGCGGCAAGATTTGAAGGATTGCCGCATAATCGTAAAGTACACCGGGCTTAGTTGATTTGGGAAGAGTATCGGAAAGCATCGTTCAGCAACCTCTCTGACAATTTGCGGTGGGCTACATGCCCGCCGTTGTGGATTCGAATTCTCAATTTAGGTAAAATGGGAGCGGGCAAGGACAAGTCTCCGATTAAATCGAGAATTTTGTGCTTGACCGGTTCGCTTTGCATCCGGAAATTTCCTCCGAGAAGAATCTGGGCGCGGTCGCCCAGCTCGCTCAGGAGCATTCCGCAAGTTTCATCGGCGGCGGCAAGGAAGCCGCTTTCTTTGGCCAGTTTCACGTCGCTTTCAAAAATGAATGTTCTGGCGGGGAAGAGGCTGACCAGGTCGGCGGCTTCGTAAATGCTCGCGTAGGCGTCGTCGTGGAATGTTCCGTGGGAAATGGAATATTCGATTTCCAATGTTTCGGCGGGGCAGACTTCCATAAATCCATACCCCCAGTCGAACCGTTCGTAGAGAGTCGACGGGTAAAATTGGAGTTCTTGTGGAATGCCGGCGAGTTTCCGGATGGTTTCGTACCACGGATAAGCGCTGCCGTCGAAGAGGGGCAATTCTTTTGAAAGGGCGTGGATTTCAAAATGGAATTGCGGATACAGCAACAAAACGGGCGCGAGATGCTCAACTGTGGAAATGGAGGCGTTCGCGTGGAGCTTTAGTCCTGTGGAGCGGTTGGAAAAAAATTCCAACTTTTGAAAAATCTCCGGTTGGAGAGAATCCCAAAGGCGTTCCCCGGATTTTGCGAACCATTCTACAAGAGCGGGACCTTCGCGATCACACAGGAGCCGTGCGCCAGCCAATTCTTCTGACAGCGACTTGCCGTGGACTTCCGTTTCAAATCGAGTTTTTTTCATGGAGACCGAATTTTTCAAGGAAGGGTTCACCGTAAAGGAAAAAGGCGGCTATCTGATGGGGATGGAACATTTCCCCGGAACGCATTTTTTGCAAAACGGAAGCGGTCGAATAGAGGCGCGTTTCAATGTCTTCGCCGGGATCAAAACGCGTACTTCCCTGGGGAGAAACGCCTTTGGCGCGGACAACGAAAAATCGGCCGCGGTGTCTGTCCGGGTTTATGGGCATTTCGGCGAGGCATTCAAAAGTTCCGCCGCCGTAAGCGCATTCTTCTTGCAATTCACGTCGGGCGGCTTCGATTGGAGATTCTTTCGCGTCGATGATTCCTGCGGGGAATTCCAGGGAAACTTTTTTGACACCGTGGCGGTATTGGCTTTCCAAAATCCATTCGCCGTTAGCGGTGCTTGCCAAAATCAAGACCCAGTCCGGTTGCCACAGCGTATAAAAATCCGAGATGACGGTTCCGCTTGGTAATTCGCAACGTTCCTTTTCGACTTTCAAATAGGACGTGTCGAGAATCGGCTCTGCCGAAAGGGTTTTCCAAGGAGTCAAGTTTTTGGGCATTTTAAAAAGTGGAATAAGGGTCTAAGAGGGTGTCATCGTAAGAAATATTCGTGTAGGTATAATGGAACTCTTTTTCGAGCAAATACAGGGCAAGCTCTTTGGTCGTCCAATCCTTTTTCACGCCGATGCTTTCAAGTCCTTTGGTAATCAGCGGGAGAGTCGCTTTTAAATCCAGCTTCCAACTGGAATCGTCCCATTCGAAAAGGATGACGGGGACTTTAGGACTGGAAGCCAGTCCAACGCTGCCGCGGTCCTTTTTGATTTCGAAGGGACCCAAGTCGAGGTTCTTCGTCCTTTGGATAAGGCCTTTTTTTCCGACGAGCAGGGAGAGCATCCGGTAGTCTTCGTTCATGTTCGGATCCCAGGCGCGTTCGCGGTCAAAAATGCGGTAGACGAGAACGGAGAGCATTTCGCCGAGGGGCAAGGCTTCTACTTGTTCGGCGGGCATTTCTAGGGCGTAGCGTTGCAACGTGTCCATCCAGTAATACGAAGAGTCCGTGATATAGCCTATAAAAGATTCCGGCGGCGCGTTGTCGCGGACTTTTTGTTGTATTTCCGCATAAGTCTGCTCCAGTTTCAGGAGTTTTTCTTCGTTTGTCTGCGCATAGGTGACCGCGTCCGAAGTTTCTTTTGCCGTGTGGCCGGCGCAGGCGAAAAGGGCGAAAAGAATGGTGGCGCACAGCAAAAGGGTTATCGATTTGACGGGGGAAGATGTATTTTTTTGACGATGCATCGCGATTCCTATTTGAAAATGCCTTTGAACGAACTTCTCCGTGCCTGTAAGGTTTCGGGTTTTCAAGGAAGTGGTCCTGGTGGGCAATTCCGCAACAAGACGAATTCCGGGGTCGATCTTCGGCTGTCAGAATTTAATTTAGCAATCAAATCGTGTGAAAGCCGCAGCGCCAGTGAAAATAAAGTCCATGCGCTTCATCGGATGCGGCTGTCTATAGCGCTCCATGTGCGGGAATCCCCCAAAACGGGGCCGCTGCGTTTTCCGGGGAGCATGGGACACATTCAGCCGTCAAACGAAGCTTATCCGCAGTTTATCGCGGACGTTTTGGATATCGTTTTTGCAAACGGAGGAGACACTCGGGAAGCGGCTCGCGCTTTTGGACTTTCCAACAGCGCACTGGGAAAAATTTTGCGGGCGAATAAAGCGGTTTACGCCGCATTTTCGGAAATGCGCAAATCGCTCCAGGCGAAGGCGTTGTAAAAATTTTCGGAAGGATTTAAAGTGGAGAAAATTTTTGAAAAGGTTTGGAATTGGGCATGGTGCCGGTGATGTGAAATTCAAAATTCTAAATTGCAAGCGATGAACGAAAAATTGGACAACGACGATTTTGAAAATGAACGCTCCGGACGGGTTTTCAGGCGGGACGCGCGTGCAAGGCGTGTGAATACCATGGAAATGTGGAAACGCGGAACGTTGGATGAACGTCCCATCCGCGAACGTTGGAGCAGGGAATTCAAAAAGCCCAAAGTGAAAAAATTGAAAAATCCGGCGGAAAATTTTGCCGAAGGAGATTCTGCCCAAGCGACTGTTTTAGAAGTTCATCGCCGGACGTGTGTCGTTCGACTGGATTCCGGAGAATGCGTCAATGCGACGTACCGCGCCGCCATGGTTTGCGAATTGGGCGAGTTTCCCGTTGTCGGAGACCGTGTCGTTGTCGCCCTGGTGAAGGATGCGGTCAAATCCGCGCCTTATTCTTTGTTGAAAGTGTTGCCGCGGAAATCATCCTTGGTCAGGCCCGGTCCCAAGGACAAATCCCGCAGGGAACTGGTTTTGGCGGCAAACATTGATCAGGTTGTCATCGTTTCAAGCGTTGCAGAACCGCCGTTCAATTATGGATTCGCCGACAGATTTTTGCTCGCGGCGGAGCTTTGCCATTTGCCGCTGGTGATGGTTTTGAACAAAACGGATCTGGTGGAAAAAATTCCGTCGGATGTACAAGATTTTATTTCTCTGGTGGACAGGCTTGTCTGTGTCAGTTGCAAATCAGGAGAAGGTTTGGACGATTTGCGTCAAGTCCTTGCCGGAAAATGTTCCGTGCTTTCGGGAAAGAGCGGTGTCGGCAAATCGAGCCTTGTCAACGCCTTGGTGCCCGGAGCCCAGCTGAACGTGGGAAACGTTCGCGAGTTGGATGGCAAAGGAAGGCACACGACGACTTCTTCAAGTCTTTTCGACTTGCCGTTTGGCGGAAAGATAATCGATACGCCGGGGATTCGGGAATTGGGTGTCACCGAAATGGACG
This sequence comes from uncultured Fibrobacter sp., assembly GCA_964397425.1. GTDB lineage: Bacteria > Fibrobacterota > Fibrobacteria > Fibrobacterales > Fibrobacteraceae > Hallerella. The sequence continues at coordinate 7,102 of CAYNID010000002.1, forward strand.
CGCATGAGCTCGCCCGTTCCTTTCCGGGATTTTTTCCGGGAGAACTTTTCACTTGCAAATACAATGATTGCCTGCATCAGGGAGAGCCGGGTTGCGACGTGATTGCCCGTGTGGAATCGGGCGAAATTCCGCGGGCCCGTTACCGGAGTTATTTGAGAATATTGGATTCCGGCGAATGAATGCGTTTCAAGTGGAATTTTAACGGAAAATGTTTTCAGAAATTTCGCGCCAATTTCCCGGCTGCAAAGAATCCAATTTGATATTTCCGATTTGAATTCGGATGAGTCTCAGCGTGGGATGTCCAATCGCCGCCGTCATGTGGCGAACCTGGCGGTTCTTGCCTTCGGTCAAGGTGATTTTCAACCAGGATGTGGGAATGTTTGCCCGGTGGCGGATGGGCGGATGGCGTTCCCAAAGGCCTTCCGGTTCGTTGACGATTTCTGCGAGGCATTTTCGCGTTCGGTATCCTTGGATGAAAAGCCCGGATGAAAGCCTCTTCAAATCCTCAGCGGAGGGAATTCCTTCGACTTGGGCTAAATAAGTCCGCGGGTGTGCTTTTTCCGGATCCAGGAGCTTGCGGATGAGTCGTCCATTGTCAGTGAGCAAGAGAGCGCCTTCGCTGTCGTGGTCGAGTCTTCCTGCCGCATAAACTCCGCGGGGAAATCCGAATTGATTTAATGCGGGGTGGTTTCCTTCGGGGGTGAACTGGCTCAAAACGCCGTAAGGCTTGTTGAAGAGAATGACCGTCATTATTTGGAAAGCTTCGCTTCGGCTTTGGAGAGAAAGCGTTCTTGATGGATGATGAACCGTTCGTGCATTCCGCCTCCAATATGTCCCCGCTCGTCATAAGCGTCGACTTCGAACAGGAGTTTCCGTTCATCGATGGAGACCAATTTGGAAATGCATTCCACTTTCATTCCCACGGGGGTGGGGGATTCGTGCGTGATGTTCATTAGGGTGCCGACGGTTTCTTCGCCGGGTTCCAAAAAGGGCGAAACGCTGGTCCAGGCCGCTTTTTCCAGCATGGCGGTCATGAACGCCGTCGAAAGAACGTTGATGTTCCCGCTGCCGATTTCTTTTGCCGTGTGTTCGTCTTCGACAATGAATTCTACGCTTCCGACAAGATCGAGTTGTAATTTGGGCATTCAGGAAAATCCTCGTTCAAGGTTCTTTGGGAGTGGAAAACTGTGATTTAGCGTTTTTTGAATTGTGAAATTCATTTTTATGGAATATAGAAATTTCAAAAGTGGGAAAAACAAGTTTTCGCTCTACCGCGATTTGGGAGCGCCTTTCGGAATGCGAAGAAACCTTTTGCAAGTGGCGCTAGCCGTTGCTGTTTGAATGGGATTTATCTATTTTGTAAAAAACAGGGAGTTTTTATGAATCATTTTCTTGTTGGGCTGTTCACTCTTTTCTGTTTTTGTGTTTCCGTCCACGCGAAATCGGCTGCTTGGATAACCCTAGAAGGCGACGTTGATCCGGGAATGTATGAATATACAGCCCGGGCGATTGGCGAAGCGGTAGAAAAAAATCCCGATTATATTGTATTTGACATCAATACATTCGGCGGTCGTTTGGATGCGGCATTCGACATTGTCGACACGATCATGGGAATCAAAAAGTCGAAGACGGTCGCCCTTGTTTCGAAAAAGGCTATCAGTGCGGGCGCTTTGATTGCCCTTTCGAACAAGGAACTTTACATGCTCCCCGGAACAACCATCGGCGATTGCGCGCCCATTGTGCAAAATGGGGATGGGACTCCCCAGATTATCGGAGAAAAAGTCCAGTCGCCGCTCCGTGCCAAATTCCGCAACCTGGCGCAAAAAAACGGTTATCCGGAACTCCTGTCCATGGCGATGGTTTCTCCGGATTTAGCCGTGTATGAATTGCAGCGCAAAGATTCCACAATGGCGGTGGAAGCGTCCCGATATGAAAAGTGGAGTGCGAAAGAAAAGGCTTTTTGGGGAACTCCCAAAGTTTTGGTGGATTCCGGGGAATTGCTGACGATGACCGATGAAGAAGCCGTCGAATTGCATTTTTCAAAAGGCACTCCGGAAAATCGCGCGGCGTTTGAAAAGACTCTCGGAATTGAAGAAGTCCGCGAAATCAATATTTCGACAGGAGAAAAAATATCGCGCTTTATCGCCGGAATTTCTGGCATCCTGCTCATCTTGGGATTTGGCGCACTTTACATCGAATTCAAAACTCCCGGCTTCGGATTCTTCGGCATTGTGGGAATCCTCTTGATTGCGACAGTCTTTGTGGGGCAATACGTTCATCACATCGGCAATTATCTTCCGCTCATCTTGCTTGTCCTCGGAGCGATTCTTTTTGTCGTGGAAATTTTACTGATGCCGGGGACGTTCCTGTTCGGCATTTCGGGAATCGCCTGTATGATTTTGGCGTTGGTCCTCACTTTTGACGTTTCCCAGTTGCCGTCTTTTCTTCCCCAAATCGCTTCGGGTTCTGTTTTGCCCGCGGTCCTTTACATTTTGAGCTGCGCCTTATTCGCCATGGTGATTCCGATTCTCGCTTCCAAGTATTTAATTCCGCTTTTGCCGGAGCGATTCAGTCCAATGCTCAAAACGGATTTGGAATCGGCGAAATCGCCAACGGAAAATGTCGCCGAAGTTCACCCCGGAGATTTGGGCGTGGCGGAAACGCCGCTCCGCCCTGTTGGACACGCCCGGTTTGGAGAAAACGCTTTTGATGTGCAAACCAGGGGCGATATGATAAACGCAGGCGAGTCCGTCTGCGTTGTAGAAGTTGCCGATGGGAGAATTTGGGTTAAAAGGAATCGGGAAAAAATCAGTTAAAACGATTTTCCGTAGCCGAGAACTTCGCGAACTTGGTCGAGATGTTCTTTGGCGATGGGGCGCGCCTTCTCCGCTCCGGCGTGGAGAATTTCGTCGATGCGTTCGGGGTGCGCCATGAGATCGTTGTACGTTTCCCGCATTTCGCCGAAGGTCCGTTCGAGAATGTTTTGAAGTTCATTCTTGGCGTAACCCCAGCCCATGCCGCCTGCGCGATATGTTTCGGCGAGGGTTTTCGCTTCGTCGGGAGTGGCGAACAGCTTGTAAAGTCCGAAAACATTGCAGGTGTCGGGATCTTTGGGGGCTTCAATGGGAAGACTGTTCGTGACGATTTTTCCGATTTTCTTTTTGCGCGCTTTCGCATCGAGGAAAATTTCAATCGTGTTGTCGTAAGATTTGCTCATCTTGCGCCCGTCAAGCCCCGGAATGACGTCTGTCGTTTCTTGAATGAGGGGTTCGGGAACCGTGAAAACTTCTTTCTTCATTTGTTTGTTGAAGCGGATGGCGATGTCGCGGGCGAATTCCACGTGCTGTTTCTGGTCTTTGCCAACGGGGACAACATCGGCGTTGAACATGAGAATGTCGGCGTCCATCAGGCAGGGGTAGCAGTAAAGGCCCATGTTGACGTTCGTGTCTAAATCCTCTCCTGCGGCGCGATTCGCTTCCATTTTCGCCTTGTATGCATGAGCGCGGTTCATAAAACCTTTGGGAGTAAAGCAGCTCAGGGCCCAACTGAGTTCAAAAATTTCGGGAATGTCGCTTTGTTTGTAAAAAAGTCCCTTTTCCGGGTCAAGTCCGCAAGCAATCCAAGTGGCGGCGACTTTGCGGATGTTGTCCGCCATTTCTTTCCCGTCGTGCACGGTGGTGAGCGCGTGGTAATCGGCGATGAAGTAGACTGTTTCGTAATCTTTGGAAAGTTCGAGAGCGGGGCGGATGGCTCCCAGGTAATTACCGAGGTGGGGAGTTCCTGTAGGTTTGATGCCTGTCAAAGAAATTTTTTTCATAGTCCAAATTTAGAAAGTTGTGAAAGGTTCAGTCTGGGGATAGGGCGAGAAGCCCCAACATGTAAAGCATTCCGTCGTAGTAGCGCCATTTTCCGCGAGGAACGGGTTCTTTGAAAAACGCTTCGAGAATCGGTGCGGCGAGTTTTTTGTCTGCGGGATTTTCAAAATCCAGAGCGAGAGCCGCTGCGGCGTTCATCGCCAAAAGTCCGGGGGTCATTGCGCGAGGTTCGGTGGGAAATTTTCCTCCATCGATGCGGTAATCGGCAAACGGAAAATCTTGTGATGCAAAAAAGGTCAGGAGATTTCGGATGGCATCCCGTTCGAATTCTTTCGCTTCGCCCCGGAGTTCTTCGCAAACGCCTGGAATTTCCCATTGAAAATCCTGGGCGAGGTTGAGGGCGACGCGCCAGGCGTCTCCGCTGAAACATTCGCTTGTCGGAAAAAAGTCCGTGTGTTTGGGCGTGCCGTTGAATTTTGCGTAATCGGGCGAGAGACCTGTGCTGGGGTGGATGGCCTTTTTTAAAAAGCAGAGGCTCGCCGCATAGGCGTCTTCCCAAAAAGAATCCCCTGTCGCTTTGTAAAAAAGCCGATAAAAGGCAAGCGTGTGATAACTCGGGTCGGAGAAATCGTTTCCTTCCATGGGAGAAAAACGGACCAGATGATTTTCGGGGTCGAAAAGGGCGCGGACTTTTCCTCTCATCGGTTTGTGGACCATTTGGTTCAGCAATTCAACGGCTTCGCGTTTGTATTCCGGATGGTCAAATTTTTCGGCGGCGATGAGAAGGGCGGCGGCAAAGTATTCTTCGCCGTCTGGCGCGGCCCCCTTGTCTATTTTGTAAAAATGAAAATCTGTGCCCGGAGACTTGGCGACTTGCCAGGCGAAGTAGGGCGCATAATCCCCTTCGGTGTTTTGGAGATGCTGCTTTGAAAAATTCCAGAGGGCGGAAAATTCCGTTTCCAATCCGAGGCGTGCTGCGATGAACATTCCATAGCTCATTCCTTCGCTGCGGATATCCCCGTGGCCGATATCTTCGATATAAGAAAGTTCACCGGTTGGAAAACAGATGCGTTCTTCTGTCGGATTTCCGTAAAAAAGTTGGGCGTGTGCGCTTTCAATTTTACGTTTGACGTCTTCGTCAGAAATTCCGATTATCCGGAAAGGACTTTTGTCAGGCATCAGATATCTCCGAAAATGTCCAACAGGGAAGTTCCGTTTTGAAACAGCCTTGTTTGCATTCCAACGGCTCCCGCTCCGCGGATGTCGCGTTCCGGATCGTCGCCCACGTAAATGGTGTCGGCGGGATTTGTTCCCAGTTTTTTTAGGGCCAAATGGAAAATTTCCGGTTCCGGCTTTTTGCAAGCGACTTCGCCCGAGATGATGACGGCATCCAACAATTCCAACAGGCCGTTTTTGCGCAAGACTTTTCGCACGTGAGGCGCGTGCTGGAAATTGGAAATGATTCCCACCCGGATGCCTTTTCCGCGGAGCATGTTGAGCAGGGGAATCGTTTCGGAATGAATGGGGACAAGCCTTTGCCAACGGTTCATGGAAATTGCCGCCGTATGCTTTATCCAGTTGTCGTCGGGAATTTTTCCATTTTGCTCCGCCAAGTTTTTCAAGCGGATTTCATAATCGGAATAACGGTTGTCCGGTTTGATGGAAGTGGAAAAAAATTTCCGGCATTGTTTGGACACGGTCGCCGCGGAAACGGAAATTCCCAAAGAATACAACGCTTTGGCCAAATCTTCGTGCCACAGGGAAAAGGCCTTCGACATGTTGCCGTAGGTGAAGAGCGTTCCATATAAGTCGAAAAGGGCTCCGGAAATTTTCATGGCCGGCGTTAAACTTCGTAATCAATGACGGCGCGGTCTGTCGAAACTTTGCCGATGAATTGCTTGATTTCAACGTGGGCTGGATATTCTTGGTAAAAATCCAAATCCGCTTTGGTGGCGAATTTGGTGATGAGTCCTAAATCCCAAGCGGCTGCGCTGCGGTTGAAGTCCGCGCCGGATTCAATCGAGAGAAGTCCGGGAACGTTTCCTTCCAAGGCTTTGAATTTTGAAACGATTGTCTGGGCGTTTTCTTTTGCGGAAGCGCCTTCGGCTTCGGCCTTCAGTTTCCAAAGTACGATGTGCGTTATCATATTATCCTCTGATTAATTTTTGGTACATGGCCATTTGCCTTTTAAAACAGCTTGTCCAACTGTAATTTTGGGCGTAAGCCACGGCGTTGTTTTTCAATTTTGGCAAGTCCATTTGGGAAACCTTGATGATGGCGTCGGCCAGGGCTTGTGGCGTGCGGTGTTCCAATAGAACTCCTGCGCCCGAGTTGCGGAGATGTTCTCCGGCGGCTCCCGTCGAAGCGGCGACAAGGGCGTCGCCGCAGGCCAAACATTCCAAAATGGAAAGTCCAAAAGTTTCCCAGCCCGACAGGGCTAGCGACAAATCCACGCTGGCGTAATGCCTCGCCATTTCTTGGATGCCGTTGATAAACCCTTCATAGCGGATGTGCTTGTATTTTTCGGCTGATGCTTTGACAAGGGGCAAGTCCGGACCCGTTCCCGCAAAAAGGACTGCCGGTTCTGCATTCAGTCTTTGGCAAAGAATCGGGTACGCGTCAAGGAACAGTCGAAGTCCTTTTTCATCGCAAAAACGGTGGGGGAAAAAGATTGTCAGTCGATTCGGGTCGCCGTCTTTCAATTCGCACGTTAAATTTTCATCGCGCGCTTCGGGGGTGAAATTTTCCAAATCGACTCCAAGGGGAATCCATTCCAAGCGTTCGCCGGAGAAACCGTTTTGTCCAATGCGGGAGAGAATTTCTTGTGAACTGGCTTCGATTTTGGCGTATTGGCGAAAGCTGGAGCGCGCATAAGCGAAAGCGATTGACTCCGCCTTTTTTCCGATTTTCGGAAGTCCCCATTTTTCAAAAAAACGGCGCACATAGGTGACGGGAAAGTCGGCGTGCCAAAAAGCGGTCAAGCGCGGCGGCTTAGAAAGGCGCGCGGATGCTTTGGAAACCGCCTTGGGAAGAATATACGGAGAGCCGACTTCAACGATATCGGGGGCGTATTTTTGAAGATAAGGAAAAATATCCCGCTGTTTCCAAAGGAATCGGTATTCCCAATTTCCGGGGAATTTGAACGCCCGGACGTGTTCGATGATAAGGGAGTCTGAAACTTTTTCGGTGAATGTCCGGCTGTCGTTTTGGACAAAGACCAGCAGAGCGTCGGGTTGATGACTGTAAAATTGCATCCGCTCTAAATGGTAACGGCGGACTCCTCCTCCGGATGGACTCCAAAAGTTGTCAAAGTCAACGATGGTCAGACGGTTCATGCTTCTTTTTCTTTCATCCGGTAAGATTTGTCGGAAAACAGCAGATTGGCTTCGTATAAAGTCGAACCGGAATTTTTCATGTTGACTGTCAGCCAGAGCGCCCCGTCGTCTTTGCGTTCTAACCAGAACGTCGTATCCGCATCGCGCAGGTAGGGCCGCGGTCCGACAATCCGGTCGTTTTCCTTGCAAAGTTCGCCGCTGATGAATACGGGAATGTCCAAGGCCTTGTAAAGATCCAGCACGGCGGAAGAGCGCCGTTCGCTGAGCCCTTGAATGTCGGCCCAGTCCGAAATCCGCAAATGGTCGATGCCATCGATGAGAAGAATCAGGTTCGGCTTTTCGGAAAGTTCCGATTGCAGCTCGCCGAGAAACGCATCAAAGTGGAACGTTTCTGTCGCTTCCCAAATTTCAATCCGGTCGGATTCCACGTAAGAAAGCAGTTGCCGTGTCGCTTCGTGAATTCTCCGGTTGATTTCGTCGTCCTTGTTTTGCTTGCGGACATCGGCTTCGGAGACGTCGGCCAACATGGCGACCATCCTGTCGAAGACTTGCCGCCTGGGACAATCCAAAGCGACGTAAATGACTTTGGCTTCCGGGTTGCCGTCGATTAAATCCAGGGAAAGAGAAGACAACGCGTAACTTTTGAATCCAAACGGTTCCGACGAGAGAAAGTGGTAACCGGGGAGAATGCCGTCGAGGGCGTGCGAAAGGGCGGGGAAGTTGGAAATCTTGTAACCCACATCGACTTCGGCATCGCGGTTCATTGCCAGGTGAAAGTTTTCACGGATGTCTTGCAATAAAACGGACTTGCGATGCGTCCGCATGGTGTCTTCTTCGGTATCGCGGATTTTGGAAAGCAGGGTGTCTGCGCCTTCTTTGCGCAAAAAGGTGTCAACGGTTTCGCCATCGGGGAGAACGATGGATTTAAAACCGATGCGTTCCGATTCGGCTAATTCCAAACATCTGCGGATGTGATATTCTTGGGCGCGCCGGCTGGATTCTTTGCGGAGGAGGAGTGTAACGCTCTCTGCGCCGCAGGCCTTGAGTTTGTAAAGGTGGCTGCGGCTGAAGGGCTGATACATTGTCGAAACGACTCCGGGAATTCCGGAAAGGTCTGCGGTCAACGCATCGAAAAGGCCTTCGACGACGATGGGAGAATCCATGTCTTGCTGGATGTTGAACGGAATATCCAAAGGTCCTGAGGCGTAAGAAATGTAAGTGTCTTCTCCGGAATTGGGCGTCCCCGCATTGTCTAACAGGCGACCGTAAACGGAATGAATGACACCTTTGGAATTGCGGGCGGGAATCGTGAGGCGCGGCTCGTGGGAAAATTCGAGATTGTCCAGGTAAAAGCTGACTTCGTGCCTTTCAAGCCCGGAAAGCATGCAATAACTGAAAAACGGTTCCGGATCCCCGCTGTAATAGCCGATGCCGTAAAGTTTTGCCTGGTCGGCGGTCCAACCGCGGGCTTTTAAAAACTCCGCAGTCGATTCGCTTTTGGCGGCGGCTAAATAGCAATAGCGGACGAAACATTCCAAAACGCGGACTTTTTCACCGCCGATTTCCTTGTTCTTGACATCGCTTTCCCGCAAGCCCTGGACTTGTTCTTCTGAAGAACCCCAAAAATCGAGAGCTTCTTTTCGGGCGGATTTTTCATCCATTCCGTTGAAGCGAGTCCGCATCAAAAATTCGACAAGGTCGCCGTCGTTGTTGCATTGCAAACAATGGTAACGCCAATAGCCGAGGGAATCGTAAAAGAAGAGGGACGTTTCTTCTGGAGCGTGGAACGGACAGGCGGATACAAAATTGCGCCCCCAACGTCTCAGAGGAATTCCGAGTCTTCGCGGATGGGTCTTGATGCAGGAAAAAGCGAATTTATCATCTTCGATGAGCATGGCCACCTCAAATCGGCAACATAGAAAATTTAAAGAAAGCGGTCTGTGGTGAATGGCTGTTGACGGATGAAAATGAAGTCAGGGGAGAGCGATTTCAAATTTCAAGCGTTTTCCACCGCGGATAGTGTAGCGATTGGCGATTTCTGCAGGGCTAAAACGGTTTTCGTTAACAAATTCCGCCGATATTTTGTGGGCTTTTCCCTCGAAAATGCGGAATGTTCCGGAATTCGACGGCAAAAGCTTGTCGAAAACAGGAATGACTTCTGCAACCGAAGGGTTTTCCTTGGCGAAAAGATTCAGGTAAGCTTCCATGTCGACGATTCTGAAAATGCCCAGGTCGGTTGCCGGATTTTCTCCAAAACTGAATCCGTCGTCTGTTAAAAAGTGGAGCGGCTCCGTTTGGAAATTGCTGAACTCCAAGCGTTCTTGCCAACATTTGAATTCCTTGTTTTCGGGAATGGCCCAGACGGCGATATCCTTTCGTTGAAAAGCTCGAATCAGCGCTTTTGAAATGAGACTGGATGCATATCCTTTATGGCGGAAATCCGGGTCTGTGGCGAGGCCGTAAATGTAGGCGGTGCGCCCCCAATCTCCAGAAAATTCAAAAAGGTGCAGCATGGAGGCGAGTCTTTCGTTTTCGTACAAAGTCATCCGATTGGATTCGTTTGAATACGGATAAATGAAACTGGTCAAAAAGGAATCGTCGTCGTTTGGAAAGGACTTTTGCCAAAGTGCCCAGATTTTACCTTCTTCGGAATCGGCATCGTAAGCGAAGAATTCTTCTGAAATCGTTTCGGGATGGTAAGAGAGCTTTGACTTCCGCAGTTCGGGAATGCCCATGTCTTCTTCCCGGTTGATATATCGGATGGATTCCGGGAGCGCTTCTGCCATCAGCTGGTTGATTTTCGCGTAAGCGCCTTCGTAACGGGTGTTTGCTTTTTCGACGTGAGTGCAAAAAGTGTCGCTTCTGACTTTAGAACCGTAAGAAAATGCGATGGGCTCGCCGTTGACGGAAAGTAGGATGCCGAACAGGTTCAGTTCCCTGTAATGCGCGAGGGAGGTTTCTATCATCTGGCGCTCTTCGAGAATCGTCGTTGTCGCCGATTCCTGTGAAGAAATCCAGCTGTCTAGCAATTGCCGCAACAGAGGCAGATCGCTTTCTGGCGAAAGGATTTTCCATTGATAATTAGGATAGCGCCTGTTGAATGTGGCGATGTGGTTGCGCTTGGAGTGGAGCTTTCTTCCGGCTAACGAGGCGAGGCGTTCCCGCGTGTAAATGTAGTTGCCGAAATTTCTGTCTTTGTAAAAATGAAGAGAGCCTGTCACAGGCGAATTCCGGAGGCTTTCTGTGAAATTTTCGGAAAGGGAAAAAAATCGCACGGGTTGACCGGATTCATTCGCCGCTTTCCGGATGTTTTCAAGGACGTTCTTGAAATTTCCGCTTCCCAGTGGTTCCAGGTACGCCCATTTTTCTGAACCGGCAATATGAAAACGGATGACGAGGAATCCTCCGGATTCCGCCCATTCGGTGCGGTAGTACGCGGACCATGCGTATAGGTTGGCTAGCGCATAGTCGCAGCATTGTTTGTTTGCAGCTGACAGAAAACGTTGAAAAACGGGAAGGTCTTTTAAATGAATGGGTTGGAAGTTCATGGCTTGTAAAAAAGGCTTTCGCGTGTTGCGAAAGCCGATGGTTTATTTCCGTTTCTTCTTCGAGGCTTTTTTGGATTTGCCCTTGGATTTCTTCGACTTCTTCCCATTTTTCTTGGGCTGGACTTCGGCTTTCGGTTCTTCGACTTCCTGCTCGGTGGATTCCGAAGTGACGATGCCGGAGGCGCGTTGGATTTCTTGAAGTGCATGGTTCGCTTCGCTGACAAATTTGCCATCGGGGAAGCGTTTCAGGTAAATCTGGTAATCCTTGACGCGGTTGCTTTCTTGCACCAAACGGAATATGCATTCTTCCGCTTCTTCGCGGAATTGACCTTCGGGGAAGTCGGCGAGGTAATCCAAATACGATTTGAAGGTGTTGACGGATTGCGCTTGCTTGAACACTTCGTAATCGCCGACAATTTTCAGCTTGGCTTCGATTTCTGTCCGGTGGGCGGAATTCGGATAATATTGCAGGAACATTTGCATCATTTCCGGATCGTTAGACGCCATGACTTGCTTGAATCGGGAATCTTCCTGGGAAACTTGATATTCCTTCAGCTGGACTTTGTTGGAGTCGAGCGATGAATACAGTTTTTCTTTCGTGGCCAGGTCTTCGGGATGACAGAAGGCCAGGTAACTTTCCAAAACGTCGTTGAATTGCGCCTTCGTATACTTTTCGCTCATGTCGGGCAATTCGCCGTCTTCGAGGAAAAAGCGGTAATCGCGTTCGATGGCCATGCAGTCCCAGTCCGAAAGCGTGTCTTTGACTTCGGAATGGTTGCGGAGCTGGCTGTCGCGGTCGCGGAGGGCAAATCGCATACGGCGGTCGCGGCGGCTTTCCCGCCCAAATTCCAACGAAATTTCAAGACCGATGCGGATGGGCAATTTGGTTTCCACTTTTGAAAATTGCGTCCCTGCGTAAGCACCCGGGATAGCTGATGACAGGTCGTCCGAGTTGTGTCTGGAAACGGCTTTGACATCTTCCAGTTTGCTGAAATCCTTTTTGACGTGCAGCCCAATTTTCAAATCGCCGTCTTTGAAAATTTCTGCAATCCGGTATTCAAGTCCGCCTTTGACAAAGTAGCTGAGCGAAGATTCCATCCGGGTTTTGGTTGTCCGGACTTCCTTGTTTTCAAAGCGGTAAAAGCGCATTCCGAATCCGCCGAGAACGCGCACGTCCAAATTGCCTATCAGGTTGACGGAAAATCCGGCAAGGCCCGCGGGGTTGAACGACATAAAAGAAAGCGTGTTGCCGTCGCCATCCACATGATTGTTCAGGAAAGTGTAATTTTCCCCGGAAGAAATTTCGCCGAATTGAAATTCACCGAATTCGGCTCCCAGCCAAATGGTAAAGGGAAGGTCGGCCTTGTAAAGGGGGGTGAAGAGCGGGCTGAAAAGGAATCCGAGCGACATGGGAACGGTCAGCACGTCTTCATCGATTTTTTCGTTCAGGTATTGACCCGAGCCTTCAAAATGGATGGGCGTGTAAGGCTCCACACCGAAAAAGGTTTGGGTGTGCCAATTGGAGCGTTCGAAGTCGGCTCCGAACGCAAAAGTCACGGCGAGAAGGGATAGCAGAATTTTACGCATTGGTTATAATTTAGCATATCTAATGAAAAATCGTTCTAGAAATAAGGCTAAAATAAGACTGGGATGCGGCTAAGGCGGACTTTGGGGAAAAATAGGTGTTCTTGCGAGAACCCTCTTGCCGGAAATCTTTGAAAAAGTTACGATTGCGCCATGCTCATTTCTTCGATTGTCGCCGTTTCAGAAAACAACGTCATTGGCAGGGACGGCCATTTGCCGTGGCATTTGTCGCAGGATTTGAAACGGTTCAAGGCCATTACGTCGGGACATTGCATTTTGCTCGGGCGCAAGAATTACGAAGACATTGGACGACCGCTCCCCGGACGGACCAACTTGGTGCTTTCGCGGAATGTGAATTTTGAAGCGCCGGGCTGCATTCTTTGCAATAGCTTGGAAGATGCCTTTGAAAAGGCGGAAAAATCGTTTGAAACGGAATTGTTTGTTATTGGCGGCGCAAAGCTTTACGCTCTCGCCATGCCGTTTGTCAAAAAACTTTACCTGACACGGGTGCATGCGAATGTCCCCGGAGACGTGTTCATGCCGCCAATCGGAGAGGGCTGGAGACGCGTATCAGAAGAATTCTGTGAAAAATCGGACAGGGACGATTACGCCTGCACTTTCGAAGTGTGGGAACGTTGATATGCGCCCTGCGAGTCTTTGACAAAGTCGACGGCTTCTTCCAGTTTGCGGAACCGGAGAATGTCGATTTTCGCCGATTTTGAAATCTTGGACGACGCGGCCAACAGGATGTGTTCAAATCCCAGACGTTCCGCTTCTTTAATGCGCAAATCCGTTTGGCTGACTGCGCGGATTTCTCCAGAAAGTCCGAGTTCGCCAATGACGATTGTCTTTGGGGGAAGGGATATTCCCAGATGATTGCAGACGATGGCGAGTGCTATCGCCAAATCGGTTCCGGTGTCCGGAATTTTCAGACCGCCGGCGATGCTTGCGAATACGTCTGAATTTCCAATGGGAATGCCGCCGAATTTATCGAGCAGTGCGAGGATGATGGTCAGACGTTTGGGGTCGATTCCCGCGGCGACGCGCTGTGCGACAGCGTAATTGGTCTGGTTCACCAGGGCCTGTGTTTCAAAAAGCATGGCGCGCGAGCCTTCAATGGTGCAGCTCACGACGCTGCCGGGAGCGTTCATGTTTGTCGCATCGAGGAAAATCTTGCTGGGATTGCTGACGCTTTCCAGCCCGCGGGAGGTCATTTCGAAAACGCCGATTTCATCGGTCGCTCCAAAGCGGTTTTTGATGGTGCGCAAAATTCGATATTGCCCGTTGCGGTCGCCTTCGAAATAGGCGACGGTGTCTACCATGTGTTCTAAAATTTTGGGACCGGCGATTTGACCGTCCTTGGTCACATGCCCAATTAAAATGGTGATGCATCCTGTATTTTTGGCGAAAACCATCAGGGAAAGCGTGCATTCGCGGAGTTGGGAAACGCTTCCCGGAGTTCCGGGCAGGTCGGCGTTGTAAATTGTCTGGATGGAATCGATGACCATGATTTGCGGGCGAATCGATTCCGCTTTTTCGCGGATGCGAGAAAGGCTTGTTTCGCAAAGTAAGAGAAGGTCGCTCCCAGAAACGCCCAAACGCTCGCTGCGGAGTTTGACCTGGACTGCGCTTTCTTCGCCGCTCACGTATAAAGCTTTGACTCCGGCGCTTGCCATGGTGGCCAAGGTTTGCAAAACGAGGGTGGATTTGCCGATTCCCGGGTCTCCGCCGACAAGAACCAGGGAACCGGGAGCGAATCCGCCGCCCAATGTCCTGTCGAATTCCGGGCTTGCGGAGCTCAGGCGTTTTGTCGGAGCAGAGTCGATTTCCGAAAGCTTTCGGGGAAGTCCAGAATCCACACCGGCTCCGGGTGCACTGTGTCCGAGGCCGCGGCGTTCGGACTTGTTTTCCACGGTGCGTTCTTCTAAAAGTCCCCAGGCTCCGCAGTGGGGGCATTTGCCGGCCCACTTGGGAGTCGCTTCACCACATTGCGTACAAACAAATTCCGTTTCTTTTTTCATCGGGAAGAAATTACTTTTTTTTGAATGTGCCGGAATGTCAAAAAATGACAAAATGAGCGTTGTCCCTTGACAACGGAAAACTTTTTGGAACAGGGGAATTGGGAAACGGAGACGTTATCTTTGAAAGGACAAAGGAGATTTTATGAAAATTCCCGGCTGGATGATTGGTTTCTTGATGGCGTCTTCTTGGGCGGCTGTGACGCCGACAGAAACGGTGACTTTACCGGAAAACGCCGCTTATGGTGGAGGCGACAAGGTGAGCTCGCCGTTGATTGCCGCAACGTATAACGCTGGGGAAGGACCCGGCATTTGGATTGTCGCCGATGGGGGGTACAGGCTTTATGTGAACGGTGAATTGTTGATGGAAGACAACCAGGCGGGGCGCGTCGGTTTTGTTCCTTATACTTTTTTGCCGGGTGAAAATGCGGTGAGTGTTGTCGGGGTCAACGGCAAGGGGGCTCCGGGCGTTTTGGTGCAAATCGATGAATTGGGAAAAACGTATTATTCGGGAAGTGGATGGCGTTCCAAACCTTTGGTTTCAAATGCCAATTGGAAACAAAAAGGGCGCGATCTTTCGCAGTGGGGCGGTGCGACAACGCTTTCCTACGCCAACACGGCGCTTCCCAGCGGCGGCGCGTTGAAAGGGTTTCCTTCGGGAAGTCAATCGAAATGGATTTGGACGGGCAGTGAAACGGATGAAACCGCTGTGTTGCTTTTCACGTTTTACGTTCGGGCGGAAGGTTTTGGGGCTTCGACAACGGGCGGCGAATCGGGGGAAATTGTCATTGCGACAGATTCTGCTAGCGTCCGCAAAGCGTTGCAGTCGAAAGGCGCGAAAACGATTCTCATTCCGGAGGGAACCTATGATTTCCGGATTTTCAAAGATGCCGTGGCCGATGCGAAAGCCCGGGGATGGACCTGGTGCAAAGGCACCTGCGGTTCAAACGATAAAAATTCGGGAAATACTTTTTACCGGATTTCTTTTACGGAAAATTCGTGCAGCGGGCTTTCGGAAAACGTGACTCCGGTGACGGCTGCGGATGGGTTGAAATCCTGGAACAACTGGATAACGACTTCCGCGGACAAAAGCCTTATCGGAATGGGCCGCGGGGCGAATTTGCGCGGAGCGGCGATCAATCCGCGTTCTTGGGAAGATGGACATAACAATATTTACCGCAATTTGGCGCTGTATGACGTGAATCCGCATCTGGTGGAAGCGGGTGACGGCTTGAGCGTAGACGGAGCCGATGATGACCACGTCAAGAATTTTTGGGCGGATCACATTTCTTATAAATGGATCAGTGACGGCATGGATTTGGGCGGATTAGACGGTGCGACGGTCAGTTATTTGGACTATGATGGCAGCAGCGAATTCAACTGTTGGGGATATGATCCCTACATGGCGCTGATTCAAGATGCGGAACTGACTTATGCGAATGTTTATTGGCACGATACATACGGACGAGTTCCCAAGGCCGGAGGAAATTCCCGCGTGCACATGTATAACAATTACACGTCTTACAACTACTGGACAGGTGCGGCGGCATCGGGCGATAATTCAAGCAGTTATACGCAAATCCTTTATGAAAACAGCTATTTGGACAAGATGAATTTTCATATTGTGGATATCGGATCTTATGGGTATATGAATTTTACCGGCAACACGGTTGCGAACAGCAAGGGCTGTTATTACGTGAATGGAACGTGCTCTTCGACTCCGCCGTCCAATTCCGTGTTCACTCCGAAGTACAGTTATGAAAAAATGGATGTTTCCAAAATTCCCTCGGAACTTCCGAAATTGGTGGGTGTCGGCGGCAAATGGGGAAAAATGCCCTCGTACAATCAGGCGTTTGGAATGTCGCCGAAGGCTTCGGCGGTGACTCTTTCTGCGGAACCGGCGCAAAATGCGGTGACTCTTTCCGCTGCGGTAAAAAGCGTTAGCGGTGCGGGCATTTCCAAAGTGGAATTTTACATTGGAACGGAACTGGTCGCGACGGCGACAAAGGAACCTTATTCTGTGAAAGTTGCGGATGTTTCGGCGGGAGTTTACAGTGCGCAGGCAATCGCAACGGATGCGAACGGTTTAAAAGGCGTTTCTTCTTACACGCCTTTTGAAGTGTCGGGTGAAAAAGTCAAAACCGTGGCGACTCTCACCAAAAACGGTGCGGGCCATTCAAATCAATCGATTCTTTTGGGCGATTCCATTATTCCGTTCAGTTATGTTTGGGCGAACGCTTCGACGGTCACCGTTTCGGGACTTCCAGATGGCGTGGAATATGTTATCGATGCGTCTGAATTCCGGGTTTCTATTTCGGGAACGCCGACGGCTGCTGGGACATTCACGTATTCCATTGAAACGGTCGGGGCGGATTCCAATGCGACAGTCGTTCGGAAAATTGTCGTCGCTTCGGATTCTTCTGATTTGGATTCAACGGAAAGTTCGACTGCGGTGGATTCCCGCTTGTTTACTTCAAAAGAACCGGCGGCCTCGTTTGCGGTTTTCGATTTGCAAGGGCGCCTGCTTTTCAAGGGAAAATCTCTCCATTCTCACGTTTTGAAAAAACGCGCCGTTGTCGTGGAATACGGATTGCGGGGGAATCTGCTGCGGAAATATTTAGTCCGCTGAAAACCATCCATTCGGTGCAGAAAAAGGCTCTTGTCGCTGTGGCGGCGGAGCCTTTTTTCTAAATTGCCATTTGAGGTTTTATGATGGAAGTTCGTCCTGAATTGAAGAGTATTTCCGATTATGTTCCCGGAAAATCCATAGAAGAAATTTGCGAACAATACGGTCTTGAAAAGGCTGTCAAGTTGGCGTCAAACGAAAATCCGTGGGGACCGTCTCCTAGGGCTATCGCGGCTTTTTTGAAAACGGCGGAATCTTTGCATCTCTATCCGCGGGGAAATGCGCCCCATTTGATTTCTGCCCTTTCCAAAAAATACTCCGTTTCCGAAGACCAGATTGTTATCGGCAACGGCTCTGACGAAATCATCGACATGGTGGGCAAGGCTTATTTTAGGCCGGGAGACGAAGTCATCGGGATCCGCCCGACATTTTCTGTTTACAAATCCACGGCGGATCTTTACGGAGCGAAATTCGTCTCGGTCGCTGATTCCGAAGAGCGCCCGCCTCTCCGTTCTTACCTTGATGCTTTGAATGTTCATACCCGCGCCATTTTCATTTGCAATCCCAATAATCCAACGGGATTTTATTATTCGGAAGAGGAATTGCTCGAATTCCTTGGGTGCGTCCGCCAGGATGTTCTCGTGTTCATTGACGAGGCTTATGCGGAATTCGCCAACGCTCCGGACTATCCGAATTTGCTTCCGCATTTAGAACGCTTTCCGAATCTTTTTGTGAATCGGACGTTCAGCAAAGTGTATGGTCTTGCCGGGCTGCGGATTGGCTATGCGTTTTCCAGCCAGGACGTGATTCGCGCCATTTGGAAGGTCAAGCCGCCTTTTGACGTGAATTTGGCGGCGCAGGCGGCGGCGGAGGCCGCTTTGGAAGACAACGCGCATATTCAAAAGACGCTAGAATGCAACGAAGAGGGAAAACGTTATCTTTCGGATTCGTTTGCGGAAATGGAGTTCCGCGTCCTTCCGACGCAGGCGAATTTTGTTTGCGTTCACATCGGTGAAAAGTGCCGCGAATTGGTCCTGTTTTTAGAAAGCCGCGGAATGATTGTCCGCCATTTGAAAAGCTTCGGTCTTCCGGAATGGATTCGGGTGACAATTGGAAAACCGGAAGAGAACCTCTTGTTGGTCCGCTTGGTCCGCGAATGGAAAGGAGTTTAACCATGTCGGAAATTCAGGAACTTTTGAATGTGGCGAAACGGGCTGCGAGCGAATCTCAAAAAGTCATTCTTTCCCGGTTTGAATCGAATCTCGCCGTGGAATGGAAGCCGGACAACACGCCTGTGACGATTGCAGACAAGGCGGCAGAAGAAAAATTGCGGGAAATCTTTTCCCGGGAGACTCCCGGTTTTGGAATGGTCGGCGAAGAATTCGGTTGTGAAAATCTGTCGGCGGAATACAAATGGATAGTGGATCCGATTGATGGGACCAAATCTTTTATCCGCGGCGTCCCATTATTTGGGACGTTAATTGGCCTGTATCGCAGAAACGAGCCGTTGTTGGGAATTGTGAATTTGCCCGCTTTGGGACACATGCTTTACGCCGGCAAAGGACTTGGCGCTTTTGTCGATGGGGAAAAAGTCCGCGTTTCAACTGTCGGCGAATTGAAAAACGGCTTGGCGCTATCGGGGACGGTCAATACATTTGATTCAACGGGATTCGGCGAATCGTTTGAACGTTATCGCAAGTCGTCTTCGCTTTACCGCGGCTGGGGGGATTGCTATGGCTATTTTCTCGTGGCGACAGGCCGTGCCGAAGTGATGGTCGATCCGATTGTATCGCTTTGGGATATTGCGCCGTTTCCGACGATTTTTTCAGAGGCGGGCGGCGTTTTCGCTTTGCTGAATGGCGAAAGGGAACTTTTTCTTTCGGATGGGACTCCGTCTCATCCTGTTCATGAAGGATATTCCGCTTTGGCGGCGAATGCGTCCGTTTTTGACGAAGTGCTGCCGATATTTGCTTGAATTTCAACATTTTCGAATAAACGGAAATTGCGTTGAAGGTTGTTTGAAAACGGAATATCGGATGTGTGCCGCGGCACTTGAAGCGGAAAAGAATCTTTTTGACTTTTTTCAGCGTGCACAAATGTTTACTATATTTGAAACATGACTCGTTCCCTTGTCGTTCGCGATGCTTGCGAACATAATTTGAAGCACGTAAATGTCACGATTCCGCGTGATTCCATTGTCGTCATCACAGGCGTTTCCGGTTCGGGAAAATCCAGCCTCGCGTTCGATACGATTTTTGAAGAGGGGCAGCGCCGTTATGTTGATTCCCTTTCTGCGTATGCCCGGCAATTTATCGGGGTGATGAAACGCCCGGATGTCCAATCGGTAACAGGAATATCCCCGACGATATCCATCGACCAAAAAACGGTGAATCGAAATCCCCGTTCGACGGTGGGAACGACGGTTGAAATTTTGGATTTTCTCCGCTTGCTTTTTGCCCGGTTGGGAACGCCCCACTGCCCCCGTTGCGGAAAGGAAATTTGTGCGCAAACGGCGGATAGGATTGTTGGCAATTTATATGTGGAATCCGTTCACCGGAATGTGACTGTTCTTGCGCCGATTGTCCGCGAGCGCAAAGGCGAATATCGCAAGGAACTGTCTGGACTTTTGGAAAAGGGCTTCAGACGTGTCCGGGTAGATGGTGAAATTTTGCATACAGCAGAAGTCCCACTGCTTGAACGCTATGAAAAGCACACTATCGAAGCGGTTGTCGACCGCGTCTCAGTTGAGGACAAGAATATTTCGCGGATTCGCGAAGCGTTGGAAGGCGCGTTGCGCCTGACGGATGGCAAATGGGTGGCGTTCCTTTTTGATGACGGGGAATACCGTTTGCAGGGGACCGAACTTGCTTGCGCCGAATGTGGCGTCTCTATCCCGGAACTGGAGCCGCGCCTGTTTTCGTTTAACGATCCGCAGGGGCAATGCCCGCATTGCAAAGGTCTCGGTCGCGATTTTGCATTTGCTCCGGAATTGATTGTCCCCGATGAAAACCTTTCTATCCGCGGAGGGGCTATCAAATGCCAAAAGGCGGACGGGAATGTCATTTTCACGGATTTCGGCTGGCCGGAATTTTCGAAAATCGCCCGGGCCGAAGGTTTTTCTTTGGATATGCCGTGGAAATCTCTTTCGGAAAAGAATCGAAACGCCATTTTTTACGGCAGCCAAAAGGCGGGCTGTGACGGCATCATTCCGCAGATGCAGGCACTGTGGGAGCAATGGCACATTGTACATTTTCGAAAGTTCATGCACGAAAACGATTGCCCTGTTTGCCATGGAACGCGAATTTCCCCGGTGGCGAATGCCGTGACATTCCGGAACCTGACACTGGATCAGATGTGCAAAATGCCGGTGGACGAACTCGGAAAATTTTTCGGCGATTTGAAGCTTTCTGAAAAGGAATCGCATATTGGACGGGAACTTTTCAAGGAAATTCGAAACCGGTTGGATTTTTTGGCGAGCGTCGGCTTGGGATATTTGACTTTATCCAGGGAAGCGCGCACGCTTTCTGGTGGAGAGGCGCAACGGATTCGATTGGCAAGTGCCGTCGGGGCTGGGCTTCAGGGCGTTCTTTACGTGTTGGATGAGCCGAGCATAGGCCTTCACGCCCGCGACAATAAAATGCTTCTCGAAATTTTGGAACGCCTTCGGGCGCAGGGGAACAGCCTGGTTGTTGTTGAACACGATGAAGAAACGATGCGCTATGCGGATTACGTTGTTGACATTGGACCGGATGCGGGATCAAATGGGGGGCTTGTCGTTGCAGCGGGAACAGTCGAAGATTTGGAAAAGAATCCGAAGTCGCTGACCGGAATGTATTTATCGGGAAAACGCCTGATAGAAATCCCTTCGAAGCGCAAAGCGGTCACGCAAAAAACTCCGTTCCTTGAAATTTTTGGCGCCGCGGAAAACAATTTGAAGCAGGTCGATGTCAAAATTCCATTGGACGGCACCCTGACCGTGGTGACGGGCGTTTCTGGATCGGGAAAAAGTTCCCTGGTGAACACCATTCTCAAAAGGGAACTTGCCCGGATTTTCCACGGATCGACAGAAGTTCCCGGAAAATTTGACCGCATCGCCGGCACGGAGTGGATTGATAAAGTCATCGAAATCGATCAGACTCCCATTGGGAGGACTCCGCGGTCGAATCCGGCAACGTATACGGGAATCTTTGACGATATCCGCGACCTTTTCGCGAAGCTTCCCGAAAGTAAAATGCGCGGTTACACCAAGAGCCGTTTCAGCTTCAACGTTCCCGGAGGCCGTTGTGAAGCCTGTGAAGGCGCCGGGGTGAAAACGGTCCACATGCAAATTCTCCCGGACGTGCAAGTGCCCTGCGACGTTTGTTTTGGAAAACGCTTTGGGGATTCAACGCTTGAAGTTCATTACCGCGGAAAGACAATCACCGATGTCTTGGAAATGACAGTCGAAGATGCCTGCGGCTTTTTCAAGGATTTGCCCAAAATCGCGGAACCTCTGGAATTGTTGAAAGATATCGGATTGGGATATTTGACGCTTGGTCAGCCGTCGACGACACTTTCGGGCGGCGAAGCGCAGCGGATAAAAATCGCCACGGAACTCCGACGCCCGGGAACGGGGAAAACCCTGTACTTGCTTGATGAACCGACAACGGGCCTGCACTTCGAAGACATCCGCCGCTTGCTGGATTGTTTAAACCGTTTGCGGAATTTGGGCAACAGCATGGTGATTATTGAACACAACATGGACGTCATCAAATGCGCGGACTGGATTATCGACATGGGACCGGATGCGGGCGCGCGTGGCGGCGAAGTTGTCGCCGTGGGAACTCCGGAAGAAGTCGCGCGCAATCCCAAGTCGCTAACGGGAGCGTTTCTCGCAGAAGTTCTCGCTCCGGAAAAAGCGGCAATCCATTCCGCCGTACGAAAGCGTTCCCAAGTGGAATCTTTGGATATTCAGGTCGTCGGCGCGAAAAAGCACAACTTGAAAAATTTTTCAGTGACCATTCCCCGGCATCAGTTGACGGTGATTTCCGGCGTATCCGGATCGGGAAAATCCAGTTTGGCGTTTCACACCTTATTTGCAGAGGGGCAGCGCCGATTTGTGGAAACCTTGAGCACTTATGCAAGGCGTTTTTTGGGCCGTCCTGACCGCGGTGCCGTTGATGTCATTCGGGGACTTTCCCCGGCGATAGCGATTGATCAGGGAAGCGCTTCGAAAAGTCCCAGAAGCACGGTGGCGACTTTGACGGAAATTTACGACTATTTCCGCATCCTTTGGGCGCGGGCGGGAGAAGCTCATTGTCCGCATTGCGGGCGTCCCCTCCACTTGTCTCCCGTTTCGTCCATCATCGGAAATTTGCTTGATAAGGCTTCCGGGAAAATGGTTGAAATTTTAACTCCGATATTTATCGCGGATGCCAACGTAGAATGGATGGCGGCGGATGTGGAAAAAATTCCGGAACTTTCCGGGCGTTTGCAGGAACTGGGATACCGGCAGGTTTTGGTTGATGGAAAAACGCGGGAGTTGCCGTTAAAGACGATTTCTAAAACGGTGAAAAACGCTTATGCGGTCACGGACAGGATTGTGGTTTCGGAAGCGAATGCGCCACGGCTCGCCGAGGCGTTGGAACGCGCCTATCACGATGGGATGCATTCCGCGGGGGTGCGGATCAAAGGCGGAAAAATCGCGCCACATTCCCTATTCCCCAGTTGTGAACGCTGCCATTATTATTTGACCCGGAATTTAGATCCCAAACAGTTCAGTTTCAATACGCATTGGGGTGCTTGTGATACATGTTCTGGATTGGGAATGGTCGATGGGGAAGTTTGCCCCGATTGTCACGGCGCGCGTTTAAAACCCGAAATCCGTTCTGTCACAATCGCAGGAAAGAATATCACGGAAGCTTCGGAAATGACCATTTGTCGTGCGCGGGAATGGTTTCGGAAACTCCGCCTGGACAAATCCCGGGAAACGGTGGCGAAGCCTCTTTGCCGTGAAATTGTGGGCCGTTTGGAATTTCTCGAAAGCGTCGGTCTGGGATATTTGAATTTGAACCGTACGGGTGACACTCTTTCTGGCGGGGAATCGCAACGAATCCGCTTGGCAAGTCAGATTGGCAGCGGTCTCGAAGGGGTCATGTATGTTCTTGACGAACCGACAGTTGGATTGCACCAGAGCGACACAAAAAAACTGTTGGATTCCCTGTACAAGTTGAGGAATTTGGGGAATACGCTAGTCGTCGTGGAACACGATTTGGAAATGATTCGCGGCGCGGATCACTTGATTGATTTGGGCCCTGCGGCAGGTGAATACGGCGGGGAAATTGTCGCGGAGGGTTCTCCCGTCAGCCTTTCCCGAAAATCCGCACTTGAAAAGTTTCCGAAAAGTGAAACGGTCAAGTATCTGACGGGCAATGTCCCCGTATTCAATCCGCTGCTTGAACCGGTTCCTGAAAATGCGCCCTGTTTTGAATTCCGGCATTTGTCTTCCCACAATTTGAAAAACGTCTCAGTCCGTTTTCCCGAAAATCGCATTTCGACAGTTTGCGGCGTTTCCGGCTCGGGGAAAAGTTCTTTGGTGATGGACGAAATTTTGCCATTGATGAAAGACGCTCTTTCCCGTGGAGAAAAACGCAAACGGGCGCGTTTGCGGGCGAAATTCCCGGAGACGGTCGTGGACGTTTTGGCGGTGGACCAGAGCCCGATTTCCGGAACGCCGCGTTCGACGCCTGCGAGTTTTACGGGAGCCTTGAATCCCATTCGGGACCTGTTTTCCAAAATGGAAGTTTCCAAGATGAAAGGCTTCGGCGCGAACCGTTTCAGCTACAATTGCGCCGGTGGCCGTTGTGAAGCGTGTGAAGGCCGTGGTGTGGTGTCTGTGGAAATGCATTTTCTTTCGGATGTCTGGGAAACTTGCGATGCTTGCCATGGAAAGCGCTACAATCAAGAAACGCTGGCGGTGGAATTTCGCGGAAAGAATATCGCCGACGTCCTTTCGATGCGCATCGACGAAGCCTGCGAATTTTTCAAGGACATTCCCAAAATTGTCAAGAAAATCCAAATCCTTTTGGATGTGGGACTGGGCTATTTGCGTTTGGGACAATCTGTGACGACGCTTTCTGGCGGAGAAGCCCAAAGAATGAAGCTTGCCGCGGAACTTTCGCGGGGAAGTGGCCGCAAAGGCGTGCTCTACCTGCTGGACGAGCCGACGACAGGTCTGCATTTGAAAGACGTTCAAATCCTTTGGAACCTTTTGCGGAAACTTTCTGCGCGGGGAAATACGGTTATTCTCATCGAACACCATCCGGATGTCATTCGGCTTTCCGATTATATTGTGGAATTGGGACCTTCTGGTGGGGATGCGGGCGGATTCGTGACCTATGCGGGGATTCCGGCTGGGAAAAAATGATTCCACTCTGCCGCTTTTCCCATTTTTAACTTAAATTGGAAAGGACTTTTCCTGGAGATCCCATGGCATTTAAAATTTGGACGGCTTTTCCCTTTTTGTTCTCCCTGGCTGTGGCTGGAGGGACTATCGATTACCGTTATTCCGTTCCCGATAGACAATTTCGGGAGGGAAGTAAAATCCTGAATGCCGAGAACGTCTGTGTCGACGGCGGGGATTCGACTCATCTCCGTTCGGAAAAGGTGCTCTTCCCGTTGAAAGCCGGAACTCTTTTTTTGAGAGAGAAAATCAAGGGGAATCATTACGCCTGGTATTCGGGCCCGGCGAAAGGGGAATGTTTTGGAAATCTTAAGGCTTTTAATTTGCAGGCGAACCGCTTGTCTATTTACGAAGCCGTTCATTTGCGCTTTTACGCATCGACGCGGGCAAAGCCTTACCAAGATGAGTCCGAAATTTATTTTGACCAAAAATATCTGTATTCATCCCGCGTTCCGGAGCTTTTCTTTTTGAAAAACGGGAAATGGCAACGGCTCGAACCTGCGCCGCTTTCGGGAATCGTTTCTGTTTCCGATGTGCCTAAGGGCACGACCGTTGAAGTCGGTGCGGAATCTTTTCTAGCCCCGGTGACGTTCTCGCCTGTCGACACGGGACTTTTTTTCGCTGCGTTGCAAATGCCGGGAATGTATCCGGTCGTCTCTGGAGTCCGGGTGACGACGGGCCGGACCTCCCACTTGAAGCCGATTCCGGTTCCTTGGGATACGGCGGCTTATGCCGTGCAAACGGGAGTTTCTTTGAATCAAATTGCTGCGACGCGGAATTTGCGGGAAACAGAGGCGTTGTATGACCGCTTTGTGGAAGATTTGTCTAAAGCGCAACTGGATAGGGGATTTTCTGCATTCGACTCCCTTTATCCGACGTTAAAACCCCCCCCCCTCGGCATGTCCGAAAAAAATCCGCAGTATGCCGCTTACGCCTCCGCATTTGAATCGACCCGTTCCCGCGCCCGTTCTCAGTGGCTTGCGCACAAGCTTTCCCATGCGATGCGGATCGGCGAAGCTCTCCGGGAACGGCTTGAACTTCAGCAAAAAGACACGGTCCGGTTGGAAATTTCTCCGGATTCCTTCGCTTGGGACGGCTCTGCGATTTCGCTTGATTTCCGCGACACGTTGTCACGCGTCCAAGTGCAGTGGAAGGGGACCTTTTCACCGGCAATTCCCAAAGATCGCCTGGAAAAAACGGCGGACTCGACTCGGCTGCGCTTTGTTCTCGTCTTTGAAAACAAACCCGTTTGGATATACGATGGGTTGCGGGTGAAAAGCCGTCACCAGTATCGTTTTCTCCGAGTTGAATACCCGGAAAAAGACAGCTCCGTTTGGGGAGAGGGGACTTTTGTTTTGCCACCGGCAGTCCTTTTGGAAAAAGAAGTCCGGGAGTGGCTTTCGGCGAAAGCCGATTCGGCGGGAGCGACCGGGGAAGAAACGGCCTTGACAGATACGCTTTCCCGGGACACACTCCAAAATCCATCTCCGGATTCGACTTCTTCGAATGTGAGCCGGGAAATTGTCCAAATCGATTCGGGCTCTTTCCGTTTCCGGGGACGGATCGTGCGCATGTCGCCGTTCGGCATCCGGAAAACCGAAGTCACGGTGGGCGAATTTCGCGATGTGATGAAAGATTCGACGACGAAATTCACGTTTGACGATAGCCTCATGCCTGCACACAATGTAAATTGGAGCAAGGCCCGTAAATTCTGCCAAGCGATAGGCGGAGACCTTCCGACAGAAGCCCAGTGGGAATTTGCGGCCCGTGCTGGAACGAACGAAGGTTCTGTCTGGCGTCTGAAAGAAGGCGACCAGGCGTTCCAATACGCCGTCTTCCGCGCCGACAGTCCCAAACGGGTCGCTTCCGCGAAACCGAATGCCTGGGGGCTTTATGATGTCTCGGGCAATGTAGCGGAATGGACCCGCGATTCCTATTCGTGGATTTCTTTCTATGTGGAAAGTGAAAATCCGACAGGCTCCTTCTTTGGCGACAGCCGCGTTTTCAAAGGCGGTTCCTGGAAAAGCCAACTGGAAGACGAATTGGATATGACGGACCGGGACGATGAAGATCCGCGGTATTGGTCGAATACGCTCGGATTCCGTTGCGCGTTCCCTCCAAAAACGAAAGGAAGTCCATGAAACCCAATTTGAAACTCTTTCAAAAGCTGACCGCATTTCCCTTTGCGCTGATTTTTGTCGCTTTTCTTTTTCCCCTGGTCAACGTCTCCTGTTCGGGAACGGAAATTCCCGTCGCGGAGCCAAACGCTTATTCGCTGCTAGTCCAGCAAACGCCGGAAAGTTTTCTGTCCAACGATTACGCGGCAAAAATAGAAGAAATGAAGTCCAACGCCCCGGAAATGCGGACGTTCTTGGAGCAGCCCCTGGGACAGATTAAAGCGGTCGTTCTCCCCATTTTCCTCTCGGTCGCGCTGGCGGCCGTGTTCGCGTTTTTTTCGCCGCTCGCCTCTTTGGCGATGGGACTTGCCGCCTTTGTTTCCCTTTGGGTCTTCGTCTACAGGCTTTCGGTGACAGTCCATATGGAGCATTATGATTTTCTGACGGTGGAACCGGGCGTAGGAACGTATTGCGCCACGTTCCTGCTCGCGATAGGCATTGCGATGAATTTGACAATCCTCATCAAAACGTGGCTTGCGAAACGCCGCCAACAGAAAAAGGAACTCACCCCAAGTCATCTTCAAAATTCGAAGTAAAGGAATCCCATGGCCGAAAAATTTGTTTTTTACATGAACCGAATGACCAAGACGTATCCGCCCGGAAAGACGGTGCTGAAGGACATTTCGCTCAGCTTTTATTATGGGGCGAAAATCGGCATTATCGGTACGAATGGCAGCGGTAAGTCGACGCTCCTCCGCATCATGGCGGGCATCGACAAGGAATTTCAGGGCGAAGCCTGGATTGAACCGGGCCGTTCGGCGGGATATCTTCCACAAGAGCCTCAACTGAATCCGGAACTGACCGTCAAAGAAAACGTGATGCAGGCCGTTGCGAAAAAACAGGCGATTCTTGACCGTTACAATGAAATTTCAATGAAGTTTGCAGAACCGATGAGCGACGACGAAATGGAAAAGCTCATGGAAGAACAGGGCAAACTGCAGGATAAAATCGATGCCGAGGACCTTTGGAGCCTTGACCGCAAAATTGAAATTGCGATGGATGCGCTCAACTGTCCGCCGGGCGATTGGCCTGTGACCAATCTTTCTGGTGGGGAAAAACGTCGCGTCGCCCTTTGCCGCTTGCTCCTCGAAGAACCGGATCTTTTGCTCCTCGATGAACCGACAAACCATCTGGATGCGGAATCCGTCGCCTGGTTGGAACGGCATTTGCGCGAATACAAGGGCTCTGTCATTTTGGTGACGCACGACCGGTATTTCCTTGACAACGTCACGGGCTGGATTTTGGAAATTGACCGCGGACGAGGCATTCCGTGGCAGGGCAATTATGCGGAATGGCTGGATCAAAAGCTCGACCGGATGAAGAACGAAGAAAAAGGGGAGTCCGACAGGCAAAAAAGGCTCGCCCGGGAACGCGAATGGGTGAAGCAAAGTCCCAAGGCGCGCCAGGCGAAGAACAAGGCCCGTTTGAACGCATACGAAGAACTGCTCGCGGAAGACAGCCGGGAACAGGTCAAAGTGGCGCAGATTTACATTCCGAATGGAAAACGCCTCGGCAATGTGGTCATCCAAGCGGAAAATCTGAAAAAAGCCTATGGCGACAAGCTTTTGTTCGAAGATTTGTCGTTTACGTTGCCGCGGTCGGGCATCGTGGGCATCATCGGCCCGAATGGTGCCGGTAAATCGACGCTTTTCCGGATGATTACGGGAAAGGAAACTCCCGATGCGGGAACCCTTAAAATCGGCGAAACAGTCGAAATGATAACGATGGAACAGGGACGCGAAAGCCTTGACGATTCCAAGACGGTTTTCGAAACGATTACGGGCGGAAAGGATGAAATCGTTTTGGGTGAACGCAAAATGAACGGTCGCGCTTATTGCGGACTTTTCAACTTCACGGGCGCGGATCAGCAAAAGAAGCTTTCTGTCCTTTCTGGCGGTGAACGCAACCGGGTTCTGATGGCGAAAAATTTACAGCATCCGGGCAATTTGCTTTTCCTCGATGAACCGACGAACGATTTGGATATCGAAACATTGCAGGCGTTGGAACAGGCGATTCTCCGTTTTGCCGGCTGCGCCGTCATCATTTCGCACGACCGCTGGTTTTTGGATCGTGTGGCGACACATATCCTCGCTTATGAAGGCGATTCCAAGGTAGTCTGGTTCGAAGGCAACTGGAGCGAATACGAAGCGGATTATCGCCGTCGCATGGGCGATGATGCCGATACGCCGAAGCGCTTCCGTTACAAAACGCTCACCCGCGAGTAGGATGATTCTTTTGGACTTGCAGCGGAATCCGGATTGGTGGAAGCGGACGATTTGCTATGAAATTTATCCGGGCAGTTTCCAGGATTCAAATGGAGACGGCTACGGAGATTTGAAAGGCATTGAACGCCGTTTGGACTATCTGGAATCGCTGCATGTCGGCTGCATCTGGCTGACGCCCGTTTACGCCTCTCCGATGAAGGACAACGGTTACGACGTGGAGGATTTTTGTCGCATCAATCCGCGATTCGGAACTATGTCCGACATGGATTCTTTGATTGCCCGGGCTGCGGAACGCGGCATCCGGATTGTGATGGATCTGGTCTTCAACCACGTTTCGGAAAATCACGCCTGGTTTTTGGAATCCCGGACGTCTAAGACAAACCCGAAAAGCGACTGGTTCATTTGGCGAGACGCGCGGCCTGACGGAAGTCCTCCGACAAATTGGCGGGGCATTTTTGGAGGCTCCGCCTGGACTTGGTGTGAAGAACGCGGGCAATATTATCTGCACACGTTTGGCGATTTTCAACCGGATTTGAATTGGGAAAATCCAAAAGTCCGCGAGGCTCTTTATGCCGTGGCGAATTTTTGGGTGCAAAAAGGCGTCGGTGGATTTCGCATCGATGCTGTTCCTTACATCAAAAAGCCGTCGCGCTTTGCTGATGGAATTCCGGACGCGGCTGACGGAATGGTTTGCGTTCACTCCATGACGGCGTTTTCCGCAGGCATCTTGGATTATTTGCGCGAATTTAAACGTGAAGTCGTCGACGGAAATTCCCTTTTCACCGTAGCCGAGGCGAATGGAATTTCTCCCGGGCAGCTGAAACATTGGGTGGGGGCAGACGGCGTATTCGACATGTTGTTCGAATTCGATCATTTGCAGGGTGGAGATATTTGGTTTTGCGCGCCTAAACGTTCCATATTGGAAGTGAAACGCGCCATTTTCCGCAGTGAAATGTTGACTTCGAAGAGTTGGTATCCGGTATTTTTTGAAAATCACGACAAACCGCGATCGGTCAACGCCTACTTCTCGGAAAGGGCGGATACGGAAAAAGCGGGGAAGGCTTTGATAACGCTATTGCTCACGTTGCGGGGAACGCCTTTTGTGTATCAGGGCGAAGAACTGGCGATGAAAAACGCGAAGTGGAACGCCATTGGAGATTTTCGGGAACTGAATTCGCGGAGTCAATATGAACTGGCGCTTGCCGAAGGATTCTCCCCGGCGGACTCGTTGAAATTTGTACAGAAGTTCAGCCGGGACAATGCGCGGACTCCGATGCTTTGGGATTCTTCAGAAAACGCGGGCTTTACGGACGCTGTCCCCTGGATTCCTCTGGGCGAAAAAAACGCCAAGGAAAACGTGTTGCAGGAGTCGGAGCGTTCGGATTCTCCGCTGACGTGGTTTCGAAAATTGGCCGCTTTTCGCCAACAGAATGCCGCGCTTCTCGATGGACATTTTACGCCCATCCTTGCAGACGATGAACGGATATTCGGTTTTCGGCGCGAGCTGGGAGCGCGGACGGTTACCGTTTTGGTGAACCTTTCCGAGGAACGGGCGCCTTTCGATGGGGAACTGGTCAAAAATCAAAAGCTCCTTTTTTCAAGTTCTGCCGGGAATACAGACCCGGTCTTGGAGCCTTTGGAAGCGCGCATTTGGGAATAAATACTTTTTTGTCAAATTCGGATTTTATGTATGGGAAACTTTTGAACAAAGTTCTGTTTTGGATGTACAAAGAGTTTAAATTTTAGGCATGGCTTATCTTTTGATCGTTTATGTCTTGGCGCTCGCGTTTATTGCTTTTGTGAGTGCCTCTAAAGTGAAAAGCGTTTCCGATTTTTTTGTCGCCCGCAAGGGTGGCTCCGCCCTGATGGTTTCGGGGAGCCTTTTGGCTACGATTCTTGGCGGGTCTGCGGTCATTGGCGCCGTGGATACGGGACCTTACCTCGGCGGCGCGGCGACCTGGTTCTTGCTTTCTGGTGCAATGGGCCTTTTGGCTTTGCTGCCGTTCCTTCCTAAGATTATGAAAATCCGGCGTTTTACTCTTCCCGATATGGTGGAAGACCTTTATGGAAAAGGTCCTCGAACCGTAGCGTCAATTGTGATTCCGCTTGCCTGGACGGGCGTTGTCGCTGCGCAAATCATCGCGGCGGCAAAATTATTGCAAAGTTTTGTCGGCATGGAATATTCTGTGGCGGCAATTGTCAGCGCAATCGTCTTTGTCGGGTACACGGTTTTTGGCGGGCAGATTTCCGTTTTGCGGACTGATTTTCTGCAAGCCGCTTTGATTATATCCGGTATTTTCGTCTTGGTGTTTTTTGCCGGGCGCACGCCCGCTTTGCATCCGGAAGAAGTCGCGTTCGCGTTTCCGTTCAACGCGAACTTTTCTCCGTTTGATTTGATTCTCCTGCTTTTGACGTATGCGACGACTTATACGGCCGGGCCGGATATGTTTTCGCGTTTGTTCTGCGCAAAAAACGAAAAGACTGCTGAAAAATCCATTTTGGCGTCGGCGATGATTCTTGCCGTCGTGGCTGCCTGTATCGGATTCCTCGCGCAATATGGCGCATTTCTTCCGAATGAAACGGGGGGAGCGCGAATTATTGAAATCGGGAAAATGGTTTTGCCCGGTCCCCTCTTTCCGCTGCTTGGACTTTGCCTTTTGAGCGTCGTACTTTCTTCCGCCGATACGACTTTGCTCAGCTCTTCCATCATTTTCACGCAACTGGTGAGCCGGAAAAATCTGGATGACCGGGCGGAAATCCGCCGCACGCGTTTGGTGATAGTGGTGAACGGATTGCTGGCTCTTGCGATAGCTCTTTTGTTCAAAGACATTATCGCGATGCTTTTGCTTGCGCTCGCTGTTTATGCGGGGGCTTTTACGTTGCCGATTTTGTTTGGACTTGCCGGTTTGCGGGTGAAATCGAAGTTCATCTCGGCGGCGATTCTTGCCGGTGGCGGTCTAGCTCTCCTCGGGAAATTGATTCCGTCATCTTCCATTCCGCATTTGGGGGATTTTTTCCTTGTGCTCGCTTTTGTCGTGAATGGTGCTTTGCTTTTTTGCGGTCGAATCCGAAACGCTCCCGAATTGCTATCTTTGAAAAAACGTTTTAATCCGAGGTGATTATGTCAGAAGAATTGAATTTGAAATTTGTGGATCCGCAACCGCTCCGTTATGGAGAGAACTCCCATCAGTCCGCTGTGTTTTACCGCGATCCGGACTGTACGGAAGCGAGCCTCGCCACGGCAAAACAGCTGCATGGCAAGGAACTTTCTTACAACAACATCGTCGATGCGGATGCCGCCTTGGAAATGGCCCGGGAATTTAGCGATTCCAATGCGATTGTCATTGTGAAGCACATGAATCCGTGTGGGCTGGCGACTGGAGAAACGTTGCTCGAAGCGATGGAAGCCGCCTGGGCAGGGGATCCGGTCTCCGCTTTTGGTTCCGTCATTGCGTCGACTCGTAAGGTGGATTTGGCGACGGCCCAATTTTTGAAGGGACGTTTTGTGGAAATCCTTCTTGCCCCGTCGTTTGACGAAGACGCTTTGGAATTTTTGAAAAACAAATCCAAGGACATCCGTCTTTTGGAAGTGGGAAAAATTGAAAAGGCGAAGCCCGGCAAAGTTTACAAGCACGTCATTGGCGGAATGCTTGTACAAGACCGCGATGTTGGTACTTATGAAAAGTTTGAATGTGTCACCAAGGCGCAATTCCCGAAAAACAAAGAAGAATTGGCCCGTTTTACGTGGTTGGTGACGAAACATACCAAGTCCAACGCCATCGTGATGGGTTATGAATACAAACCGGGTTATTTCCAGGTACTCGGACTGGGACCGGGACAGCCGAACCGCATCGATTCGAATCTCCGCCTTTGCCAGCCTCGGGTTCGCGACAATGTCGCCCGGATGCCAGAAGCTCAGGGCTTGGACGCCGATGCTTTGCGCGCTCTTGAACGAAAAGTTTTTGGAGAAGTTGTCATGGGATCGGACGCTTTCTTCCCGTTCCCGGACAATGTGGAAGCGGCTCATGATGCTGGCGTGCGTTACATCGTTCAACCGGGCGGTTCCAAAAAAGATGACCTTTCTATCGAAGCCGCCGACAAGTTCGGCATTGCGATGGTCTTCACCGGAATGCGTCATTTCCGCCACTGAGGATACGGATGGCCTCCAATAAAACGCGGATTCAAGATGCGCAACAGGCGTATCTCACCGTGCTCAATTTCTTGAAACGCGCCTTTCAAAAAGGTGCGCGCAAGGTGAATGCACGCGAATGGGATTCGTTTCAGGAAGAATTGGAACATTCAAAGCTTTCGCCGGAGGCCGCGACAGTGGTCGGCTTTTGGACAATGGAAAATTTGGCAAGCCACAAGCCTTCCCGGGTTCAGCCCCGGGCTCTTCAGGAATTTGAAGCGCAGATTTTCCCGGGAGCGGTTCACAGTGAATTTGTTGAAGCGGTGCAATTTGGCATGGTCAGCGAAATTCAGGGCGAAAGCATCCTAGAAGACTTTCTGGAAATTTCCTCGTTTGAAATTCCCAAGGAGCGGATGCTCAAATCGCTTTCGCAAATGTGGGCGAAGAATGTTCAAGGTTATCAAATGGTGCGGGTCAGCTGATGCGTGTACGGGTCATAGGTGGCGGTCTTGCGGGCTGCGAAGCGGCGTTGCAGCTGGCTTCAAAAGGTTTTGACGTTGATCTTTATGAAATGCGCCCGAACCGCATGACTCCGGCGCATCGTGACGGAAGCTTGGCTCAATTGGTTTGTTCAAACAGTTTCAAAGGCATGGAGCCGACTTCGGCGCATGGACTTTTGAAACGCGAACTCCAGCTGTTGGGAAGTTTCTTGTTGGAATCGGCGAAGGCTGCGCGGGTACCCGCGGGTGAATCGCTGACGGTCAACCGGGAGCTCTTCAGCCGGGAAGTCGAAAAGGCGATAGCTTCGGCGGAACGCATTCGGCTGTGCCGTGAAGAAGTGACATCTTTGACCGGAGATTTGCCAACGATTGTCGCGGCGGGGCCACTGGCGAGTGACGCACTTTCTGACGACATCTTCGCCCGTTTGGGCGGATCGCGTTTGCATTTTTTCGATGCGATTGCACCGGTCGTGGAAACGGATTCCATCGATATGAATTACGCCTTTTTCCGCAACCGTTGGGAAAAGGGGGAAACGGCGGACTTTATCAATTGCCCGTTGGACAAAGAAACTTACGATGAATTTGTTCGCAGACTCCGTGAAGCGGAATCGGTAGAACCGCGCCCTTTCGAAAAGAAGGAACTTTTTGAAGGTTGCCTGCCCATCGAAGAAATGGCGCGCCGCGGAGAAGACACGTTGCGCTTTGGTCCTATGCGCCCTGTGGGCCTTGGCCTCGGCAATAATGGAAAAAAATGGTATGCAGTCATCCAACTCCGGGCGGAAAACAAAGAAAAGACCTTGTTCAATATGGTCGGTTTTCAAACGCGGCTGCATTATGGGACTCAAAAAGAAATTTTCACGCTGGTTCCGGCCTTAAGGAACGCCCGTTTCGCCCGTTTGGGCGCAATGCATCGCAACACGTTTATCGAAAGCCCGAAGTTGTTGGATGAAACACTCCGCTTGAAGCCGGATGTGGAAAAGGCTGCCGGTTTGCCGCCGACGTGGTTTGCCGGGCAGATTACGGGAGCGGAAGGTTATACAGAAGCGATTGCGACTGGCTGGTATGCCGCGTGGAACATGGGAAACGTCCTCTTGCACGGGAAAACGCGAGAGCTTCCCGAAGACAGCTGCATCCGTTCACTGCTGCGCCATTTGGTTTCGCCGAACGAAGATTTCCAACCGATGAATTTCAATTTCGGTTTGTTGCCGCACCGGCAAGATTACAAGAAAAAAGACAAAAAACGCCTGTTGGCAGAACAGGCGGATTTGGCAGTGCGCAATTGGATTCTTTAATCAGTCGCAAACGCGGCTCAATTTCACAATTTGTTCCCTGGCCCAGCCTTCAAAGGTGTCGTTTGCGATATGCGCCTTGGCATCGCGCATGAGCTTTAAATAAAAATGCACGTTGTGGATGCTGGCAAGTGTCAGCGCCAAAATTTCTCCGGCGTGGAACAGGTGCCGCAAATAGGCGCGGCTGAAGTTTTGACACGTGTAGCAGTTGCAATGGGGATCCGGAGGCAGGTCAAGCGCTTTCGCGTAGCGGCCCGCTTTGTAGTGCAAAACGCCTTCGCTTGTAAAAAGCATTCCGTTGCGGGCGTTGCGTGTGGGCATCACGCAGTCACACATGTCGACTCCGCGGAGGATAAGCTCCAACAAGTTCCACGGCGTCCCGACGCCCATCACGTAACGGGGCTTGTCTTCGGGCATCCGGCTGGTGCAAAAATCGGCGATTTCGTACATCGTTTCGGCGGGTTCCCCCACAGAAAGGCCGCCGAGCGCATAGCCGTCCGGGTCAATTTTTTTGATCTCGTCGATGGCTTTGGCGCGCAATTCCGTGTGCATTCCGCCTTGGATAATGCCAAAAAAACTTTGGTCGTAATCGAATAGCGGAGGATTTTCCAAAAGCCACTCTTTGGCTCGCCGGGTCCAGTGGAGAGTATAATTCAGCGATTTTAAGGCTTCTTCTTTGGTGCTGGGATAGGGCGTGCACTCGTCGAGGGCCATGATGATGTCCGCACCGATTTCGCGTTCTGCCCGCATCACGTTTTCGGGAGAGAAAAAGTGTTTGGAACCGTCCAGATTGCTGCGGAATTCAATGCCGTCTTTTTTGATCTTGCGAAGTTCTTTGAGGCTGAAAACTTGAAAACCGCCGCTGTCGGTGAGAATGGGGCCCTGCCAATGCATGAACTTGTGCAGTCCACCGGCATTTTTTATCAGCTCCGTTCCCGGGCGCAAGTATAAGTGGTAAGTGTTCCCCAGGATGATTTCCGCTTGGGCTTCGGTGAGGTCGCGGGGGGTTAAACCTTTGACCGTCGCCTGGGTTCCGACGGGCATGAATATAGGGGTCGTAATGACTCCGTGGCCTGTGAAAATTTTGCCCAAGCGCGCTTTTGATCGGGAAGACGTTTTGATTAGTTCAAATCGGTTCTTTTCCATCCGGGGCTCCGAAATCATTAACGTGTCTTGACAATCGTCCAGGCTTCGTCAAAAAGACGCGCAGCGTCTCCGGGGTCTTTCAAAAAGACCATGCGGCTGATTTCGCTTTCTGTCGGATTGATGACGCGGTTTTGGGTGAAGCTGGAATCGAGAACGGCGAGAGACGCTTTGTTCGGTGTCGCGTAATTGATGTATTTGGCGAGTTGGGCGCCGATTTGCGCGTCGAGAATGTAATTCATGAACGCATAAGCGCCTTCCGGATTGGGAGACTTGGCAGAAAGAGTCATTGCGTCGACCCACATGAAAGAGCCTTCGGCAGGAATGGCGAACTGGAGGGAAGAATCTTCTTCAATTGCCGCCATCGCCTCTCCGTTGAAGACGATTGCCGCCCAATCCATTTTTGAAAGGACTTTGTCCTTGCCGCCGACCGATCCGTCAAAGCCCAAAAAGTTAGGATCTTTTTTCGCAGCGAGGATGAGTTCGACCGCTTGATTGATTTCTTCTTTGTTTGTGCTGTTGGCGTCAAAACCCTTTGCCTGGAGCGCCATCGAAAGCATGGAACGGCTTTCTTCCAGGAGGCTGAACTTTCCTTTCGTCTTCGTCTTGTCGAAGAGCATCGAATAGGAGGCGTTGGCCGGGTCGATTGCGGCATCGCGGTAGAGAATGCCAGTGGTTCCCCAAAGGTAGGGGAGCGTGTATTCGTTTGTCGGGTCGTAGCTGGGATGCTTGAACTGATCCGCCACATTGACGCGGTTCGGAATTTTATTGGTATCGATTTTTCCGATGAGGCCGAGATGAATCATTTGTTGAATGACGACATCGCTTGCGATAACAACGTCGTATTGGGCTGTGCCAACGGTTTGCAGCTTGCTGACCATTTCTTCTTGCGCTTCGTAAAGTTCCAGCTGGAGCTTGTAGCCGGTCTTCTTTTCGAAATCCAGGAGCATATCCGGGTCGATGTATTCGCTGTAAATCATGACAGTGACTTTTGTCGGTTTTTCGGCGGATTTCTTTTCACCGCAACCGGCAAAGATGCTGAATGCTGTCAGGAGGGAAAGGGCCAAAAGAATCTTTTTCAATTTGTTGCCTTTGGATAAGGGTGGACTTTAGCGCAAAGTTAAAAAAAAAGAGCCTGTTTGAAAATGCTTTCATCGGGTAGAAACCCGTAAAGAGTCTTTGCAAGTTTCTATATTGCTGCACCAGCAGGGGTGCTCTTCGGAAGAAGGGCTGAGATAATACCCTCGGAACTTGGTTCGTAATGGAACAAAAGGAAGCGCATGGCTCAAGACATCTCTTTTTTCAAACCCTTTCCCCAATCGACGAAAATTTACGTTTCCGGAAAAATTTTTCCGGATTTGAAAGTGGGAATGCGAGAAATATCTCTCGACGACCCCAAAACGCCGAAGCTTGCCGTTTACGACACAAGTGGCGCTTACGGAGATCCGGAAAAAAACATCGACTTGCACCGGGGGCTTGAAAAGTTGCGCGCCCCGTGGATTGAAGAACGCCAAAAAGCGGGAAAACACCTGACGCAAATGCAATATGCGCAGCAGGGAATCATCACGCGTGAAATGGAATATGTCGCCATTCGTGAAAACCAGAGAATGGACGAACTCTTCGGTGAAAATGCGGCGGTTATCACGCCGGAGTTTGTACGGGATGAAGTCGCCAAGGGACGTGCCGTCATTCCGGCGAACCGCTTTCATCCGGAACTGGAACCGATGATTATCGGAAAACATTTCCTGACGAAAATCAATTCGAATATCGGAAATTCAGCCGTCGCTTCTTCGATTGAAAAGGAAGTGGAAAAAATGGTCTGGTCCGTGCACTGGGGGGCCGATACGGTGATGGACCTTTCGACGGGAAAAGACATCCATGAAACGCGGGAATGGATTTTGAGGAACAGTCCGGTCCCCATTGGAACCGTTCCGCTATACCAGGCGCTTGAAAAAGTGAATGGTGTCGCCGAAAATTTGAATTGGGAGGTTTACCGCGAGACTCTCATTGAACAGGCGAAGCAAGGCGTTGACTACTTCACAATTCATGCAGGACTTCTGCTCGGATACGTTCCTCTTGCGCTCAAGCGTACGACGGGAATCGTGAGCCGCGGCGGATCGATTATCGCCCGTTGGTGCATGTATCACCGGCAAGAAAATTTCCTTTATACGCATTTCGATGAAATCTGCGACATTTTGGCGGAGTATGACATTTGCGTCTCTTTGGGCGACGGCCTGCGCCCCGGTTCAACGGCAGATGCAAACGATGCTGCCCAATTTGCGGAATTGGATACTCTTGGTGAGCTTTGCAAAAAGGCTCATGCCAAAGGAGTTCAGGTTTTAATCGAAGGTCCGGGGCACGTTCCCATGCAAAAAATCCGAGAAAACATGGAGCGGGAAGAAGAAAAGTGCCAAGAAGCCCCGTTTTACACATTGGGACCTTTGACAACGGATATCGCTCCCGGGTATGACCACATCACTTCGGCCATCGGGGCTGCGATGATAGGCTGGTATGGCTGCGCCATGCTTTGCTATGTGACGCCAAAGGAACACCTGGGACTTCCGGACAGAGATGACGTTCGCGAAGGAACCGTGACTTATAAGCTCGCAGCTCATGCGGCGGATTTGGCGAAGGGGCATTTTGCGGCGCATTTCCGCGATGACGCTCTTTCCCGCGCCCGTTTTGACTTCCGGTGGAACGATCAGTTCGCCCTTTCATTAGATCCGGAACGCGCGATGGAATTTCATGACGAGACGCTTCCCGGCAATGGTCCGAAATCGTCGCACTTCTGTTCCATGTGCGGTCCTAAATTCTGCTCCATGCGTATTTCGCGGGATATTGCGGAATTTGTCCGGACGGGAAAATTGAAAGACTGAACATGCGATACGCCCTGTTTACCAGCCCGGAAAGTTTTGTCGATGAAATCGATTTGATCGAAAGACTTTTCGATTGCGGCGTGGACGTTTTGTACGTGCAAAAGCCGTATCTGGGCGATTTGGCTTTGGAGCGTTACCTGCTATCGATTCCCGAAGCGATTCGCGCCAATTCTTTTTTGTGCGGATCGCCCTCTTTTGCTGCGGAATTTGGGCTCGCCGGTTTTCACCGCCCTTTAAAATGGTTCGAAAAAAATGCGGACGCCGTGACGCGTGTCTCTGGACTTTTGAGCGTGGAAGCGGACTGCCGGGAGGATTTGAAATTACTCCCTCCAGAAATCCGTTCGCGATTTTCGGCGGTCGTCTTGAAAAATGTTGCGCCGGGATATGAAGAGTCGGAATATTTCGTTTGCGACGCGCTCGAACTTTCCAACGTCCCCGGAAACCGGGCAATCGTTTCGGGAATTTGGGAATTTGCCGATCCCGTTTCGGCGTGGAAGCGTTTATGTCAAAAATGATTTATGCAATGACTGTTGCTGGTTTTGATGGATGCGCCGGAGCGGGAATCTTGGCGGATATCAAAGCGATGAAGGATTTCGGCGTTTACGGAGTGGCCGCCTGTACCGCTTTGACCGTGCAAAATGAAAACGCCTTTGTCGAACCGGGATTTTTGCCGTGGGAACAAATCCGCTTGCAGCTGGAAACGCTGTGGGAGGCACGCCCGTATTCTTTTTTCAAGATAGGATTGGTGCGCGATGCGGAAATGCTCCAGAATATCGTCGGATGGATTCGGGGAAAAAATCGCGAAGCGTTTATTGTATGGGATCCCATTCTTTCGGCGACAACGGGATTCCGCTTTTTCGCGGACTCCGAAGCGGACGCTTTTTTCCCAGTATATTCCCAAATCGATTTGATTACGCCGAATGGCTATGAATACGCCTATCTTGGGCTCGGTGTCGCCGACAGCCGACGGGAACTTTTTGTCGGCGAAAAAACGTCCATCCTTTTGAAAGGTGGGCATTTGGATGGGGGAGAATCCGTTGACACGTTGTGGTATGGCGGAAAAACATTCCGCTTTTCATCACAGCGGCACCCCGGCGTGGATAAGCACGGCTCCGGGTGCACCCTGTCCGCGGCGATTCTTTCAAATGTCGCTTTGGGAAAAGCGTTGCCTTCGGCCTGCAAAGAAGCCAAGGATTATATTGAAAAATTTTTGACGGGCGGCGAAGGCCGCGTCGGCTGGGTCGGTCAATCCTGATTTAAAATCGCCTCGCGCAGCGGCTCGTAATGCTCGCCGGTGAATCCGAAGTCCATTTCCTTGTAAGTCCACAAGGCGTGGCCGATGTTGAATTTGTCAAAGGTGCGGAGCACATCGCGATACCATTTGACGGTTTCGTTGGCGTCCGCCTGATCGATGACTCCGAATTCACCGCAATAAAGGGGAACGTTCTGGGCGCTTGCGGCCCGAATCGCTTCGGACAAAAAGTCTTCGAAAAATTCAGGTCCCATTTTTTCGCATTTGGCGCGGAAAAGATTTTCGCCCATGTAGCCGAGAGGTTTTGAATGCTCGCGGAAAAATTCCATGTTGTCCGTGTAGGGGATTTCCGGACTGTTTTTCAACGCTTCGACCCAGCCCGCTTTTTGATGGGTGAACAGGAGGGGTTCATAAAGGTGGAATGTGTAGATGATGTTTTTCGAAGGCGGCGGAACGAGATTTTTTACAAAAGAAGCGCTGTTCCAGCAGACTCCGCCATAAATGATGGGGGGCTCTGGCGCATTTTTCCGAATCGTTTCAACGGCGCGTAAAATCAGGCTGTTCCAAGGATCGATGAATTCAATGTCCGCGACTTCGTTCAGCAATTCGAATGCGACGTGGGATTCATTGGCGTAGCGTTTGGAAATAAAATCCCACAAATTCAAAAAACGCACCTTCGCCGATTCGCTGTCGAACAGGTTATTCTTTTGATTGTTTCCAAAATCGTTGAAGTCGTAACCGGCTGTTTTGTGTAAGTCGAGGATGACGTTCAAACCATGCCGCTTTCCCCAGGAAATGGCGTTGTCCAGATATTTTTCATTTTCGGTAATTCGCTCGCCGGAATCCGTTTCAATCAGATTATAATCGAAAGGAATTCGTACGTGGTCAAATTTCCAATCGGCGATTTGACGGAAATCTTCTTCGGTGATGAACGTTTCGTATCGGCTTTTGGAATAGTCGCATTGTGAAAGCCAACCGCCTAAATTGATGCCTTTTTGAAGAGAGAGCATGAGTCCTCCGGATTAGCGGTGAAATTTCTTTTTGAAAGGCTTGTGCGGATAACGTTTGCGCTCTTCTTTGGGTGGCGTTAAACGAATGCCGTCGTTTCCGATGAAAATGCGCCCCTGCCGGAACAGGCCTCCGATGATTTTTTTGAACGCTTTTTTCGACAAGTTGAATTCTTGTTGAATTTCTTCGGGAGAGCTGTTGTCGGAATAAGGAAGAAATCCTCCGGCATCCTGGAGCTTTTGCAAAATATCGTCAGCGGCATCCATCGTCGCATGATAACCGACCGGTTTGAGGCTCAGGGCAATGTGTCCGTCTTCGGTGATGTTTTGAATGTAGCCTTCTCCGCAATCGCCGATTTCAAACGTGTCGGTAATGGAGGCGTCTAAATGTAAACGTCCCAAATAGCGGTAGTTCACCAGAAAATCGACATGGTCATCGGCGATGTCGTAAACGGCCAAGTCCACTTTCTGTGAAATGTGGAGTGCGCTGGGATCGCGGTCGATGAAGGCTTTGATTTTTTCCGTAGCGACAATGCGCGCCGTACGTTCGTCTTCCACGATGTAAACGACGCAACGGTCTCCGGGTAAAAGTTTTCCGAGCTGTTGCTTGTATGGCAAAAAGAGGTCCTTGTCCAATCCCCAATCGAGAAACGCTCCGACTTCATTGACGTCTTTCACTTCGAGAACGGCAAATTCGCCAACGGTCGCATAGGGCTTTTGCGTCGTCGCAATCGGACGGCCTTCGTTGTCGACATAAATGAAAACTTCCAATTCGTCGCCCATTTGCAAATCGCGTGGCGCTTTGGAACCCGGCAACAGCACACGTCCACCGCTTTCGACTTCTAAGTAAAATCCTTGCGGTTTGATATCTTCGACGCGGGCGAATTCAAATTGACCGATATGCATAAAAACCTCTTCTCTAAATTAGAAATTTCTACGGGGGTGTTCCGATTTGGAATAAGATTCAGGTTGTTTTCTGTTGCTTTCTTCGGAAAACGGATATATCTTATAAATGTGACTGGAAAAGAGCTTCGGCGAAAGGTTCGCAGAAGGCAGCGCCTTCGGAACTCGTAGATGTTTCCTTCCGTAGCTCCCGGTTTCATTAAATCCTGCCTCTTTCCGAGGCGGGATTTTTTGTTTTTTGATTTAAGGAAGTTCGCCGCCAATCGCTTGCATTTGGATAGGGTAAATTTCCTTGCAGGCTTTTTCTCCAAGGGAAATCAAGGCGTCCAGCGTGTTGCGGTCAAAATCGGAATGTTCTCCCGTTCCCTGAATTTCAATGAATGTGGAGGCGTCGCGCATGACGACGTTCATGTC
Source organism: uncultured Fibrobacter sp. (assembly GCA_964397425.1). Classification (GTDB taxonomy): domain Bacteria; phylum Fibrobacterota; class Fibrobacteria; order Fibrobacterales; family Fibrobacteraceae; genus Hallerella. The sequence continues at coordinate 49,384 of CAYNID010000002.1, forward strand.
GACATCGGCGGCAGAATCTTCGATGTAGCATAAATCCAGCAAGGGCTCTCCGCGGACGACCCCGACGGAAATGGCTGTCACGGCGTGTTTTAAAATTTGATTTTCAATACCCAAGCGCTGTTTGATTTTTTTGAGGGCGATACCCAGGGCGACGAATCCGCCGATGATGCTTGCTGTTCGCGTTCCACCGTCTGCTTCGATGACATCGCAATCAATGACGACTGCGTTTTCTCCGAGGGCGTTCAAATCGGCAGCACCGCGCAATGAGCGGCCAATCAAACGCTGGATTTCTTGCGTGCGGCCCGAAGCTCCTTTCCGTTCTCGTTCAACGCGTTTGCCCGTGCTCTGTGGGAGCAGGGAATATTCTGCGGTTATCCAGCCCTTCCCTTTGCCTTTGAGCCAAGCGGGGACTTCGGGAAGCAGGGTCGCGTTGCAAATGACTCGGGTGTTTCCCATTTCGATGAGAACGGAGCCGTCTGCCGAAGAGATGAATCCCGGTGTCAGTTTTACAGCTCGTGTTTCGTTGTATTGGCGATTGTCGATGCGTTGCATGGGGAAAAGGTAACATTTTATTTTGGCTTGGAACTTTTTTAATTCGGAATTCGTAATTCGGAATGCGGAATTGTGAGCTGCGGGGTGAGTACTTTTCTCGGGTGGGGTTTCGCACGAAAGCCTTTTCTGTGGTATGGGGACGTAAGGAATGAGGAATGTATAATTCGGAATTCGTAATTCGGAATGCGGAATTGTGAGCTGCGGGGTGAGTACTTTTCTCGGGTGGGGTTTTGCACTAAAAACCTTTTCTGCTGGGATGGTGAGGTTTTCACGGTTTGGGCTGTGGACGGCAAGCCGTTTTTGAATAATGCGGAATTCGTAATTCGGAATGCGGAATTGGAGCCGCGAACAGGAAACTTTCTTTGGAGGGGTTTTTACGGAGAGCCTTTTCTGTTGCAGGGTGAATTTTGCACGGTTTTGACGGCAAAAGTGAAACCGTTTTTGTGAAAGGAGGACGGATCTTTCAAAAGGAGCGCTTATTGGCGAACGGGAATGCCTGTTTGCGGAATGCGGAGTAAATCCAGCCTTGGTTGAAAATAAAAAAATCCCTAGAAAACGAATCCTAGGGATGGTCATGTTTCTAACTTGCGTTTTCGACCAAGAAAAGGACAAACGATGAAACTGAACCGCGACAAAAGATGTCAAATCAAAGCCCTGTTGAATGTTGGACAGCTTCAAAAAGACATCGTAAATCCGGTCGGAATGACTCGGGGAGCGCTCTAGAAAGAACCACGTCCATTGCGTTACCGTGAAGTTGAAACGGAGAACTGGGAGCTGAAAACTATTCTTGAACGTTAAAGGAGCCGGCGATGGGGGCGACTTCGGCTTTGACTGCGCGGATTAAATCCTGGGGAGAAATTTTAAATTGAAGTCCGCGTTGGCCGGCACTGACGTAGATGAAGTCAAAATTCAACGCGGAGTCGTGAATGTAAATCGGATAAGGTTTTTTGAGTCCGATGGGGGAACATCCTCCGCGGATGTAGCCGGTAAGCGGTGTGAGCTCTTTCAATGGGACTGTGTCGATACTTTTGTTCTTGGATATTTTGGCAAGGGCTTTTAAGGAAATTTCCAAATTGCCGGGAACAACTCCGATAAGGGGACCCGTTTTATCTCCGCGGACTAAAATCGTTTTAAAAACCTGTTCGATAGGCTCGTTGAGAGATTGGGCGATGTGTTGCGCTCCAAGTTCTTTCTCGTCAACAGGGTAGGGAATCAAATCGTATGAAATGCCCAATTTGTCCAAAATCCGGGCCGCATTCGTCTTTTTCGTTTTTTCCATGTTCAAAAACCGTTCGTATTGAAAAAATTTTCACACCATTGGGGCACGATTTCCGTTGCTAATCCTTGGATGTTTTCGTCTGTAAAAGGATCGCTCGGATTGATTTCCAAATTCAGGCAGGTGACTTTGGCGCCGTGGCGTTTGGCGATTTGTTTGAATCCCGCTGCGGGGTAAACGACACTGCTGGTTCCTATGTAAACGAAATGTTCCGTGTGCTCCAAGGCGTTTTGAATTTCATCCATGTAAAGGGGAATTTCGCCAAACCAGACAATGTGCGGTCGGCAGGTTCCTCCGCAAACCGGGCATTTTGTTTGGCTCGTTTCTTCCCCATCAAAAGGAAATACGTGGCTGAATTGTTCGCAACGGAGTTGATTCAAAAAACCGTGCATGTGCAGAACTTTTTGGGAACCCGCACGTTCGTGCAAATCATCGACGTTCTGGGTAATCAGCAGAAAATCGTTTCCCAACTTTTTTTCCATATCCGCGAGAGCGATGTGGGCGGCGTTCGGCTTGAAATTCGGAAGGGAAATTCGAAGTTTGTTGTAAAAATTTTTGACGCGGACTTTATCGCGGAAGTAGCCTTCTGGCGTGGCGACGTCTTCAATCGACTCGTTTTCCCAAAGTCCGTCGTTTCCGCGGAAAGTGCGCAGTCCGGATTCGGCACTGATTCCTGCGCCGGTCAATACGACTAATTTCATTTGCAAAGTCCTTTGAAAAAGAGAGCCTCGGCAAGAATGCCGCTTTCAAAATCTTTCAGTCCCAGACTTTCGTTTTCGCCGTGGGCGTTGCATTGGGGATCTTCGAGCCCCGTCATCAAAATGGGAATGTTTCCCAGCGTATCGCGGAAAAGTTGCGCTCCGGGAATCGATGCGCCACATCCGATGTATTTGGCTTCTTTTCCATAAGCTTGCGTCATGGCTTCTTTCATCAACGGATAATAAGGATGGGAAATGTCCGTGGTGAACGGATCGGCTCCGTCTTCGGGAAACAGCGAAAGTTCAAGTCCGTCGGGAGTGTGGCTTTTCAAATGTTGCATAAGGAGTTCCGTGCAGCGGGATGCCTTTGTTCCCGGTGCCAATCGGATGCCGATGCGGGCGTAAGCGGAATCGAGAAGGACGTTCCCCGCTTGAGTCCGGGAGCCGGCTTCAAAAGCGGTTACGACTATCGAAGGCTTGCGCCACAGAGCGGTCAAAATTTCATCGCTTTGACCGAGGATATGCGTTCCATAGAGCATTCCGGATTCTTCGCGGAATTTTTCTTCGGTGTAGTGGAGCGCTTTGTAACTTTCAATTTCTTCGGCACTCGGCGGACAAATGCCGTCGTTGAAATGCTCCACGAGGATGTTGCCGTCTTTGTCGGTGAGCGACGCTATCAATTTGCAAAGGCCTTGAACCGGGTCGGGAATGGGGCCAGACCAAGAACCGGAATGCAGCGGTGATTTGATAGCCTTGACGACAACGGAGACGGCGGACATTCCGCGCAAAGTCGTTGTGATGGAAGGCGTTCCTGCAGAAAAATTCGAAAGGTCTGCAATGATGACTCCATCCGCTTTGAGGAGTTCCCGATTGTTTTCTAAGATTTTCCCAAAACCGGAGCTCCCGCATTCTTCTTCGCCTTCGATGAGGACTTTGATGTTCGGCATCCGGTTCCCGTATAAGGAAAGCGCTTGTGTGGCGGCGGCAATATGCAAGATGATGCCGGATTTGTCATCTGCGGATCCACGTCCATAAAGTCTTCCATCGCGGATTTCGGGGACGAACGGCGGGCTAATCCAGAGGGCTTCTCGCATTGTCGGTTGCACATCGTGATGCGCATAAAGTAAAATGGTCGGGTTCGAAGGCTGCGTTTTTAGTTCCGCGTAGACAGAGGCCCGGCCACTCGGAGGAATCAGATATTGCGTATTTTGAAATCCGTAGCTTTCGAATAATTTTTTTACGGCTTCGGCGGAACGGCGCACTTCGTTTTGGTCAAAATGGTCAAAACTGATGGATGGAATCCGGATAAGGTCTTCCAAGGCTTTGACGTACGTGGGGAACATTTCGCGAATTCGGGTTTGCAAAATTTCATTCATGATGATACCTAATCTTTTTTGTTAATTTAATCAAATATGAATGTGGAATGCGAAAATTACGATTATTATTTGCTCAAGGGCGATAAGCTTTTAGCTCTGATTCGCCGAATTTTCAAGGGTTCTCCCGAATTTCGCCACAACTCGTTAAAATATGTGGCGCGTTTAGCTCCGTTCATCCCTTTTTTGGGCGGAAAACCCGACTTTTCTCCGGCATTGAAAACAGTTATCCAGTTTCCGGACAGGAGCAATCCGATTACGCTGAGTGCGCCCATTATTTTGGCGGCAGGCGCGAACAAGACCGCTCTTCGGATTTCGGATTACGCGAATCTGGGATTTGGCGGTGTAACGGCGGGAACGGCGACAAGACGTTTCCGCGAAGGGAATCCGCACCGTCCGCGGGTGGGATTTTTGGAAAACGACCGCTCCATTTACAACAGCATGGGGCTGAACAACGATGGCGTTGAAGCGATTGCGGCTCGGGTTGATTCTCAAATTGTCCGCATCCACAAAAGCGGCATGGCTGCCGGAATTTCTGTTGCGGAAACTCCGGGATTGGTCACGGAAGCCGAAAAGCTGAAAGATGTCATTGAAAGCTTTTCCATTGCATACAAAGCGGCCGATTACATTGAAATCAATGTCAGTTGTCCCAATACTGGAGAAAACCGTCTGGATTTGGATACCCGGTTCATGGAAACGCTTTTTGCTGAAACGATGAATTATCGCAAGTCGCAGGCGATTCGCAAGGCGGTGTACGCAAAGCTCAGCCCGGATCTTTCTGAACGGCAGCTGATTTCGATTCTCGAAGCGTTGAGCCGTTACGGAGTCAACGGGGTCGTCGTGGGGAATACGTTTCCAACCAAGAAGATAGGTGAACTTCCGATGCTTTCCAAGTATGGCGAATTGAAATCCCTCCGTTCGGACGGTGATAAGGGTGGGCTCAGTGGGCGACCGCTGTATCAAAACACATTTTGGATGACGAAGCTTGTCAAGTCGCTTTTCCCGGAAATGAGCGTGATTGCCTGCGGCGGAATCGATCATGGGATGAAAGTCTTCGACTTGCTCCGGGCCGGTGCCGATGCTGTCCAATGTTACAGCGTATGCGCATTCCGTTGGATGCCCGCCCACGCCATGCGACGTGAACTTTGTGAAGCGTTGAATGTGGCGAATCTTCGCTCGATTGAAGAATTGCGTACAAAATAACGTTCCATGATGCGCCTTGTATTCTTTCTGCTGACTTTCCTTTTGGCTGTACCCGCTTTTGCCGGATACTTTCTGGAAAAGGATGCGGTTGAAAACGGACGCAAGGAGCTGGACGAAAGTCTCGGCTTTTTTGCCGGCGGCGGGGCCTCTTTCGCTTATTACATCGGGGCTTTTGACGTCTCTTTAGACGGCTTGGCGGCGTACCGTTTCCGGGAACGGTTCGGGACTTTCGCTGAAATTTCTGCGGGAATTTCGAAACAGGTTCATTCCGCCGGGGGCGGCGTTTCCGTTTTTATCGCCGACGATGATTTTGTTTCGCTGGGAGTTGGGGGCGTTCTTTTTGAAAAACGGGAGGATTGGAAATTTTCTCCGCGAATTTCATTGGATTACGGGCACAACATGAAACCCTGGCCGCGGGCTCATTTTGCCTTGCAAGCCAAAATCCGAATCGCCTACCTGATCGGGGAAAGTTTGTCGCGTGAAGAAATTTACGTGTCTAAAACGGCGAATACGACTTTTTCCATTGGACTGGCGCTTGTCTTTTTTTAAGGAGGTCCCATGCGGATATTCCGCTCGGCATTTTTGTTCGTCTTCGTTTGGATTTCTTCGGCGCTCTCCGCTCCGTGGCTGGGAATTTCGTTCAAGGCGGAACCTTTTGGAAAAGGAATCGCGCTGAATGTCCAGGGAATCCATCCGGAGTCCGGTGCTGCGGGGAAAAACATTCGCGCCGGCGATAAAATTATAGGCATCGGCGGCAAGGGAATTTCTGACATGGCGGAGCTCAAAGCGAAACTTTCCGGATTGCCTGTGGGAAAATCGGTCTCGTTGAATATGGAGCGCGGCGAAAAAAAGTGGACGTTGACGGTGCCCATGACGGAACGCCCGGACGACATTTCAAATCTCATGGGAGGTTCTTCGATTGGCAGCAAAGCGGTGGAGTTTCAAAAAAATTTTTACCGCAACGGAGAAAAACGCAAACAAAAGCCTAAAGCGACTTTGCTCGATTTTTGGGCAACGTGGTGCGGTCCGTGCCGCCAGACTCTTCCGATTTTAGAACGGCTCTATCAGAAGTTGGGCAAAAACGGTTTGGAAATCATTGGCGTTTCAAGTGAACAATCCGAAGTCTTGGAGCGTTTTTACCGGGAACACCCATCCCCTTATCCGCTGTATCGAGATGCAACGGAACAAATGTGGCGGCGTTATGGAATATCTGCGGTTCCCACGTTGATGCTCTTGGACGAAAACGGATACATCCTGAAAATTTGGCCGGGAGTGCCTAATGAAGCCGCTTTGGAAAAAGCGGTCCGGGAAACACTGGAATAGTTTCGGATTAAATTTCGATGCGGTGATCTTTGAGCTTTCGCCAAAGGGTCGCCCGGCTGATGCCCAATCTTTCGGCGACTTCGGTTTTGTTTCCGCCGCAAATGTCCAACGCATGGAGAATGTGACGCTTTTCGAGTTCATCTAACGTCAGAATTTCTTCGGGCTGTTCTCGGTTTTGTTGGGGAATGAAACGGCTTTGCAAAGATTCCGCATGAGACGGTGCGCCTCCGGGGGCGGGGAGCAGTTCTTGAGGAGTGCTTTTGGGCGTGGGCAATTTCAATTCATCGGGAAGATCGTCCAGGCGGATTGTCCCGTTTTCCGAAAGCACCACCGCGTGCTCGATGATGTTTTCCAGTTCCCGAATGTTTCCCGGATAAGAATAAGCGGCCAAAGCCATCTGGGCGGCAGGTTCAATCTTCTGGATGACTTTGTGCATTTCCTTTTCGAACCTCAACACAAAGTATTTGACCAGGTTCGGAATGGTGGAGCGCCTTTCCCGTAAGGGAGGAACGTCGATGTGAAATGTGTTCAGCCGATAATAAAGGTCTTCGCGGAAAGTCTTGTTCGCCATGCCTTCGGCGAGATCCGCGTTGGTGGCCGCGATGATGCGGACGTCTAAATGGTGGGATTCCGTATCGCCGACGCGTCGGATTTCGTGGTCGTTTAAAAAGCGCAGCAACTTGACCTGTGTCGCTTGGGAGAGCTCTCCGATTTCGTCAAGGAATAGGGTGCCGCCGTTCGCTTCTTCGAACAGGCCTTTCTTGTCGGCGGTTGCTCCGGTGAACGCTCCTTTCTTGCTTCCGAAGAGTTCGCTTTCAACCAGATTCTCCGGGATGGCGCTGCAGTTGACCGCGACAAAAGGTTTGTTCGCCCTTTGGGAAAGACGGTGCACGATGCGCGCCAAGAATTCTTTTCCCGAACCGGTCTCGCCGGTAATCAAAACGGAACTGGTTGTCGGAGCGAGCTTGTAAAGCATTTGCAAAATCGACTGCATCCTGGGGCTGTTGCCTAACAGGTTCTCCAGGAGGTGATCCTGCATCTGCTTGAAGTTCGAAGAGTTTTTCAGTCCCTGTTCATGTTTTTTGACAACGTCTTCGAGAGTCCTCGTGTCAACGGGCTTCACCAAATAAAAAGAGGCACCATTTGAAAGGGCGCTTTCTGCATCTTTGGTCGAAGAAGGCGAGCACAGCAAAACGATTTCCGTGTCCGGATTGTGGGACTTGAGAAAACTGATGACATCGACATCTTTGTGAAGCAAAAGCGAGGTGTCGATAAAAGCAAAATCGATACGGTTCTCTTCGATAGTGTTGAAGAGAGCTGTCGAATCAGAAACGGTAAAAAGCGAAACGTCTGGAAAAGACCAGGCCGTCGTCACGTGGTTTACTGCGTTCCTGTCCGCGTCCGCCAACAGGACATTCATCGCCTTCCGTTATCCTTGTTGATGCGACTTGGCGATTTCGTCGACTTTGGCCATCAAGTCTTTGTAATTAGGCGGCTTGGAGAAAATGGAAGAAACGCCGAAGTGGCTGGCGATGTTCAAGTAGTCGTCCGAAGAAGTGCGCCGTCCACCGCTGATGGCGATGATGCGGTCAAGCTGATTCTTGTTGCGGTAATCCAAGATGACTTCAAAGCCGTCTTGCTCCGGCATGATGATGTCGGTGATGACGACGTCGTAATCGGTCTTGTCGTAAAGTTCCTTGGCTTTTTTGCCGTTCTCCGCTGTGTCTACGGAATATCCGGACATGCCCAGCATGTCTTTCAAAACAGAGCGGATATCTTCTTCGTCATCGATGATGAGTACCTTAGGCATGAAAACCTCCTATTGATTTTGGGCCATCGGCCAATACAATTCAAAAGTAGTTCCATTTCCGATTGTTGTCTTCAAATTGATGAACGCTTTGGCCATTTTGACAAGCCTTAAGGCGACTGAAAGGCCCAGTCCCATTCCCTCTCCGGGGCCTCTGGTCGTGAAATACGGCGTAAAAATATGCCTTACCACGTCGGGAGTCATGCCTGTGCCGGTATCCTGGACGGTGATGAAAAGATAGCGCCCGGCGGGAATGGTTGAAAACGGCGTAATCTTGCGTTCGGAAAGTTCGACAGGGCGGCAGCCATAAGTGAGTGTTCCCCCGTCTTTCATCGCCAGAATGGCGTTTTTTCCCATGTTCAACATAATGCGGTGGAAATCCGTCTGGTTTCCGGCGGCGACCATGTCATCGCTCGATTCTTTGACGATTTGGATGTTGGACGGCATTGTCGCGGAAAGGGCGTTTTTCACTTCGTCAAAGACAAGCCCCACGTTGAAATTTTCCGTTTTGGGTTCGCCGGCATCTTGCTGCTTTTTCAACTGGTCATAAGTGCGTTTGACAAGATTTGTCGCGTTATCCATGGACTTCCGCATGTTGGAAAGATATTTCCGGGATTTTTCACATTCCGCCGTTTCGGGAAGCGTCGCTTGCGCCAGTTCGCAATAGCCGATGATTCCTGCGAGAATGTTGTTGAAGTCGTGAGCGAGTCCGCCGGTTACATTGCTCAGGTCTTCGATGGTTTCCGCCTTGCGCAAATTTTCGCGGAGTTGGTTCCGCTCTTCTTCGAGTTCGTAAAAGTCCGTAGCGTCTTCGAGGAGGCTCAAAACGCCTTTGACATGGCGGGCTTCATCGTAAAGGGGAATGGCGGAGGATTTGTAAAAGCGTTTTTTCCCATTGGAATCGATTTCCGTTTCAATCGTTGACAGGATTTTCCCGGAGGCTTCCATGCATTGACTTTCAAGAGGTGTAAATTCGGGCGTTTCGATGCGGCTCATTAAATCGCCCCGGACGCTGATGTCCTTTTTATTTTGACGGGTGTACGCGCCGGTTAAATTTTTGGACCAGAGCCGCGCGGGAATGTTGTCCAAAAGAGAATTCAAAAAGCTTTGCTGCTGGTTGTAAAGTTCTTGAAGTTTGACAATCTTCAGCCGGATGGAGTCGCGCTCGTCGTTGAATTCCGCCTGGAGGCGTGAAAACTTCTTTCGGACGTTTTCGTCTTGGCTGGAATCCCGCAAAAGGGCTTTGTATCCGAATAAAATGCCGTTAGAATAAAGAGGGTCGATGGAAATGATGGCTGTCGCCATCCTGTTTTCAATGCGGACCGGGCGGTTTTGCATCACGGTCAGACGCTTCAATTCGGGAATGAACGTGGAAATGGATCGTTGCAGAATGGCTTTGTCGCCAAGGCTCAGAATTTTGCTGGCGGCAAAATTTGAAAATTCGATTTTCCCCGAAGAATTCAACACCAGCACTCCGGTATCCAAATCTTCGACGATTCGGTTCAGGGAGGTTTCCATGTCGATTCCCTTTTGGGAAATGGAGGTGTTCGCCCGGTAAAGTCCAATGGAAATGAAAAACAGAAAAACAGACGCGCTTTCGCTGTAAAAGAAAATGTCGAATGCGGGGAGGATAGCGTCTAAGGTCAAACCGCCGGCGAGAGCCGTGATGAGAATGGTGAAAATCGCCTTGTGGATTCGCGCCGAATTCGTTTTGATGGATTGGAACGAAACGACGGCGGCGCAAAGGATGGGGAAGACGAGGAATATCAAAATGGCGAAGTTGGCGTAAGGTGAATTCGTCGCCGTATAGCCGAACCATTTTTGGGGAAGCTCGAGATAAAAATTGTTTTGAAAAAAGCCGAAGAAAACGACGAAGGCGATTCCGAGAATATTCAAGAACTTGAACAGGTGACGCATCTTTTTCCAAAACGGCCGGATGGACTGCCCGGCGATTCCGGAAACGGTATTGAAAATCGCATAGCCGTATTGAGTCCAGCAAAGTGCGCCGCAAATGTAGACGAAGTAGCGAATCTGATACGAGATGATGGAATCCGGCAATTCTTGGATGAACGCGAGGATGTTCCACAAAATATCCAAAGTCAGGAGATAAATCAAATTTCGTTGCAGATTCTTTGCCAGGACATTGGAGAGGATGGTGGAAAGAATCAACGGCAATTGCACCATGCAAAAAAGCAGGGATAAGATTCCGTGTAAATTAAGATCTGATATCTCCATGACCGGGAACGCTCCTAGCGGATTCGGCGAATGCCAAAGGTTTGGGTTTTCGTGTAGCTGTCGCCAGAAGAGAATCTTTTTACGGTTTCCGCATCGAGATCCAGATTGGGAACGAAATGCGTTTTGATTTCAATCTTGGCGATATAAGCTCCTGTTCCCACGGCGCGCCCGTTTTCAGAAGCTAATCCTGAGGCGCATCGCGAAACCCATTCTAAGCGGGCGATGATTTGGTTGTCGCTCGAAAGGTAATTGGGACTCAACAGAATTTCTTGCTGGTAGCGGTTCACGAAACTTCCGGTATTCGAGTAGAACGGAAAGTCAAAGTGGACGCGGAGATCTTTCCAGGCGGGGGATTCTCCAAACGAAGCGCCTCGGGGAACTCCCAAATCGATATCGTAGATCATGCCGCTGAACAGGTATCCGGCGGTGTCCTTGCTAGAAACCAAAACGTCTTTGTCGAAAATATCCCAAGTGCGGGATTCTTGATTCAATACAGCCAAACGGAACGGAGGCGCATTTTCTGCGCATTTGCCATCGGCTTCCGAAGAGGTCACGTCAGAAACGGGGTTGTCGGGGTGAACTTGGAATGTGATTTGCGGCTTTCCGCTTCCGGTGACTGCCGCCCAGGGATTTTCGCTTGAGGGACGGTTGCCGTTTTTGTCCACGAAAAGGCTTGCTTCGAGAGGCGCAAATCGGACGCGGTCGCCTTCTTGGACTGCCGTATTGTCTTCCGCTTTGTAGAGCATGGTGAAATTTTTTCCGTTCATTACCCAGCTTTGCGGAATCACGTCGACGGGACCTTTGCGTTCCCGTTGCACCAGGGAAAGGGTCGAGTCCGCGATGACAAGGGACTCGCTCGCTTCCACGGTCAAAGAGACGAAGGAGCCTGTGTTTTTGATATGCGCTAGAAGAATGACCGGGCCTGTCAAATCGGCGGCCAAAGTCGAGTCGCATTCGTAATTGGCGCCTTTTCCTTTGTGTTGGACCAAAAGGCCTGCGCCAATCAAATCGCCTTGGGGAGACATTCCGGAATAATTTCCGTTGGTGTTGCCCAATTTGAACGGCGAAGGCAATTCGAGGGAAGCTTCTGTACTTTCGGCATTCCAAAGGAGAGTCTTCGTCCAAAGGGTTTCGGGGACGGCGGAACCAAAAATGATCGAGACGCTGTCCGGGGCGTGTTTCGCGTCGACTTTCGAAGAAAATTCGGCAAAGACGTATTCCGCGAGTCCGTCGCCGTTTTTGTCCGCGATGCTCGCATAGCGCAAGGGGATGGGCAAAATCTTCAGTTCAAAAGGCAGGAGAGGGGCCGTGCAAAGGGCAGAGACTCCGTTTCCCGATTTGTCCGTGATGGCCGAAGAAGACAGCAGCTGTCCTTTCATCCCTTCTTTCACGACAGATTGTCCGTTTGCATCGAATTCGATGATGAATTCCCAAATATGGAGGGCGTCGTTGTAAATTTTAGACGAGGAAACGCGGACAGCTGATTCTACTGGCGTTCCATCGGCTTGGAATAGGGCTAGAGGCAAGGATAGTCCCGGTGCGGAAATCGGTTCCGAGAATTGGATGTAAACGCGGTCAGCTTTCGCGGAGTCCAAGCGTTCCAGGACAGACAGGGAAAGAATCGTTGGAGAAAGGGCGTCCCGATAATAATCGGTGCTGGATTTCGATTCGGTGCCGATGAGACTGTTTAATGTGATGGAGCCTTGGGGGGCTGTGAAAGGCGAAGTGTCTTTGGGCGTAAAGGAAACTAAAATCAGGGAATCCTGGATGGTTGCCTGTTGAACGGAAATCGTATCGCCCCGATAATCAAAGGAGATGGATTCAAATGATTGACCGGGCTGATAAGGTGCTGTCAAAATAATTTTCAGCAAATCGGGAACATTGTCGCAATCCGAATCGAGCATTTCGGCGGTATCGATGATGGGCCATGGCGGAAGTTCTTCGATCAGCAGAACGGCTTTTGCCGATGTGTAATGGTATTTGGAGCTGGATGAAATCGAGCTGGCGTACAGGATGGTTTCTAGCGGCGAATCGCTTGTCACGTAAAATGTCGCCTTTCCACCGGAAAGGGTGAGGGTTGTCGTCGCCACGTCCGATGTTGCCGAGGAATAGAAAAATGCGGAGCCTTCTCCGACGGAGAGGCGGATGGTGATGTCGTCTTCGGTCAAGACGGCTCCCGTGGAATCGAATAAAGTCACTGTCACCTGGGCGCGTTTTCCCACATACGCTTTTGCCGTATCGACGTTGAATACGAGGTAACGCTTTTCTAGAGGCGTTGTAATGGAATCCCATTCTACGTTGCTGCGGACGACTTTACAGGCGCAGTCGTAACTGCCTTTGGCGTTTGCGCTGTGGTTGTGCCACGTCACCCAATCAATCATGTTGTTTCCGTAAGAAAGGTCTTTGGAAACGGAAAAATGGTAAGCATCGTATTGTCTGTCGTATTCAGTGTGAGTGCCGAAATAAGAAACGCCGTTGCCTTCGAAATCATCGAGGAATCCAGATGGCGACACGGTACTGTAACCGCTGTAGGTGGCCGTATTTACGGTATCTTCCAAAGATGTGGCCGGAGATTTGAAAGGCGTTTGAAAGTCCAGGGTGAGCGTGCGCGCAATGGAAAGTTCGCTGGACGAAGCGTCGTAATCGGGTGGGTAGCCGTAGATGTGAGTCCCATGATAGAAAATGGTTACGTAAGGGTTCTTTTTGTAAGCCTCTTCATTTTTGCCGTCGACGACTTCTAGGAACGAAGATTCCGAACCTGTGTAAAGAGGACCGCGCGAAAGGTCGATCCCGCTGAATTTTTCGGGGTCAGAAGCTTCTGTATGGGCGCGCAGGGACCAGGAACCTTCCAAGTCGCCGTATGTGGCGTTGGTGAATTGCATTTCGAATTGGAAACTGCTCGAAACGCCGATGGTCCCTTTGAGGGATATGGGCAAATAGTAACCGCCACTCGCCGCGTCAAATTGAGCCGAACCGTAGTTCAAACTCATGGACGACGTATCGTCGTAAGAAACTTTGACGAGTTGTCCCCAACCGGTCGCGGAGACGCTTTTGTTCAGGTAGAATCGGACTTCCACGTCGGAGTAGGGAATCGTGTCGTTGTTGGTGACGATGACAAAAAACGTATTGCAGGATTTCCAGTCCGAGCACGATGAATTTTTGCTCGCCGGCTTCACAAGGACGCGGAAATCGACTTGGGTCGCTTCGGACGCTGTGGAAAAACTGTAATGCTTTCCGGAATTGTCATCGGTAGTCGCCCCCGAAGAAACGTCGAAATAATAAGTTTTCCCCGCATCGAGATTTGTTAAAACCGCTTCGTGGAACCGCACAGCCTTTCCGGAATCCGCCATGGTGGAAAGGTTCATGGCGGCGGGGCTTTGTCCATAAGAGACGGTTCCATTCATCGCTTTGTCGCCGGTCCACCAGTAAATTTTCGCACTGTTGTTTGTCACCTGGCAAATAGTCACGCCGGAAATCTGTACCGAAGAAGCCGTTTGCACCCAGGAATACCATTTCCCATGGTTGTCGTCCGTTGTATAATTCTTTTTGACATCATGGCCGACAAGGTAGAAGTAATAAGTTGTTCCCGCTGAAAGTCCTGAAATGGTCACGGAGCCGCCGACTCCAGCCACGGCTTGGACAGAATCGACTTTGGCGGCATCGGGGGAGGTGGAGTAGTAGACTGTCACCATTGCGCGTTCATCCGTATTCCAACTGATGACTGCGGTTGTATCGGTGATGGCTGTTCCCGCGATGTTTGAAAACAGCGGACCGTCGACATCTTCGGGAACTTTTTTGGAAAGGCTCAGTCCGGGAATGACAAATTGAGACGAAAAGTCGATACATGTTTCGGTGGCGGTGTAATCGTTCCAGTCATCCTTGAGTGTTTGATTTGGGGCGGCTCCGCCCATCAAAGCGCCTTTGGGACATCTGTATTCATACGGCATACCGCCCGCGTTATACCCGTCGGGATTCGCCGCTCGGTTGTGCGGATGGTTTTCGTTTCGCGATCCGGTTCCCATGATGAACGAAATTCCCCAGGGATTGGCACCCATGTTGTAGTAAAAATTGTCCAGGGCGACGTTCAGATATTGCTCGTCACCAGTCATATCGTAGAGCATGAAGACGGCGTTCGCCGCGCCCATGTTGTAACGGTTGAAACCCCAATCGCTGGAAGTCCAGACCAAATTGTATGGCGGAACGACGGTGAATGAGCCGTAAGGGTTCGTGCTGACCGTAGAATCGCCTTGGGTACCATCGTCCGTGAGGCGCGTCATCGTCGCAATGACGCGGGAAAGGAGCGTATCGCGTTCTGCACTGGAAATTCCGTAGCTTTGGGCTTTGGCGACTGTTGAAAGGATGAGTTTGTCAAAAGCGAAAAGTACGTAGGCATGGATGTTTTCATAGTCCGTCATCCAACCGCCGGGGTAAAATCCGCTGGTGTGTCCCAGGTAGCCGCCCCGAAAATAGGGGAGGTTGTAGCGGTAATTGTCCGCATTGTTGTTGATAGCCGTATTTTTGTAAAGGTCAAAAGCGTAAGAGGTGTCTTTGGTCGCATACCAAAGGGCGAGAGCCGCTGCCGCCGCGTCGTCATAAAGCGGGCCGCCTCCGGAGTAAAAGCCTTGCAGGTTTGCGGTATTCCGCCCATCGGGGGCGTATCTGGCGATGATGTTCTTGTAAATATCTTTGGCGGCGGCAACGAGGGAATCCGAATAGCGGTCGGTTTGGTACATTTCCCATCCCACGGCAAAAAATGCCATGGCGGCGGCGTACATTCCTGCGGCATTCGTCCCCACGCCTTTGGCGACAGGGCGCGGTGCGCCACCTTTCGAAGGACTTTGCGCATCTTGATGTTCGGGAACATCCCAAAACTGATGGTCTTCGGAACCGATGGCGATGGAATGATACATGTCCCCCTGATCGATTAGGCCGTCCGCTTTGGAGGCTTTATACATTTTATAAATCCAGTCCACGCCGACTTTGGCTTCCCACAAGATGTCTGGAATGCCGTCGGTTGCAACCGTATCGTCGTAAGAGGCTCCAAACCGATCTTCGGCCCGTTCCGAATAAACGTTATAAGCGATAGAAAGTACAAACGCCGCGTAGCCGAGAGTCTGGCTGACTTTGAAGTGGTCGCCGCAATCGTGCCAACCTCCGGTTAAATCGTGTCCGATTTGCGAACCGTCTTTGACATGGCAAGCGCGGTGCAATTGGGAATTTGTATTGCCGCAGCGCTGGATGCCAAAAAATTTGAGCGTGGTTTCAAAAACCGCATTGAAAAGGTATTCGTTGATGATGAATGGAAAGGAGGTGTCTTTTCCGACAACGAGAAAGTAGGTTCCCGGGGCGCTTAAATCAGAAAAGTCCGCGGAATAAAGGTTCTCCGTCGCTGAAGCGAGGGAATCGGAGTTGCCAAATTCGTAAAGGGAACTGATGGAGTTGAACGCGCCGTTGACCCAAAGATTTGGCCGTGGCCATTTGCCGACAGAAGTGAGTGAACCTTCCCAGGCGGAAGTTCCGGTCGCCGCGTCGATGACCTTGAACGTGGTCGCCGTAGGCTCGGAGATAAAGGCGAATTTATGCTTGTCCGCGGGACGGAATCCGATTTGGTTTCCGCGAATGGTGGGGCGGTGGAATGCGTTCAAACTGTCAAGGTGACGGCGGCTGCAAGTGTCACAGGTGAAGTCGATATTCGGGATGCGATCGTCTGCAAAGAGTGTTACGGCAAAGCACAGTAGAATCCAGAGGAATCGATTCATTCTATCTCCTTTTTGCAAAAACACACCGCATTAAAAGATACTTTTTTTTGAAGGCGTCCTTCTTTTCCGAATGCAGCCGGAGCAAAAATTGTTCCCAAATTGTTTTCAAAAAAAGAGTCCGGCTCTTGCCGGACTCTTGATGAAATTGTTGACCGATTTTAACGACGGCGACGTTTGTTTTTATTGCTCGACTTCTTTTCTGCCGCAGGTTCGGCTTTCGGAGCCGCTTTCTGTTCGGATTGCCGGATGTCTTTCATTTTGAAATTGACGTTGATTTCGGCTGTTTCGACTTTGGACGACGCTCCATCCTTGTCGGTCAATTTGAAGCCGAATTCATCGAGTCCGTAGAATCCTTTGTTGGGCGTGTATGTGAACGAACCGTCTTTTTCGTCGATGGTCACTTTGCCGTTTTGCGGGCGGCGAACCAGCGAGACTCTGACGTCGAGTTTTCCGTCTGGGTCAAAGGCGCCATTCAAGAGACCTTCCTTCTCGTTCACCTTGAGCGTTTCGCCTTCTTTCGTCTGGTAAGATTGCGACATGGCAACCGGCGGATCGTTCACCGGGATAACCGTGAACTTGGCGGACGTTTGGGCGGAGGCGCCTTCCGGATCCGTCACTTTGAACGTAATCGTTTCTGCCGGACCGTTCCAGTTTTCTCTGGGCTGCTTGATGGTGACAATGTTTCTCGCCTTGTCGTGGTCGACGACGAGATTCTTGTTGCCTGTAATCGTCCATTTGAGTTCGCTGAAGCTGTTGTCACGGTCGCGCACGTATTGGTCTAACTTGAGCGTTGTGAGGACGCCTCCGTTAGCATCTTCTTTCATGCTGACATCGCGGATGGGGCGGATTTCAGGCACGGCGTTCACGTGCTTCACTTCAAAGTTGACGGACGTTTTTGCCGTCGCGCCGGCAGGATCCTTGACGATGAAGGTGATCGTTTCCTTTCCAAACCAATCGACTCGGCTCGGACGGACAATCGCTTCGCGGCCACCGGTGATCATCACTTCGAGATGGCGGTTTCCAGAAACGGACCACTTGAGTTCATGCGGCTTGTTGTCGGGATCCGTCACGAACTTGTCGAGTTTGATGGGTTTGAACTTGGTTCCTTCGTTAGTCACCATGTCCGGAATCTTTTTCAGGACCGGAGCATCGTTAACAGGAGTCACAACGAAGTTGACATCGATGGACGCTTTTTCTCCCGAAGGATCGTAAGCGTTGACCGTGATCTTGTCTTTACCGTTCCAGTATTCGTCCGGAATAGCGATAGTCAGGACTCCGGCATCGGACAAATCGTAAGAAAGCGGATGCTTGACTGTGGGGCGTTTTGCTTTGCCCATACGGCCGCGTTTATCTTTCTTGCCGGGTTCTCCGTCATCGAGAGTCCACTTCATTTCGGACGCTTTGTTATCCGGATCGACGATGAGTTTTGCAAAGTCAATCGGTTTGAAAGATTCCTTTTCCTTGATTTGTTGCACGGGAATTTTGTTGAAACGCGGCGGGTCGTTCACCGGTGTCGCAGTGAAGGTGGCTTTTGTGCTCGCGGATGCGCCTGCCGGATCAGAAACGGTCAAGGTTAACGTTTCGGAACCATTCCAGAATTCATTCGGCGTGACCACGTTCATGCGGGAACCGCGAATTTCCACTTTCAGGTTCTTGTTTCCGGAAACGGCCCACTTGAGTTCATTCGGACGGTTGTCCGGATCGCTCACGTATTTGGACAGGTCAATCGGAGCGAAACGTTCCTTTTCCTTGATCTTTTGAGCCGGAATCGCTTTGAGTACCGGAGCGTCGTTCACCGGAGTCACCGTGAAATCAACGGCTTGGGCGTCTTTGGCACCTTCCGGATCGCGGACAGTCACGGTCACCTTTTCAGAACCGTTCCAGTATTTGTCCGGAGTTGTCACCACGAGCTGCTTTTTCGCATTGATGGAAGCTTTGAGGCTGCGCGGTTGCGAAACTTCAAACGTGAGCGAAGACTTCGGATGATCCGGGTCGCTGACGAGAGAAAGCAGGTCGATGGGCTGGAAGCGTTCTTTTTCCTTGATTTTCTGAGCCGGGATCTGCTTCAGAACGGGCGCGTCGTTTACAGACACGACTTCGAGCGTTACCGCCTTGGAATCTTTTGCGCCTTCCGGATCTTCGACGGTGAATGTGACCACGCGTTTGCCGTTCCAGTATTTATCCGGAATGGAAATGTGTGCGACATGCTTTTCGTCGATGGTCACCGTCAAGTCTTTTTCAACCGGAGCTTCTTCGGCTTTCGGGGCTTCCTTGGCGGCTTTGCCCTTCTTGGACTTTTTCTTCTTGCTCTTGGAGTTTTTTTCTACAGGAGCGGGCGCTTCCGCTTTCTTGACGACGGCTGTCCACTTCAACTGGTTGTTGCGGTGGTCTGCATCGTGGACGTAATTGTCTAACGGAATGTCCTTGAACTGGGTCTTTTCCTTAATGGTCTGGCCCGGAATGTCCTTCATCACCGGAGCATCGTTCACCGAGGTGATTTCGTAAATGAGAGTCGTGGATGCCGAAGCGCCCTTCGGATCTTTGACTGTCAAGGTCATTGTATCCGGCTTGCACCAGAAGAATTTGTTCGGAGCCGAGATGACGAGCTTGCGAGCCGAGGTGATTTCCGCCTTCAGGTATTTGTTGCCCGAAACGGACCATTTCATTTCTGAAGGCTTGTTGTCGGGATCCTTGACGTAATTATCCAAGGCGATTGGAGCGAAGGTCTGCTTTTCCTTGATCTTCTGGTTCGGAATCTTGGAAATGGTCGGCGGATCGTTCACTTCTGTCACGACGAATTCCATCTTGTGAGAGGCTTTTCCGCCTTCCGGATCGGTCACGGTGAACGTAATCGTTTCTTTGCCGTGCCACTGGGAATTGGGCGTTTTGATCTGGACCGTATTGTCCTTGTTCAAAGAAACTTGGAGCTGACGATTGCCCGAGAAGCTCCATTTGAGCTTGCTCGTCGGGTGGTCGGGGTCGCTTGCCAGCGTAGAAAGGTCAATCGTTTTGAACTTTCCACCTTCGCGGATGGTTTCACCCTTGGGCGCTTTATCCGAAATCCGCGGCAAATCGTTGATGGATTTGACCGTGAATGTCGCCGAAGAAGTCGCTTTGGCGCCTTCGGGGTCTGTCGCCGTGAAGCTTATCTTTGCTGCTCCATTCCAGTATTTGTCAGGAATGATGATCCGGGCAACGTGGGAATTGTCAATTTCCACTTTCAATCCGCTAACGGGAGCTTCTTCTTCGACGGGCTTTTTCGACTTTTTGCCTTTTTTGGACTTGGGGGCTTCAGTCTTGGCAGACACCGGAGAAACCTTGACGCTCCACTGGATGTCGGTCTTCTTGTGATCGGGGTCTTGAATCAGGTCGTCGAGTTTGATTTGGGCGAATTGCGCCTTTTCGTCAATCGTCTGGTCCTTGATTTCGCGGACAAATGTGGGTGCATCGTTCACGGAAAGGACTTCGAAATTGACGGTCTTCGAATCCTTGGCACCTTCGGGGTCTGTCACGGTGAACGTGACCGTTTCCTTGCCGTACCAGTATTTATTCGGGGCGGTAATCGTCACTTTCTTGTCTGGAGAAAGGGCGAACTTGAGCGCTTTGTTGCCGGAAATATCCCATTTGAGCTTGCTAATCGGATGATCCAGGTCGGAAACGTAATCGGCGAGATTAATCGTTTTGAATTCCTGCTTTTCCTTGATGGTCTGGCTCGGAATTTCTTTGAGAACCGGAGGATCGTTTACGGATTTGGCTGTAAATTGAACCGTCTGGCGGGCAGACGCTCCGGCGGGATCCGCTACGGCGAACGTGATTTTTTCCATTCCGTTCCAAAGCTTGTTCGGCGCTTTGATGGAGGCGACGCCTTCTTTGGAAATGGAAACTTTCAAATCCTTGTTGCCGGTGATGGTCCACTTGAGCGATTTGAAGGAATCGTCCGGATCGGTTGTGAGTTCTGCCAGGTTGATATCCTTGAACTCTTCCTTTTCCAAAATAATCTGGTCATTGATCTTTTTCAACACGGGCGGGTCATTGATGGAACGCACGGTGAAGAGCGCGGACTGGGAAGCCTTGGCGCCTTCGGCGTCTGTGACTGTGAATTCAATCAAGTCCGCACCATTCCAGAATTTGTTGGGAGTGGTGATGGTTGCGACAAGAGTCTTGGAGTCAACGTTGACAGTGAGTCCTGTCTTGTAACCCTTGGGAGCGCCCGGAGCGGGCTTTACATCAAACGACCAGGTGAGATCCTGAATTTTGTGGTCGGGGTCTTTGACGATTTCCGCCAGCTTGATCGGGGCGAACGCCTTCTTTTCGTCAATTGTCTGGTTGTTGATTTTCTTGACGAATTCCGGAGCATCGTTGACGGATTCCACGGTGAAGGTCACTTTGCGGGAATCCTTCGCCCCTTCCGGATCGACGACTTCGAAATTCAATGTTTCAGAACCATGCCAGTATTTGTTCGGAATGATGACCGAGAACGCACGCTGAGCATCCAGCTTGAACTTGAGTTCCTTGTTGCCGGTGATATTCCATTTGAGTTTCTCGTTCGGATGATCCAAATCGGAGACAAATTTGTCCAAATCAATCGTTTTGAATTCCTGCTTTTCCTTGATGGTCTGGCTCGGAATATCTGTCATGACGGGCGGGTCATTGATGGATTTGACTGTGAAGACTGCCGTTTGACGCGCCGAGGCGCCTTCCGGATCCGTTACGGTGAACGTGATTTTTTCCGTTCCGTTCCAGAGCTTGTCCGGGATGACGACTGTCGCCGTACCCGCTTTGTCAATGTTCACCTTGAGGTCTTTATTTCCCGAAACGACCCATTTGAGCTTGTTGAACTCGTGGTCCGGATCGTTTGTGAGTTCCGCCAGGTTGATGGGGGCGAATTGAGATTTTTCATCAATCGTCTGGGACTTGATTTCTTTCAAAACGGGCGGGTCGTTGACGGAAACGACTGTATAAGTCGCCGACAGAGTCGCTTTGGCGCCTTCGGGGTCTGTAACCGTATAAGTGACCACGTTGGAACCGTTCCAGAATTTGTTCGGAATGGCAATGGTCGCCACCATTTTCGCATCGACGTTCACCTGGAGTTCCGCTTCGGTTCCCTTGGGCGAACCCGGTGCCGCTTTGACGGAAATGTCCAATGTCAAGTCTGTCGCCTTGTGATCGGGGTCTTTGATGATTTCACCCAGATTGATGGGCTTGAATTGGGCTTTTTCCTGAATCGTCTGGTCGGGAATCTTTTTGGTGAATTCCGGAGCGTCGTTGATGGATTCCACCGTAAAGTTGACCGTGCGTTCGTCGGAAGCGCCTTCCGGGTCCGTCACCTTGAATGTGATGGCTTCGGAACCGTTCCAGTATTTGCTCGGCAAAGTAAAGGTCGCTTTGCGGTTTGCGTCAAGAGAGACTTTGATGTCCTTGTTGCCGGTGATGGTCCATTTGAGCTGATTTTTCGCATGGTCGATATCCGACACGAATTTGTCGAGTTCAATCGGCTTGAATTGGGCTTTTTCCTGAATCGTCTGGTCGGGAATGTCCGTCATGACGGGAGGGTCGTTGATGGTTTTGACTGTCAGCAGGACGGTTGCCGAAGCCTTGCCGCCTTCCGGGTCTGCAGCCGTGAAGGTGACTTTTTCCGAACCGTTCCAATCGATGTTCGGGGTTTTAATCGAAACCATCCGGTTGTTGTCAACGGAAATTTTCAAATCCTTGTTGCCGGAAACGGAGATTTTCAGCTGAGAAAGTTCGTGATCGGCATCGGAAAGATAATCGTCCAAGGCGATGGGGTCGAATTCCGTTTTTTCTTCGACTGTCATGTCCGGAATTTTGGCGAATACCGGAATGTCGTTGATGGAGCGGACTGTGAAATTCACGTCTTGCTTGGCTTCGGCGCCTTCGGGGTCTGTCACCTTGAATGTGGCGACTGCGGAACCGTTCCAATAAGTATCCGGAATTTCAACTGTCGCCACGTGTTTGTCGTCGATGTTGATGGAGAGCGGGCCTGCGGGATGTTCCTTGCCAACGCTCTTCACTTCGACTTCCCAAGAAAGTTCTTCCACTTTGTGGTCTTCGTCTTTGACGAAGTCGTCGAGCTTGATTTGGGCGAATTTCTTCTTTTCGTCAATGGTCTGGGAAGGAATTTGTTTGACCAATTTGGGAACATCGTTCACCGATTCGACGGTGAATGTGGCCTGTGTTTCCGCGCTGGCGCCTTCGGGGTCTGTCACCTTGAACGTGATCGTTTCAGATCCATTCCAAAGAGCGTTCGGCGTGAGGATCTTGGCGACTTTTCCGGAAAGCTGGACTTTCAAATCCTTGTTGCCGGAAAATTCCCATTTCATCTGTTCGAATTTGTGGTCAATATCTTTGACGTATTTGTCGAGTTCAATCGGCTTGAACTGGGACTTTTCTTGAATATCTTGATCCGGAATCTGTTCGACGAATTCCGGAGGGTCATTGATGGATTTGACCGTAAACGAAGTCTTGAAGCTCGCTTTCGCTCCGTGAGGGTCTGTCGCCGTAAACGTGAATGTCTCTGTCGGACCGTTCCAGTTTTCGTTCGGAATGATGATTTCCGCCACATTATACTTGTCAATTTTGACTTTCAGGTCTTTGCCGCCATCAACGGACCATTTGATTTTGGAAACGTCATCGTCGACGTCGCTGACCAGGTCCGAAAGGTTGATGGATTCAAATTGTTCCTTTTCGTTGATGGTCTGGTCCGGAGCTTTTTGGACGATGGGCGGATCGTTTATCGGGCGCACGGTGAAGTTCGCCGAAGTTTTGTCCGAGGCGTATTCGGCGTCTGTCGCGATGAACGTAATCTTGTAGGCGCCAAACCAATTCGTGTCCGGAATGACGACGTTTGCAATTCGGTCTTTCGAAATGTCGACGGAAAGTTCGCCTTCCGCCTGTTCTTTCGCAATCGGAGTCAGTTCGTATTCCCAGGTAATCTGGTCTTTCGGATGATCCGGGTCTTTGACGTAATCGTCGAGCTTGATGGGGGAGAACTTTTTCCCTTCGTCAACGGTTTGATCGGAAATTTTGGAAACGACGGGAGGATTGTTGACCGATTCGACAGAGAATGTCACGGTTTCGGAACTTGACGCTCCCTTGGGGTCGGTCACGGTGAAGGTAAGGTCTTCGGAACCGTTCCAGTATTCGTTCGGAGTCTTGATGGTGACGACCCGGTTCGATTCGGAAACTTGCAAATCCTTGTTTCCGGTGATTTTCCAACGAAGCGTTGCGGGCTTGTCTTCGGGATCATCGACGTAATCATCGAGCTTGATGGGGGCGAACTTGCCGCCTTCCTGGATGGATTCTCCCGGAATGCCGTTCAGGGATGGGGGATTATTTTCTGCGGCCGGTGTTCCATCTTGCGCAAAGGCGTTTGACGCGAGCAGGCCTGCGGTTAAAAACAGCGCGGTGACTGATTTTCTTTGACTCATTGACGATCTCCACTAAGATCTGAATTTGGTTTCCCGGACTGCGAGAGGCGGTTCGGACAACCAAAAAACACTACACATCCAATGCATCCTTTTGCGGGGAGCAAAGTGACGCTTGTCACCAAATATAAAGATTTTGTTACATAAACGAAGTTTTTTTTTGGAGAATTTTCAAAAAATTTCCGAAAATTTGGAAACGGCAGAAAATGCCGAATTTGAACGAAAAAAGCCGTTTTCGCGTAAGTCTTTGAGTGGCAACAAGTTACGAAAATTTATTCCTTTGGAGCGCAAACTGGCGGCGTTTCGGCGTGACAAATGGAAAATTTTTATCTATCTTGCAAAGGACTCTGTTCAACAGGCAGTTTTCAAACTAACAACGGGATTAACATGAAATTCGTTTTCCTTTGCGACGACATTTACCTCAAGGGCGGTTTTGATTATGCCGCATTCGTCAACAATTTTCCTTCGAATCACGAACTGGTGACCATGTCTGGCGAAGCTCTTCTCCAGGCGAAGGGATTCCCGGAGAATACGTTCGGACTTCTCGTTGAACGCAACACGTGGCAAAAGAATTTTAGCCTTTTCCGCTATTTCGGACTTCTCCCGGTTCTTGAATCGGTGCCCCTTGCGGTCGTCAGCCGCTCGCGCCGTTTTGAACCGCTCAAGGGCAGAAGCCCGCTTCGCGGACAGGAAATGGTGATTGCGCCGAATGCCTCGACGGAAGAACTTTACACTTTGATAGAAAAATTCGTTGCCGCTCCTCCGCAGATGCATTCGTATCCGCGGTGCGCCTGCAAGGTTCCTGTGAAGACAACCGCCGCTTGATTTTTCTCGGGCGGTAGGCTCCATGCGGCGCGAAGTCCTCGATTCCCTGATATCCCGCGGCTCTTTGGTGGGAATCGTCGCGCCGGAAGGTGCCAATGTCGAAAGTTTATTCAACGGCTTTGCGTGTTCCCTTTGCGGGGATGCGCCTTTTCTTTTTAAAGAATTTTCCGCGGTGGAAGGCTCTGCGACCGATTTTCTTTTCCGCTGCCGGATGGAACGGGAATCCAAAGGGGCGCGCGTGTTGTTTGTCGTCTTTCGCGGGGAGATTTCCGAAGAAGCGGCGAAATTGCTCGCCTCCATGCGGATGGCGGTTGTTTTTTTCGACGGGGAATCTTCGGCGAAAAAAGAGGAGCGCTTTTCGGAACTGGAATCTTTTTCGCCCTATCCGGAAGGATTTTTTTGGTGGATTTCGGAACTTCCCGAAAAAAGGCGCTTTCCCAAGCTTTACCGCTGCGTTAAGCGGTCAAAATGCGCCGGCTGGATTTCGGCGAACAAGGTGGAAGCGCAGCCGGAGGCCGCGGCCCGCTTGTTCCGGGCTTTGCTCGAATCGAAAATTTTGCAGGAAAACCGGTTGGAGGGAATTCCGCTTTTCTTTCGGCGGTTATTTCTGCCCCTGTGCGTGTTGGTCGCCGTTTTGCCGTTCTTTATTCCGACGGATCTTTCTTCGCATCCGATAGCTCTCCGCAGCGTCAAATCCGAATTGGGATTCTATTCCGCCGAGCCCTGCTTCGATTACATTTTCGATGGGACGGAAACTTTGGAACGCATCGCCCGTTATGCGGTCGGGCGTTTTACGGCATCGGTGACAACCGATGGGATTTTGCAGGAATACATTGGAGAAACTCTCGAAAAAAACGGATTCCCGCGGGAATCTTGGAAAAAGGGCCCGTTGCACGTGCCGCCTCAGGGGACAAGCCTCCGTTTTGCCATTCCGGAAAAAATTGAAAACGCCGATTACGATTCCATTGCGCCGGCATGGAAGTATTTCACGGGAATTATCGCGGATTCCGTTGCCTATGTGACGGAACTTTACCACCCGACTGCGGCGCAGGGTGTCCGTATGCATCCGGCGTGGGATGTCGCCAGCCGTTTCGGGGCGAGAATCCTTGCGCCGTTCAGCGGCAAGGCGTGGACATTGAAAGATGCGCGGGGCGGCTCCATCATTGGAATTTCCGACGGAAGGCGCGTCATCCTTTTCATGCATTGCGATCAGTTGCTTTACCTGGATGGACAAAATGTGATGCAGGGCGATCCGGTCGCCACAGTGGGAATGTCTGGGCGTTCCACGGGGCCGCACGTCCACATTGTAACGGGATTTGCCGATAAGCGGGGAAAAAAACGGTTGGGAAACATTCGCTATACCGTTGTGAACCCGGTCACGTGGTATTTGAATAGTAAGTGAAATGTGGCAAAAAAGCCCTTTCGTTTTTTCTAAAATTTGGTAACTTTGGATTTGGATAGGAAGGTGTAAAGGAGATTTTATGTTGTGTCGCCGGATGGCATTCTTTTTCTTTGGTTTGTTTTTCGTCGCCTGTTCTTCGAGCCTTCCCAAGGCGGAACTCGCATCCCATTCGGATAGTTCCCGCAATATTCCCAAAATCGACCAGATGATTGTCGAACTCAAGAAGTCGTATATTTCGCAGTGCTATGCGCCCGTCCTCAAAAAAGACCCTCCGGAAAATCAGTGCCAGACGGAGCTTTTCCAAATGCTCGAACGGCGTTATCACATGAATTACAATCAAAGGCAAATCGACCAGGCGTCCAACGATTTGTTCTTTCGCGATGTTGACACCCGTCTCCGCAAAATGGTCCGCACGGATCCGGAAGTCCGGAATGCGGTTCGCCGCGGCGCTTTCCACAACGCCGACGAAATGTTCAGCTATTACCGTGAAAAGTATGCGTTTGAATCCCAGGCGAATTAATCTTGGCAAATTGAATTAAAAGCGCGGAAAAATCAATTTCCGCGCCTTTTTTTTCTTATTTTGGGGATAACGAGACTTGAACCTTTTCGAAGGAATCAAAATGGATACAGTCAGCAATTCAAAACCGGGCTTTTTCGTCCAAGGCCGCTTCCTTTATTCTAAGGACAACGAAAAGGTTGTTTTGCGCGGCATCAACCACATGTTCATCTGGACGGATCGCGAGGGAAAGTCGATTCCCGAAATTGCGAAAACCGGAGCGAATTGCGTGCGCATTGTGTGGAATACGCGGGGACGCATTTCCGACCTTTACCATCTCGTCGACGAAAGCATTGAAAACGGCATGATTCCCATTGTGGAACTGCACGATGCGACTGGCCGTTGGGACAGACTGCCCGAACTGGTCAATTACTGGATTCGCGAAGAAACGCTGCAAATGATCCGCGACCATCAAGAATACTTGCTGGTGAATATCGGAAACGAAGTGGGCGGCGAAGAAGAATCCGGCGAAGAATTTTTTGAAGCGTATTCCGCGGCTATCATGCGGATGCGGGCGGCGGGAATCCGGGTGCCGCTGATTATCGATGCGGACAACTGGGGACAAAGCGCAAAGAATATCTTGGAACAAGGGGAACGCCTGCTCTCTTTTGATCCGGAACACAATCTGATTTTTGATATTCACATGTGGTGGCCTTCGGAGCGTCACGATGTGGAAAAAACGGGTTACGCGACGGTGCAGGAACGGGTGACGGGAACTCTCGAAGAATCCGTGGCGAAAAACATTCCTCTGATAATCGGGGAATTCGCCCCTGTCGCTGTCAACGGAGCCAAAGAAATTCCGTACAAATTCATCATGTCGGAAGCGGAGCGCCTGGAAATTGGCTGGCTTGCCTGGAGCTGGGGCCCTGGAAACTTCGACAGTCCGGAAATGGACATGACGACCCGGAGTTCTTTCAATACGCTGGTCGGCTGGGGAAAGGAAGTTTGCGTCGACAGTCCGTTGGGCATCCAGAACACGAGCGTGGTACCTTCGTTTATTCAAAACGGAGATTTTTCGACGGGCTCTTCGAATCGCGGACGGAACTTGATTGAAAACGGGGACTTTTCGGAGCAGCTGAAAAGCTGGACTCCTGATTTCTGGGGCGGAAAGGCCTCCGCGGAAATCCGGGGCGATTCCCTGCATTTCAATATTTCGGATCCGGGAAAAGAAACGTGGAATTTGCAATTCAAACAGGAAATTTCTCTGCGGAATGGCGTCACGTATGTTTTCAGCATGCGGGCGAAGGCGGATAGGCCGAGGACGTTGAATGTCGACATCAAGCGGGCGACAAAAGAATACGTCCCCTATGCGAATGGGCGCTTCCTGGATCTTTCCACCAGCTGGCAGGATTTCAGCTGGAAATTCACCATGAAGGAACCATCCGACGAAAAGGCGGTTCTGGTCTTTGACATGGGCGCAAGTTCTGTCGGATGGACGCTTTCCGATGTTTCCCTGGTTCAGGCGCGCAGCGTTGCCGATCGGCTGAACAAAAGCTTTCAGCGCAATGTCCAAAAGAATTCGGGATATTTCAATGCGCCGGCGGGCGCTTGGGAATTGCACCTGTATTCGGCGAAAGGGGAATTGCTGGAAGTTTTGGACAAAGGAAAGGGCGGCGAAGGAATGAAACCGTTTCCGAAAATTGAACGCTGCGGCATTATGGTCATCAAGGATGTCTGAATCCGCATTGGGGACTATTCCATTTTGGAACAGTCTTTTCTGTACGATTCCTTTTGAAACAAAGTAGATTATTCCTATATGGAACTGCGAAAGCCCCAAATTTTGGTAGTTGATGATACGAAGCCGAACATCGAAGTGGTTGAAGGGGCGCTTGCACAGGAAAATTACGATGTACATGTGGCTTTGAGCGGAAAGAGGATGCTCGAACTGGTAAAGCGCAGCGTTCCGGACTTAGTCCTTTTGGACGTGATGATGCCCGAAATGGACGGCTACGAGGCGTTTCGCCGTTTTCGTGAAATTCCCGGTTGCGAAAATGTCCCTGTCATTTTTTTGACGGCGCAAGCGGAAAATGAAAACGAGATGAAGGGACTTTCCCTGGGGGCGGATGATTATATCGCGAAGCCTTTCAACCAAACCCTTTTGAAGCTCCGGATTCGGAATCAGTTGGAGCGCAAGTTCAGTCGGGATTCCCTTGAATCGCTGGTTTCTCAGCGGAGCGCGCAACTGCTTCAAAAAACGAAGGATTTGCAAAAAACGCTGCAGGTGATGCTCACGAGCTTGGGCGCGCTTGCAGAATTCCGCGACAACGAAACGGGAGCGCATTTGCGCCGGACTCAAGTCGTGGTCAGGATGCTTGCCCAGGCGATGAGCCGCGAAGAAAAATTCAGGAAGGATTTTCCGGACGAAGAAATTGTGGAAGAATATGCCGTCGCGGCTCCGTTGCACGACATTGGAAAGGTCGGCATTCCGGACGAAATTTTGCGGAAACCCGGTCCTTTGGCCGATGCCGAACGGGAAAAAATGAAAAGGCATACGACGCTCGGTTATCAGGTGCTTCTTTCGGCGACGCAAGAATTGAACAATAATCCGATGGTTGTCATTGCGGCGGAAATTGCCAAAAGCCATCATGAAAAATGGGACGGCTCCGGTTACCCAGAAGGCCTTGCCGGGGAACGCATTCCGCTTGGCGCAAGGCTGATGGCAGTCGCCGATGTCTATGACGCTTTGGTGTCGAAGCGGGTTTACAAAGAAGCGTATTCTCACGAAAAATCCGTGGAAATCATCCACGAGGGCATTGGAAAACATTTTGATCCGGATGTTGTAAAAGCTTTTGATTCCTTTGCTCATCGACTCCCGGAGATTTACAAGGAATTTGCAGACTGATGGAAAAGAATCGGGCGAAGCGCGATTTAGGATCCCGGATAGTTTGGGTTTACGTTTTGCCGACTTTGCTTGCGATGATTCTTTGCTTCATCGCTTTTACTTCTTACATGCGGTCTTTTTTGTACGAAACCGCCTATACGGAAACCAGCAAGAGTTTTTTGCAGGTTTCCCATCGGTTTGAACAGAAATTGCTCGAATATTCCGAACCGTTCATGCGCTTGCCGGGAGCTTTGAAATACCGGGGGACTTCTGGCATGCGCGAAGTGCTTGCCGGGGAACAGCACAGGCGGAAATCGGTCGATGTTTACTACGGCGCAACGGATGGGACTTTTATCAGTGCCAAATCTCTCCGTCGCGATCCGTCGCATCCGGAGTTCCGCACAAAAGATTGGTATCTTGAACCGAACCACAACAACGGTCTTGCCTATTCGGGACCTTCGGTTAATTACGGTGCCGGAAAGCGCGTGGTGACGTTGTCGCTGCCTGTGCGCAAAAAGGGAAAACGCGTTCAAGGAGTTGTCGCCGAAGATATCGATGTGAACGAGTTTCGCCCGGCGCTCGCCCCTCTTTCAAAAGAGAGCGGTGGGATTACGATGGTCGTTTTCAATGAAACGGACAGCGTTTTCACTTATTTTCCTTACCAAACGAATCTGGGCGGTATTTCGCTGGACAGCGTTTACGCATTGAAGAGGATGTTCTCCGGGATTTATCAAGTCGACTCCCTTGAAACGGCTACGGTGAGCAACTTTCATTTCAAGCATCGCGATGGAAGCGAGTATTCGGTGATGGTCTTGCCGCTCAATAAGCTGCCCATTCACCTGGTGCACATTGTCCCGCAAGATAAAACAGCCGCTCTCCTCCGCCAGAAATCCTCCAATTTTGTCGTGTTTGCCGGCGGCTGCGTTCTCGTTTTGATTTTGGTCAGTTTGGTGACCAGTAAAATTTTATTCCGGCGCATCGTTTCCAAAGATTTGATGGACAGCGTGAATTCCAGTACGCTCTTTGACGCTATTTTGGGGAGCGAGTATTTTTCGATCATTTTGACGGACAGCCAGTTCAATGTGCTGCAGGCGAGCGCGAATATCGCGAGTGTGACTGGTGATGGGGACTGGCACCGTTTGCAGGGGAAGAACCTTTGGGATTTGATTCCCAATCCGGAGTTCAAAGATTTCGTGTTGAATGCGCAAAAGTCGGCGGCTCCGCAAACGAGTGAAATTGGGCAACATCAGATTGTCGTGCAGCGGCAAGATGGAAAAATTCTCTGGTGGAATATTTCTTTCAATCTGCTCATCGAAGACGATGCTTCGGTCAGGTATCTTTTTATGGTCTCGGACGAGACTTCGGCGGTTCGCAAGGATTCCATTTTGGATTCCATCATGGAATCTTCGCAAAATACGATCATCATTTTTGACAGTGACTGGAAAATCTCTTACGTTTCAAAGCGTTTTGGCGACATTTGCGACCTGGATCCCACAAAGCTTGTCGGCATGGCGTATGAAGATTTGCTCCAATTCGGGATTCCCGAAAAAGTTCTTGAATTACCGATGGCCGCTTTGGAGAGCGGAAGCGTTTGGTCTGGAAATTTTGAATTGCCGCTTCACAATGGAACGAAAATTTGGTGCCGCGGACAGGGTTCCGTTTTGGTTTCAAAAGATTCCAGCGCAATCGGCTATCTCTTCTTTATTACGGACATCACTCCGATTGTCGAAGCGGAACGCGAAGCCAAGGCGGCGACAAAGGCGAAAAGCGAATTTCTGGCGAATATGAGTCATGAAATTCGCACGCCGATGAATGCGATTATCGGAATGTCGGACCTGGCACTTTCTACGGAATTGACTCCGCGGCAGGAACATTACGTTGACCGAATTTCCTATGCAGCCAAATCTCTATTGGAAATCATCAACAACGTGCTTGATTTTTCAAAGCTCGAAGCGAAAAAACAGGAGCTGGAACACATTCCGTTTGCAATCCGGGAGACGATTTCCGATGTCCTTTCGATTGCCGTTGTGCGCGTCGCGGGAAAGCCCGTTGAATTGCTTGCGGATATAGACGCGAAAATTCCCGAACGGATTTTCGGCGATCCCTTGCGGCTTTCTCAGGTGCTGACGAATCTCATCAACAATGCGGAAAAATTTACGGAGAAGGGGCAAGTCCTGTTGAAAATGGATTTGCAAAAACTGGAAAACGGGAAAGCGGAAATTCGAATCTGTGTCCGGGATTCTGGAATCGGCATGACGAAGGAACAGTCGGGGCGTTTGTTCCGGATGTTTTCACAAGGAGATGGGTCGACGACCCGCAAATACGGCGGAACCGGCTTGGGGCTTGCCATTTCCCATTCATTGGTCGAATTGATGGGCGGCGAATTGCAAGTCTCCAGTGAACTGGGAATGGGAAGCGAGTTTTACTTTACAGTGACCTTCGATGCGGTGGAACGCCCGGCGACAAAAGGAATCTCTCAACTCAATGGGAAGCGCATCCTTGCCGCAGACGGAAATCCCGTTTCTCTGGACATTTTGCGGAAAATGTTCGAGGCGACAGGAATTTTGGGCGAATACACGTCTTCTCCGGAAGAAGCCCTTTCCTTGTTTGAAAACTGTTCGGACAAGCCCTTTGACGGAATCGTCCTGTCGTGGAATTTGGGACAAAAATCGGCGGGTGACGTTGTTCGGGAGATGCGGGCGACGAAAAAATCCTTGCCGCCACTGGTCGCCATTTCCATGCAAAATGATGAATCCCGTTTGAAAGAAGCGATTGAAGCGGGATTCAAACGCTTTTTGCCGAAACCGTTTTTACTATCCGATTTGCAAACGACGCTTGAAGAGGCTTTGGGCTTCCGCGTCCTCGAAAACAGCAACCGAAAACACGTAGCCAAGCAGCAGGAATTCCATTTTGAACGGGCGGCGGTCTTGCTTGTTGAAGACAATGCGCTGAACCAGGAACTGGCGATAGAATTGCTCAACCGTGTCGGCTTGGATGTTGATGTCGCCGGGAACGGAAAGGAAGGACTTGAAGCGGTTCAACAGAATCATTACGCGTTGGTTTTGATGGACCTCCAGATGCCCATCATGGATGGTTTTGAAGCGACAAGGAGAATCCGGAATCTTCCGGATGCAGAAAAAAATTCCATCCCGATCATCGCCATGAGTGCCCGTGCGCTCCGCGGCGACAGGGAAAAAAGTTTGTCTGCGGGACTCAACGCCCATGTGACGAAACCCATCGATCCGGTTGAATTTTATTCGGAGCTTTCCAAGTGGTTGGAGCCCATCCATCCGGCGGAAAAAGAGGACGCGTCTGATGTTGTCGCTTCTCCGCTGAAGGACCCGTTCTTGGCCGCATTTGAACGCATCCCCGATTTTGATGCGGAATTGGGGCTTTACCGGTCTGCGGGCAGCAAGACGATTTATTTGAAGGTCATTCGTCAGTTTGCCGTGGATTTTGACGGTTATGTTTCCAAATTGCGGGAAACGTTGCGAAATGGGGATGCGGAAACGGCGATGCGCATGGCGCATACGCTCAAAGGGATTGCGGGGACCATTGGATGTGTCAAATTGCAGGAATTGGCTGCTTCTCTGGAGTATCGGATTTCGTCGGACGCCCGGCATGCGGAGGATTCGACTTCGTGGTCCAAAATGGGAGAAATTCTCCAGAATTTGATTTCCCGGTTGCGGGATGCCATTCCGCTCGCCGCTGAAACATTTGGCGATCAAGAAGAAAATCAAGTTGAAGATCCGGATGCGCTCGAAAAATTGGCGAAGATGATTGCCGCGATTGAACCGGCGATTCAAAATGCGGTTCCGGCGGATTGCCGCGCTTGTTTAAAACGGGTCGCCCATATTCGGTTTGACGAAACGGTGTCGAATTGGATTTTCCAATTGAAACAAGCTGTAGATGATTTCGATTTTGAAATGGCGGAAAAGGCGCTTGAAGAGTTGAAAAAGACGATTCGCGTTTAAAGGGAAAAAACGAGAAAGACGACAATCAGCAGGGCGACGAGAACGCCGGAAAGGATTGCTTTTGCTTTTTGAAAAAATGTCCTTTTTGAAGGGCCGAATTCATTTTCTAAAATTTCATCGTAATCGGGAAGTTCCCAAAGGGATGATTCCGCATTTTCCGCCCAGCCCGTTTCCGCGTTGCTGCCGCAATGTTTACAGTGCATGGCTTTAGAGGGAATGGGTTCTCCGCAATGTGGACAAATTTTCATGAAGTAAAGATAGATTTTCCATTGTGACTGGGATTATTTTTTAGAACGTCCGGTGTTCTTTCCGTATTTGTCGTAATAATAGACAGAACCATCATTGTTTATCCGGGCTTTGCCGACATGGCTCCCGTATTGATCGTAATAGTTGATAGTGTTGCCGTTTTTGACCGCCCGACCGGTGCTTTGTCCGTATTTATCGTAAAAATTGGCGCGGTCTCCGTGATAAGTTGTTTTGCCGACGTTGCGACCGTACCGGTCGTAATGGTTTGTCTGGTTTCCGTTTGTTTGGGAACGTCCTGTGCGATTTCCGTACTGGTCGTAGTAATTGACGTTCCCGTTTCCGTCTTCTTTTGAACGCCCGGTGTGGCTTCCGTATTGGTCGTAGTAATCTGTGGCAAACGCCATGGCGGCGATGCTGAAAATCAAAAGAATAATTCGTTGCATCATAGGCTCCTTTCTTCTTGTGTTTATAATTTACCTTCTTTATTTGACATTATTTGACGATACAATTACAAGGAACGGAAATGAGCCTGAATCTGGTGCCGGGACAACGTATTTTTGCGAAAGGCTCTTGACTCTGCAGTGGTAAAACGGCGAGACTTTCGAACTTTTTTGAACTTGCTGTGCGATAGACAAATCATCCTGAATCGGATTGGATGGGCGTTCAAAGTCGAGGAGTCAAAAGAGTTCTCGATGGAAAGTCGTATTGTTCGTAAAAGCCGATTATTTGGAAAATTCCGATGATTATCGCTGGTTTGCCTGGGCGTTTTTTGTATTTTTAACGCCTATGAAGAAATGGCTCCCTCTGATATTCCCGCTTTGCTTCGGGATGGCGTTCGCTGCAGAAACTGTCGATGGCGTGCGCCGACAAATTCAAACGGTCAATGACGAAACTGTCCGTGAAAAAAAATTGCACGCGGAAGAAAAGAAGCGGCATGAAGATTTTATCAAGTCCGGGCGTGAAAAGGTCGTTTCGCTGAACAACCAAAAAAAGGCGCTCCGGGCAGAAATCGATTCGATGAAAGCCGAAGTCAAACGCTTGAATGAAGCGAGGAACAAGTCGGCGGGAGTGGCGCGTTGGTATGAAAGCCGCAAGCAAAAATATGCGCAGGAATTGGCCGACGTTATCGAAGAGCTCGCGCCGTATTTCGAAGCGGATTTTCCTTATCGCGAAAACGAAGCGGCGGCAAGTCTCCGGGAATTGGCTGCGGAATTGCGCAAGGGCATTGTTTCGCCGGATGATGCGCTTGGCCGCACCCTTGAAGTCTTTATGGAGCGCATCCGGATGGGATATACGACGGAAAGCTGGGATGGGCATTTGACCGTTCCGGAATCGAATCGGCAATTGCAGGGGAAATTCTTCCGTTTTGGGGCGGTGGCCGCCATCTTTGAAAGCGTAGACCAGGCGGAATATTATTGGCTCTCCCGCACGGAAAACGTCTACCGGTGGGAAAAGATTCCGGAATCCTTGGAGCTCCGGGCGCAAATTAAGGATGCCATGCGGGTCGCCGAAGGAAAGACGGCTCCGCGGATTGTGAAAATTCCCGTTTCAACCGGAAAATCTGGCAACGGGGAGGTGGCGAAATGATTCGTGCTCCATTTCAAAAAACATTATTTTCCGTAGTTCTCGCAGCGGGAACGCTCTTTGCTCAGCAGCCTCTGGGCGGTGACGTCGCCGGTGACGCTCTTGTCCGCGAACGGGCGGAATTGAACAAGGCGAAAGCCGACTTGGAAGAAGCGCGGCAGAAACGCGACATGGAAGTGGCTGCCCGCTGGAACGACAGGGAAAAGGCGAATCAGGAACGTGAACTTTTTAACCAGAAATACGACGAAGCGAAAGAGGAACTCGACCGTTTGATGGAAGAGCGCGTCCGGTTAGAAGAAAACGTGCGCGTCGCCCGGGAAGATTTGGCGCAAGTCAAAGCGAATACGGAAGGAAAGCGCGCCGAGTTCATGGCTCTGGCCCCGGATAAAAGCATTTTGGAACCGCTTTCTCAAATGAAAGACCGCGGCATTCCGTATAAGATTCCGCAGCGAATCGAAGAGTTCAACCGTACGGAAAGGGGGCTTTCCCTTTACCGCGACAATCCGGTAAAAGGGGCGAAAAGCGTCTTGGATTTGGCGAAAAAGGAACTTGAATTCAGCCGCGAAATGGAATGGAAAAGCGGGGAACTTGTTTTCGGCTCATCGGTCGCCTTTGGTGAAGAACTGCGGATTGGCGGGCTGTTTGCGATGCGCGCGTCTTCCGGTGCGGACAGCTTGGTGGCGATGATGCTCCCCATGGCCGGGGACAAAGGGCAAACGTTTTCCTGGCAAGAAATGAATTCCTCGGAATTGCGGGCGGATGTGAACGAAGCGTTCCGCATGGCGCGGGATTCTGCGTTCGCCATGGTCCCGGTAGACGTTCTTCTCAGTACGGCCCTTTCGACGGAGCTGGCAAACGCCGAAGAAAAATCTTTTTGGGATGTCTGCAAACAGACATTCCACGATGGCGGCATTTTGATGTATCCCATCGTCGCGTTGTTCATCTTTGGCGTTTTCTTGGTCATTGAAAGGTTTTTCGCTTTGCTCATCAAGGGATATTCTCCGCGTTGGCGACAAGCGGTGCGCCTTGCCTCCGAAGGAAAAATGGAAGAAGCCCAGGCGTTGGCGAAAAAATTGCACGGCTCCGTTGGGCGTGTCGTCCGCAAGGGAATCCTCGGAAATTATGCGGACAGGGCTTCTGCGGAAAAAGCCATTGAAGAGGTCTTTGCCGGGGAGACTCCGGCTTTGGAACGGGGGCTTTCGACCATTTCCGTCATCGCGACGACGGCTCCGCTGTTGGGGCTTTTGGGAACGGTCATGGGAATGATCCAGCTTTTCCAAGTGATTACGATGCATGGAACATCGGATCCGAAGTTGTTGGCGGGAGGCATTTCTGTTGCGTTGATTACGACGGAAGTGGGTCTGATCGTCGCCATTCCGATGCAATTTTTGCTCACTTTCCTCACGAACCGTTCAGAAGCCATCCGCGCGCGCATGGAAAAGGCCGCCTTGGCCGTTCTGAATTCCCGTTGGATAAAAGGCTAGCATGACGTTTCTCGCCGCCATGGAAGAAATCCGCGCCTTGCTTGTGCAAGGCGGTTGGGTGATGCTCCCGATTTTTTTGGTGGGATTCTTTGCGTGGACGCTTTTGTTCGAACGTTACTTTACTTATTTCAAGGCGAAGGGAAAGGGAAATGCCGGTCTGATTGCCGCCTATGAAAAATCCATTGAAGCGCATGCGGCCCTGGGCGAAAAGGCGGTTGACAATGGTCTTGAAGAATTGCGCCATGCAGCCGAAGTCGATTTTTCCAAAGCGTTCCCCACGATTGCCGTTTGTGCGACGCTTGCCCCGATGCTCGGGTTGTTGGGAACCGTGTCGGGAATGGTTCATGTTTTCAGCACGATTCAAGTTTTCGGCTTTGGCAACCCCGTTTTAATCGCGGACGGTATTTCTGAAGCGTTGTTGACGACACAGGCTGGGCTTCTTGTCGCATTCCCGATTGTTTTGGTCAACAATCATCTGGTTTCCAAAATGGAGCGTTTAAAGGCGAAGTGCTGGAAGTCCGCCTTGGAAATCAAAGGAAAAAAAATTTCTCCGGAGGGCGTATGAGTTTTATCCGCAAAAAGCGCCGCCAGTTTGCCGGCATTGATATTTCACCGATGATGGACATGACGTTCATCCTCTTGATATTCTTCATTGTGACTTCGACGTTTACCCGGGAAACGGGAATCGATGTTTCCAAACCGAAGGCCAGTTCGGTCAAGGAGCTTTCCAAGGAGAGCATCTTGATAGGCATTACCCGGCAGGGAACGATTCACATCAACGAAACGCAGGTGAATCTTTCGTCACTTCAGACAATTTTACGTCAAATGATGCACGAAGCGCCAGACAGACCCGTCATCATCGTTTCGGACAGGGACGCTCCCTCTGGAAAAATAGTTGATGTTTTGGATGAGTGCAATTTGGCGCACGTCCGGAAAGTTTCCATTTCCGCATCGAAGGAGTGATGCTTGAAAAAACTTTCCGGCATACTTTTTCATTCCAGATGGTTCTTCGCCGTTGTTTTTGCCGTGGTTGTCAATTCGGTGTTTTTCTTGGCGGTCCCCGTATTGAACGTCCTATTCTTCCGTTCCGACGCGCCACCGCGGAAACCGCATTTTGAAGAGTTGACAGAAGTCGAAACCATTGTCCGTGAAAAGAAAAAGGAACGGCCTCAGAAAGTGATTCACAAAATTGTGCAGCCGAATAAGTTCAAGGTGAACGCCCAAACAACGAACGGCTCCCGGTCACAGTCAAATTTTTCCATGGATCTGTCCCTAGCTCGTGGCGACGCTTCGGGAGACGGTGTCGAGGCGCTTGCCGGCGGGGGAATGCAAAACGTCGTTTATGAAGCGGGCGATGTAGACGAAGCGGCTCAGGTTCTCAAAATGGTGAATCCCGTTTACCCGGCGCGGGCGAAAAAATTGGGAATATCGGGCTTTGTCAAAGTTTACATGGTCATCGACGTGTATGGAAACGTGACGAATTTAAAAGTCCTGTCGGTGGATCCGGCTGGATACGGCTTTGATACCGAAGCGCTGAAAGCGATTCGGAGCTGGAAATTTGAACCCGCCAAATTGGGAAATTATCCCGTGGCGCAGAAAGCGACAAAGGAGTTCAAGTTTGTTCCGTAAATTTCGCATCCGTTTCTTGCCTTTTTCCGTTTTGGCTTTTTTGATCTTCGCCCAGGTGGCGTTTGCCGAGGATTATTTTAAGGCAGCCAATGAATTGTATGACAAAGGGGAATACAAACAAGCGGTGAAAATGTACCGGGCGGCAATTCAGGATGGCCGTTATGAACCATTTGCGTGGTTCAATTTGGGAAATACGCTCGTCCAACTGGGAAAAAACAACATCGCGATGGTGGCGTATCGGCGTACGGTCGAGCTGATGCCGGATTTTTCGAAGGCTTGGACTTTGCTTGGCGATCTGTATTATCTAGGTGGTGATTACGGTCTTGCCATCGTTTCGTATCGGCGTGCGTTGGACTTGGGCGAAAATTCGGACCACATCCATTACGCGCTTGGAGAATGTTTCATCAAATCGCACGGACTCGCTTTGGCGCAAAAACATTTTGAAGCGGCTACGCGTTTGAATCCCGACAGAATCGACGCGTGGTATGGCCTTGCCGAAGTTTATGAAAAATTGGGCGATTATGAATTTGCCGTCAAGACGTTGAAACGCGCCGTCGACAATGCCGTTTCTGCCGGCGCAGACGTTCATTACACGCTTTCGCATTATTATTCTCAAATGGACTCCTCGAAAAAAGCCATCCGCGAAATGGAAAGCGGTCTTTTGACCGATCCGCAAAATACATCGGCACGGCGCTATTTGGCGCAAATGTATTTGAAAGATGCTTCTCCGTGGATGGCCATTTTTACGTTGGAAGAAGGCTTGCGGTTTTCAAAAGGCCGCGATTTGTTATACGTGGATTTGGGGCAAATCTATTTTTCTCAAAATCGCTACGAAGAAGCTTTGGAAAATTACATGAACGCCTGGAAACTCGGAAACGCCCAGGGGCGTATTGGCGCGGAAAACGTCGGGAACGCTTACTATAACGCTGGCGACGAGGCAAAATCCCAGGAAATCCATCAACGAATCATCGGGAAAAAATAAATGACAAAACGCATCAAAGTCTGGAAGTCCGAATCGCTCGATTCCGTAAACAGAACTGCCACGGATAAAATCCGCGAAGCGCTTGTTTTGGCAGCCAAAGGAGAACATCCGGCGACAAAAAAATCGGAAGAACTGTATGATTTCTTGGCTGACGAATTGGAAAGAATTGAAAAATTGGATTCCAGTCGTGATAAGTTGGAACTGCTTTCGTGGTGGATGAATTGCTGCGCTTATTTTGACATTTCGGAAGAAGATGATGAATTGTTCGGTGCCGAAAAAGACCTTGTACTGGAAATGGTGAATCATTTTGTGAGCACCGCCAAGGATTTTGACGACCGCCAATTCCTCATGGACTTGATGCATGATTTAGCGGTTAATTCTGTTGGAGAAGACGAGCGGACGGAGCTGTTCCTTGCCGTGCCCGACTTCCTTTCGAAGGATGAAACCGGAGCTTTTGTAGAAAATGTCCTTGTGACGTTGGACCGGCATGAATTGGAAAATGAAGAAGAAATTTTCGCAGGCATTTTAGATATTGCCGATGTTTCTGGGGATGCAAAGCTATACGAAAAAATCTCGCTGGCGAGAGATCCCGATTGTGCAAATAAAACAAAAATTGACATTGCGAACGCTTATTACATACTTGATGACGTGGCGAATGCGAAACGCCTGTTGGATTTAGTCGACAATCCGGAAGGGAATGACGAAGAGGAATTTTGGGATTTAAAAGTCGGAGTCCTTTTTAAGGAGAACAAGATGAAAGAGGCTTTGGCTTTGGCGGAAGCTCTTTATGAAAAATATCCCAAGGAATACCATTTGATGAGTCTTTGCCAAGTCGTTTCGCCTGAGCGCAAAGAAGAACTGTTGAATGCGCACGAAAAGTTCCGATTGGGCGAATCCGTGAACGAGAATTATGTCAACATGCTCATTTCCCTTGAAAGTTTTGACAGGCTCGCCCATTATTTGGACGAACATCAGGACGCGATTCATCGGATGGATGGCGAAATTCGCGAACAGCTTGCAGAACGCCTGGATGCTGAAAAGCACGGGGAGTTGGCGAAAAAACTCCGGAAAATTTGATCGCTGAAAGA
Organism: uncultured Fibrobacter sp.; assembly: GCA_964397425.1. GTDB lineage: Bacteria > Fibrobacterota > Fibrobacteria > Fibrobacterales > Fibrobacteraceae > Hallerella. The sequence continues at coordinate 89,646 of CAYNID010000002.1, forward strand.
ATTGCTCTGTTCTTTGATGTGCCCCCAAAAGTTGACACAACTTTCGGGGGCTTTTTACAAGACGCACGCATAGAATGGGCGGAAGTCTTCGAACTTTACAGGACGGGAGATTCTTTAACAAGGATTGGTAACTCAAGAACGAAGGTTGCCGGAAATCCTTGAAGGAGCAGAATATCATTCAAAGCATGAGCCAGAAGGGCAAGGCCTTGACAAAGTCATGATGGAGAACGTCTTCGGCGTAATGAAATCGGAATTCTTTTATCCAAACACCTTCAAGTACATGGAGCTCTTTAAGCGGGAACTTTGGGGGCGCATGGAGGATTACAACAAAAATGGATAAAGCGGCGTTTAAAGGAATGAGTCCGATGTAATATCGGACTCATCGCTGTTTTGCTCAACTTAAAACCGCCCCATTTTCGGGTTCCCGATTAAGCCGGGCTTTTGCGGTTAAAATTCAACCGTTATTTCAAGAACGAAAGAACGGCGTCGCCCATGCCGACTGTACCCACTTTCGTGTCGCCTTCTTTCCAAATTTCACCGGTGCGGAATCCGGCGGAAATGGTCTTTTCCACAGCGGATTCGATCGCTTTCGCCGCTTCTTCTTCTTTGAAAGAATAGCGGAGCATCAGCGCAACGGAAAGGATTTGGGCGAGCGGATTGGCGATGCCTTTACCGGCGATGTCCGGAGCGGAGCCACCGGCGGGTTCGTAAAGTCCAAAAGAGCCTTCCGCGATGGAAGCCGAGGGCAAAAGTCCCATGGAACCTGTGAGCATGGCGCATTCATCGGTGAGGATGTCGCCAAACAGATTCGGGCAAAGGAGCACGTCGAATTCGCGCGGGCGGCGGAGAAGCTGCATCGCGGCGTTGTCTACGTAAAGGTGTTCAAGTTCAATTTCCGGAAATTCGTTGGCGTGGATTTCTTTGACGATTTCGCGCCAGAAAACGCTTGTGGTGAGAACGTTTGCCTTGTCGATGCTGGCCACTTTTTTGTTCCGCGTTTTGGCGGCTTCAAAGGCGAATCGGGCAATGCGTTCGACTTCGTAACGGCTGTATTTCATCGTGTCGAATCCGATTTCGTCTTTTCCCGAACCTTCTCGGCCTTTCGGCTGGCCAAAGTAAACGTCTCCGGTGAGTTCGCGGACGGTGAGGATGTTGAAACCATCGCCGACAATGTCGGAGCGGAGCGGACAGGCTGGGGCGAGTTCCTTGTAAACGCGGGCCGGACGGAGGTTGCAGAAGAGTTTAAAGTGCTTGCGCAGCGGAAGAAGCGCGCCGCGTTCCGGCTGAAGGTTCGGCGGCAGGGATTCCCACTTGGGACCGCCAACGGAGCCGAAAAGAATCGCATCGGCAGCTTCGCCCGTTTTGAGCGTGCTTTCGGGAAGCGGATTCTGGAAATGATCGTAGGCGATTCCGCCGACATCGGCCCATTCCTTTTCTGTTTGGAATCCGAATTTGTCCGCGGCGGCATCGAGGACCCGGACGGCTTCTTTCATGACTTCGGGACCGATTCCATCGCCCGGGAGAACGGCAATCTTGTATGTTTTGCTCATAGTGATTCCTTTGTAAAATTTTGACCGCGGAAAATGTAGTTAAAATTGCCGCATTCCCATTTGGTTAGAATAGAAAACGGCGTCAGCGGATGGAAATTTGACGGAGGAAGATGTCGCTTTGGGTAACGGCCCGGATCAAATAAACGCCATTCGGCAGGGAAGAAAGATCGTAGTCTCCTCTAGCGCTCCTGAGTGTTGAAATCTTTTGACCGCGCAGACTGTAAACTTCAACGGTTTGCGGATGCCCGCTCGGCACGTGAAGTGATTTCGAATTGGCGTGAAAATAAATCTGCGGAGGCGTTCGCGAGGCTTCCCAAATGGCGGCGGAATGTTCTGAAGAGCTGGACGCGTTTGATGAACCGCTCAAGGACTGGGTTGAGCTAGAAGATGCCGCACCGCTTGAAGAGCTGTTAAAACCGGAAGAAATTCCGCTGCTTGAAGAGGTTGAAGAACTGGAAAAAGCTGAGCTGCTGGAAGCGAAAACAATATCGCCGCTGCCCTGAATCGTTTTTAATGCGCCAGTGTAAGCGACCAGCGCTTTTTTCAGCGCGGAATTCACCGCGTAAGAGGCGTCGTCCGAAACGTTGTCGAAGGTCCATTTGAAATCGCCGCCGTTCATGCGGCCCGCGTATTTTTGCACGGTCAATTTGGCCGATTCCGGAGATTCGGCAGAATAAGAATACATTTGATTTCCCGTGTCAAAATTGCTGTAATAATGTTCGCCCTTTTTGGATTTTACCGAAGCGGGAACAGTTTCTCCTGCGCTTTTGACAACGTAGGCATCGAAGTCGGTCATCGTGTTCACGTTCATCGATGAAGCGGAGACGTTTTTTCCTTTGTTCACATAAGAATCCACCCCGTAGGGGATGAACGTGTAATCGCCTTCCATGTGGTTGTCGAACGCTTTGATGGTTCCGCCGTCTTCGCTTGAAAATGTGCCGTTGGCCGAATTGCTTTTTGACGAACCCGCATAAAGGTCGGAACCTTGCATTGACGTGAGCATGGGATATTTGCAGTTGCGGAAGAAATTTCTTTCCATGAATACGGAAGAGCCTAGAGTGCTCCCGGCGCCGTATTTGGAATTGCCATCGTAATAGTTGTTGTAAACGTGGGCGTTGTAAAAGCGGACTCGCGGATGGCGACTGTCGGAATGATCATACCAATTGTGATGGTAAGTGATGTAATAATCCGTGGAGTTGTAACTGTAGACATTTTCTTTGAGTCCCAGAAGGTTGCTTTTGCCGTTGTCCCAAAAATGATTGTAACTGAATGTGACGTAAGTTGATTTTTTGGCATCCAAAGCGCCGTCCCCTTTTGCCTGGTCCGCGTCGGAGCCGGCGTCGCCGTAGAAGAAATCGTTGTGGTGCACCCAGATGTAGGCGTTGTTCTGCTGGAGGCCGATGTTGTCACCTTCGCCGCTGTTGACGTTCATGATTCCCAAGTTGCGAATTTCGACGTTTTGGGCGTTTTTCAACCGGATGCCCCAACCGTTAACGGTGGCGTCTTCGCCGATGCCTTCAATGGTCAGTGCGGCGTTCTCGGAAAAGTCCAAATCAATCAAGGCGTCTCCGCTGACAAGGGAATCGGAATCGGTGATGTTTCCGATGAGGCGAAAATCCATGGGGCGGGTTTCGTAGCCTTTTTTGAGGCAATTCAAAATGCCCTGAAAACTTTTGCAAGAACTCTTTCCGCCTTTGCTGTTTGTGGTCACGTCGAGGGAGATGGTTTCTTTTGTGTTTTCTGAAATGTAGAGGACGACGGCTCCGTTTTTGAGGGTGCCGTCTGTGTTGTAAGCTCCGGGAACGCGCCCATGCTGAAAGGCGAATCCCGTGCGGTCGTGGGGGAGCGCCTTGGCGGAAACGGTCGCGGTTTCTGTTGCGCTTTCTTGATGCTGAAGGATGGCTGCAACCCGAATGGTGTGATCGCCTTTTTGAACGCCGGGAATGTCGGCTCGGATATAGGCGGGATACGTGCGGATTAACGCATCGTCAATTTTTACTCCATCGCAATAGACATTGTACCCCGAAGCGCCGCTGACCGGAGACCATTTGGCGTAAACGGTTTCAAACCAGCCGCCGGATTCTTCGATGGTCAGGGCGTGGGAAGGGCTTTGGATAATTCCAAGTGCCGCGGCAAAAAGAAAAATGAATTTTTGATTCATGACTCCATCCTATGTTTGTTTTGAGAATGTTCTCAAAAATAAATATATACAAATGATAATTGATTTGTCAATGGCTTGTTTTGAATTTATTTTAAACCGCTGAAAATAAAGTGATTTGAAATTATTTCTTTCAAATGATCTTGCTAAAAATGTTCTCAGAAAATTTTCCGTAACAGCGGGGCGGTGGCGGAGTTTTTCCCTGATTTGTGAAAACTGCGCATATCAAAAAACGTCCATTTGCAAATGGACGTTTTGAATTTGGGCTGGGAGAATGTTTTCGTTGAAGTTAAATGCCGTAACATTTCCGGGTGTTTTCCCGGATGGTGGACATCAATTCGTCGACGGGGACGTTTTTGATTTGGGCGAGGACTTTTCCGATTTCGGGAATCATTCCGGCGTGGCTCGGAGTGCCGCGAAACGGAACCGGTGCGAGGTAAGGCGCATCGGTTTCGAGTAAAAGATTGTCTAGCGGAACGCGGCTTGCCGCCTCCCTGACGTTTTCTGCATTTTTAAATGTCAGGATTCCCGTAAATCCGATGTAAACCCGGCAGGGAAGTTTCAAAACGGATTCGACAAAATGGGCGCTGGCTGTGCAGCTGTGCACGTGGAGCGTGGCTCCGTCTAAGTTGGCGTTCTGGAGAACTTCCAGGGATTCTTCTTCGGCTTCGCGCAAGTGCAAAACGAATGTTTTGCGAAAGGGCAGTCCCAATTGCAGCTGACGTGCGAAAACTTCGCGCTGTTTTTCGTGCGAGGCCCCTTCGTAATGAAAGTCAAAACCGATTTCGCCGATGCCCACGGTCTTGGGGTGAGCCCAAAGTTGCAACAGTTTTTTTTCTGCGCTGTCGTTGTAAGAGTCCGCGTTTTGCGGATGCACGCCGAAAGCCGCATAAACATCCGCATGTTCTTGGGAAAGATGTTGGGTGTAGTCAAAAGTCGCCTCTTCGCAGGAGACTTGAATGATGGCGTCTGGCCTTGGCGAAACGGAATTCCACCATGAGTCAAAACGGATTCCCGTATGTTCTTCAAAGGAATCCATGTGGCAATGCGAATCGACGAAATTCATTTGTATGTTATCTCGATGACGGTGTATTCAACGGTGCCGCGGGGAATGGTGATGGGAACGAGGTCGCCTTGCTTTTTGCCGATGAGGGCTGTACCCACGGGGGAACTGACGCTGATCTTTCCCTGCAAAGGGTCTATTTCTTGTACGCCGACAAGGGTGTAAGTGCGGACTCGGTTCGTTTTGGCCTCTTTGAGGGTGACTGTGGCGCCAAAGCGGATGGAACCGTCTTCGGGGGCGGCCGTTGTGACGACTTTGGCGTGATCCAGAATGCGGTCCAATTGGCGGAGACGCCTGTCGATATCGCGCAAGCGCATTTTTCCGTAAGTGTAGGCGGCGTTTTCGGAACGGTCGCCTTCGGCGGCGGCTGCTCCGACTTGTCGTTGCATTTCGGGGCGTTCGACGAATTTGAGGCGTTTCCACTCCTCCATCAATTTGTCGAAACCTTCTTTTGAAATAGGATCTGGCATGGGGCGCAATATAGAAATTTCTACATTGGAATCGTATGCGCCCCGTTTTCGAGTTTTCCGAACTTTCTTATGCGTATCCGAAGTCGGATGCGTTGGCGTTGGATTCGGTGAATTTCGCCCTGTATCCGGGGGAATCTTTTGCCCTCTTGGGACCGAATGGTTCGGGAAAGACAACGTTGATGCGGATTCTTTGCGGCAGGATTTCACAAGCATCGGGGCGTGTGGATATTTCGGAGAATTTTCAAAAGGATGGGAAGCTGGATCTTTCGAAATGCGGAGTCCTGCTCGAAAATCCCGGAATTTATCCGAAGCTTTCTATCGAAGAATATCTGAAATTTTTCGCCGCTTTTTATGCCGTTCGCGACCAGGATGCGTCGATTCGGAATTTGGCCAAAAAGCTCGAATTGCCGAGGCTTTCGACTCCGATGGGGAGCCTCTCGCTTGGGACCCGTCAAAAAGTGCAAATTGCCCGCGCGCTGGTGCACAGCCCCTCCTTGTTGCTGTTGGACGAACCCGTCGCAAATTTGGATCCCTGCGCCCGGGAAGCGGTTTGGGCGATTCTCGAGGAATGGAAAAGGGAATGCGGGGGAACGCTTCTTGTGAGTTCGCATATTTTATCGGAAATGGAATCTGTGGCGACGACATTTGCCATTCTTTACAAGGGAAAAATTCTGTGCGAACAAAAAATGTCGGAGCTCCTTTCGGATGAATACCTGCTCCGCGTCAGGATTCCCTGCGGATGTTCTTTCCGGGAGCTTTATTCTGGAATCCCGTCCGGGGCGAAAGTTCTGCAGGTGGAAGCGGGCAAGAAATCTTTGAATTCTGTTTACCGGGAAGCCGTTGAACGCTTTGAACAAAAGCGCGTTGGGGGAGCGGAGTGAATATGAACAAAGCGGTTTGGCTTATCGCCAAAAATGAATGCCGGATGATTCTGCGGGAACCGAAATTTCTGTTGCCGTTCCTTTTTCCGCCCGTTTTGCTGATCGGGTCGCAGCTGCTTTTGTTGCCGGGGGTGCGTTCTCCCGAAATTCTTTCGCGGATGATGCTTCTTTGCGCGGTGTTGATAGCCCCGATGATAATTCCGCTCGCGTCGGACAGCTTCGCCGGGGAACGGGAACGCGGCTCTCTAGAATTGTTGATGCTTCTCCCGGTGCGGCCTTCGGCTATTTTTTATGGCAAGCTTCTCGCCCTTTTGCCTGTGCCATTCTTCTTTGTCGTGCTTGCCGAAACGGCTTATGCGTGCTGTGCGGATTTTTGGAATTTTGCGGTTTGGGGAAAGTCCGTTTTGGCGGGAGTCGTGTCCGGTGTGCTCTTTTCTGGCATTTCGCTTTTTGTCTCGCTCCGCACAAAGACTGCCCGCACCGCAAATCAAATTTCGCTTCTATTCGTATTTTCCCTCCTGGTTCTGGTGAACGCCCTGGCGGACGTTTATTTTTCAAACGCCATGGCTCCGGTTGTTTTTGTACTGGTGTCCGGGTTCCTGTTTGCCGCTATTTCCGCAATATCCTTTCGCCGCTTCCGGGAAAATTGAATGTTCGCCCAAGGTGAAAATTCCCTGCGCGATTAAAATTTTTAACTTTGGGCAAAACAAACAACAGGATGTTTTATGAAAAAATTGCCAATCTTTTTGTTCGCCGCGTCCTTTTTTGTCGCCTGCTCTTCTGGAGAATCGTCCAAAGAAACGGGAGACCATTCTCTTGAAAAAGTCAAACAGGCTGGAGAATTTGTGTTGGGCCTGGACGATTCGTTCCCGCCGATGGGATTCCGCGACAAGGATAATCAGATTGTTGGATTCGACATTGACCTTGCGACGGAAGTGGCTTCCCGTTTGGGTGTGAAGCTCCGCACGCAGCCGATTTCGTGGGACGCCAAGGAACAGGAACTGAATACGGGAAAAATCGACTGCATCTGGAACGGTTTGAGCGTGGACAGCTCGCGCGCCAAGGCGATGAACCTTTCTTCCGCCTACCTTGAAAACCGCATGGTCTTTGCCGTAAAAGATTCTGCGCTCGGCGAACTTTCGACGTTGGCAGGAAAGAAAATCGCCGTGCAGAACGGCTCGACTGCCCAAAAAATCCTTGAAGCTTCGGATGCGGGCAAGTCGGCTGCAGGAATTTTCCCCTTTGACGACAACCAGACCGCGTTGCTGGATTTGGACAAGGGCGGTGTCGACGCGGTTTTCTTGGATGAAATTGTCGCCAAGTATTGGATTTCTTCGAACGGAAAGAACTTTTTGATCTTGACCGAAGGACTCTCCAATGAAGTCTATGCGGTCGCTTTCCGCAAAAAAGACGAGAAGCTCCGCAATGCAGTGGACAGCCTCCTTTCCGCGATGAAAACTGACGGCAAATTCGGTGAAATTTCGGCGAAGTGGTTCGGCAAGTGATTTCCGACTTGGACAAACTCCTTCCGATTCTTGCCGAAGGATTTGGCACGACGCTTTCCATTTTCGCCCTGACACTCCTTTTTTCCATTCCGTTGGGGCTTGTCGTCGCCATTTTGAAAATGTCCCGATTCCGCGTAATCCGCTATCCGGTGGCGTTTTACGTTTCCGTGATGCGCGGAACTCCGCTTTTGCTGCAAATTGTCGCCATTTACTTCGGTTCGTATTATTTATCCGAATCCATAGGGCCTTCGATTTCGCTCGACCGTTTCCCGGCGGTGATAGTCGCCTTTTCTGCGAATTACGCGGCTTATTTCGCTGAAATTTTCCGCGGTGGAATCGAATCCATCCCCAAGGGGCAATACGAAGCGGCGACAATGCTTGGTCTCACCAAGTTTCAAACTTTTTTCCGCATCATTTTGCCGCAGGTCGTGAAACGGGTCGTCCCCGCCAGCGCGAACGAAGTTATCACGCTTGTGAAAGACACGTCCCTTGCGCAGGTCATCGCCGTGACGGAACTTTTCGCTTTGGCGAAAAAACAGCAGGCGGCTTATGCAAGCATCTTTCCGCTTTTTGTCGCTGGAATTTTCTATTACGTGGCGAACCTGATTCTTTCTGTGTTCTTCAGTTATTTGGAACGCAAGTTGAATTATTACCGGTAAATTATGGAACACATTCTTGAAGTCAGCCATTTGAAAAAATCTTTTCGCGACCGCAAAAAAGGTGAATGTGTCGAAGTCTTGAAAGACATTTCCTTTGATATGGAAACCGGCGACGTCCTTTCGGTTATCGGACCATCCGGTTCTGGAAAATCGACCCTTCTCCGTTGCATTACGCAATTGGAAACGATTGATGGCGGGAACGTGCGCGTGTGCGGAAAAGATCTTGTCGTGCCCGGGTCTTCTCCGGTTCGTTATGCGCCGGCGAAAACGCTCCGCGACATCCGGCTTTCGACGGGGCTTGTTTTTCAAAGTTTCAACCTGTTTCCGCATTTGACCGTTTTGCAAAATGTGACCCTCGCTCCCGTCCGCGTGTTGGGCAAGAGCCGGGAAGAAGCCCGGGAAACAGGAATGCGCCTGTTGCGCCGTATGGGACTGGAATCAAAGTGCCGCGCCTATCCGTGTGAACTTTCCGGTGGACAGCAGCAGCGCGTTTCCATCGCCCGCGCCCTAGCGATGAATCCGAGAATCCTCTTTTTCGATGAACCGACCAGTGCGCTGGATCCGGAACTGACGGGGGAAATTTTGAAAGTCATTCGCTCGCTTGCCGAAGAAAAGATGACGATGGTTATCGTCACCCATGAAATGGCCTTTGCCCGGGATGTCGCCCGCCAGGTGCTCTTTATGGATGGTGGCGTTATCGTGGAAAAGGGTTCGCCCGAATTTGTGTTTGGCGAATCGGAAAATGGGCGTTTGCAAGCCTTTCTTTCGCGGTTTTCGGAATCCGGAGGTTGAAAATGCACGTGGCGATGGAACAGGAATCAAATTTCGCCGAATATGAGAAAACGTTCCGCGTGGAACCGACGATGATTGACAGAAACCGCCACCTGAACAATGTCGTTTGTGTGGAATGGATTCAGGAAATCGCCTTGGAACATTCCGAAGTGACCGGCGGGACTGCCCTGATGGACGCGCTGGGATGCGCCTGGATGATTCGGACGCAACATGTGGAATACAAGTCTCAGGCTTTCCTTGGCGATGAAATCGTTGGAACGACATGGGTGCCGGAATATTCCAAGGTTTCGACGAATCGCTTTTCCCGCTTTGTCCGCAAATCCGATGGCAGGGAAATTTTTTCGGCGGTGACGACGTGGGTGCTGGTGGATTTGAAACGCGGACGGCCCGTGGCGATTCCCGAAAACATCAAGGACTGTTTTCGGAAACGGACCTGATGCAATGTTAAAAGGGACGCTCTGCGCATGGGATTTTCTGAGCGGAGCGGCTTCTGTTTTTGTATATTTCAACCGTTAAAACTCAACTTCAACAAAAGGTACTAAGATGGCTAAACTTTCCATTGAAGATCTCGACCTCAAGGGCAAACGCGTTTTCATCCGCGTTGATTTCAACGTTCCGCAAGACAAGGTGACGGGAGAAATTACGAACACCAAGCGTATCGAAGCGGCTCTCCCGACGATCCAGTATGCGCTCGATAATGGTGCCGCCGTGATTCTCGCGTCTCATCTCGGTCGTCCGAACGGAAAGGTGAATCCGAAATTCACGCTCGCTCCTGTCGCCAAAAAGCTCGAAGAGCTGATCAAGAAGCCCGTCAAGTTCCTTTCTGATTGCGTCGGCCCGGAAGTCGAAGCGGAATGCGCCAAGGCTCAGCCGGGTGACATCATTCTTTTGGAAAACCTCCGCTTCCACATTGAAGAAGAAGGCAAGGCGAAGGAAAAGAATGCCGACGGAACAGAAACTAAAATCAAGGCGGATCCGGAAAAGGTGAAGGCGTTCCGCGCCTCTTTGACAAAGCTCGCCGACGTCTATGTGAACGACGCTTTTGGAACAGCCCACCGCGCGCACTCTTCGATGGCTGGCGTGGAACTTCCGCAGCGCGCTGCCGGATTCCTGATGAACAAGGAATTGAAGGCGTTCGACCGCGTTTTGAACAATCCGCCGCGTCCGTTCCTCGCGATTCTCGGCGGCTCCAAAGTGGCCGACAAGATTCTCCTCATCAACAACTTGCTCGACAAGGCCGATGAAATCATCATTGGCGGTGGCATGGCGTTCACGTTCAAGAAGGTGATTGACGGCATTGAAATCGGCAAGTCCCTGTTTGACGAAGAAGGTGCGAAGCTCGTTCCGGAATTGATGGAAAAGGCGAAGAAAGCGGGCAAGAAAATCATTCTTCCGGTGGACTACGTTGCCGCTGAAAAGTTTGACGCGGATGCGGCGAACAAGGTCGTCTCGGACAAGGATGGTATTCCTGAAGGCTGGATGGGTCTTGACGTCGGTCCGGAATCCACTAAGATTTTCTGCGACGCCATTAAGTCCGCCAAGACGATTGTCTGGAATGGTCCTGCGGGCGTGTTTGAATTCGACGCGTTTGCCAAGGCCACCAAGGCGATGGCGGATGCCATTGTCGAAGCGACGGCAGCCGGAGCCATTACGGTTATCGGTGGCGGCGATACGGCGACTGCGGCGAAGAAATTCGGCGCAGACAAGAAAGTGACCCACACGTCCACGGGCGGTGGCGCTTCTCTTGAACTTCTCGAAGGAAAGGAATTGCCGGGTGTCGCATTCCTCAGCGACAAGTAATTTCTTGCGTTGAACATTATTGGGAACCCCGAAAGTTGAACTCGGCTTTCGGGGTTTTCTCGTACAAGAAGAATGGGGAAGTTCCGTCTTTCAAAAGGTCTTCTTTTTGCAAAAAATTCACATTTTGCCAAAAAGGCTCGCCGTCTGCGTTTAACATCGTGCTGGTGCCATCCCGGCTGCGGTTCTGGCGCGACAAAATTCCGATTTTCAAAGAAGGCCTGCGTTCTCCGTCAATTTTTGCTTCTTGCTTGTGAAAAGGAAAGAGGGGCTTGAATTGGCAATGCAAAAGAAGATGGGGTTGGTGTAGACTTGCTCCTTATTTTATTTAAAATTAACCAAAAAAGTAAAATTATGAATTGAAAGTATTGACTTTTATTTCTTTAATAGTTATATTATGGTTGAATTCGTCAGTGAGGTTTATATGGTGACATCATTTGGAAAATTTTTAAGAAACTTGAGAATGGACATGGGCGAGCTCTTGCTCAACATGGCGGCGAAGCTTGATGTGTCGCCGGCTTTTCTCTCCGGAGTCGAAAACGGCAAACGGAAAATTCCGGAAGGATGGCTTGCGAAAATAGCTTCGCTTTATGGGCTTTCGGAAGAAAAGTTTTTGCAAATGAAGGATTGTTTTCACGATTCCAATAATGAAGTCGAAATTGGGCTGGGTGATTTGCGGGAAAATCAACGAAATTTGGTAATCGCTTTCGCACGGAAATTGGACTCCATTTCGGATACTGACATTGAAAAGATCCAAAAGGTTTTGAACAAAGGAAAAAAATAGTGTCAAAATTGATGGTATATCCGATGTCCACAGAGGACATCCGCCTTGTCGTAAAGAATGTTCGCCAAAAATGTGGACTAAACGGACGGCTGAATGTGCCTGTCTGTTTTTTGTTCGAGTTTATTTTGGAAAAAATTTTTCAAAACTTTGAGTGGGAAATTGTTCCCGATTCTGAAATGTCCGAAGAAGGAAAAACGTTTACGGGAGAGAATAAAATAGAAATCAGGGAAAGTGTTTATGCGGCGGCTTGCGTGGGAAATGGACGGGCCCGCTTCACCATCATGCATGAAATTGGACATTTGGTGTTGCATGGGCCGGATCGGGTCGCCCTTTGCCGGTTGGCTCCTGGGGAGAAACTCAGGGCGTTTGAAGATCCGGAATGGCAGGCGAATACGTTTGCTGCCGAATTTTTGATGGATTTTGATTTGATTCAAGGAATGGATTATAAGAAAATCTCTGAATCCTGTGGCGTGACTTATAAAGCCGCCAAAACGAGAATTGACAAATTGCAAAGGAGGTGGTCAAAGTAAAACGATTTTTCCTGTGAGGCAAACCGCGCAGCGAACGCGGTTTGAGATGAACACAAAAGCACATCGGCAGATTCTAGTTGACAACTGACGGGTTTGTCTCGATGTGAAAAATTCCGCCGCCATCGCGGCAAAGGATTCAAATGCCAAAGCAAATCTTGACGCCGTTCCGGCTCGATTCTTTTTCCAAGGAGTTGCGGGATGGGGACCAGTAAACCGGGGCGCTATATGAACACCAAGGGCAGTGCCGGCTCCATGAGCCAGTTTGCGCTGGTACATTCCACGGAGGGCAAATTCACCAGGCCGCAAAAAATGGCAGAACCTTTAAAGCTGAAAAGCGGCGGTCACGGCCAAAAGGGACTGGCGCTCCTTGAAAAGTATGGGATTCCATACAACATTGAAAAAGTTTATTCTAATGGCGTTCGGGTGGGAAATATTCCGGGACACAAGGATAAAAGGAAATCAGTGGGATTTGGACAGGCCTGGTTTCCTTTTTTCTTGGAGTGAAAAAATGATCAAGCGGGTGGGTGAACATGTGGCGCGTCTGCGGCGAAATCGAGGCGTTCCCGATGGGCAGCACATGTATGGAACATTTAAAGGAGTCCGCGTCGGAGTCATCAAAACGAACGGGCAAATTGCGACAGTCTTTCCTGACAAAATTCAACCATAGGAGAATTGATGTGATTGAAAAGAAAAAAATAGAAGAGCTGATTCAAAGGAGGATTGATTGTGAAGGATTCATCGAAGCGGGCGATGAATCCGCTTGGGAAAACTTGTCCGATTATCTTTCTGAAGACATCGCGTCTTCCATTGCATATCTTGAAACGGAAGCGACTCCTGATGAAATTTACTGGATAAGCGAGGTTTTCGAAGACATTGCCGCCAAGACCCATTCCCAAGAGTTTATCGCGGCGCTTCACAGGATTCACGACAAAATGCCGGAGGAGGTAAAAAAGTCCATCGAAATCGACATCGAATCGGCCGAACGGTCGGTTTGAAAAAGCTCCACCGTGCAGCGAACGCGGTTTGGGATGAACACAAAAGCACATCGGCAGATTCTAGTTGACAACTGACGGGTTTGTCTCGATGTGAAAAATTCCGCCGCCATCGCGGCAAAGGATTCAAATGCCAAAGCAAATCTTGACGCCGTTCCGGCTCGATTCTTTTTCCAAGGAGTTGCGGGATGGGGACCAGTAAGCCGGGACATTACATGAACACCAAGGGCAGCGCCGGCACCATGAGCCAGTTTGCGCTGGTACATTCCACGGAGGGCAAATTCACCAGGCCGCCGAAGTCAATTGAATTGTTGAAATTGGCAGGTGGCGGTCACGGCCAAAAGGGACTGGCGCTCCTTGAAAAGTATGGGATTCCATACAACATTGAAAAAGTTTATTCTAATGGCGTTCGGGTGGGAAATATTCCTACGCATTGGGCGAAAGCGAAGCGTGTTGGTTTGAATCAATCTTGGTTTCCCTTTTCTTGGAGTGAAAAAATGATCAAGCGGGCGGGTGAACATGTGGCGCGTCTGCGGCGAAATCGAGACGTTCCCGATGGAATTGTTATGTTTGGAACATACAAAGGAGTCCGTGTCGGAGTCATCAAAACGAACGGGCAAATAGGAACGGTATTTCCTGATAAAATTCAACCATAGGAGTGTATCGTGATGGCTGTTGAAGAAATAAGGAAAATTCTTGCGGAGCGTAAAAGAATTTACTTTGAAACCGAAGATTTTTGGGACGATGGCATCGAAATCTGCTGGAATAATCTAGTGGCTATTTTAACACAAGATATTGGAGAATGTATTCAATTTCTTGAAACGGAAGCGACTGCTGATGAAATTTACTGGATAAGCGAGGTTTTCGAAGACATTGCCGCCAAGACCCATTCCCAAGAGTTTATCGCGGCGCTTCACAGGATTCACGACAAAATGCCGGAGGAGGTAAAAAAGTCCATCGAAATCGACATCGAATCGGCCGAACGGTCGGTTTGAAATACTCCACCGCGCAGCGAACGCGGTTTGAGATGAACATAAAAGTACATCGGCAGATTCTAGTTGACAACTGACGGATTGTCTCGATGTGAAAAATTCCGCCGCCATCGCGGCAAAGGATTCAAATGTCAAAGCAAATCTTGACGCCGTTCCGGCTCGTTTCTTTTTCCAAGGAGTTGCGGGATGGGGACCAGTAAACCGGGACGTTACATGAACACCAGAGGCAGCGCCGGCACCATGAGCCAGTTTGCGCTGGTACATTCCATGGAGGGCAAATTCACCAGGCCGCAAAAAATGGCAGAACCTTTAAAGCTGAAAAGCGGCGGTCACGGCCAAAAGGGACTGGCGCTCCTTGAAAAGTATGGGATTCCATACAACATTGAAAAAGTTTATTCTAATGGCGTTCGGGTGGGAAATATTCCTACGCATTGGGCGAAAGCGAAGCGTGTTGGTTTGAATCAATCTTGGTTTCCCTTTTCTTGGAGTGAAAAAATGATCAAGCGGGCGGGTGAACATGTGGCGCGTCTGCGGCGAAATCGAGGCGTTCCTGATGGAATTGTTATGTATGGAACATTCAAAGGAGTCCGTGTCGGAGTCATCAAAACGAACGGGCAAATTGCGACAGTCTTTCCTGACAGCGAGCAATTATAGGAGCTAAAAATGATAGATAAAAAAGAATTCGATAAAATTTTATTCGAACGCAAACGAATTGCCGATGAATTGCACGATAATTGGGATTATGGTCTTGAACAATATCATGAAAAAATTCTTGCGATAATTACAGGTGATTTGCAGGAGGGAATTTCTTTTCTTGAAACGGAAGCGACTGCTGATGAAATTTACTGGATAAGCGAGGTTTTCGAAGACATTGCCGCCAAGACCCATTCCCAAGAGTTTATCGCGGCGCTTCACAGGATTCACGACAAAATGCCGGAGGAGGTAAAAAAGTCCATTGAAATCGACATCGAATCGGCCGAACGGTCGGTTTGAAAAAGAAAGGGACCGGGACAAGTTGCAGCGAACAATTTTGTCTCGGTCCAATTCCAGATATGCAGAAGCAAATCCTAGTTAACAACTAACGTAGGCTTTAATTTAGCATATCTTCTCTGAAAAATCAAGTTTTTTTGAAAAGGATATATGCGTCTGAACGCTTTTGACGACGGGCTGCGCCCGGAACTTTTGGAAAGTTCTTTGTACGATGGAATCTTCGAAATCCCGCGGCTAGAACCTCTTTCCCAAATTATTTTGCCCACGGGACTTGTCCCTTTTTCTAAACGGAAAAGAGCGCGGGATAGATTTGTGCATTTTTATGAGCATGAAGCTCACTATCAGGATTTCACCAATCATCCGGAGCGATTTGTGCAAGATTTAGCGGAACATCCCGGAATAATTTCTCCTGACAATTCCCTTCTGGTGGAAGCTCCACTTTGTGCGCAAATCGCCAATTTGTTTTTGTCGCGGCGAAACGCCAGCTTTTTGCATCGCCAAGGAATATATCAAATTCCAAATGTCCGCTGGGGAGACGAACGTACATTCACCACAATCGAACTTCCCGAAGCGGTGGCGTTTGTCGGGATCCCACGCAATTCCATTGTTTCCGTAGGGACTTACGGTTGTTCTCAAACGCGGGATGAAAAAAGACTGTTGCATTTGGGTTTTATCGAAATGTTGAATGTTTTGCGTCCTCGGGTAGTTGTTGTCTATGGTTCCATGCCGCGGGATGTATTTTGCGAATTTCCCTATGAGCCAAAGTTTTTGCAGTTCGACAATTGGGATGCGGAAAAGCGTAGACTAAAAAGGAATCTTCCGCAAGATCATTGAGACGACCAATGCGATAGAGAGCCTGAATTCGTCTTACCGCAGGCTTAACCGTCAGCGAAGCGTGTTCCCCAACGGCCAGGCGTTGCTCAAGGCCTTGTACCTGGCCACCCTTGAAGTTACGGGAAAATGGACGAAGCCGGTCCGTAATTGGGGCGCTATCTACGGCGAGCTCTGCATCATGTTCGAAGGCCTCCTGCCCGAATAGACAACATTCCCGAGCAAAGAGAAAACAGGCGCATCGAGCAGGCGCCTGTTTTTGAACATGCTTGACAAAATGGACCGCTAATTTTAATTTCTAAAAAGCGTTGAACTGCGCTTAACTGCTAAACCGGTTTGCTGTAGAACCGCCTATTTACAGAAAAAATTTCACAGTCTCGCCTAATCGAAAAACAATTACATTTCAACTATTTTTCTAACAGTATTCGCCGTTCTTATCGTTAATTTACTGTTGATATTTGCACTTGCTGTCTTAGACCACCAATTTGTTTTTGATAGTCTTTCCGGCTGAAAGACCAGAATATCGCTTCTTTGTAATCTTTTATCTTTTCTAATTCCTCTTTAGGTTCTCCAATCTAACTGTATACCTCTGCAAATGTGGCGGACGGCATAATAAAGATTAAATTGTCATAGATTTCTTTATTTGCGTTTCCCCACCAATCGGGCGCATTGTGTAAAATATCCTCAAGTTTTTCTTTTGATATGACGAAAACAGGAATATCTAAAGCAAACTGTTTTTTAATCATTAGGCGAATTTACGTCGCCAAGTAAATTTGTTTGATCTGCTTAGAAATATACTCTAATAGTGTTAAATATCCTAGCCGTTTTCTGGGCCTGTTGTTCAATTTCCACGGGGTCCATTTGACTTCGGCCCTTGTCTGATGTTACCGTGTGCATCAGATCCTTGTCGGGATCGTACTTAGTTGCGGTTCAGTTCCTTCTAAAGTGTTCCCGGAGTCATTCCGACCTGATTCGCGATGTCTTTTTGGAGCAGTCCAACATTCAACAGGGCTTTGATTTGATATCTTTTGTCGCGGTTAAGTCTCATCGCTTGTCCTTTTCTTGGTCGAAAACGCAAGTTAGAAACTTGACCATCCCTAGGATTCATTTTCTAGGGATTTTTTTGTTTTCAACCAAGACTGGATTTACTTGACGATGAGAATCCGCGAGTTTTTTGAGAGATGCGATTGGGGTTGGACGCGAATGTTTTGTGGGTGGGGTAGAATGTGGAATTTTCAAACGGATTGATTTTGTGTAATGAAAATTGCATGCTTGGAGAAAAATCTTGATTTGTTATATACTTCTGATACGGAAGTATATGATTTTCACATTGCGTATTATCTCGGTCTATTGTCTCAATGTACGCCTAAACCATATTTCCACATTGTTTCAAAAGACAAAGGTTTTGACGGGTTGATCGAATACATGAAAAGGAAGGAATTTTTTGTAGAACGTGTATTATCCATTGAAGACATTCTTTTCGTAAAAAGAACAAAAGAAATCAAAGAGGATCCGGTTGCGGTCATAAAAAAACGCATTCTTTCTCAGGCAAAACCCGCTAAACTCAAAACGCTCCGAAATGCAATAAAAACGTGGCTGGGAGAAGATGCGGCTGTTGAAGAAATCCTCGATTCCTTGAAGAAAGATTTTTTGACGATTGATGAAAAGGGAAAGGTCATTTATTCTTAGAATGGATGCTGGACCGATGCCTGAGCCCTCTTCTTTTAATTGACATTTTTCAAGAAAATCATGTCGGGGACAGTTTCAACTTTTGAACGGTTCTTTGCCGTCTGAATTGGATCATTGCTCTGGCGGAAAATTTTGGAGTAGGGGAAAATTTGACATCCGGTGAATGTATATTTTCGGGACAGAGAAGTCTGTTCAGGAGACCAATACGCAGGCTTCGTTCCGTTTGCTTTGGTTGTGGAATCTGGACAAGATAAAGCGAAATGAAGATGGAAAGTATGTCAAACGATAATGGTTGAAATTAAAATTTTTGCCTTGATTGTCAAAGAACACCGTTCTTGGCGTATCCCAATTCCCGCGGATGAAAATTCCGGTGCTCTTCACGAATCATCTGGTCGTTGACGTGGGTGTAAATTTGAGTTGTGGTGACGCTCGCGTGGCCCAAAAGTTCTTGGAGAACGCGCAAGTCCATGCCGGCTTCTAGGCAATGCGTTGCAAAAGAATGCCGGAATGTATGGGGCGTGACATGCTTTTCTAAATGGGCTGTATACCGTTGAATTAGTTTCCAGGCTCCCATGCGGGTCATCTTTTTCCCGTGGGAATTCAAAATGACCGTGTTGGATTTTGGGGAAAGTGAGGGACGCACGCAGTCCATCCAAATCTTGAGATTGCTTTTGGCTTTTTTTCCCAGCGGAACGAGTCTTTGCTTGTTGCCCTTGCCAATGGGGGTAATCCATTCGTTTTCAAAATCAATGTCTTGGGGGCGCAAGGTCAACGCTTCGGCAATGCGGAGTCCTTCGGAATACAGCAGTTCCAGCAAAGCCGTATCGCGCTCCGGGCGTTTGGATGTTTGACGGATTTCGTCAAAGACGCTTTCCACTTCTTCTCGAGTCAGGCATTGGGGCAAATAATGTCCGATGCGCGGTGTCGCCAAGAGGCTGTCGGTTGAATAAGGGAACGCCTTTTCGCGCAATAAAAACTTGAGAAATCCGCGCAGGCTTGAAAAATGTCGGGCAACGGAGGTCGGGCTGTAGTCGGCATTGCCGGCGACTTCTGTCAAGAATGCGTCTAAATCGGGCGGAGTCAGGTCAGCAATTCGGGCGTTGCGGTTATCAGCCCAAAAAACAAAATGGCGCAAGTCTTCTTCGTAACTTTGGATTGTCGCTGGGGAAAGGTTGCGTTCCACGCCCAGAAAAGAAAGATAAGAATCTAGCCAATCGCTGTTGTCCATGAAGTTCCCGCTGTGGAAAAGGAGTCCTCCGGATGGTGGGGAGAACCGTGCAAGAAGAACGAAGCTTTTTAAAGGTAATAAAAATTCGGGGATTTCACATTTTCAGTTGAATTTGACGGATCCGTGCAGATGTTTTTGCAAAAAATTGAAAAAAGCCCTTGCCAACAGGAAAGTGCTTTTCTATAATTGGACCTGTCGATGAGACATGGATGATTAGCTCAGTCGGTAGAGCAGCTGACTCTTAATCAGCGGGTCGCAGGTTCGATCCCTGCATCATCCACGAAAGCCCCTTTCCGGACAGGAACGGGGCTTTTCTTTTGCGCGTTTTTCGCGGGGAATCGCCGGGAGCTCGCGGAAACAGTGGCTTCTCGGCGGGAACGGACGGGGACGGGATGCCCGGAGGAAATTTCTTTTTACACAATTCCGCGGTTCCGTTTTGTATTATTTTAGATTGATTTACCGTCACAAATACCAGCCAAAAGTGGCGTGAATTAATTTGAAAAGCGGTAAAAACACGCAAGGAGGTGGAAATTTTAACTGTCCGTTGGAGGGTGCTTTTCAACGACTCGGATATGTTCATATTTTTAAACTCAACGCTGACGTTCAATTTGTTTCCGAAAATTTCTTCGTATTCCCCAAATAGATTCTTATCATTTTGCCAATCGAAAGGATTGTTCTTTTCTCCTTTGTAGTATTTTAACAATTCAAAAACGCTTCCCATCGTTTCAATCGATGCGATTTCCTACGTTGCAACATGTCGCCTAAAAAACGACTTTGCACTGAATTTCAGGGCTCCTCCGGATGGCGCATTCTGAAGAGAAGCATCCTCTCCTCGTCTAGAATTTCTCTTGTTGCAGTTGTCCGAGAGAGGCTGGCGGATTCAATGGACTTGAAAACTTTATCGCCGCCGGCTTTTTGTCAACGGCGGTACATTGGGATGGAAAATCAAAAGAAGAGGTGCGGGAACGTGCGAAAAATCATCTTCCAAAGAAGTTCAAAATTCCGAGTCTTTGACGTCTCTGGAAAGACTGTTCGTTTGTTGTTGACCGGGCGAAAGTTCAATCAGCCGTAATATTTTTTATAGAACGCTTTGAATTCGGGAATCGCTGCGCTCACACTATAAGCGCCTTTCATGTAGCGATTGAAAAGCAAAGCTTTGAAACCTTCCGGGCGAGAGTCGTTCCGGGAAAAGTTTTTTTAACCCGTAAGCTTCGTACTCTTCAATATTTTCTTTACGATCGCCTTCTTGTGCGTGAACTTGCTCATAAAACCAAAGCATGGCTTTATTTTGTGTTTCGTCATCGACGACTTTGACGGGGCATTCTTTTTCGCCTTTGTAAAATTTGTACATGTTAAAAACGTTTTCCATCAGTAAATCTCCAAATTCAATAGATACAATCCCGCACGCTGCGACATGTCGCCCGGCTGGCGACAAATGGCATATGAAACGCCAAAATCCTGCCCCCAAAAATAGCGACGTTGAAAGACGTGCAGGCCGTGATGGACAACTACTTGAAGAAATACCCAGACGAGACGGAATTCCCTAGAATCAACGTGACGACTTTCGACAAGGCTCCGTCACGGGATGGGTTCACATTGATGTGGGCGAACCGCAACACGTACGAAATCGGTTTCAACACCCATCGCAGAAGCGTCGGATTGATTGCTCCGGTAAAAAAGCCGAGTCCGTTCGACATGTTGAAAAGCGCGTTGGTGAAAATCCAGAATGGGAACTTGCTGAATTTTGAAGAGGAATACGCCCTTGAAAGCTTCTACCACGAGATAAACCACACCAAGGCGAAAAAGTGGGCGTCTCTGAAACCTCATGGTGCGGGCGATTACAAGCGGACTGCGATGGAGACGATAAACCAGTTCGTGAGCCGCCACCAGTATGTGGATTTTATCCGAAGGCTTGGTGGAACAGCGACGAATCAGAACGAAGTGTTGAGTAACGGCCATGGATATGAACGTTGGGTAAGAAATCTTCGGTGTTTCATCCGCGAGAAAAGACTTTCTGAAAAACGGTCGTTACAATATTTTCGTAAACGCCTGTTCAATGGGGAGTACGAAAAACTTGATGTTGTGTTGTATAAATTCATCAAGAAATACAGCAAAACGAAAAAAGGAAAGGACGCCGTCTTGGCGTCCTTTGAAAAATTGAATTCCGATGATTTTTTGAAATCGCTTTAATAGCATTCATCGATGTACATCGGAGCCATGCGACTAAGCTTCCCGTAATAGGAAGCTTTTTCGTGGTTCTTGCGGCAAAAAGCATAGAAATCCCCTATGTCGAGACACCCATCATACTCCGACATCACGATAGATTCCAAGTATTCCATCCTTTTCGCCCACTTGAAACCTGTCACAAACTCAAATTCCTCAGGCGTTATGCCATGGTCAAGCACGCTCTCGTATTTCCAAACGAAACCATTTTCATTCTTCATACCGTACCTCCGTTTTGTTCCAATATAAAATAATATGAGTGTTGCGCAGTATAAAGAGACTAATTAATTCTTATCTTGAACAGTAGGGTGTCTATCGTAGATTTTGAAGACTTAAAATAAAAAATCCAAGTTTTTTCGGCGAGAAAACTTGGAAAACCCTGGCCGTCCGGGCACGTAGCCCCGGCGATTCGTGGAATTCCTCAGTCAAGGCCCACGCGACGCAATTTCGCAACGCTTTCGCGCCCTACTTTCACTACATTAAGAAAAAAACTAATTTTCTGTTCTTGGACTATTTTTTTGCAAACGTTTTATTTTTAATTATAAAGAAAAAAGTCAAAAAAATAAAACGCCAAATTTCAATTACAAACAGCTGCTGTTTTGAAAGCCCCGGACAAACAGGAGAAAGGCACTAGCGGGCATTTCCGGTGATATTATTCACGATCTTTGAAGTAATTCGCCCAATACGGATTCTCTTCATCGAAGAGAGCCTTTTCTTTTGCGGAGAATTTTCTGGGATAATCGGAAAAAAGATTTAGAATTTTCTTTTTGTTGAAAGAGACCGCCATTATTCCGCGAATCCGCGGGAAATTAACCCACCAAATTTTGGTCCGTCTCTTTTTTCTTGTAAAAATAAAAAGAATCCTCTGCCGATAATTTTGCCATAGCAAACCTCCGTTTCGTTCCAATATAAATAAATCCCCCGTTCGGGGGATTCAGTCAAGCGGCGGCGAAAATGGCGAAGGAAGAGGCCCGGCGCGCGCGATTGGAGGCCGCGGCATTGAGGCGTCACGCGGCGAGGACGGAGGAACAGGCCACGGCCATCACGGCGGCGTGGAACCGCCGGGGCATATTCAGGAACGCCCGGAAACGCCACGAAACGAGGACGGAGGCGGACAAAGAAAAAATAAAGATGGATTATTGGAAGACGCATCACATCAATAAAAATTTGACGGATGCGGAAAAAACGGCGATTGCCAAAAACTGGATAGAAATCGAGAAAACTCTTGGAATCAAGAAGGGCTCGCCGATGACCATCGAAGAGGCGGACAAGCAAAGTGCGAATCCTAATTACAGCGTCGATAAATCCTATCGGATAAACTGCCAGACTTGTGCCCCGGCATATATGTTGAGGTTATGGGGCTTTGACGTGAAGGCCAAGGGGAACACTCCGGGGTCTCTGTCTGAATGGTTGTCTAGTGAAGATTATTCTTTCAAAGCATGGAAAAATATAGATGGAAGCCCTGTTGTATATGAAAACATGTCTCAATGGATGCGGAGTAAGGGGTGGAAACAGATGTCCAAGAAAAGATATTTGGACTTTTTTGAAGGAAAATGCAAGTCTTTTGGGGTTTACCTCCTTACAATATCTTGGAAAGGCAGAGGTGGACATGCAACCATTCTCCAACGATTGAAAAATGGAAATTTGGTTTACGTAGAGCCGCAATCGTTTAATGGGAGTACGTTTCGGGATGTGTCGGAATTAGCTGAAGACGGAGCGTTTAAGATAGACGACTTTCGTGGGGGAATTCACAGGCATAAAGGCGACGGGGTGCTGCGAATTGACGACAAACTGTTTGATAAAAATTATTTATCAATCTTTGACAAATAGACCGATGATGTTTAGTGCTTCAAATTCGTGTTTCCGAACGACATTCCCGTTGTTTAAGCCGTATACAGTAGGGAAACCTATTTTTAACTCTTCGGAATGGGCGAAATGGAACCATTCCACCCCGTCTTTTACCCCAAGGCGTTCAATTTTTCCCTTGAAATTAGCGGATTCAAAGGCGAACGCCTCCTTGATGGCCTCCGGGATTTCTTTCGTTGTTCTTTTCTTCATTTTTCAGCATACCTTTTGTATCAAGTTATATTTTCTCGCGCTATAATGCATCCAACCGACCTTTTGCCATAGCAAACCTCCGTTTCGTTCCAATATAAATAAATCCCCCATTTGGGGAATCGCGCGTCGAAGCGGCGGTGACAATGGCGAAGGAAGAGGCTCGGCGGGCGCGACTGGAATCTGCCGCTTGCTCAAAAGTTCCATAGAAGATAATAAAAAGCCGAGACAAGCTTGGTTTTCATCAAACAAAAACAAGGTGACGATAGCCATGGCTTGTGCAAAGAAGAACCCGCGCGGCACCGGTTCAACAATTCTGCACGAATACGGACATGCTCTCGATTACGCCATCGGAGTAAAACTAGGCCATGGAAAGGAAATATCCGAAGTTATCGGACTTGGGAAAAGCATCCGTTCCGAATTGAAAGTTAATTTGTTTAAGGAGGCGGAAGACTATTTCAAGACACATCCGGAGCTTGCAAAGGATTTTTACGATGATGATCAACGGCTATCCGCTTACGCCTATGAAAAATTTTCAGGAGAAATTCTTTCTACAAAATCACGTCTATTTTCCTACCCGAAATTGCCTAATGTTAAGCATTTGATTTTTGGCAAACGGAACGATCACGATAGAGAGCCTCTTTCCGATATGATCAGTGGCGCAACCAAAAACGGCTTAAATTTGGGATACTTCCATACAAAATCTTATTGGTCGCTTCAGTCTGAAGGTTGGGAAGGCTTTGCAGAAATTGGCACACTATCAGAAAGCCAATTTGGAGTAAAATTTTTGGAGACTTATTTGCCTCAAAGCTATGCCTTGTGGAAAAAATCGATAAGAGACGGAGCGGATGCTGCGGATCAATAAACAACGCCCTTTTTTAGCGGGGTGGGGCTTTGAAAAAGTTTCATGAGGTCGTCAACGGTTTTTGTTTTCCCGAGTTCTTTTAGCGTGGCTTCGACTTGTTCCGAGCTTACTTCCGGACGCTGTTCGTATTCTTTTCCGCGCTCATCTTTCAGTGAGTAGAGGGGGGAAGCGGCATACCTTCCCAACGAGAACCCGAACCTACCCGCTCTCCACATCGCCTTGTCAAAATCCCCGAGACCTTCTATCGTTTTTTCGAATTCTTCGTCAGTCATGTTAAATTCTCTTTTTTGAATCAATTTAATTCCAATATAAATAAATTCCCCATTTGGGGAATTCAGTCAAGCGGCAACCTCGGTGAAGTGAATGCAAAACCTGCTAGCGTTCCGGCTTGCGAATTTGCGGACCTCTTCCTATTCAAGTTTTGAATCGGATGCAATATCAGAAATAAGTAAAATGAATCAGTATTCCAGAAGCAACTCATCGCAATCGTAAGGGTTGAACTTTTGCAAGAGCCATCCAAGTCGGACGGCCAACGCCCGCTTCCCTTTCGAATAAGAAAGGAAGCGGAGCTGCAAGGGGGTCAATTCCTCCCCCCGTTCTTTTTTTGTTAAAAAGTTCTTTGTATATTCTTCGGCTTGTTCCATCAGCATTTTTTCCCCTTTGCTGATTTCTGTTTTCCCACCATTTCTGTTTTTTGGATGTGCCATCTGTTTTTCATAATTCCAAAAGCCCCAATTTACAGACCCTAGAGGGAACGGACACTCCTCCTCGCCCTTATAGTAACTGAAATATTTTTCGAGCATTCAAAACCTCCGTTTAATTCCAATATAAATAAATTTCCCCGTTTGGGGAATTTGGTCAAGCGGCGACCACTTCAGCAAAGACAAGCATGCGGGAATGCTTTTGCGGAATCTTAATCCGGCATTTCTCCGCGTCCCAAATCTCGCGGGATTTCTGGAACTCGATGGCCTTATTGAATTCATGTTGGTACGGATCGTTGAAATCCCAAATTTCGTTTTTGTCGTTTAATAACGATAGGCGAGGCTGCGTGTCCGATGACAATGGAAGCCTTTCTTGTATCGGGATTGAAGTTGACGGAATCAACGGATGAGTCCTTGAAAACCGGAATTGATTTTACAAGGAAAAAATTTTCAACTCTTAATCCGCATTCTGCATTGCGAAAAATTTTCTGCTTCAAACCGAGCATTCCAAATTTCACAAAAAACTCTCGCCACTTGCAGTCAATTTCGAACAAATTTCCATTCGGCGAAAACGGCTCTTCTGCGCCGTCCAAATCGTGCAAAATTCGCCCAGCCGCAGAAAAGGCTTTCCGTGCGAAACCCACCAAGGAGAGATTCCCGTTCACGGAACCAATTCCTCATTCCTGATTTTCACGTGGCGTTGCGTTCAAAATGCGGATTTAAAAGAAAAGCCCGCCGAGTTATCGGCGAGCTGTGATTGGTGGAGATTTTTTACTGGGAAATGGAAATGGAGCGGGCTTCGCGGTAATCGCCACTGGTCACTTTGACGATGTAAGTTGCGGGCGGGAGTCCCATTTTTTTCAGGTTGAGGGTTGCTTCGTGGTCGCCTGCATTTTGGAAATCGATGATTTCTGCTGCAATCAGGGTGCCGTAAGGGCTGAACAGGGAAATCTTGACGTTGTCGCGGCGGTCTAAAGCGTAATGGACGTTCAAAATGCCGTTCCGGTAAGAGAGATTCAGGTGCTTTGCCGGGCCGGAGATGCCATACATCAAGGCGGTTGTCACGTTGGATTCTCCGCTGCCGATTTCATTGGAAACGGTCACGGAAATATTGTAAAGCGCTTTCTTTCCGTTGAAGAGGAATCCTTGTTGGAGTGAAAATGTTTCGCCATTGGAAACGCGGTTGGGATAATGCCCGATGTTTCCCTTTCCATTTGCGAGGTTGAATTCCGAATAAATGGTCGCTTTGTCGGAGGCGTATTCCACAACGTTCCCGTTGCTGTCGAACCAATGCCCGGGGGCATTCGCAGTGGAGACCGTGTTTTCATTTCCGTTTGGTTCTTTGGCGAAATAAACCGCCTTTGTTGCGAGTTCGGATTCCTGGATGCCAAACGCCTTGGCCACTTCGGAAAGTTTCAAATCAAAAGAGACTGATGCGTAATTGTCGTCGATGGGGAGCTGAATGGAAACGTCGTAGGTTTTGACGACCGTTTCTGCCGCCGTTGCGGAACTGGAATAAAGGCTTCCGCTGTTCGAAGAGTTGACTGCCGCGCTCGAAGAACTGGCGTGGAAAATGGAGGAACTGGATGCTTGGATTGAAGAACTTGAATTTTGAATTGAAGAACTGGATTTGAACGTGGATGAAGAGCTTGAAAGTTCTGGCCAGCTGTAAGTCAATTTGAAATCGCGGTAATAAGCGGTATTCGCGTCGCCCGCGCCGCTGATTCCGGATTCAAGCTTAATCTTGTAACCGTAATGGTTCTTGCGGATGTCTTCGTTTCCGCTGTAATTGTAATCCGTATTGACGGCAACGGCGAAAATCATTTGGGTCCCGTTGGTGGATGAGGGCGTTTTGTCTAAACGGAGCGTGATGGAACCTTCCCCGGTAATCGGCTCGCTGTAAACGGGGGTGCCGTCCGTGGCGCGGTAGCAAAGGAGAAAGTTCATGTTCGAATTGTTGGAAAGATTGCCGTCCGGGTAAAAAGATACGGTGACTTCTTTTGCGCCGTTCTGCACTTTGAGCGGAATCTGGTTTGCCCCAGACCAGCCCGGCGTAATGTCTTGGTTGGGAACCAGGTAGTCGCCGCTGCGCGTCATTGTCTGGTAAGGGGTCATTGTCCAGGTGTAACTGTAATTTTTGTTATCCCAGTAATCCTGCTCCCAATAAGTTTGCACGCCGAATTGTTGATTGAGAAGATTCCGCAGTTCTTCGGACCAGCCCTTCATATCGAGAAGTGTCAACCGCGCGCGGAATTCTGTAATCAATCTGCGGACTCCCGCATCGCCCAGGCCGTAATCTTTTCCGTAGGTTTCGAGCAGGTAGGTGTTGTTCTTGCCGGTTTCCGCTTTGGCGTTGCCGTAAATCCAGCGGACTGCGCCCGTTCCCAGCCAGGTGCCGACAAAAGTGGGGAAGATGTTGGAATATTGTGTGCCGCCGATGAGGTAACGCTGATTCGCCTGTACGCCTTGTGCGCCGGGGCCGCCGAACGAGCCGTCGATGAGCCATCCCGAATAGCATTCGATGGGAATGAACGGCGCGATGACGGTTGCCGCGTTCAAAAATCCCATGCCGGAGTAGGATTTTTCCTTGCTGCGGTGGGCGAACATGTCCTGCTGAATCCAGGTGTTTCCGGCTTCTTGGAACCAGTGCGCCTGTTTCGCTCCGGGGTAGCCGTTTGTCATGGAATGGATGCCCTCGTGGATCATCGCGTCCATTTGGGCGACTCGGTCGTGGTAGGGACAGCTGGTGTTGAAACTGTAAAGGGGGTAAAATGAAGCGGCCACGGCTGTGTAGCCGGCGATCCAAGATTGCCAACCGCCTGTCGTATCGGTTTTGGCGCCGCCCGCGCAGGTTCCCGAACCATAGTAATAGATAGCGCTGTATTTACCGTCTTGCGCCTGCGCGTCGGGGGCCCATCCCAGGGTGTCGTACAGGTATTCGAAATCCGTGTCGTATTTTTTCAGAATGGAATCGATGGTGACATCCGTAATGCGGGAATCGCGGTCCGCGCCCCAGTAAAACGCCCACCATTTTCCCGCCTTTTTCCCGGTAACGCCGCTGCAATTGTTGTTGAACTGCGTCGGCGGAGTGATCACGCCGATGTTTGTCTTGGTGTCGTAATCCAAGTCGGAGCGGTATCCGGGCCAGGTGTAAGAATCCCCCGAAGCGGCGAGGACGAAAGACACCGAGCCTGTCAGGAGAATGCTGGAAAGAATTTTTTGTCGCATGACCAAACCATTCCTTTATAAAAGTCGTTGATGTGTAAAAAATATATCCGCTTTATAAACTTGTGTGCTTTTGAAGCTTTGTTCTGTAAAGTTTCCGTGTTGCAAGTGTGTAAAGATTTTTTGGAAAACGCTTCCTTGCAGCCTATCTGATTTTCCGCATTTGATGTGATGGATATCTTCGCTTCGGTAATTTCTGTTGCTTTTTCAAAATGGATAGTCCTTTCGAAAATCTGCTTTTGGACATTTTGGGCTATTTCGTTTTACCGTGATTCTGGCGTAAATGTTTGAATTGCTCTATAAATGAGAATTTTGAATTAAACTCACGAACGTCAACTAAAAAAGTTCACTTTCTTTGCTTGTTTGGGTTACATTCTCTGAAAATTTTATATATATTCTTTTCGAGAAATCTCGAAGCGATGCGTTGTGCGAAATTCGGACGAACATTGCGGTGTGGATTTTTATAAAAACAGCCGGATCGTTGTTTTTCAACCATCCGGCGAGTGCTAGCCAATGTCGCCGCCCAACAAGGTTTCCGGGGCCTTCAAGAAGCGCATTTGGTCAGCGTTTGTCAAATCGATGCGATATTTGTCGCAAAATCAAGGAGGGCTTATGTCCAACGTTAAGGCAATGTATTCCGTAGTATCGGGATATTACTGCGAACAGGTTGTTCAGTCAAATAACATTGACCGGGAACGTTATAACAGAAGTAAACTCCGAGAAAAGAAGTATAACGAAGAATGGGAAAAACAGAAAGTAGACGTAAATGAAATGGTTGACGAATATGCTCCAAATGCAAAAGGTTTCAAGAAAGGTGGAAAATTTTTCTTTGAAGGAGCGGAAAATACGGTGATTTGTGATATGTCCTCGGGTTATCTGCGAATAAGAAAGAATGCGGCTGATCTATATTACCGGAGTGATGGAACTCTTACGGATTCCAATGAAGGAACCCACTTTAAAATCAAAAAATGGGAGGAAATATAATGCGGTTTGAATTATTCCTGGATTTGCAAAATCTGAAATACTATGGAAATATTCCTGAAAAACCAGACGATAGAAATGGACGGGTGGAGATCTATAAGTTTGACGATGGAGTCTACGCGACGCTCTTTGATGAAGATTTTATCGATGAAGTGAACGCCCTTTGCGACAGTTGTCTTGACCTTACGGATGTTGATTATTTTGACAAAGACAAATGCGTCAAATTGAAAAGCTGGTTGGAAAAACGGTTGTCCAACGAACTGAATCCCTTGCTAAAGCCGATTTATGAAAAATTGTTGGATTTTGCAGCACGGGCGATTGAACTTGGAACGGGTGTTGTCATCCAACTTTAAGGCGAACAAGGCGTATGTTCCCAGCAAGGGTTCCGGGGCCATTGTTGGTGGTAACATCTATCGCAACAGATGGAGGCTTCCATCAGGGGAAAGCTGTGGTAAAAGACATGTTGGATCTTTGCTTGATAGCTGATGATTATATTAGCTATTTGAAAAACAAAGGCGTTGAGTTCAATGAAAATGGGAATCCTATTTTCAAAAAGTGGATGTTTTTGGATGAATGGCCTGAATTGGTCATTCCTTATGACTTCCGTCAAAATAGGTTGGTTGTAAATCCGAAAAAAACGCTTCTTTGCTTTTACAGCCCAGATGTTCGTATATATCCAAGATTGGAAAAAATTCTGAATGAAAGATACGTATATCAAAATTTTTTAGGAGCTGTTGCAACGGACGTTAGTGTAACTAGTGATATGGATAAGGAATGGCAAGATTTTATTATGCTACTTAATCAACTTTTCATGGCAGTTCTTGCTGTAAATGGAATAAAAATTGTCGCTAACTTGAGAATGGGGAGCGATGAATCTCTTCAAAATTTTGAAGGAATTCCTTCGGGTGTTATGTGGTCGGCGGGATTTCTTGGCTGTAAACTTGATAAACCCTATGACATGAATTTTATTGCATCCGTTTTGCGGGTTAGACCGTCAAAATTTGTCATTTACGGAAAAAATGATGTGTCGGCAACGGACAAGTTGCGGATAATGGGAATAAACTACCGCTTGTTTGCCGACTACCATAAACTACGTAAGGAGAAGGCTTGATATCTTATGAAAAGGAAAAAAATCAGCCGCTGCTTTAAAATAAAACAACGTTTGTACTCAACTTCGGATGAGAAGAAAAAGATGAAAGAAGTAGAAGGAAAAATAGCTGTATGGAAAAATTGGAAACGATTGGATGTGAATATAAATGAAATTGTGGAGAAGTGCACCTCGGAGGCAAAACCAAAAATGAAAAATAGGCAAAGAAAACGGGTTTACATGCCGACTCTTTGCGTGTATTTGACAGAAACGAAAACGGTTTAGAAATAAATGGAAATCCAAGTAGCAACAAAGATTAAATGGAAGGAGGAATTTGTGTTGGGGTTGTCTGATACGGGTTTGCTGTCTGAATATTTTGAAGATTCCATGAGTGGTGGTTGTGGAACTTTAGTTGAAGACGGCGATCTAGACTATTTCGAAAGAGATTCCCGCAAAAGATTGCGAGATGGGTTGAAAAAGAATCCCATCCATTTGAAATACAAGATAAAAAGAGAGTATTCTGATTTTCTGCAATGTGCGAATAAATCAATTGGATTGGGAACTGTTGTTGTGGTTCAATTATGAAATCAACATATAAACTATTGGGAAAATTTTGGGATAGACGTCCTGAGTTGAAAGCTGGTCTTGAAATGTTGAGAGGGCCGATAGATTGTCCGGATTATAAGCAATCGTATGATTTGTTTGATGTGAAAAAATATGTTCGAAGCGTAAAAATATCAGAGTTCTTGCGCTTGGATGATGGGAAACGGGTTGATTCCGTTTTAGAAAAGGTCAAACACTGCGATATGGTTGTAGTGAAATTGGACTTCTCTTTTGAAAATGACAATAAGATTGTTCAAAATTTTTTATCAAAAAGAGTTTCACAATGTTTAAAATATATGCAAGAGTATTTGGGTTGCAAAAAGCTGAAAATCACAGTAGCCTCTCCAATCGAGCCTGTGAAAAAAAGTCTGTAAATTAAGTCCGTCATGAATACGAACGAGGCGTTCTATAGTAAATTATTGCTAAGGAGCCTCAATATGGCAAATCAAAAGAAGTCCGTCTACAAATGTAAGCCACTGACAGACGGCAAGCGTGAAATCATCCAGAAGCTTTTGCGGGAGTACGACATCCAAGATGCCGGCAGCCTGCAAGAAACCCTCAGGGATCTTCTTGGCGGTACGATCAAATCCATGATGGAAGCCGAGATGGACGATAGCCTGGGATATGACAAGTCCCAACGGTCGGATAGAGACAACGCCCGCAACGGCCACAAGGTCAAGCGCGTAAGGTCGAATCTCGGCGAAATAGAAATCGAGGTCCCTGTACGCCAAGGGGATGTCGGCCCGCCAGATTTCGGACACGCTCATGGACATCTACGGCTTCAAGGCCTCGGAAGACTTCATCTCCGACGTGACGGACAAGCTCTTGCCGCAAATCGAGGAATGGCAAAATAGCCCGCTGGAAAGCGTCTATCCGGTGTTGTTCATCGACGCCATCCATTATACTCAGTTCGCGACAATGGCGCCATCCGCAAGCTTGCCGCCTAAGTAATCCTGGGGATTTCGTGCGATGGGCGCAAGGACGTCGTCTCCATCGACATCGGCGAGAACGAAAGCTCGAAGTACTGGCCGGGCGTTGCTCAAGGCCTTGTACCTGGCCACTCTTGAAGCTACGGGGAAATGGACGAAGCCGGTCCGTAATAGGGGCGCTATCTACGGCGAGCTTTGCATCATGTTCGAAGGCCGCCTGCCCGAATAGACGACATTCCCAAGCAAAGAGAAAACAGACGCATCGAGCAGGCGCCTGTTTTTGAACATGCATGACAAAATGGACCGCTAATTTTACTTTCTTAAAAGCGTTGAACTGCGCTCAACCCTAAACCAGTTTGCTGTAGAACCGCCTATTTACAGAAAAAATTTCACAGGCTCTTTTACTTTTACCATGATTCTGGCGTAAATGTTTGAATTGCTCTAGAAATGAGAATTTTGAATTAAACTCACGAGTATCAACTAGAAAAGTTCATTTTCTTTGCTTATTTGGGTTGCATTCTCTGAAAATTTTATATATATTCTTTTCGAGAAATCTCGAAGCGATGCGTTGTGCGAAATTCGGACGAACATTGCGGTGTGGATTTTTATAAAAACAGCCGGATCGTTGTTTTTCAACCATCCGGCGAGTGCTAGCCAATGTCGCCGCCCAACAAGGTTTCCGGGGCCTTCAAGAAGCGCATTTGGTCAGCGTTTGTCAAATCGATGCGATATTTGTCGCAAAATCAAGGAGGGCTTATGTCCAACGTTAAGGCAATGTATTCCGTAGTATCGGGATATTACTGCGAACAGGTTGTTCAGTCAAATAACATTGACCGGGAACGTTATAACAGAAGTAAACTCCGAGAAAAGAAGTATAACGAAGAATGGGAAAAACAGAAAGTAGACGTAAATGAAATGGTTGACGAATATGCTCCAAATGCAAAAGGTTTCAAGAAAGGTGGAAAATTTTTTTTTGAAGGAGCGGAGAATACCGTGATTTGTGATATGTCCTCAGGTTATCTGCGAATTAAGAAAAATGGAGTGAAAAAATTTTATCGTGAAGATGGTTCTTTGACGCGTTCAAATAAAGGAACCCACTTTAAAATCAAAAAATGGGAGGAAGTGTAATGTGGTTTACGCTATTCATTGATTTAACCAACGTTAAATATTATGGTGGATGTATCCCGGAAATTCCTGATGAACAGGATGGTAGTTTTGAAATATTCAAATTTGACGATGAAGTTTACGCGCCGCTCTTCGATGAAGATTTTATCGATGAAGTGAACGCCCTTTGCGACAGTTGTCTTGACCTTACGGATGTTGATTATTTTGACAAAGACAAATGCGTCAAATTGAAAAGCTGGTTGGAAAAACGGTTGTCCAACGAACTGAATCCCTTGCTAAAGCCGATTTATGAAAAATTGTTGGATTTTGCAGCACGGGCGATTGAACTTGGAACGGGTGTTGTCATCCAACTTTAAGGCGAACAAGGCGTATGTTCCCAGCAAGGGTTCTTATAGCCTAGATGCTTGCATATATCCAAGATATATGAATTCCGCGTCGATTAGAAGCGCTCTTGAATAAGGGTTCCGCCGGCGGACAGATTTTGCCCGAAATGCTTTTTGTTGACAACTATTGTCGACAAATGGGTGTATTTTTATGGAAAAGGCCAGAAGTCCTCTCGGCTTGCCGTTTTGGAGATTGAATGATGCTTTGGAAAACTTTCGGTTTTATTTTTCTCGTGGTGCTGATTTTTTGTGTAGGCATGTGTGACTCCGATTCTTCAAAGAGTTCTTCGCGTAAGCGGAAACAGCCTGCTGAGCAAGTTAGCGAACCGGTCAAAGACACTTTGAATGCGCAGCAACATCGCGGAATTGAAGCTTTGAAGAGTTGTCAATCGGCTCTCCGGGTTGGTGGCGTGATGGATTTGGGCAGTGTCAAGAAAAACAAAAAAATCGTTAAGGACGCCTTCATCGAACTCCTTTGCGGTGACAACGCGGAACAGAAAATTTGCAGACAATCTGACGACTTGTGGATGATTTGGAAAACCGGTGGAAACAATGTTTGCGCGATAGTTCCCTTAAACGAAGATTATTCGAAATCTGGAGAAGGATTCGTTTTTGATGGCGCGGGGACACTGCGAATCGCCTTGGAATACGCCGACAATGTTTTGAATGGCGACATGGTTCTTTATGATAAAAATCAAAAAATGCTGGCAAAGGTTCCTTATGTCAACGGCAAGGAAAACGGCGTAGCCTATGCTTATTATCCATCAGGAAAGTTGATGTCCAAAGGCGAGTATAAAAACGGCTACCAAGAAGGATTGGAACAGGGATTTTTTGAAAACGGCGATTTGTATTCGGAGGCAAATTATAAAAGGGGAAAAATCGTAGGCTCCAAAATTCGGTATTGGAAAAAAACGGGAGCGATACTTGCCATCATTCCGTACAAGAATGGTGTGGAAAATGGCGTCGCACAGCGATTTTCTAAAGAAGGTCAGACTGTTGAAGAAATTCCTTATGTTGGAGGGAAAATTAACGGAGTTTACAAAACGTATTGTCGGATGTCGGGAAACCGGTCTCAGATGACTTATAAAAATGGGATTCCGGTCAGTCGAAAGTCCTGCGTCAATGCCGACGGTGTCGTTACCAAACGGGGACTTGAATCCATGAATTGCTGTGACGAAGAAAAAGTTCTCGCGGAATTGAAAGACTACATCGAAGAAAATTCAAGTAGAACCGAAGCGGCTGTGCGATCGATCAAAATTCCAAAGACATCGAGGTATAAAGTCCATAAAGCTCCGCTTACTGACATCGTGATTCCGAAGTATGAATGATTGGGCGAAGATGATTTTTTTCGAGCCATTTTCGCAACCTCTCGCTGATGTGACCATGGGCTTGTTTACATCGTGGGTTTCTTCTTCTGTGGAAAACGGGACCTCTTTCATTGTTTCAAATAGATTTCGTCAAAACGTTCATTCGGGAAGAATGTGTCGCCGATGCTTCTTTCAACGCGAAGGAGATTCGATTCAAAGACAATTTCATCTTTTATTGAAATGGCGAATTTAAACCCTGTCGCATGACAAAATTTGACGAATTACAACGAGAGGGACATCCCTTTTTGAATCCTTAAAATAAAGCTAAATTTTGTACGATGAAAAAGAAAGTTGCGTTTATCTGTGTACACAATTCCTGCCGGAGTCAGATGGCGGAAGCGTTGGGCAAGCTCTTGCGGGGAAATGACTTTGAATTTTTCTCTGCCGGAACGGAAACCAAGCCTAAAATCAATCCAGACGCTGTCCGTTTGATGAAGCTGCTTTACGGCTTTGACATGGAAGTTTCGCAATACAGCAAAACCTTTGATCAAATTCCGAAGCCCGACATCATCATTTCCATGGGATGTGACGTCGGCTGCCCTGCTGTCGGCAGGGCATTTGACGACAACTGGGGAATTCCGGATCCAACGGGAAAACCGGATGATTTTTTTGAAGCGGTGATTCGGAAAATCGAAGAAAAAGTCCGGGACCTGTAAAATCGGCGGGAATCGTCCGGGGTGGATTTGTCAAGGACAGAAAAGTCGAAAGGGGTAAACTTCCAATAAAAAAGCCTCGCATCCAAAGATGCAAGGCCTATAGGAAAAATTCAAAAAGAATTATTTCTGGAACGGAAGACGGTCTGCGGAACCGAGCACGTCGCGGTTCTTGTGCATGTACATCTTCTTGAGTTCGTCACGAGCCGGTCCGAGATACTTGCGCGGATCGAATTCGCCCGGATTTTCAACGAAGACCTTGCGGATGGCGGCGGTCATGGCGAGACGTCCGTCAGAGTCGATGTTGATCTTGCAAACGGCGGACTTCGAAGCCTTGCGGAGCTGTTCTTCGGGGATGCCGACGGAGTTCGGGATCTTTCCACCGAACTTTTCGATTTCGCGGACGTATTCCACAGGAACGGAAGAAGAACCGTGGAGAACGATCGGGAAGCCCGGGAGCTTCTTTTCGATTTCTTCGAGAACGTCGAAAGCGAGCGGAGGCGGAATGAGGACGCCGTCAACGAGTTCGCATTGTTCCGGCTTGAACTTGCAGCGACCGTGGCTTGTGCCAATGGAAATGGCGAGGGAGTCGACACCGGTCTTGCTGGTGAAGTCGATGACTTCTTCCGGACGGGTGTAGTGGGATTCTTCGGCAGCCACTTCGTCTTCAACGCCGGCGAGAACGCCGAGTTCGCCTTCAACGGTGACGTAGTCGGCCTGGGAGTGCGCATAATCGCAAACTTGCTTTGTGAGGGCGACGTTTTCATCGTAGGGGAGAGAAGAACCGTCAATCATCACGGAAGAGAAGCCGAGATCGATGCAGGACTTGCAAAGTTCGAACGAGTTGCCGTGGTCCAAGTGGAGGCAGATTTGCGGATCGGCCAGTCCCAATTCCTTCGCGTATTCGACGGCACCCTGTGCCATGTAACGGAGGAGAGTCTGGTTCGCATACTTGCGAGCGCCCGAAGAAACCTGGAGAATCACCGGGGACTTGGTTTCAACGCAAGCCTGGATGATGGCCTGCATCTGTTCCATGTTGTTGAAGTTGTACGCCGGGACCGCATATTGGTGCTTCATTGCGTCCGCAAACATTTCCTTGGTGTTCACCAGACCGAGAGTCTTGTAGGAAACTGCCATGTTGTTACCTCTGATTGGTTGTGGCGGTGTTGCCCGCCGTTCGATATTGAACGGTCTTCAATTTAGCAAAATCCCGTCCGTTCGGCGAATGCGTTTGGCGAAAATGTGAAGAATCCTGATAAATGTCCCGAATCCCGCTAAATTTGATACTTGAAATGTTTCAAAATGGAACGGAGCGCTTTGGAAATGCCGAAATGGTGAAAATGGCGGGGAAAAATTGTGGCACGCATTTTGCTTGAAAGCCGGGTGTAAAAAAGACCTGCGAATCCATCGCAAGGAGGTTAAAATGTCTGATTTTACAAATGATGCGGAAAAGGTTTTGGCGAAAGCGCAGGAACTGATGGACAAAAAGTCCCATTCGTATTTGGGAGTGGTCCATTTGGCGTATGGGCTCTTGGAAGCGCCGGACGCGCGATTGAAAAATCTTTACCGCGCCAAAAAGGCGAATGTCAAGGAAATGCTCGCGAAACTTTCCCCGTTTCTTGACGCGGTGCCAAAACTCGCCGAGGTGAATCCTGATGCGGGTCGTCCGGATGAAGATCTTTCGCGCGTGTTGCGGGCGGCGATACAAGAGGGCCGCAAGACTTCCCAGGCGGCAAGTCCCGGGGCGATGCTCGTGTCCTTGATGCGCTTTGCGCAGGAGCGCCGCGTGGCGAAAGTCTTTGAAGACGCTTTGGGCAGCGCGGAAGTCGTGGAAACGTGGCTTTCGGATCCGATGAGCGCCGCTGCGGTCGCCGACGAGGAGTCTCCGCTCAAGCTTTATGGGCGCGAACTGGTTTCTTTGGCAGAAGAGGGCAAGCTGGATCCCGTAATCGGTCGGGAAGAAGAAATTCGGCGAGTCATTTTGATTTTGTCCCGCAAGACGAAAAACAATCCCGTTCTGGTGGGGGAACCCGGAGTGGGCAAGACTGCGATTGTCGAAGGCTTGGCGATGCGGATTTACAAAGGGGATGTTCCCGATGCGTTGAAAGGGAAAAAACTCTTTTCTCTGGATCTGTCCGCTTTGATGGCCGGGGCGAAATACCGAGGGGATTTTGAAGAACGCTTGAAAAGCGTTTTGAACGCGCTTGAAGAAGACGGCAACACGTTGCTGTTCATCGATGAACTCCACACGATTGTGGGGGCAGGAAAGACGGAGGGCAGCATGGATTTGGGAAACATGCTGAAGCCGAAACTGGCCCGTGGAGAACTCCACTGCATCGGGGCGACGACGACGCAGGAATACCGCCGTTATATTGAAAAGGATGCCGCCTTGGAACGCCGATTCCAGCCGGTTTCCGTAAGTGAGCCGACGGAAGAAGAAGCGGTGTCCATCTTGCGCGGAGTGAAAGAAAGCTTTGAAGCGCATCATGGCGTACGCATTCACGATGACGCGTTGGTCGCAGCCGTCAAATTGTCGAGCCGTTACATCGCCGACAGGTTTTTGCCGGACAAGGCGATAGACCTTATCGATGAAGCGGCGAGCATGATCAAAACGCAACTGGATACGGTTCCCGAATCGCTGGACAATTTGCAGCGCAAGGAATTGCAACTGAAAATCGAAGAAAAGGCCCTTTCGAAAGAAACGGACGACAAAAGCAAAAAACGCCTTGCCGAGTTGAAAGATGAATTGAGCGCGACTTCTGCCGCTGTTTCCGCCATGCAGGCAAGATGGCAAGAAAAACGCGCGAAATTCAACGAGTTGAAAGACGCCAAGGAGCGCTTGCACAAGGCCCGCGAAGAAATGGAACAGGCCGAAGCGCGTTACGATTTGAACCGGGCGGCGGAACTCAAGTACAACACGATTTTGAAATTGGAAAAGGAAGTCGCCGCGTTGGAGTCGAAGTCGCGTGAAGAATCCGAAAAGGGTGAACTTACGCAGGAAGTGACAGAAGAAACGGTGTCTCAGGTGGTCAGCCGTTGGACGGGAATCCCAGTGACGCGTCTCCGCGAGTCGGAACGGGCGAAGCTCCTTCATTTAGACGAGCGTTTGCACGAACGCGTCGTTGGGCAGGACGAAGCCGTTTCCGCCGTATCGGAGGCGATTCTCCGCAACCGCAGTGGACTTTCCCGCGAAAACGCGCCGGTGGGAAGCTTCCTCTTTTTGGGACCGACCGGTGTCGGTAAAACGGAGCTGGCGAAAGCGCTTGCCGAAGAACTCTTTGACAGCGAAAGTGCGATGATCCGAATCGACATGAGCGAATACATGGAAAAGCATTCCGTGTCCCGCTTGATTGGCGCGCCTCCGGGATACGTGGGCTACGAAGAAGGCGGCCAGTTGACGGAAGCGGTTCGGACTAAACCTTATTCCGTCGTGCTCCTGGACGAAGTGGAAAAGGCGCATCCGGATGTCTTCAACGCCCTTCTGCAAGTGCTTGACGATGGGCGGCTGACAGATGGAAAGGGACGCACGGTGAACTTCAAGAACACCATCATCCTGATGACTTCGAACTTGGGCTCCGATTTGTTCGCACGTCCGGACAAAGATGTGACCGTTGCCGACGTGATGCCACGCTTGAAAGGATTTTTCCGCCCGGAATTTTTGAACCGGTTGGATGAAATCCTTGTGTTCAAGAGCCTTTCGAAGGACCAGATTCTGAAGATTGTGGCGTTAAAATTCGCGGATTTGGCGCGCAGGGCGTCGCGCGAAGGTTTCATCGTCAACGCTTCGGATGCGGCTCTCCGCGCTGTTGCGGAAAAGTCTTACCAGCCGGAATTTGGCGCGCGTCCCATCCAGAGGTTCTTGGAGAGGGAAGTCGAGCGCAAGCTGTCGCGTGCGATTGTTTCCGGGGAAGTCAAGCCGGATGTTCCCTGCACGGTTGATTTCCAAAATGGGGAATTTGTCGTGAAATAAAGGCGAAAAGGCAAAAACGCCCCGGAGTTTTCCGGGGCGTTTTCTGTTTGAAAAAATTAGCGGTTGTCAATCGGAACCCATGGGCGTTCCGTGTAACCCGTGTAAATTTGACGGGGACGGTTGATTTTCGAAAGGGGATCGTCGTGCATCTCTTTCCAATGTGCAATCCATCCGGGGAGGCGTCCAATGGCAAACATGACGGTGAGCATGTTCGTCGGGATTCCCATCGCGTGATAAAGGATTCCCGAGTAGAAATCGACGTTGGGATAAAGCTTCCGTTCAATGAAGTAATCGTCTTTGAGTGCGGCTTCTTCGAGTTCGGATGCAATGTCCAACAGAGGATCGTTGATGCGCTCCCTGTCGAAAATCGTGTGGACGAGGCCTTTGAGCACTTTTGCACGCGGGTCGTAATTTTTGTACACGCGGTGACCGAAACCGTAAAGCTTGAACGGATCCTTTTTGTCCTTGGCGCGTTCGATGACCTGCTTGACGGTGAGGCCGCTTTGATGGATCTTCATCAACGTTTCAAGGGCGGCTTGGTTCGCGCCGCCGTGGAGCGGTCCCCAAAGGGCGCAGATTCCCGCGCAAACGCTCGCATAAAGGCTCGCCTGGGAACTGCCGACCATCCGGACGGTTGACGTGGAACAGTTCTGTTCGTGGTCCGCATGGACGATGAGAAGTACGTTCAAGGCATGGACGAAAAGCGGGTCCACGTTGTAAGGCTTCGCCTTGCTCGAAAACATCATGTTGAGGAAGTTCGAACAGTAACTTTTTTCGGCATCCGGATAGACGAACGGTTCGCCGATGCTCGCCTTGTAAGAGAACGCTGCAATGGTCCGCACTTTGGAAATGAGGCTTGCCACCGACAGGTTGAACGCGTCCTGTTTGCTTTCGTCATCGTAGAATCGCGGGGTGAAAAGGCCCAGCGCGTTGACGACGGCGCCGAGGATTCCCATCGGATGCGCCGAAGGGGGCATTTCGCGGAAAAAGTTCAACAGGTTTTCGTGAATGAGCGCGTTTTCCGTGAGAAGACGGCGGAACGTGCCCAACTGTTCGCGCGTGGGAAGTTCTCCATACACGAGGAGCCAGGCTGTTTCGGGGAAGGTCGTGTAAGTGGCCAGGTCTTCGATATTGTAGCCTCTGTAACGCAAAATGCCTTTTTCGCCGTCGACGAAAGTAATTTGGCTTTTGGTACTTCCCGTGTTGGTGTAGCCGTAATCCAGGGTGACAAGCCCCGAATCCTTTCGGAGTTTCGAAATGTCTACGGCTTTTTCGTTTTCCGTTCCAGTGACAACGGGCAATTCATAAGACTTTCCGTTGTGATTCAAGGTCGCGAAGTCGGGCATGGAACCTCCTTATTTGGATGTGAAGTCGAGAATGGCGTGGTAAACGTTGTCGAACAGCTTCGGCAATTTTTCGGTGGGAACAGCGGAGAACGCTATCCGGAGAAGTCCGCTCAGCATGATGGTTCCCGTGCTGTATTTTTCGAGCAGGTGGACGCGGACCGATTCCGCATCGATTCCCTTGGGACGCACGCACATGAAGTAGCCGCTGTTGAACGGCATCGGGTCGAATGCCTGGGCGTATTCCGGATGTTCGGCGAATGTTTTCCGGATGATGTCGTAACGTTTTTTGAGCACGGCGTACTTCGCTTCTTTTTCTTGAACGTATTCCGGGCTGCTGTACGCTTCGAGGAGAATCCGCTGCGAAATGTTCGGCGCATTGGAAATGTTGCCGCGGATGGCTCCGGCGGCCTTGCTTTCGAGCGCTTTGAGCTGTTCCGGCGAAGCGCCTTTGAATCCGAAGGTGATGAATCCGACGCGGAATCCCCACACATAGTCTTCTTTGGTGGGGCCGTCGAGCTTGACCGCCAAAATGTTGGGATGAGCGTCAACGAGCTGGGCGAAA
This sequence comes from uncultured Fibrobacter sp., assembly GCA_964397425.1. Lineage (GTDB taxonomy): Bacteria > Fibrobacterota > Fibrobacteria > Fibrobacterales > Fibrobacteraceae > Hallerella. The sequence continues at coordinate 130,632 of CAYNID010000002.1, forward strand.
AGGGACTCGCGGGAAACGCCGTCTTCGTAAACAAGTCCGAAGTAGGCGTCGTCCAGGAGCGCGACGATTTGGTTGCCTTTTTCGGCAGCGCGGATCAAGATCTCGGTGATTTTTTTCGCTTCTGCGCTTGTCGCCGTGTATCCCGTGGGATTGTTCGGAAAATTCAACAGGAGGACTTTTTTCCCGATGCCGTCTTTTTCAATAGCCGCTTCGAGGGCTTCAGTGTCGAAACCGCCATTTTTGAACGTGTTGTACGTTTCAATTTTTGCGCCGTAGGCGTTTTCGAAAACCAGTTCGTAATTGTCCCAGTAAAGGTCCGGGAGAAGGACTTTGTCGTCCGGGTCAAGGAAAAGGTAGGCCGCCATGGAAATGGCGTGAGTCAGCGCGGCGGAGACCACCGGGCGCGAAAAGTTCTTGTCCTTGAGGCTTGGATTTTTACGGATGATTTGAGTTTTCCACGCGTCTCGCAAGTCCGGATTCCCATAGCTTGGCGCATAAAGAAATGTTTGCTTGGGCAAGTTCAGGGATTTTTGCACACAGGGAAGGACAAGGGGAGTTCCGTCGTCTTCGAGGGCAGTCCCGATGGTCGCGTTGATGTCTTTTCCTTTCGCTTCGCCGCCTTGGCCCAAAATGCCCTTGCTGGGGAAAAAGATGGCTTTCCCCTTCTGGGAAAACATTTGGAGGATGGAGGCGCCGTCCGCGGAGAGTGCGTCGTTGAGTGCTTCGGCGAGAGGATTGAAATTCATAATGACGTCCTTGTGGAATTTTCCGGATGGCAAAGATAAAAAAATGGAGGGAAAAGGAAAGAGATTTCAGACTTGAAATCTGCGGAAATTCGGACTATTCTCCCGAAAGGATTTGGCGCAAATCGTTTGCCGCTTTTTCCAAATTGTCGTTGATAATCGTATGCTCGTATTTGCCGTGCGCGTTGGCGAATTCAATTTCCTTTTTGGCGTTGTGGAGGCGCAGCGCGATGACTTCTTCGGAATCGGTGGCGCGGTGGCGCAGACGCTCTTCCAAAATGGTTAACGACGGAGGGAGAATCAAAATGCCGACGGCTTCCGGGTAGACCTTGTCGAAGTTGATTTTTCCAAAAACGTCCAGGTCAAAGAGTACGCGCTTTCCGTCGGCGAGCATTTTCTCGACAAAGCTTTTCGGCGTGCCGTAAAAATTCCCATGGACTTCATTCCATTCGACGAGGGCGTTTTCTTCTATCATCTTTTGAAATTCTTCGCGGGTCTTGAAAAAGTAGTGCACTCCGTCGATTTCGCCTTCCCGCGGTTTCCGGGTTGTCGCCGAAATGGAGTAAACCATGTCGGGAAATTCCCGAATGACGCGGTCCTTCAAGGTCGTTTTTCCCGCACCGGAAGGTGCGCTGATGACGAACAGGCTGTGTTTCATTTTTTATCCTCGATGTAAAGTGGACGCTGTTTGACTTCTTCGTAAATGCGCCCGATGTATTCTCCAAGAATCCCGATGGAGATGAGCTGGACGCCACCGAAAAATACGATGGCTGTCATGAGGGAGGCCCAGCCGGGAACGGTTGTCGCCGGATTCAAGAATTTTTCGAGAACGCTCCAGATGAAAAGCGCGAACGCGATGAAAGTGGCGAAGAGCCCCATGTAAAAACTGATTTTGAGCGGTGTTGAACTGAAACTCGTGATGCCGTCCATGGCGAGGCGCGTCATTTTGCGGAGGGGATATTTGGAAGTCCCCGCGGAGCGTTCCGCCCTGTCGTATAAGATTCCCGTCCGTTTGAATCCGACCCAGCAGACAAGTCCCCGGAGAAAGCGGTTGCGTTCGGGCAGATTGTTCAGTTCGTCGACGACGGCGCGGTCCATCAGGCGGAAGTCTCCCGTGTCCACGGGAATGTCGATGTTTGTCAGCGCGCGGAGAGTCTTGTAAAAGCAATGCGCAGTCGCCCGTTTGAAGAGGGTCTCCCCATTCCGCTTTTTGCGCTGGGCGTAAACGACTTGGTAACCTTCGCGCCATTTTTCGAGCATCTTGTGGATAAGGGATGGCGGATCCTGCAAGTCTCCGTCGATGATGACGACAGCCTGGCCCGTGGCGTATTTCAGCCCCGCGCTGAATGCGGCTTGGTGGCCGAAGTTCCGGCTGAAGTTTACCAGGCGGTTTTGCGGAGTCGATTTCAGCAGGTCTTCGAGGATTTCCCGTGTGCGGTCCGTGGAACCGTCGTTGACAAAAATCAATTCGTGTTCGACGTTTTGGAGCTCCTGTTCGAGAACTTCGAACGTTTTTCCGACGATTTCTTCTTCGTTGAACAGGGGAACGATGACGGAAAGCAGCATCGCTTACCTCGGATTCTGTTTGGATGTGGGATACAAAGTGGGCAAGAGGATGTCGACGTGATCGCAATCTTTAGAAGAAAGCGGATCGGTTTCGAATGCCAAAATCCGGATTCCGGCTACGGAAATGTCGAGAGAGTCCGGCTTTGAATAAGAAACGGTTTTGCTCTGGTAAAGGAGCTTCCCGTCGCCCAAGACTTTATACGAAAAGCCGTCGCTGCAAAGGCTTTCTTCGTCAAGGCCGACAAGCGCCGTCAAGCGGGAAAATTCCCCCCGGATGTCAAAAACGGTCCGGCTGGAAGCGTGAGTGCCGAAACCTTCCGGAAACTTTTTCCCGGCGACGGTGAATGTGTTTCCGTCGACTGAAGAGTTCACGTGGAAATCCCCCCAGTCCTGAACGGCTTTGGAGGGTTTTTGAAGGTTCAGTTGCAAGGCTCCCTGGAGGCGGAAAAATCGGAAATCTTCGACTTTGGCGATGAGTTCGTTTGAGGTCGAATCGTAAATTTCCGCGAGAAGCCTGTTGTATCCCGGTTGTAAAACGGGGCCTTTCAGCGTGTCGCTGTAATTTCCCGCTGTATAAGGCTTGGCGAAGATGGAATCTCCGTTCAAGAAAACGCGGAGTTTCCAGTGCCCGGAATAATTGCTCTTTTCGGCGTGGTTGAAAATGAATGTTCCGGAATCCGCATCGCCTTGCCAAAAGCCGAAGGCGAATAGGTTGTCGGGGTTGTAATTTCGCCGGTCGAGAATCTTTGCAATGCGCAACCAGTAATTGTTCGTAATGAGCGCCCTGTGGACATCTTCGAGCTTTTGTTCCCGTTCAAAAATATCGCATGTGGTCGGGATGCGGTGCTCGACCGCTTTTTTGTGGTAAGTTTTGGAATCCCAGCAATCCAATCCGCGGATGTAATAAACTTCGCCGTCGTATTTTTGAATGAGGCTTCTGAGGGAATCATCAGAAAGCTCCTTGGCCTTGTTGTAATGGATGGAAGATTCTCCGTAGCCGATGAAATGCCACGGTCTCCCGTAAATGAACAGTCGCGGCTTCTGCGGTTGTTCGTTCAGCCATTTCCAGATTTCCGCTTCTTCGGTCGTCAGGTGGTTGCGGTTATACATGATGTTTTCGGTGAAACTTTGTTTGTATTTGGCCGTATTGGCGAAGAAAATGGCGGAAACGAGGATGGTGAAAAACAGGTTCAGTGTGAAATTTGAAGAAAGGGAAGCCTTTCCCAGCAAGAAGAGCGCAATGTTTTTCAGTTGGCGTAGCGCGAACGCCGAAAGGAACGCCATCGTCGGCATCATCACCAACGCGTAACGTTGGTTGATTTCAATCGTGAAATCTCCCGAAACGTTTTCGAGAATCATGTACGTCTGGATGTGGTAAAGGAGGAGGAATCCGGCTATTTTGGCGTAGTGCCCGAATTTTTTTTCGTAAAACTCCCGGCAAACGGCGAAGAGGAGAAAGAGCAGGCCTAAAAGGAAAAGGTAATTGAAAGAAGAGAGGAACGGATTCGCGAGGAGCTTGCTCTCGGTCAAAGGCTTTGTCATGACTTCCCAGTTGACAAGCAGGTTTTCAAAAAAATGCCCATGCGCCGAATGAGTTCCCCCCTGGAATCCGTAACCTTGGAAGTAGCTTATCGTGAGGAGGATGGGAACGGAGAACAGGGAAAGGGTGACGAAAAACGCCGGCGCTTTGGCGTCTTTTCTGTCGAGGAGTTTGGGAATCGCCACAATCAAGAACGCTAAAAAGCAGAAGACAGTTTCTTGACGTGTTTGGGCGAAAAAGGCTAAAACCAGGGCGCATAGAATCCAGTGGCGGACCGTGTTGCGGTCAAAGGCCCAGCGGAGAGTCCACAGGGAAAGCGCGCTGAGAAAAATGTAAAGAGGTTCCACCGACATGGAGCGGAATTGGAAAAGAATCGTGGGCTGCGCAAGCAGGATGATGCTTGAAAGCGCGGAAAGCAGGTCGTCTGATGTCCAGGCGCGGATGGCGAAGAAGAGGAGGAGCGCGGAGAAGAAAAGCATCCCCAGTTGAACGTGGAAAATCCAGTGGAGGTCGGTTCCCAAAAAGGCTATTCCGAAAGAGTAGAGGAAAGAAAGTCCCTTTGTTTTGAAACTGTCGGTGTTCTTGTAACAATCGAGCGCTTTGGATTGCGCGTCGAATTCCCCTTCGTCGCAAGTGGCCGTAATGCCGTTGTGGTATATGTTTTGGGCGATGGACATGAAAATGCTTTCATCGCTTTGCACGCGGTGGCGGGCTTCAATCCATGAGCCGGCGGCTACGGTCGCAATTGCCGCGGCGACGAATACAACCGCGAAATAGGAAAGGGGAGGCGCTTTTTCTTTGATATAGGCGTTGAAATCTTTGCACAGGGTCAGGAATATGGCAATTCCTGCGCATAATTGGATAAAGAACAGAGGAAGAGGCAACCGTTGATCCAAAATGCGGATAAGGTCTTTTGCTCCCACGTTCGGTGCCAGGTAAATGAGAAAGGGGATGAGGATGGCGACGGCGATGCCGATTATCCCCGCCGGATGGAGAATGTTTTTGAAAATATTTATCCAGTTTTTCATCGGAGTGGAATATAGTTCTTTTTTTTTCTTGAAAAAATGCGAAAAGCGTTCCCGGACGGGGGAATGCGTAATTAGGAATTAGAAATGAGGAATTAGGAATTGATGCTGAGAAAGGGAAACTTCTTTGGTGGGATTTTGCACGGAGAGCCTTTTCAGCTGTGTTGATGTTTGCACGGCTTGGACGGTGAAGGCGAGCCGTTTTTGCGTAATTAGGAATTAGAAATGAGGAATTAGAAATTGACGCTGAGAAAGGGAAACTTCTTTGGTGGGATTTCGCCCGGAAAGCCTTTTCAGCGGTGTTGATGTTTGCACGGCTTGGACGGCGAGCCTTTTTGGTGGAATTTGTACTGTCTGTTTGCCGCGGAATTTTTTTCGGAATTAGAAATGAGGAATTAGAAATTGACGCTGAGAAAGGGAAACTTCTTTGGT
>CAYNID010000002.1:136037-149185 GCA_964397425.1 uncultured Fibrobacter sp.
TCTTTGGTGGGATTTCGCCCGGAAAGCCTTTTCAGCGGTGTTGATGTTTGCACGGTGTTGACTGCGCAGGCAAGCCGTTTTCGCTGAAAGATCTTCCGAAGTGGAATGTGTTGAACTTGTGATTGTTTCCTCGGCTCGCTTTGAAAATACGGGAAAGATTCGCCTCATCGAGACTTTCGAATTCCGCTGCGAATCGAAATTGCAACTGTTATTACATCGGTGACCGCATGAACGTCCCGTGCGCTGTCGGCTTTTTCAAATTGGCGCATATTTTTATCGCGGCAGGAAATATCTGCGCAGAAGTGTTGATCGACGATACGCTCTCCGCTCCTTTCCGGTTCGACGGCGGGTAAAATTTCTACCTTTTCCAAAGCAACTAGTTGGAGTCTTTATGCGTTGTTTAGTTACAGGTGGTGCCGGTTTTTTGGGTTCGCATCTTTGCGAACGTTTGCTTGCCGAAGGAAACGAAGTCCTTTGCCTCGACAATTTTTTTACGGGCCGGCGCACGAATGTAGAACACTTGCTCGACTGTCACCGTTTTGAACTCATCCGTCACGATGTGACCGAGCCGATTTTGCTCGAAGTGGACCGCATTTACAATTTGGCGTGCCCGGCAAGCCCCATCCATTATCAGTTCAATCCGGTCAAGACCATCAAAACAAGTGTCATGGGGGCGATTAACATGTTGGGGCTAGCGAAACGCGTCCATGCGCGGATTTTGCAAGCGTCGACAAGTGAAGTTTACGGCGATCCGAAGGTGCATCCGCAAACCGAAGATTATTGGGGAAACGTCAATCCGATCGGTGTCCGCAGTTGTTATGATGAAGGAAAACGCGTTGCGGAAACTCTTTTCATGGATTACCACCGGCAAAGTCAGGTGGAAATTCGCATCGTGCGCATTTTCAACACTTATGGCCCCCGAATGCTTTCGAACGATGGACGTGTCGTGAGCAATTTTATCGTGCAGGCGTTAAAAGGGGAAAACATAACGATTTATGGAACCGGCGAGCAAACGCGCAGTTTCTGCTACGTCTCGGACTTAATCGAAGCCTTTGTCCGCATGATGGTTCAAGATGAATGCATCGGACCTGTGAACATTGGAAATCCGCATGAATTTACCATGATGGAACTGGCCCGGAAAATCGTCGATTTGACGGGCAGCAAAAGCCGGATTGTTTTTCAGGATTTGCCGGGAGACGATCCCCGGATGCGCAAACCGGACATTTCAAAAGCAAAACAAGTTCTTTCCGGTTGGGAACCGGAAGTCTGTTTGGAAGAAGGCTTGAAGAAAACCATCGCCTATTTTGAAAAAACGCTGGAAAAGAAGTGAACTTCCTGATGCGGGTGTTTACAGTTTGTGCGCCCGGAGCCACTGTTCAAGCAAATCCGCGATTTGCCCGTTGTTCATCTCCTGAAAAAGGAAGTGGCTGTTCCCGGTGATTCCCATTTTGGGCAAATCCCAAAGTTCTGCATCTCCACCGTCCTTTCTGTATTGTTACGTGAATTTCTGGGCGTTGTCCCGGACGTTTTTCCCAAAAGCTTTTCATCGTAGGCGCCCGTGTTCACGGTCATTTGCCGAAAGAACTGGTTCTGGGAAGATTCTCCGGCGGGAAATTGACTGCCCTTGTAACGGTCCGGCGCAATTCGTCCGAGTCTGTTTTAGCCCTCAGACAACTTCTACGGTGAAAAGCCTTCCTATATAACGGAAGTGAATGTTGAACTGCTGTGTTTTACGCCTCTTTCGTGGATAAAGATTCAATCGATGAACGTGCGAAGCGCTTCGGGAGTCCGCTCCCTTAAATTTGAAAGCTTGTTTGCTATATCCACGAATCTCTCAACATTCCCTTATTTAGCAATAATTTCTTTTCTATTTTAAGACTATGACTTTAGCGAAACCATTCATCAAGTGGGTTGGCGGTAAAACACAACTTTTGGACGAAATTCGCAGGTATTATCCGAAGCGGATTGAAAAATATTGCGAACCTTTTGTGGGGGGCGGAGCGGTTCTTTTTGATGTTCTTTCTCATTCGGAACCGAAAGAGGTACTCATCAATGATATCAATGCCGAACTCATAAACACCTATAATCAAATAAAGACCAACTGTAATGGTTTGATTGATATCCTTGCAAAAATTCAGGAAAAGTATTGGTCTTCATCATTGGAGGAAAATAAAAGTCTTTATTTTGAGAAAAGAGATAGTTTCAATTTGTTGAAGGCAACAGACGACAAAAAAGAAAATCTTGAAAAAGCGGCTCTTTTCATTTTCTTAAATAAAACCTGTTTTAATGGACTTTTCCGCGTTAACTCAAAAGGCTTGTTCAATGTGCCTTTCAACAACGCCAAGAGACCGTTACTGTGTGATATTGATAATTTAAAAGCCTGTTCGGAATTGCTGCAGAATGTCAAAATGTCCGTAGGCAACTACACTCAATGCGAGAATTTCATCGATGAAAAAACATTTGTTTATATTGACCCGCCTTACAGGCCTCTTACAGCAACGGCGGCGTTTACATCATACAATGAGAAAGGGTTTGGGGATGATGAACAAATTGCATTGGCCAAGTTTATTGAAAAAATATCTGAAAGAAAGGCTGTTGTCGTTACGAGTAATTCCGATCCAAAGAACGAAGATGCGGAAGACAATTTTTTTGATGAATTATATAGGAATTTTGAAGTAAGACGAGTGAATGCGAAAAGGGCTATAAATTCAAAAGGGGATAGGAGGGGGAAAATGTCTGAGCTCTTAATTTCAAACATGGGGACTCCGCGGGAATTCCGGTTTACGTCGGCGAAACTATTTAAATCGGAAGAATAAAGACTTGAATCGTTTGAATTGGAAGTGATGAAACTGTTTGGTGATGATTGTGAAAAATCATATTTGCGGAAACTTACCTTGGAAAAAGGGTTTGACGGCATCCGGTATTTTGATCCGATTGCAACGGGTGAGAAATTTGTGTTATTCAATATAGATGTTGTTCAGAAAAAATCAAAGACGGAAACTGCATAATGAAAAAATTTAATGAGTTCATTTCTCAACTTAGCGAAACAAATGCAACGCTCGATTATTTTACTGATTTTGAAAAAGTTGCTCGCAATACAAATAAAATCGCAATTAAGCTAAATCAGCTAAATTACTTAATTGGTAAAGATGATTTGCAAAAATCAATAAAAGAACTTTGGAATGAAAATCCTAAAGTTTTTGCAGTGCTTGATATTCTTCTTGCCGTGAGGGCAAAGGACAAGAAGAAAACGCTCAATGCAAATGGTGAATTTGTTTTGCTTGAAAGTTATTTTACCCCTTTGCAAGGGGTAATTGATTATATTGAACAGACTGGTCTAGCCAAAATTTTCAAAAATAAAAATATAACAAATCTAGTGGATTATGTTTTCGGGGTAGAAGTTGGGCTTGATACAAATGCTCCCAAAAATCGTGGGGGTGAAAATATGGCAAAAGCTGTTGCCTTGAAATTCAAAGGAGCTGGCATACCATATCGTTCTGAAGTAAACAGTACAGAATTTGAAGAAATTAAATCGCTCGGACAAGATTTAAAACGCTTTGATTTTGTTGTTCAAACAAAAAAGAGAACTTATCTTATCGAAACCAATTTTTATAATGGTGGCGGTTCAAAACTGAATGAAGTTGCTCGTGCCTATACGGATATCGCTCCAAAAATCAATCAGTATGAAAAATTTGAATTTGTATGGATAACTGATGGACAGGGTTGGCTTTCTGCAAAAAATAAACTTGGAGAAGCATATTCAATAATTCCAAGCGTTTACAATCTTGCAAACTTGGAAGATTTTCTTGTAAAGGTAAGAACGGAATTATAAATGTCAATTTCTGCCTACTATCGCTCACAAAACAAAGACTTTACTCTCGTGCTTGGAGACTGCCTTGAACTTTTACCAGATGTGAATTTCCAATTTGATATGATTTTTGCGGATCCGCCATATTTTCTTTCCAATGGAGGAATATCCGTCCAAAGTGGTAAACAAGTTAGTGTGAATAAAGGCGATTGGGATAAATCTCAAGGCTTTGAAAAAGACAATGAGTTCAACTACAAATGGATTTCTGCATGTCGTGGACATCTAAAAGAAAATGGTACGATATGGATTTCCGGCACCTATCATAATATTTTTTCTGTTGCCCAAATGTTGAATGAATTGGGTTTTAGAATTCTTAATTGCATAACTTGGGCAAAGACAAATCCGCCTCCAAATTTGAGTTGCAAATTTTTCACCCATTCAACAGAATTCATTCTTTGGGCTCGTAAAAATAAAAAGGTTCCCCATTATTATAATTATGAGTTGATGAAGCAAATCAATGGCGGAACGCAGATGCGGGATGTATGGCTAATGCCTGCCATAGGACGCTGGGAAAAATCCTGTGGAAAACATCCTACGCAAAAACCCCTTCCTCTTCTTGCGAGAATTATTCAAGCATCCACGAAAGAAAATGCGTGGATTCTAGACCCGTTTTGCGGAAGTTCCACTACTGGAATTGCTGCAAATCTTTTAAATCGCCGTTTTTTGGGAATCGATCGGGAAGAGAATTTTCTTGAACTTTCAAAAAAGCGTTATCAAGAGATAGAAAAGATGGATGTTCGTAAAGATTTTTACAAACGCATTTGCAAAACAAGGGATGGAAGCCTGCAACAGATTTTAGAATTGCGCGAGGCTCCTTCATGCTATGGATTGGATTTGCCGATAGAATAAAATCAAGCATCCTCTGGAACAGGTCGTTTTCTTTCTGTAAAATCAATCCTTCATGAAAAAAGCCTGTTTATGGCCTTATAAACAAAAAGTGGAGTTTCCACATCCTATTTTTGGTTTTGCAACAAATCAAATAAAGGAACCAATTATGGAAAACTCCGACAACAAATATGGTTTCGACCCGACAATATTGAAAGCCTTGATTGAGCGGGGACGCGGGTGGTGGGGTGCTTTCCGAATGCGGGTGTTTACAGTTTGTGCGCCCGAAGCCACTGTTCAAGCAAATCCGCGATTTGCCCGTTGTTCATCTCCTGAAAAAGAAAGTGGCTGTTCCCGGTGATTCCCATTTTGGGCAAATCCCAAAGTTCTGCATCTCCACCGTCCTTTCTGTATTGTTCCGTGAATTTCTGGGCGTTGTCCCGGACTTTTTTCCAAAATCCGCTGGAGTGGATGTCGGCTGGACCGTTGTCGATGTAATCGCCGAAAAGAATGAGAATTGGAATTTTGGCGGTCAAGAATTTTTTGTATTCCGCCGAGCCGATTTCCGGCGTGCCTCCCGGTTCTACGGCAATGAGCGCCGCCATGTTTTCCACATTGGTTTGAAAGCCGACGCGTCCACCTTGGGAATGGGTGACGTAAACGGCGCTTTTCCCCGTCATTTTTTTGACGTCGGAAAGGACGGCACTCAGGGATTTTCCAAAAAGCTTTTCATCGTAGGCGCCCGTGTTCACGGTCATTTGCCGAAAGAACTGATTCTGGGAAGACTCTCCGGCGGGAAATTGACTGCCCTTGTAACGGTCTGGCGCAATTCGTCCTATCCGGAAGTGCGTGTACCAGGCTTGGTCGCCGGGGAGGTAAGAGAGGGAATCGTTTGGGGAAACATCGGGAAATCCGCGGGTCATTTTTGCCGTGTTGCCAGCTTCTCCGCGGCGCGGTTGGTCGACGAGAAAAACGCTGCGTCCGTTCCTTAAGGCCAATGTGCTCCAGCCTTCCCGGCCATCGGTCGTAGAAATCCACCCGGTGCGGCTTTGACCGTATCCGTGCAAAAAGACAACGGGATTGGATGTTTCTTTTTCTGGAATTTGAAATAGAACGCTCGCATGGTCAACGTGAGCCGTGTTTCCTTCGCGGGTGGGAGACATCCAATTTTTCGTTTCGTCGTAGGTTCCCGGAATCGGCTTCGTGACGCTGCCTCCCGAAGCGAAAACGCCTTGTGTTTGGATGGAAAGCGGCCCGGAGGCGGCCATCACCAAGGAGCACGTTAAAATGGGGGCGGTAAAAAGGTTGCGTTTCATCGGAAAGCCTTGAATGACGTCGTTGGTTTAAAGGGAACATTTTACATTCCCTCTTTGAAACGGAAAGTGTTCAGTCGTGAATTTTCCAACTGTGGATCATCTTCACGAATGCGGGGTCAAAATGATTCACAATTTCGCTTTTTTCTCGGTCGAGCGCTGCGATGGACTTCATGTCTTCGTCATCCAGGACGAAATCCCAAATGGCGAAGTTTTCTTCCATGCGCGCTTTTTTCGTGGATTTGGGTATCACGACGACTCCGCGTTGAATGTTCCAGCGCAAAATGATCTGCGCCACAGTCTTGCCGTGTTTTTGTGCGATTTTCGAAAGGATCGGGTTTGAGAAAATGTCGAACTTGCCTTCGGCGAAAGGTCCCCAGGCCTCGGGGATGACTCCGTAACTTTTCATGGTTTCCAGCGCGCCTGGCTGTTGAAAAAACGGATGCAATTCCACCTGGTTGACTGCCGGCCGGATTTCAACGCTTTCGCAAAAATCGGCAAGGACGTGCGGATACAGGTTAGAACATCCGATGGCGCGGGTTTCGCCCGCTTTGTACAAGTCCGTCATGGCGCGGTAGGCGCTGTAATAATCGCCTAGCGGCTGGTGAAAAAGATACAGGTCCAAATAATCCAGCTTCAAAAGTTTCAACGATTTTTCAAAGGCGCGTTTAGCGCTTTCTTCTCCATAATCCTGTACCCAAAGTTTTGTGGTGATGAAAAGTTCTTCGCGTTTGACCAGACCGTCGGAAATGGCTCGGGAAATCGCTTCTCCGACGGAAGCTTCGTTTTGGTAAGCGGATGCGGTGTCGATTGAACGGTAACCGGACGCGATGGCGTCGTAGACCGCCTGAACGGTAACATTTCCATCGGGAACTTGGAAAACGCCGACTCCTTCGGCTGGCATTTTGACGCCATTGTTGAGAGTGATGTATTCCATAAGAACCTCTGCGGTTGTGTTCTGAATTTACAAAATGAATTTTGAAAATGGCGGCAAATTTGAATGCGTATAAAAAAAGCCCGGTAAAAACCGGGCTTCGTGGAGATAAGGGGAGTCGAACCCCTGACCTATAGATTGCGAACCTATCGCTCTACCAAACTGAGCTATATCCCCATAGATTGCGGCTCAAATATATCTTAATTTGAAAATTTTGTCAAGGTGTCCAGTCAATTTCCTGGATTCCTTTGCTTTTTAAATAGGCGTTCGCCTTGCTGAAGTGCCTGCAGCCAAAAAATCCGCGGTAGGCGGAAAGCGGGCTCGGGTGGGGCGCTTCGAGAATCAGGTGTCCGCGTTCCGGGGCGATAAGCGTCTTTTTGCGGATGGCGAAACTTCCCCACAAGAGGAACACCAGATTCTCTTTTTGCTCGGAAAGGCGCGCGATAAGCGTATCGGTAAATTGCTGCCAGCCGATTTGAGAATGTGAAGCCGCCTGGTGTGCCCGGACGGTAAGGCTGGCGTTTAACAGGAGGACGCCTTGTTTTGCCCATTTTTCAAGGTTGCCGCTTTGCGGTTTTGGAATGCCCAAATCGTTTTGCAATTCTTGGAAAATGTTGACGAGGGACGGCGGCGGTTGGACGCCATCGGCAACGGAAAAACAGAGCCCGTTAGCCTGGCCCGGATTGTGGTAAGGGTCTTGCCCGATGATGACGGCTTTGACATTGTCGACAGGGCATTCGTCAAGGGCGGCGAAGATGCGGGAGCCGGGAGGGTAGACTGTGTATTTTTTCTTCTCTTCGACAAGGACGTTCTTCAAATGCAGAAAATACGGCATTTCAAATTGATCCTTGAGCAATTCGTACCATGTAGGGTCCAGTTTTACCATAAGACTAAGATAGGAATTTTGGTTGGCTGTCGGCGGCGCTTCAAACGGGTTTTGTGAGGATGGCCGTTTTTTCTCCGGCGACGCGCGTGTAAAAAAGAACGCCTTCGTTTTCGCCTTTCGGGGAAAGTCTTTTGATTTCGGCTTCGGGGACGATTTCGACACCGCGCTTTTTGATGGTGAGTTTGCCGACGCGGTGATCCCGCAACAGTTTTTTGACTTTTCCCGTGGAAAGGGGAGCGCTTCCCAAAATGCGGAAATTGCGGAAGCCTTCGCCGTGGAGAGGTTTATCGCTTGTCAGGTATGCGATGCCCGGAGAAATCAGGCGCACGTCCGGAGAAAGGCTTTGGGCGATTTCCGGGAAGAGATGGCTGCGGATCAAAACGGGGATGGGCTCGGCGAGGAAATTCGACAAGGGCCCACAAGAAAGTTCTGTTGGCGATGAGGATGTCCAAACGTGGGCGTTTCCAAAACTGTCGATGAATACGGCGTGCGTTTTTCCCGGATTTTTCGCCAAACATCCGAACAGGAGCAGGCATTCGCGGCAATCGTTTTTTGCGCCGAGATAAAATTTTTCGGTTTCGGCGGGAAAGGACTCTTGCGGATAACCCGGAGGGAGTTTCGCCATGCCGCCTTTGTAAAGTTTCGCCAATTCGATGATTTCGGAAAGGCTGGGAGTCAATTCGGAAAAGTTCCGCTGGTTGTCGTCATCCTTGGCGCGGCGTGCGGAATCAATGGTGAACAAGGCGCTGCGCGATTTGAGGGTGCGGACGTCGGCAGTCAAAGCTTCCCGTTGATAGCCCATGGTTTTTGTGTTGAACAGGTACATGGCGACGCGTTCTTCGGACAAATCCACCCCGCGCACGGGAACAGTTTGCGGAAGAAAGAAACTGTCTCCGCCCATGCCGCAGCACAAATCGTCGACAGATTCGGCGCCGTCAAAAAAGCGGGCTTTGTATATTCCAATGTCGGCGGCTGTCGATTGCTCTAACGCCAATTTGTCGCATGCCAAAAAGGCGTTCGTGTCGAACTTTTTCCTGTACTTGGGAACAAGGGCGATGTAATCCAAAATCTGATTTCGCCAAGGAGCGAATTCGCTTTTGGAAAGGGCCTCGGCGAGTTTCAAAAGGTCGGTCTTTTTACGGACGGCTTCTTCGATGAAATTCCGAAGCTCCGCATTGTCTAGCGGAAGGGGCACGGTTAACCGACGGGGCGCTTCCGCGCGATTTCGTAAAGCCCCAAGGAAAGCGCCACAGAAGCGTTATACGATTGCGCGTCGGGCATCATCGGAATGCGGAGAATGTCCGAACATTGCTTCGCGATAAAGGGGGGAAGCCCGGCGTCTTCGCCGCCGACGGCAAGGACGATGCGGTCTCCGAACGGATAATCGACAAGGGAAACTTCCGTCGCGGCATCGAGTCCCAAAATCTGATAACCGGCCTGTTTGAGTTCTCCGATGGTCGCTTCGAGATTTTCCGGACGACAAAGGCGGAGCTTGTCGATGGCGCCGGTCGATGCCCGGGCGACAGTCGGCGTGAGTCCGCACATTCCTTTAGACGGCATCAGGAAAATGTCCGCGCCCAGTCCCAGCGAAGAGCGGATGCACGCGCCCAAGTTTCGGGGGTCTTCGATGTTGGTCGCAATCACGACCAGTTTGCGTTCGCCTTTTTCTTCCGCTTCGAAAAATTCCTGTTTGACCTCGTCCCATTTCAACAGTTCCTTTTCATTGCAAAGGGCGACTACGCCCTGGTTCGGAACGGCGTAGGAATCGAGGATGCGGGCTTCGACCTGCTGCACGTGGATCCGGTTCTTTTTGGCCAACTTTTGGAGGGAATACAGTTTGGGATTGCCTGAATTGTGGCGGAAAAGCACCCGGTGGACTTTCATCGGGGAATTTTGCAAAAGTTCTGTCACTTCGCGAATGCCGCCTACGGCTGTTTGCGGCGCGCTTTCGGAGTCGCCGATGGCCAGTTTCACCTGGGATGGACGCGGGCGCGCTTCTGCGTTTTCTTCAAAGTGCGTTTTTTCGAATTTGGGGGAACGCCCGTAAGCGAAGTCGCGGCGCGGTCTGCTTTCGCGGTCCTGCGAAAAGGAACGCCCTTCTGGGAACGGGTGACGTTCGTCTTGTTCACGGCGAGCATTAAACGGTTGTTTTTTCCACATGGGGAGTCTCCTTTTCCGGATCGGTTTTCGGGGCTACAATATAGTTCATTGGAATGTCGTGGGGCTTGAGCGGAAGTGGATTTTCGGATACCTGGACACGGAATGCGACTCCGCACTTGACTGTTTCCGGATGCTTGGAGAGGAATCGGTCGTAATATCCTTTTCCGTGGCCGAATCTTCCGCCGTCGCGGGAAAATTTTACTCCGGGGACCAGGGCGAATGGAACGGGTCCCGTGTAAATGGGAAGGTCTTTCCGCGGTTCCCGAACGTGGAATCTGCCTTCGACAAGATCTTTTTCCAAGTTGCGGACTTCGACAAATTCCATGAGGCCGTCATTGAATGTTCTTGGCAATAAAAGTCTGCCTTCTGGGGCCAATTCTTTCAAGAGGGGCAAAATGTCCGGTTCGCCTGGCAGCGGATGGAAGGCGGCGACTTTGGCTGCGGAACGGTAAGGCTCGAAATGCCGGATGGCTTGGACAATCCAGCTGTTTTCGTCCGCTCTTTCGACATCTTGCATCAGGGAATCCTCTAAGTCGAATTTCATTTTGTATAAACGTCCTTTCCAACGTTTGAATGCGGCGAGCGCCTTTCCGAGGTCTTTGGGCGAAACGAGCGCAAGGGCGAGCACCAGCAGAACGCAAAGTTCTGAAAATCCGATTTCCGCGTTCACCGTTTCCTCCAGGCGATTTTATAAGTGATGAGGCTCAGTCCATACAAGGCCGTCAGCGGAAGCGCCATCCAAAAAAGCGAAAGCAGGTCCGGGGGCGTTACGATGGCGGAAAAGAGCGCGATGAGAAAGAGGACTATCCGGAAATGCCGCATGGGGAAGTTCTTGTCGGCAATACCCGTCCGGGCAAAAAAAGCGGCGAAGACGGGCATCAAAAACGCCACGGCAAACAAAAAGACAAAGCGGAATAAAAATGAAACATAGGCGCTTTGCGCCCACATTTGCGTCGCGCTTTCGGAATAATTCGCCAAAAAGGATAGCAGGAGCGGAATGGCGAAACAGTAGGCGAATGCGGCTCCGGTGTAAAAAAGCGCACAGGAAAGGATTAGGGAAATGGCGATGAATTTGCGGCGGTTCTCCCGGATGGCGGGCGCGCAAAAAGCGTAAGCGTTGTAAAGGAAAACGGGGGCGGAAATCAAGGCGGAAAGCATTCCGGCAAGCTGGAGCGTTGCAGAAATCCCTTCGGCGGGGGAGAGGTTTACCAAAGTCACCGTGTCCGACAGGATGAGCGGATGTTTGGCGATGGGCCACAGGAACGGTGCCGCGTAAAAAGCGCATGCGGTGAAAACGCCAAAGCAAAGGAGACAAACGAGAGTTCGCCACCGGAGTTCCCGAAAATGTTCAGAAATCTCCATCGTCTTTTTGCCGGGTCAGGTTTTGTCTTGGGAATTGTCGGTTTTATCGTCCGAACCTTTTTGCGCCTTGCGGAATTCGCGCAAAGCTTTTCCCAAAGAGGCGCCCAGTTCGGGAATGCGGTGTGCGCCGAAAAGCAGCAAAACCAGGAAAATGATCAGTAATAATTCGGGGATGCCGATGTTGCCCATAAGTCCTCACGGGTGCAAATTTTGATGCAGGATATCGTTCCAAATGTTGCGTTGCCAATTCAAAAAATGAGCGGCATCGTAACGGTCGTTCCAAGTCGTTCCAATGGGAGAGGCTAGCGAAATGAGCTGGGAGCGGTTCGCGAGCATTGCCGCATCCAGATTCAAGTCTTTGGCGCGTTCGTTTCGCCATTCTTTGAGTGTGTCGATGAGATCGCCATCGGGACAGAATTCGGGCGGAGGGACCCGTTGATTCATTTCGGGCCATTCCGATTGGGGAGTTTCCATCGCTTTCTGGAGCATATCCAAAAAATCCGCGCGGCGTTCCCCGGTAAAATTTCGGGGCAATTTGGGGAGAAATTCTTCGCGGACATTCGGAAACGAATAGGTCGCTGAGCGGACTATTGCAAGCATCAGCTCGTTGCCGAATACTTTATAGGGAGGCCTGTCCAATTTTTCGGCTTCTTTTTCGCGCCATTCCCAAACGTGCTTTAAAATGTTGAGCGACTGGGAGTGCAATTTGAAGGAGCCCGGGATGCGGAATCGTTCCGGATCTTTTTCTTTGGGCTGCCGGGCTTTTTGAATCAGGTCGTCACAAGTTTCGATAAGCCAGTCGAATTTTCCCTGTTCTTTCAACTGTTCGCCGAGCTTTGCGCAAAGTTCATGCAGATAAAACGTGTCGTGAATCGCGTATTCGCACATATCCGCAGGAAGCGGGCGAATGGTCCAGTCGGATTTTTGATTGTCCTTGGGCAAGTCGATTCCAAAATATTTGCGGACAAGGCTTGCGTAACCGAGCGCGCTTTCGCCCAAAAATTTAGCGGCGAGCATCGTGTCGAAAACATGCGCGGGCGAAAAGTGGAATCGGTGCCACAGCATGCGCAAATCGTAATCGGATCCGTGCAAAATCAGATTGTTCATCGCACGTGTTTTGAAAAGTTTTGGAATGTCGATGGGGGCGAAAGGATCAACGATGTAACAGTGGTCGCCGATGGTTATCTGTATCAGGCAAAGGCGAACCGTGTAATGATACATGGAGTCCGCTTCGGTGTCGACTGCCGCGATTTCGTAGTGGGAAAGGTCTTGGAGCAACGTTTCCAAGGAATCTTCGTCGGCGACAAGAATGTACGGGTCGTTTTTCATCAAAGGGAAATATAAACAAAATTTGAAATGGATAGGAAACCGTGAAAAGGGGAAGGGTGAAAAGATGGCGCATTCTGGAAATATTCATTTGGAAAACACGTTATCAATTCAACTTCGTCGACGTCAAAAATTTTATCTAGGATGTAAACATTTAAACTCCAACTTTTGGTGGACTGTTCATCCGCATTATGAACTCCACATTCCAAACGCCAATTTCCAAACTCCCACACAAAAAAGTTTCCCATTCACAGCCTCGATTTCTCATTTCTTATTCCGCCAAAACGGCTCGCCTTCACAGTCAAAACCGTGCAAAATTCACCCAGCAACAGAAAAGGCTTTCGTGCAAACAACCCCACACAAAAAAATTTTTCAACAGCACCAATTCCGAATTCCGCATTCCGAATTATACACTCCACTCTCCACTCTCCACACTTCAAACTCCTAACTCCTAACTCCTCATTCCTCATTTCT
>CAYNID010000002.1:149285-281068 GCA_964397425.1 uncultured Fibrobacter sp.
TCTCCACTCTCCACACTTCAAACTCCTAACTCCTAACTCCTCATTCCTCATTTCTAATTTCTAATTTCTAATTCCACACATCCCCAACCGCAGAAAAGCCGCTCCGTTCCTCCCACACAAAAAAGTTTCCCATTCGCAGCCTCAATTTCTCATTTCTCATTCCTAATTATCACCCCCTCATTCTTAAAAAATTGACAGGCAAAAAATGAAAACGTATTTTTGAAGCGCATCAGTAAAAAGCTTCTAGTCAAAAAATGTGAGGAAGAGGAAACGATGGAAGTCTTGCTTTTAATCATCACGGTCCTTTCTGTCTCTTTTGCGGTTGCGGCTATTTTCAAAGCTCTTCGTCTCCAGGCGGATAACGAGCTTTTTCTACGCGAAAGGGAGCCACTCCAAAAGGAGTGCGAAAAACTCAGAGAGGCCAATCTTTCTTTGGAAAAGACGTGTGTCCGGTTGCAATCGGAACTTTCCGCAGCGCAAAAAAACGTCCAAAGGGCCGAAGCTTCGCTGCTTTCCGCAAAAGAAGAGTGGCAAAAAAATGCGCAAATGGCAAACGCAGAATTGCAACGCCGCTTTGAAGAGACAACGGGAAAAATGACGGAGCAAATGAAAAATGCGACAATGGAAATGTTGAAAGAACGTTCGCGGGATTTTTCAAATTCCAATGCGGAAAGCATGGGAAAAATCATTGATCCGTTGCGGGAATCGATTGAAAAAATGAAAAGGGAAATGAACGAGGCCGTCTTGAAACAGGGCTCTTTGAGCGGCGCGCTCCGCACGCAAATTGAAAATGTGATGAAGATGAGTGAAGCGGCGAAATTCAGCGCCGAGGAACTTTCCCGGGTGTTCAAGCACGAAAGCAAAGTGCAGGGGGATTGGGGCGAAGTCGTTCTGAATGAACTTCTCGAAAGCCAGGGACTCAAAGTCGGAGTTCATTACGAAATTCAG
The DNA here is from genome assembly GCA_964397425.1 of uncultured Fibrobacter sp. Taxonomy (GTDB): domain Bacteria; phylum Fibrobacterota; class Fibrobacteria; order Fibrobacterales; family Fibrobacteraceae; genus Hallerella. Next base: position 150,234 of record CAYNID010000002.1, read on the forward strand.
CGCACCCTTCGCGATGAGGCGGGGAATCTGGTGAAAACGGAATCGGGGGCAGTTCTCCGCCCGGACGTCGTTTTGCACTTGGACGAAAAACGGGAAGTCGTCATCGACTCCAAAGTTTCCCTGTCCGCTTATTTTGATTACGTCAATGCGGAGCTCGAAGCGGATCGCCGGAAATTTTTGACCGAGCATATCAAAAGCCTGAGTCGCCACGTGCAGGAGCTTTCCGAAAAAGATTATTCCGCCTACATCAAGCCGCCCAAGGAACGGATGGATTACGTCATCATGTTCGTTCCGCATTCCGAGGCGCTTTGGACCGCTTTGCGGGAAAAGCCGAACCTTTGGCGGGATGCCATGAAAAAGAACGTTTATATCGCCGACGAACAGACTCTTTACGCCGCCCTCCGCATTATCGAATTGACGTGGACCCGCATTGCTCAGGTGAAAAATCAACAGAAAATTTTTGATCTGGCGCAAGAAATGGTCGACAGGGTTGGTCTGTTCGTAAAAAAATACCAGATGATTGGAGAGGCGCTCGATAAGGCGCAAAAGGCGTATGAAGAGGGAAGCCGGAAGCTTTCCCCATCAGGCAAGAGCATTCTCCAGACGTGCCAGAAGTTGAAAAATCTGGGAATCAAGAATGACAAAGTGCCGCTTTCCGAAATGGACGGTGAAAATGGAAATATTTCCCGGATTTCTGGGGGAGAATGACAAATGTTTGAATTTTTGTTATATTAAAAGGGACGCGGAAATAGCTCAGTTGGTAGAGCGTCAGCTTCCCAAGCTGAACGTCGAGGGTTCGAGTCCCTTTTTCCGCTCGAAACAAGACGCTTCCTGGCGTCTTTTCTTTTTTCTCCCGGGCGTTTCCGGGAAAGAATTTTTATATCGTTGAACCATGCGCTTTCGAAAAAACTGTTTCCTGATGGCCGCGCTTTCCTTTTTGACGGTCAACGTCTTTGCCGCCGACTCCACGGCGCACAAAAAATCCTTTTGGGAATCCTTTGTCGGATTTTTCAGTTCCGAGGCGGAACCGGAAGGGGATTCGGACTTGCACCGTCAGCTTGCCGATTTGGAAAATGAAATTCAAGATACGAAATGGCGTTACACGCGGGAAACGCGCGCCGTGCGCAAGAACAATCTCCGCTTGCAGTTGAAAAAGCTCCGCGATTCCCGGGATTCGTTGGAAAATGTCATTGAAAACCGGGGAAATGCCGCGCCAAAACCCGAATCGTCTTCGGCGACGCTCCTTTCCAGTTCTTCGGTTGTGTCGAGTTCGAGCGTTTCGCCTGTTTCCAGTTCTGCCGCCTGTGAATCCACGGTCCGCACGGATTCTGTCTTTGTCACCACGACCATTACAAAACTTGTCCGCGATACGGTTTTTGTGCACGATACCGTTTTGGTTCACGATACGGTCTTTGTCCGCGACGCGAAGGCTTCTGTTACGGAGGAAAATCCATGATCCGGGAATACGCCCCTGCCAAGATCAATCTGTTTTTGGACATCCTTTCAAAACGCCCTGACGGCTATCATAATCTCGGGACGCTTTTCCAAACGATTGACGTGGGAGACGTCCTGTGGGGAAAGTCCGACGCGTCGGGAAACGTTTCCGTCCGCTATGATGTTCCCCAGGAATATTCTTTAGAAGAAGATCTGGTTTACCGCGCGGCGAAGCTGTTGCAAAGCGAGTTCGGCGTGCGTTTCGGAGCCGAATTTTACCTGGAAAAGAAGATGCCGCTCGGGGCGGGCCTTGGTGGCGGCAGCGCAGATGCGGCTGCGGCTCTCCGGTTGTTGAACAGAATCTGGGGATTGGGAGCTTCTGCGGACGAGTTGGAAAAATTGGGCGCGAAATTGGGTGCCGACGTGCCGTTCTTGGTCCGCGGAGGCAGCGCCCTTGCCGAAGGCATCGGGGACGTCCTCACCCGGATTCCCGCACGGGAACTTTCTCGCGATGAAGTGTTGCTGGTCGTGACTCCGAAGTGTGCTGTCCCGACGAAAGCGGCTTATGCGGGCTGCATCCCGTCTGGCGGCGCTCGTTGGGAATCTTACAGGAGCAATGGCTGGGAGAATTTTTACACGGGCGCGTTCAACAAATTTGAAGAGTCCGTTTTGCCGCAATACCCGATGATTGCCCAGTTGAAACAGGGACTTCTCGATGGAGGGGCGCTCTTCGCGTTGATGTCCGGATCTGGCGCATCTGTTTTTGGGGTCTTTGAAAATCGCGCCGCAGCGGAAAAAATGCAGGAAAAATGGAAAGATTTTGTCCGTTTTTCAATGATAACGTCTTTTTTTCCCGAAAAAAATGAATGTTTTTGAAGAATACCCTTGAGTTTTTAAAAGACTTTTCTATTTTTGGTTCACCCTTTGGGGTATCGTCAAGTTGGTAAGACAACAGATTTTGATTCTGTTATTCGTTGGTTCGAGTCCAGCTACCCCAATAGGTTTTTTTATTTGTTTTTACTCATTGGAGAAAAAATGCAGCTGACAACGCTCAAAGCAACCTCGAGAGTAGCGGGATCGTCCCGTGCAACTGGTCGTCTCCGCAAGGAAGGCCAGATTCCGGCGGTCTATTATGGTAAGGGTCAAGAGTCGGTAAGTATCAGCGTGAAAGCCCAGGACGTTGCGAAGATTCTCGCTCCGGGCAAGCGTTATACCCTTCTGGATCTTGAAATTGATGGCAAGGCGGGCAATCCTGCTGTCGTCTACGCTTACCAGAAGGACTCCATTTCGATGAAAATCGAACACATTGACTTCTTGAAGATTGACGAAACCACTCCGATTACGGTCCGTGTTCCGGTCGTGCTGAAGGGGCTTCCGGTCGGTGTCAAGAACGAAGGTGGTCTCTTCTCCCAGATTACCCGTTACATCAAGCTCAAGGCTGTTCCTGAAAAAATTCCAGTCAATTTGACGCTTGACATTTCTGCATTCCATGCGGGAACGACTTTCTATGCCAAGGCTTTGAAGCTCGAAGGTGTTGAACTCGCTTCTCCGGAACGTACGGTCATCTTCACGATTTCGACCAAGGCGAGAGCCGCGAAAATTGAAGCTGCGGAAGACGCGATTATCGCAGAAGCCGCTCCGGCTGCAGCTCCTGCCGCCGATGCTGCCGCTCCGGCTGCAGACGCCAAGTAATCCATTTGGATTTTCAAAAAGCCCGCCTCGATGGCGGGCTTTTTGTATAAAGAAAACTTCTTGCGTTAAAAGTTTTGGCGATGCCTTTCAATCACCGCAAGGTGTTTGAAAGGCCGTTTTGTTTGAAAACTTGAAGATTCCTATTCAACAACGTCTTCGTTTTAAATGCGATGGACGGCTCTTTTCAAGAAATCCGGGGACAATCCGGATTTCTTCCCTTGAAGTGGAAAAATTGCGGAATCGGATTTAAGCGTTGTAGCTTTTGAACCATTCGGCAAAACGGGATATTCCCGTGTCCAAGTCGACCGTCGGTTTGTATCCGATGTCTTTTTCCAAGGCTTCCGTATCGGCCCACGTTATTTCGACGTCTCCCGGTTGCATTGGCAAGAATACCTTTTCGGCGGTCTTTCCAAAGTTTTTTTCCAAAGTGGCGATGAAATCCATCAGCTTGATGGGCTGTCCGCGTCCGATATTATACAGGCGATTGGCGGGTTCATTCTTTTCTGCGCCGTCATAAGCGATTCGCCGGATGCCTTCCACAATGTCGTCGATGTAGGTGAAGTCGCGCATCATGTTGCCGTTGTTGAATACGCGCAGGGGCTTTCCTTGGGTGATGGCGTTTGCGAAAAGCCAGGGCGACATGTCGGGGCGGCCCCAAGGACCATAAACCGTAAAAAATCGCAAACCGGTCAGATTCAATTGAAACAGGTGATGATAGGTTTCCGCCATCAGCTCGTTGGAACGCTTGGTTGCCGCATAAAGGCTTGATGGTTTTTCGACGCGGTCCGTGGTGCGGAAAGGCGTTTCCGTATTGCGCCCGTAAACGCTTGAAGACGATGCGTAAACCAAGTGTTTTGGCGGATTGGCACGTGCGCATTCGAGAATGTTCAAAAATCCCGTAATGTTTGAATCGATGTAACTTTGCGGATTTTCGAGGCTGTAACGGACCCCCGCCTGGGCGGCTAAGTTCACGACGATGTCGAACTCGTGTTCTTTGAAAAGTTTAAATAGGATCTCTTTGTCGGCGAGGCTCGCTTCCGTAAAGTGAAAATGTTCGCCGGGAATGCGTTTCAACCGGTCCGTTTTGAGCTTTGGCGAATAGTAATCGTTCAAATTGTCCAGGCCGAAAACTTCGTGACCGTCTTTCAAAAAAGCCAGAACGGTTTCGCATCCAATGAAGCCGGCTGCTCCCGTGACTAGAATGTTCATGTTAAAATCCTATGCAGAAAGACAAAAACGGGGAAGACATCGTGTCGAAGTCTATCATCAGAGAATGATCGTCGTCTTTCCAATGGTCGTTGTTGTAGGTATGGAAATAAATGTGCGATGAACGGAATCCGGCGAGAACGCCGAACCGGTGAATGTTGAACTGCAGCCCGATGCCGCGGACATAGCCGAACAAAGGCGTGTCGTTGTAATAGCTGTCGTCAAGGTGCGTGAATCCGACTGTCCCGCCAAAGAATCCCAAAGCGCGGAGTTGGTAATTTTTGGCGTGGAGGAAAGAAAATCCCACTTCGACACCCATCTGGAGGAAGGCGTTGTACGCGTTGATGCCGCCTTCTTTTTCTGATTTGTCCCTCGGTTCGTAATCGATGGTGAATTTTTGAAATCCCAGCAGGCCAAAAAGGGAAATCCATTCGTTCAGGGAATATTGCCCGTTGATTCCGAGCATGTTTGAAACATCGACGTCGACATTGTAGCGTTTGCCGTCTTTAGTCATTTCTTCGGACAGATTTTTCGCTTTGAGATCGGCAAATTCATAGATGAGGCCGATTCCCCACGGATGTTTTTTGTAAAAGACCTTTGCGGAATCCGCTTCTTTGGACACCATCGGCTGTTTTTGGGAGGAGGAATCGCTTTGAGCGAAAGAGCTCCCATAACCGGCCAGGAGGATGACGGCTAAGAAAAAGGGGAATGAACGAGCGGAAAGAAAACGCATACAGTCCAATTTTATAATTTTTTGCAAACATTGGTTCATAAAAAATTCAACGGAGGAAAATTTTTTGCGAAAATTTGCCACCAAAAGCCATTTTTGTGTATTTTTGGGTGGACTTGTTCTATTTGGAGTTACCAGAATGAAAAATAAAGCTCTTCTTTGTGTTGGCGCATGCGCCCTGGCCTTGATGTGCACTTCGGCTTGTTCCGAAAAAGTGGACCCGAACGATCCGGCTTCTGTCCGTAAAAGCCTTACGAAGCAGGGCATTCCGCTTACACCGAACCAATTCATTTCCTATGTCGTCAAAGGGGATACGGCCAATATGTCGCTCTTCCTGTCGGCGGCTTACGACATCAATTCGGCGGATGGCAACGGCAACAGCGCCATGGCCATTGCCGTGAACAAGGGAAAGATTGACATGGTGAAGTATTTGGCGGATCACGGCGCGGATCTTTCCGGTACGAACAGCAACGGCAAAACGTATTTGGAAGATGCCGTCGAAAAAGGGAACGACAAGGCTTATTTGGAAGTCGTTGACTTCCTTGTAACCAAGATGAAAGAAGCGGGGACTTTGGACAAGACAGCCCCGGCTGTGGCCCTTGCGGCAAAAATCGGCAATGTGGAAGCGTTGAAATTGCTCGGAGATGCCGGCGCTCCTCTCGGACTTCGTGGCGCGGACACTTATTATCCAATCCATTTGGCGGTCAAGGGTGGGCAATACGACGCGATGGTCTATCTGATTTCCAAAGGCGTGGACGTCAATGTAACTTGTGGACAGGGATATTCTGTGCTTGACTGGGCGAAAAACGAAGGCTACACGCGCCTCATCAAATACTTGAAATCGCACGGGGCGAAAAATACGCCGGCTTACATCAAGGAATTCGGCAGATAGTCTGGGGAGTTTTACGGTAATCCGTGGAATTTCAAAAACAAATTCAGGCGTAGCGTGAAAGCTGCGCCTTTTTCTTTATTGACGGAAATATTCGTTCAAAGGGGGGCATGATAATTAGGAATTAGGAATGAGGAATTAGGAATTGGTGGTGTGAACGGGAATTTTTTTTGGTGTTTTTTTCACGAAAGCCTTTTCTGCGGTGGCGGTGAGGGGGAATAGTAATTAGGGAATGGGCTGTGGACGGGAAACTCTCTTTTATGGGGTTTAAACGAAAAGGCTTTTCTGCGGTGTGGAGCTTTGCACGGTTGGGACGGCGCAGGCGAGCCGTTTTGGTGGAATGGCAGTTTTTATGTAGAATGAGGCGGGGGCGTGTCAAGAGTCTTTTTCAGATTCCCGTGTCGAGTATGAGGATGACGCAAATTCATCAAAAAAGAAATTTCTCATTGGCGCTCCCGCGTCATCCAAAATTTTGTTCCAGCTCGTGTTGGATTTCTTCCGCCCGCTTGATTTGGTCGTTCAAATTCCACTTGCCGATGTTGATTCCGTTTTTCAAAAATAGGGAACCGCATTGGTGAAAATAAAATTCAATGTTCCTTTCTTTGGCTTCTAAGAATAAATTTTTCACCCACTCGTATCGGATGGGCCGCACATCTGCCCGAGGTGCCATTTCGCCTCCGACATTCACGCATTTGATGAGTCCCGTGTCCAGATATTTTCCAAGCGATATCGGAGCTATCAGCGGAGAACAAAAAACTTCGCGGTGTTTTAACGGGGCGTCTAAAAAATGGGGCAATCGTTTGTCGGCCATTTCCTGGTTTTCAATGGAAATGCTCAGGTGCAATTGTTCCCAACCTTCACCCCAATCGGAAGGCAGGCAATCTTTGATTCTTTCGGGGCGCTTTGTCGTGGCGACAAAAACGCAATCCTTTCGGCGGCGGATGAAATCCCAACATCCGTCTCGCCATTCATCCGCTTCCTGGATGAAAAAATCAGAAGAAAAGCAAAGCTTGACCAAAGAATGGGGCGGACAATCTTTGTCTTTCAGTTCATAGGTCGTTTTTCCTTTGGTGATGACGGTCGTGTCTCTGCCGTAACGCTTGTCCATTTTGTAAACGAAACAATTTTTGCAGCCGGGACTTGCTCTTTTGCATCCGTGCCACGGATTCCACGGAATCGCTTTTTCAATTTCTGTATTTTGCATAGGAAAGTCTCCTTTTCAAAAGTCAAGTTTCTGATTTGGGAATATACCGGTGCGCCAATCTTTGGACGGATTTCTGCAAAATGGCGAGGATTCGACCAACGCAGAGGGCAGAGGCTAATGTGGCAAATCCAAAACCGATGTTCCGGTGGGCGAATAGAACGCTTATCAGCAGGGAGATTCCCACGCAGGAAATATCATAGGCGATTTTTACTGTCCCCAGATTTTTCTTCGTCGCCCGGCTAATCGCTTGGACAGTCCCTGTGGGAGGATCGGGGACCAGGCGCGCGTTGACAATCAGCATGATTCCCAGTGCGGTGAAAAATAAACTTCCACATAAAAATGTACAGCGACCGAAGAAAGTCTCGCAGGCGGGAATCAGGGAATCCCACAAATCGATGACTAGGCCAAAAATCAGGGATACGGGCAATTGGAGGAGGATTCCCGAATAGCATTTTCTGGGACTGATGAGTAGTTGAAAGAGAATGTTCACCAGGTAGAAAAAGAGGCTGAGGGTTCCCAAGGTCAGCGGGATAAAATGGGAAATGACGTAAGGGATGCTGTTGATGGGGGAGACTCCCATTTCGCATTTCACACAAAGGACAATTCCGTAACCCAGAAAAAAAACGCCGAGAATGTAAATGGAAAGTCTCGAAAAAATGGAAACGGGAGAATTTGTTTTGGAATGAAACATGAGAATTGTCTTTGAATGGGATTGTTTTCCAGCGTTTTCCGCTTTAAACGTTTTTGGGGCAAAAGGATGATCGGAGAAATTTTCAGAGAAAGTTTCTGCAGTTTTGAGCATCGATGCAAAAACGTTTGAAAACGCCATCTTCGAAAGGATGGCGTCTAGGAATCTTTTTCCCATTTCAAAACCTCCGTTTTTTTGGAGTTCAATATAAATAAATTCCACCGTTCTGGGGGAATGCTGGGCGGCGACTTCGGTGAATTATTTTAAAAATGTTTTTTTCTGTGGAATGATAAGGAATAAACCATCTGTACTTTTGCGAGACATCTTTCAAAAAAGCAAACTTTTGTGAAAAATCTGGGGTATTTGACCATTTTATTCTCCCGTCATTTTTTGATACGCGGATTTTCATCCCAGCCCTGGTTGAAAACAAAAAAATCCCTAGAAAATGAATCCTAGGGATGGTCAAGTTTCTAACTTGCGTTTTCGACCAAGAAAAGGACAAGCGATGAGACTTAACCGCGACAAAAGATATCAAATCAAAGCCCTGTTGAATGTTGGACTGCTCCAAAAAGACATCGCGAATCAGGTCGGAATGACTCCGGGAGCGCTCTCGAAGGAACTGAACCGCAACGGAGGAAGGGATAAGTACGACCCCGACAGGGCGGACAGGAGGGCCCGCAAACTGGCGAGGGCTGAAGTCAAATGGAGCCCGTGGAAGGAGTGTAAACTAAACTGTGTCATCGTTGAACATTCGATTGCTGCTCAAAGGCTATAAAATTTTGAAGCGGTCCTCAAACCTGATGCACGGCTGTTGAGCAATCAGCGCCCAATTTGCCAAAGGAGAGGTCCATTTCTTCTTGATATTGCGATAGGCAAGATAGACCAGCTTGACGAGCGAGTCGTCTGACGCGAACACGCCCTTGGTCTTCGTCACCTTAAATCCTTGAACCCGTTACGGTCAACGCCGATGACGTTGTAAACGGCGTTGACCGTCATGGCGGCGCCCTTTTCGTCTTTGACCTTGTAATGGACCGCGTCGAGCCAGACGTCTTCGAGGCTGCGGTTTCGCCAGGACTGGATTTCAGGCCAGACCTTGTCCGTGATACGGCTGATGGTTGCCGCGGAGATGGAACTGCCGTAGTTTTCCTCGATGAACTCGCTTATGTCGCGGGTGCTCTGCCCTGTGGCGTAAAGGCTGATGATCTTGTCGGACAGGCCTTCCGCGAGGATGGTTTCGCGCTTCTTGACGACTTCGGGTTCAAAGGAGCCGTCCCTGTCCCTCGGCGTTTCGATTTCAACGGGACCATACTCGCTTTGGACGGTCTTCCGCATTTTCCCGTTGCGGCGGTCCTTGCCTCCGTCGCCCTTGTTCTCGGCAAGATGTCCGTCCATTTCGGCGTCAAGGGCCTTGTTCAGGAACTCCTCGAGCATAAAGTGGAAGGCTCCGTTTTTGCCGAATAGAGGTTCTCCCTTGCGGAACTGGTCCTTGGCCTTGGCCATCATCGCTTTGGTTTCTTCTTCTGTCATAGTCACAATCCTTTCCTTACATTATAGTAAGGTTTTAGTGGGTGGGGGTTGGGTGTTCAGGATGTGACACAGTTCAGTTTACAGACTCGCTGACTTAACAGAATTTGCATCATTAACGCATCCGTGTAGGTCAGATATATTTCTATAGCTATCTATACCGACACACAAAGCTTTTCGCATATTGTTTCACCTTGCAATTTCTAAAATTCCTTCATACATTTATTTCAAATGTTCGTGTAGAATTTTCTTTATGGTTGCTTGTGCCGTTTCTTCACCAGCCAAACTAACCAATCGATTATAATCTTCTATTTCATCACCAGTAAATATGATAGATATGGCTTTTTTTACTCGCTCTGCAATATGATCATAAGATTCGGGATGTGCCCAAAAGCAGCGTAAACAAAAATCTTTATCTTTCTTCTCCCAATTTATACAGTGCTCACATGTCCATGACTTAGCTCTATTGGCAGAAGGGCTAAGGAGCATGAAATATTCAATGTCCTTTTCATCATGCTCTCCGCCAATTTCATAGGGAACTCTGTGGTCAACCTGCAGAATAGCATCATCCATTTTTTCGAGATAGATAAAGCATTTTGCACCATATTTTTCAATCAAAGCCTGTTTTAACGCTTTTGATAATACTGTTCGACCAGATGCTTTAGACAGTGAGTTTTTTGCATCATTTGGATTCCCAAATTTATATGCTGCAATACTTCTTCCATCCGTGCCTTGCACTCTGTACGTTACAAGTGGAATACCGTATTCTCTAACATCTCGGATGGCTCTGGGGGGATGATTATATCCATAAACATCCCTTAATTCCTGAGATGTAATGTACCCATTTTCCAAAATATGCTGAATAACAGTGCGTGGCCTTTTTGCAGTTACCGATTCCAGTAATGCAAGAAATTCGCTTGAATATTCACTCATGCCATTGTCTCCAATAAGGGTAATTGTTGAGGGATGCTGTTAAAAGCAGGTAACAATGCCTCGCTTACATATAACGCCTCGAATGTTATTGACTTTTTTCCCAACAGCAATGCTTGACTGGACAGTCCAGCATTAAGCATAAATTTCTGGCAATGTAGACTTGAAGGAAGTTCTTCGCCATACTCCTTTCCACCACATTCTCCATCATAGCTAATCAAATAATCAACGCCTTTTTGCTCAAGTATTTTGATAGATTCGGCAAATTCATCAAATGAAACCCCCGCAAAGTATCGGTTATCCCGTACATTACTAACGCCTTGATATGGAGGATCCATATAAACTAAATCACCTGGCTGAACTATTTCTAAGACATCATGGTAATCAAGAGATGAAAAAGTGGTTTTCCCTTTCATGAGGCATGAGATAGAATAAACATTAGCCGCAAGTGTTTTAGGATTGGTTCCATGCCTGCGTTTATCGGGGGATTGATTGAAGTTGCCGTTTTTACTATATCTGACAGCACCTTTTACACATCGAGCTAAGAGATATAGCATATTTGCTGGAGTATCTTCCCCATTGTTAAATCGCTCTCTTACTTCATAAAAATGCTGGATATGATTTTCTTCAAACAAGAATTGTTCTTTCCAGACGGATGAGTAATCTTCAACTAACTTGCCAGGATTTTCGATTGCTTCTTTCAATAGCTTGACAAGGGGGGCATTCAAATCATTGATATAAAATGACTCGGTTCTATGTTCATAAGCGGCCGCTATACTTATAGCAGCCATTCCGGCAAATGGTTCAACTAATCTATTAAATCTCTTGGGCATATAATCAAGAATCTGCGAAGCAAGCATCCTTTTAGAACCTTGATACTGCACAATGTGAGGTATTTTCCCGTTCATTATTAAACCTCCAATCGCTTAAATTCAACGATATCTCCCAAATCACACTCTAAAGTGTTGCAAATTTTACAAAGACTCTCCATAGATACAAATTCGTTCTTCCCCATTTTAGCTAAAACATTGAAGCTGATACCTGCGGCATCTTTCAACTCAGTACGATTCATTTTTTTGTCAATAAGCACTTTCCAAAGCTTATCATAACTGACGGACATAGCCATTTCTCCATTCAATGTCGTATTCAAAGTAATTATAGCAGAATCAACACGAAGTTTCAAGAGATTCTCACAAAAGCATGAGTATATTTGGGTGAAAGTTGAGTGTATCACCCGTGGAATCGTTTTTCTCCACAGGTGACTGGCAATTCGCTTCCGAGCGGCTTATGTTCCGTTACCGCTTTCAAATATTTCTCAGGATCGCCATTCAAAATGAGGTCGGTGTATTCCAGCGGCGCATTGCAGATTAGATAATCCGGTTCTGATCTTCCGTACATATTGTCCGCAATGTTAAGAAAATTCTTGCGAAGCATGGAAAGCGGTGATAGAAAAATTCACAAAGTTTCGCTACAATTACTATATAGACATGATGTGTTTGACCACACAAGGGGGGATGGGTTTGAAGGACGGTATGAAACAGCAGATCGCGCAGAAATTCACCGAGCTGCTGATGGAAAAGCCTCTGGAACAGATTACGGTGAAGGAGCTTGCCGAAGCTCTGGGAATTTCCAGGCAAACATTTTACTACTACTTCCATGACATCTACGAAATTGTCGAGTGGATATTTGAAACGGAGAGTGAGATTATCCTTTCCGGCTGCAGCACGATTGACAGCTGGCAGCTGGGGTATATTCTGATGATGCAGTGGGTGCAAAATCATCGCCGTCTCGTCCTTAGCTGTTACCGCTCCATCCGGAAGGACTATGTGGAAAATTTTATGAATCGCATCCTGTATCCGTATATCCAGGAGGTTGTGAAGGAACAATCCCGTGGGATGCAGGTAATCGACCAGCAGATAGAATTCATTTCACGGTTTTTCACCCTGGCCATCAACGCCACTTCCCTGGATTGGATATGCAAGGGGATGTCCGACAATCCCTGCGATTTGGCAGAGCAGGTAAACATTCTCATAAAAGGGGACTTCAAAAAAGCCCTGCGAAACTTCGAACAGGAAAATAAGAAACGTGGTTTTTAACAAAGGGGCTTAAGTGTAAAAACAAAACTGACACTTTGGCTTTCTGTCTATTTCCGCGAACCGTTTTTTCCTTTATTCTGGGATTATCACAGAAAAGGAGGAAATGTTGTGTATTATACCAACGGAAATTACGCGGCCTTCGCAAAGGCCAGAAAGCCGGAGGGGGTGGAAGGCCGGAAAGCTTACATCGTCGTCGGCGGTCTGGCAGGCCTGTCCGCGGCGGTTTTTCTGATTCGGGACGGCCAAATGCCCGGGGAGAATATCACCGTTCTGGAGGAATTGAAGCTTCCCGGCGGCGGTGTGGACGGCATCAAGGACCAGAAACTGGGCTATATCATCCGGGGCGGCCGGGAGATGGAGAACCATTTTGAGTGCCTGTGGGATTTGTACCGCTCGATTCCCTCCCTGAAAAATCCGGGGCAGTCGGTGCTGGATGAGTTTTACTATCTGAATATGGATGACCCCTCCTCCTCCCCCGTGCGTGTAACCGAGAACCGGGGGCAGGATGCCCATACCCTTCATAAATTCACGCTGACCGATAAGGCCCTGCTGGAAATCTCCGCTTTGGTTCTGACCCCGGAGGAGAAGCTCAATGGCAAGAAAATCACCGACGTATTCAGCCAGGACTTTTTCGCATCCAATTTCTGGCTGTTCTGGCGGTCCATGTTTGCCTTTGAGGATTGGCACAGCGCCATGGAAATGCGCCGCTATCTGACCCGGTTCATTCATCATACCCGGAATCTCACAGACCTTTCCTGCCTGAAATTCACCACCTACAATCAGTATGAGTCCCTCATTCTCCCGATGATTGCCTACCTGAAAAAGCACGGCGTACAATTCCGGTACAACGCGGTTGTCTCCAATGTGTGCTTCCGCGTGGAAAATGGGAAGAAGACCGCCACGAAAATTGTCATGGCGGAAAACTCTGGCGTAGCGGATATCCCACTGTCCGAAGAAGATTTGGTATTCGTAACCCTTGGCTGCAATACGGAAAACTCCGCCTATGGTGACCAGTATCACGCCCCGGTGGTGCCGGAGGGAATTGGCCCCTCCTGGGAGCTGTGGGAGAACATCGCCGCCCAGGACAAAAGCTTTGGCAATCCGAAGAAGTTTTATGGAGATGTCCGGGGCTCCAACTGGGAATCCGCGACCATCACCTGCCTGGATGACACGATTCCCGCCTATATCCGCAAGCTGACGGGACGGGACCCCTACAGCGGCAAAATCGTCACCGGCGGTCCGATTACCGCGAAGGATTCCGGCTGGCTGATGAGCTGGACGGTCAGCCGCCAGCCCCACTATGCCCTGCAGCAGCCCCATGAGCTGGTGGCCTGGGTCTACGGCCTGTTTTCCGATACCCAGGGGGATTTCGTGAAAAAACCCATGGCGGAATGTACAGGCCTTGAAATCTGTGAGGAATGGCTCTACCATATCGGTGTGCCGGAGGGAGAAATTGAAGAGCTTGCCAGAAACCATGCCGTTACCATTCCCTGTATGATGCCCTATGTCACCTCCTACTTTATGGTGCGGGATGTGGCGGACAGACCCCAGGTGGTGCCTGATGGTGCCCGCAACTTTGCCTTTATCGGAGAACACGTGGAGACGCCCAGAGATACCGTGTTCACCACCGAATACGCCGTGCGGACAGGCATGGAAGCGGTCTACACCCTTCTGGCACTGGACCGTGGCGTGCCGGAGGTGTTTGCCTCCTGCTACGATGTCCGGGCGCTGCTGGATGCCACCGCCGGACTGATGGACGGGCGCAAAATCACCGACATGAAACTGGGCTTTGTGGAGCGGATTGCCCTGGACGCGGTGCTGAAACGCACCGGTGGCACCGTGATAGAGGATATGCTGAAAAGCTATGGCTTGATTTAATCAAAAAAGAGGCCCCGCAAAACAGCGTGGCCTCTTTCTTCTTCTTATTTTTCATCGCTCATTTCATCAATCATTTTCTGCTGATAAATGAGCGATGAAATGTTATAATAGGCGTGCGATCAGCCGCTCCAATTATGAAGGAGAGTCTATCAAATCTAACTTATTATCTCTTTTTATAGATAATAAGCTCAGGATTTTTACCGTTTTCTTCGTAGGTGCTGATAAGGATAAAATCCATATTAGCGGCAATGCCAAAGCATCTGTTCCCGCCGAATTCACATTCAAGCTGATTGCCGAGATATGTAGCGTTATCGTCAAGAAATTTTACGATTTTTCCATTAGGCAGTCTGTATTCAAGGTTGATATAACTGCCTACAAGAGCGTTGAGTTTGGTGAGTTTCGGCATTCCCTCGATATTTAAGGCATTGATTTCTTCAATAAGAGCTTTTTTGAATTCCTCAAATGCTTTATTACCGCCAAGTTCTTCGTATCGCTTCCAATAGTCCAGTTTTGGAAGGGTCATTTTGAGATATTCACGCGCTTCTTTTTCCGAATAGTCCTCGTTGACCATATTTTTCACACAAACCTCAATTAAATCGTCCATAGTACTGTACATATATTCGCCGTCAGCATAACACCATTTACAGTATTCTTCGTTGAAAAAGCCGTCTTTTTCCTTGCTTATAGTGGAGTCTTCAAGGGGCATACCACAGCATTGACAAATCAGTTGTCTTGGTGTACCGAGAAGCGTATTGATTGAAACATCAAACAATTTGGATAATAGTTTTAATGCTTCTGTGTTTGGTGTGGTATTCCCATTTTCCCAACGGGAAACGGCTTGACGGGTTACAAAGACTTTTTCCGCAAGTTCATCCTGTGACATACCTTTTTTATTTCTCAGCTCAAAAATAATATCTTTCGTTTCCATGTCATCACCTCCTTGGTATTATACATTTGTATATTCAAATTGTAAAGCAACTCGCTGTTGCTATCCGTTCGACATATTGGAACGGATTCTCTCTCAATCTCCCTATTTTCTCTTTTCATAACTTTTTGCATATACTTTCCCATTATCATTATATCTCCAAATCTTGCATAATGTAGGGGTTTTTCTACACTTTTTTCTCTCCCTTTTCTCTCTTTTTCCTGGGAAAATAGGGGGGAGCTAAAATGAAGATATTAAATTTTAGCGGGTATGAAAGTTAAAAATAATGGAGAAGAACGGGCTTTTCTTTACTTTTCCCTCCTATTTCTTGGGATGAAAACTAGAATAGTATGGGGGAGTCTTGGGAGTTGCAAGGTCAATAAATGTGCAAAAAACGACCTCATGCAGCTCAAAAACTGGGCTACACAAGGTCGCTGTTTTCTTAACTTTTCTCGGGAATTTCTTACGATGCAATTTTTCGCCTTTTAGATGGAAAAACTGGCTGTTCGAAGTTGCCCGATTTCATTTTCCTTATTCCCACTCGCTTACGAAATCTGTCTCTGGTATCCAGAAGTGCGAATTTGGGGCAGTTTTCTGTCCATTTAGGCTTGGTTTTCTGCGTTTTTCTCCCTGTTCTCAGTGGTCTCAGGGCTGTTGTCCTCATTTTGACCTCGTAGTTTGTCCTCGCTCAACCGGGGTATCCGGGTGTATGAGCGACTTGGAGTAATGAGGCCTGTCTCTGAAATCTCTCGGGTGGCTTGTGAGTGCGGATTTTTCTCACGAGCCAAAACGCATTATTGCCGGTGATGGTTTCAACTGGCTTGCAAGTAAGAGTAAAGATGATAGGAGGTTAGAAAACGATGACCAGACCACTAAAAGCGCCTCAAGTCCGGCATTACATTGAAAGACTTAGACGAGTAAAATACCGCCAATTTGATTGTAGCTTTACATATGATTCCAGGTCTTATGAATTGTTGGACGAGCTATTCGAGCTACTAAGTCAAATTGAGACAACCGGCAAAAACAAAGCATGGGCATTTTGGCTCACAGAAGATCGCGGCAGTATTGAAGACTTTGGAGACTACAATGAATACCACGAATTTGTTTCCTTGTTCTTATAAGCCGGCATTTTCTTCGCTCCTTTCTGCTCCGTAGAGCCGTTCATTGAAATACTGACGGTTGACCCGTCCTGCAATGGTGATATAGCCTTTCGCCTCCAGCTCTTTGTTGAGCTTGCGCATCAGCTTGTATGCGTGGGATTCCGAAATCTCCAGCACCCTTGCAACTTCCTCCACTCTGATGAATTTCTTCTCCATTAAAATCCTCCTTTTCCTGATTTTTGATATACTTGTCCTTATTTAGTGTCGGATACTTTCTGACCGCCTTCCGATTTGCCCGGGCGGACACACCATGACTGTGATGTGCGACAGGTATTCATTTGGCAAACTTAACTGTAATTGTTTAAGTTTGTATCAGCATTATACTAAACAAATTCCGTTATGTCAAGAGGCTTTCAAGAAAATATTAAACTTATTTATTTAGGTTATCTTGACAGCGACTAAACATATATGCTATAATCATCGCAGCGATACATAAGGAGTGTAGAGTTATGGCTATCGGTGAACGAATTCGCTTTATACGAAATTTGCGTGGCATGACGCAGAAATGGCTGGGACAGGCTGTGGGCTTCCCTCAAAAGACTGCTGATGTTCGTATGGCTCAGTATGAGTCCGGCTCCAGAACGCCCAAAGAAGACTTGGTGAAATCCCTTGCCAATGTGTTGGAGGTCTCTCCCTTGGCGTTGAACATTCCTGATATTGACAGTGATCTGGGCTTTATCCATACCCTTTTTGCTATTGAGGATATTCACGGTATCCGGGCTGAAAAGCTGGGGGATGAGGTACATCTTGTATTTGATGGCAGCAAGCGGACAATGGACGAAGGCATTTTCACTATGCTTTCCGCATGGGCTGACCAAAGTGAAAAACTGCGTAACGGCGAGATCAGCAAGGAACAGTATGACCACTGGCGTTACAACTTCCCGGCAGAGGACACCACCCAGCGTTGGGCAAAAGTGCCGTCGCAGGAGCTTAGTGATCTGCTGGTCGAAGCCTTCAAAGACCAACTGAAAGATTAAAAAGAACGACAAAAAGCCCGTACTGACATCCAATCAGTACGGGCTTAACTGTTAATATGGGGATTCTGTGAGCCAAGAGAAATTACTCTTTACTCACAAGCCACTGGCAACGCAGAATAATTGCGTTTTAGTGGAATCTTATCAAAACCTTATCAGAAAGGGCGGGGGAAATCCAAAAACCGTTGCTATTCGAGTACTTTTCGGCTTTTTAGATTCATTCCCATTCAATCGTTCCGGGCGGCTTGTGTGTCACGTCGTACCAGAGGCTTCCGGCGCCTTCGTTTTCAAACTTTTGCCAAAGTCCGGCGAGAAGGGCCTGATCGATTTCAGCGAAATTAGCCGTCATAGCTTCCGTGCTGTTGACCGGGCGCATCACAATGCAAGGTTTGCCGGCGACGCGGAGGGGAACGGATACGACGGGCATTTGCCAAATCTTTTCATACAGGCCGTTTTGCCGTAAAAAGTCTGTGCAGATGGCATCGAATTTCCGGAGCGCGTCGAAATTTTCCCGGGTGGCAAACTGTTCTGTCAGCAGGGGAGTTGCATCGCTTGCGCTGCCTATTTGATAAACGACGCGGTTGATGGCCTTGAAACGGTTGGCGAGTTCCGTGGAAAATTTTTCGCATTGCTTCCACGAAAGTCCCGGCGTGGTGATGAGGAACGGTTGGGCGTAAGTACGACCGTCGCCCTGGACGCCCACGCTTTTGATGGGAAGAATTTTTCCGTCGATGCCGTTTTCTTGCAAATATGCCGCAAGGGAATTTCCATCGGAATCTTTCACGTCTTCAAAATGCGCCGTGTCCAAAGGTTCTTTTCCATCGCTGCAAAGCAGGCGGACGCCAAGTCCCGGCCCCGGGAAGGGATGCCGCCAAACGAGGTTGTGCGGGATTCCCAATTCTTCGCCCAAAGCGCGGACTTCGTCTTTGTAAAGGTCGGCTAGCGGTTCCAGGACAAGTCCCTTTGCCATCAGGTCCAAAACTTCCTGAACGCGGTTGTGGTGCGTTTTGATTTTGTCCGCGTTTTGTGTGCCGCCGCTTTCAATAGTGTCGGGGTAAATGGTCCCTTGTGCAATCATCCATTTTTCGGGATCCAAATTCAGCTTGGCCATTTCTTCGTCCTTGACGGACAAAAATTCCTTGCCGATGATGGCGCGCTTGGCTTCTGGCGCGGTCACTCCCTGGAGTTTTTGCAGGAAATGCTCTCCGGCGTCGCGGATTTTCAAATTGTGCATTCCTTCCTTTTCGAGGAATTCCTTGACGTTTGCCGATTCGTTTTGCCGCATCATGCCATTGTCGATGTGCAGACCCAAAACGTTTTCCGGGCCGAGTACGCGGTTCAAAAGAACAAAGGCAACGGTCGAATCGACTCCGCCGGAGACAAGCAAAAAGACCTTTCTACCGTTTGCCTGTTCCCGGATGCGGGCGGTGATGAGCGGCAGGTAGCTTTTCATGTTCCACGTGCGTTCCGCTCCGCAAATGTCGATGAAATTGTCTAACAGTTGCATGCCGTATTGGCTGTGGGTGACTTCCGGGTGGAACTGGATGCCGTAAATTTGTTTGCTGTCAAGGGCGACAGCTGCGACCTTGCAGTCCTTGGTGCTGGCGATAATGCGGTAACCGTAGGGAAGGCGTGTCACCTGGTCTCCGTGGCTCATCCACATGGGGCTCTTTTCGGGGAGTCCCTTCAGAAGGGGAGAACTTTTATCTTCGAGGGTCAGGTCTGCGATACCGTACTCTTTGACTTTTCCCGGTTCCACGTGTCCGCCGAGTTGCTGTGCTATCAACTGGTGTCCGTAGCAAATGCCCAGCTTGGGGACGGGAAGGCTTAAAATTTCCGGATTGTATGCCGGGGCGTCTGCGGCGTATACGCTGTTCGGTCCGCCGCTGTAAATGATTCCCTTGACGCCTTCGAGTTCGCTTTTGGGCGCATTCG
Organism: uncultured Fibrobacter sp.; assembly: GCA_964397425.1. Classification (GTDB taxonomy): domain Bacteria; phylum Fibrobacterota; class Fibrobacteria; order Fibrobacterales; family Fibrobacteraceae; genus Hallerella. The sequence goes on from CAYNID010000002.1 coordinate 169,499, forward strand.
GAGAATGGATTTCGGTAAAGACTCCCAATCGGCGGACGCGGTTGGCAATCAGGTGCGCATATTGTCCGCCAAAGTCTAGGACGGCGATGGTGTCGACGTTTTTCACGCTTTTTCCCCCAGTTCACGGGCAAGCTGGACAAGGGACTGGACTCCGACGCCTGTCGCCCCGTAAGATGTGTATTTCCAGGGGCGTTCGACGAATGCGGTGCCCGCGATGTCCCAATGAGACCAAACGACTCCTTCGGGAATGAATTCGCGGAGGAAGAGGGCGGCGAGAATCGCGCCCGCGCTTTTTCCGATATTCGAAAGGTCGGCGAAATTGTCTTTCAATTCTGCCGCGTATTCGTCTTCGAGGGGCATTCGCCAGAATTTTTCGCAAGCGGCTTCGCCCGCCCGGATGATTTTATCGGCGAAATCCTCGTCGTTCGAGAAGAATCCCGTGATGGAGGTTCCCAATGCGCGGACCATGGCGCCGGTGAGGGTGGCCACGTCGACAATGTGCGTCGCTCCGTTTTCCGCGGCGGCGCAAATCCCGTCAGAAAGCACCAGCCTCCCTTCGGCATCGGTGTTGTCCACCATGATGGTCTTTCCGTTCTTCGCCTTGAAAATGTCTCCGGGGAGGACTGCGCCGGAACCGATGCGGTTTTCTGCAAGGCACAGGTAAGCGGACATCTTCAAGGGAATTTTGAATTCCGCGGCGGCGCAAATGGCGGCTAACGCGGCGGCTGCGCCGGACATGTCGCTTTGCATTTCTTTCATCCCCTTGGCGGGCTTGAGCGAAATTCCGCCCGTGTCAAAGGTGATGCCCTTGCCGACGATAGCGAGATGCTTGTCTTTGGGAGCGTCTTTCGGATTATAAGAAAGGCGCACCATGCACGGGGAAAAACGGCTCCCGGCGCCGACTGTCAGCAGGCCGTTGAATCCCTCTTTCGCGAGAATCTTTTCATTCAGGATGGTGATGGAAAGGCCCTGGACCTGATGCGCGATTCGGATGGCTTCGTGCGCAAACGCTTCGGGGTAAAGCTTGGAACCCGGCGTATTTATCAAATCTTTGCAAAGGCTTGTGAACTTTTGCTCGACAAGGACTTCTTCCGCGGCCTTTTCAAAATCTTTTTGGCGGGAATCCGCTTCGATTTCAAAGGTCACGTCGAAATGTTTCTTCGGGTTGCTCTTGAATTTGTCGAAATGGTAATCGCTGTAGTGGATGCCGTGGAGAATCGCTTTGAACTGTTCGACAGAGGCATCGGCGAGCAGGAGCTTGACCGTCTTGAATTGCTTTTGACGGGCGCGGTTTCCAAGCCTGAATCCCGCCATCCGGAGTTTGTCTTGTGAAGAAAGTCCGCTTTCCTTGTCGGCGTTCACGAAAATGGTCTTGTGACCGTCGAGTTCGACGATGTCCAAATCCTGGCTTACGCCTTTTTCAATTTCGGCAAGGACCGTCGCCGCCTGTTTTTCGGCCTGTTCTGTCAAATCGGAAGAAAATAAAATGGCTTTTCTGACAAAGAACAGGGCGTGGGCAGAGGCGTTGTCCGCGATATGTTTTGCGATTTTGAGTTTCATCATATTCTCACAAGATAGAAATTTCTTTCCGTTTCAAATTTTCCGGATGCGGTCTTCAGGGGATGCAGAATGGGCTTAGGACAAAAGCCTTTGCACGTCGGCGGTGATGGCCTTGGGCGTGATTCCCAGGCTTTCGAGAAGCGCTTCCGGGGAATATCTGTCGTAGAACTTCTTTTCGAGCCCGTAGTTCAAAACCTTCATGTCCGAGCGGGCGTAGAACGCGGCGACTTTTGCGCCAAAACCGCCGTCGAGGATGCCGTCTTCCAGCGTCACCGCGATTTGGTGATTTTCCTTGAGGCTTTCCAGGGTTTCCCTGTCGATGTCGGAGGCGAATCGCGGATTGATTAATGTGGGTTTGATTCCAATGGATTTTTCCATTTCTCTTGCCAGGGCTTCGCCGCGTTGGTAAAAATCCCCGAGGGCGATGATGGCGACTTTGGAACCGGATTCTTCGATGCGGAATTTGACTTCGGAGTAATCCGAATCGGCAGAGCGGTTGTCGTCGATGACTCCGTTTCCCGGAATGAGCACAATCGTCGGGTGGCTGTTTTGTTCAATGGCGTAGTCTACCATCGCCAGATATTCGGCGCGGTTTGTCGGCGACAATACGCGGACGTTCGGGATGTTCCCGTAAATGGAGTTGATGTAAATGCCCAAATGGGAAACGTCTGTGAGCGTGTTGAACGCGGAGTAATTGAGTATCACGGCGATGGGATTCTGGTTGATGGCCGTGTCTTGAGCCATCTGGTCGTAAGTCCGCTGCAAAAAGGTCGCGTTCGTGACGACGACCGGTTTTGCCCCGCGCTTTGCCGCACCCGAAGCCATGGCGATGGCCTGTTCTTCGGCGATGCCCACGTCAACGTATTGATTTCCAAAGGCTTCGCGCTTGTCTTTGGAAAGTCCGACAGACGAAGGCATGGCGGGGGTGATGACAAAAACTTTCGGGTCCGCTTTCGCTTTTTTCAGCAAAAAGTCCGCCGTGATGGATTCGTAGGATTCGTTTCCGGATGGGTATTTGGAAAGTCCCGTTTCGCGGTCGAATGGCCCGCACCAGTGCCAGGATTCCTTGTCGTTTTCAGCGAAGGAATAGCCTAGTCCTTTTTGCGTGTGGATGTGGACCACGATTGGACTTTTGGAATGATTCACCTTTTTGAACGTGCGGATAAGGCTTTCGATGTCGTTGCCGTTTGGCTCGTAGATGTAATCCAGTCCCAGCGCCTTGAAAATATTGCGGGGGGAATTACCGTTTGAATCCCGCAACGCTTTGAGGGTGTCGTAAAGTCCGCCGTGGTTTTCGGCGATGGACATTTCGTTGTCGTTGACGATGACTATCAAATTGGACTGGAGTTCCGAACCGGCATAATTCAAGGCTTCGAGGGCTTCTCCGCCGCCGAGAGAACCGTCACCGATGAAGGCTATCACGTTTTCGTTTTCACCCAGCAAATCGCGGGCTTTGGCAAGTCCCGTGGCCAAAGAAATCGAAGTTGAAGTGTGGCCGATGTTGAACAGGTCGTGTTCGGATTCTTCTGGATTTGTATAGCCGGAATCGTCTTTGAAATGCGAGTCGTCGATGTAGCCGGACTTTCTGCCGGTGAGGATTTTGTGCGTGTAACTCTGGTGCGAAACGTCAAAAACGAACTTGTCTTCGGGCGAATTGAAAACATAGTGCATGGCGATTTCCGCTTCGACGGAACCGAAGTTCGGGCCAAAGTGCCCTCCGATTTTGGTGAGCCTGTTGAATAGCGCTTCGCGGATTTCAGATGCCAAAGCCTTGAGCTCCGGAAGGGAAAGCTTTTTCACGTCGGCGGGGGAGTTTACGCGGTTCAAAAGTTCGTACATGGGATTCTCCTTGAATTTCTGTCTACAATATACAACTTAGAGTTGACTCTAAGGCAAGGGGATTCAGGCGAATCGCAAACGTTCGGTCTTTCCCCGGGTGAACGAGCCCAGGCGGTAAGTGAATTTGGTGTAGCGTCCCAGTTCTTCAAAAGCGTCGATGATCTTCGGATCGGAGGGATTGCCGATGATGGAGGCGTAAAAGAGGTATCCCCAGGGCTTGTCCGGGTTCGGCCTGCTTTCGATTCGCGTCATGTTGATTTTGCGCTTTGCGAAAGCGCCCAGCGCATCGTAAAGTTCTCCGGGCCTGTCATCGTTTGAAAGTTCGAAGAGGATGGCCGTTTTGATGTCATCATTGGGGGAGACTTCCACGGGATTTTTCTGGATGGCGTAAAACCGGGTGAAATTCACGCCCTGGATGTTTTCCAAATTCGTGCGGAGAATATCCAGACCGTAGAGTTTTGCCGCATAAACGCTCGCGATGGCGCCGTCTGTTTGAATTTTTTGTTTCGCGACTTCTTCGGCGGAACCGGCCGTGTCGAAGAAGACGACCTTTTCGATGCCGGGATTTTCGGAAAAGAAGTGGCTGCATTGCGCTAACGCCTGCGGGTGGCTCATCACGCGTTTGAGGGTTTGCAGGGAAGTTCCCGGGAGGGCGCAAAGGCAATGCTCGATTTGCAAAAGGACTTCGCCCACGATGGGGTGACGCCATTTGGCCAGCAAGTCGTAGTTCTCGTAAATCGAACCCGCGGTCGAGTTTTCGATGGGAATCGCTCCGCCATCGGCTTTGCCTGTTTCGATTGCCTGGTAGATTTCTTCGAACGAGTCCATGGGAATAACATCGATGTCTTCGCCGAATAAGTAACGGGCCGCGGATTCGCTGTAAGCGCCCCGCCTTCCCTGGAATGCGATTTTTTTCATTGGATTCTCCTCGCTCCTTTGTAACGGGGCTTCCAATAGGCGTCGTCCATGGGACTTATCATGACGCCTTTGGAGGTGCTTGCGTGGGTAAAGTTTCCCGTTTCCAGGTACACGCCCACGTGGTCGACGTCCGATGGTCCGAAGAAGACCAGGTCTCCCGTTTTGAGTTCGTCTTTGTCCACCTTTTTTCCCATCTTGAACATTTCGCGGGAACTGTGGGGGAGCTTTATCCCCGTTTTTTCTTTGTAAATGTTCATAACGTAGCCGGAACAGTCCGTGCCGCTTTTGGAAGCTTTTCCGTATTTGTAGGGAGTGCCTATCCACGGTTTGATGATGGGCATCCAGTCTTCGGTTTCACCCGAGGCGTTTTTCAGCACTTGATTCGTGTGCGCTTCGCCTTTCGAAAGCCGGTATGCGCCGGCGTTCCTGTCGTAACTGGGGCGGAGTGGCATGGTACATGCCGAAAGGCAAATGGCGGCGAGGGCACAAAAAAGAATCAAGCGGATATTCATCGGGTTAAAATCTAAAAATTTGAAATCAGGTTTGTTATATTGAAGGCATGGACAATGGAATGATTGATTTCCTTTTGAAGTACAACACGAATGCTCCCCGTTACACGAGTTATCCGCCGGCGAATCTTTTCCGCAAAGCGAAAGACAAGGCGCAGGTCGAACGCGTTTGGCGGGAGTCCAATGCGCTGAAACCGCACAATGTCAGTTTCTACTTCCATATTCCCTATTGCCAAAAGCGCTGCCTTTTTTGCGGATGCACTTCGGAATTGCTGCCGGCGAATGATGCGGAACGCGACCGCTACTTCGGGGCGCTCTTTTCGGAAATGGACGAGAAGCTGCCCTGGATAGATTCTTCGCGTCCCGTGACCCAGGTCCATTTTGGCGGCGGAACGCCTTCGGCTGTCCCTTATTCATTTTTGGAAAAAATCCTGGACACTCTCCGCGCCCGTTTTGAATTTGCTCCCCACGCCGAGATAGCCATCGAATGCAATCCTTCGATAATCGATGAAAAACGCCTGAGGGAATTGGCGCGGATTGGATTCAACCGGGTGAGTTTTGGCATTCAGGACTTTGATTCGGAGGTGCTTCGAAACGTCGGACGCGAGCCGTCCCTGTTGCCGGTGAATGAACTGTTGACGCTTTCCCGGGAATTGCATTTTACGGGCATCAACCTGGACTTGATTTACGGCCTCCCATCCCAGACGGCGTCTGGATTTCGTCAAAGCGTTGAACTTGCCGCCGAGGCGCACCCCGACAGAATCGCCCTGTTCAGCTACGCGCACGTTCCCTGGCTCATGAAGGCGCAGAAGACTCTTGAAAAATATCCGATGCCCGGGCCGCGTGAAAAGTTGGGACTTTTCCTCGAAGCGCGGGAACTCTTCAAGTCCGCGGGGTATGTGGATGTCGGCATGGATCATTTCTGTTCCCCGAAAGATTCTTTGGCGCAGGCCCTTTCCGAGGGTATGCTGCACCGTAACTTCCAGGGGTATTGCACCCGGGCGACGACCGGAGAAGTTTACGCCTTCGGTTCCAGCGGCATCACGCAGCTCGACAACGCTTATTCGCAGAATGTCCACGAAAGCCGTCAATACGTGGAACTCCAGGAGGCCGGCCTTTTGACGGAAATCCGCTGCGAGGAACTTTCCCCGTCGGAACGCACGGTCCGCGATGCCATCGAACGTTTGATGTGCAATCGCAGGCTGAAACTTTCTGGCGCGGAAAAAACGGTCCTTTCCGAGGGTTGGGAAAGGCTCCTTGCGTTAGAACAAGAAGGCCTGCTTGTGAAAAAATCCGAATGGGAAGTCGAAGTGACTGAACTGGGGTCGCTGGTCATCCGCTATTTGGCGATGCAACTGGATCCGCTGATGCAAAATGCAAAACGCGACGGCGTTTTTTCGAAGACAATTTGACTTTTCCTTGATGGAACTATAAAAAAATCTATTTTTGCCAAACCAAATACGTGAGGTTGTTTTAAAATGAAAAAAGTTTTGCTTTCTATTGCCACTGCCGCGGCAGCGCTCTCTTTTGTCGGCTGCGACAAGACAGGAACCATTTCGGGTCAAGTCGTAGATCCCTTTACCGGCAAAGCCGTTGAAATGCCGACGGTTTGGATGGATTCCACCATTTACAGCACCAAAAAGGAGAATTACGCATACAAGGCGGAACTCGGCCAAGGAAAGTTCAAATTTGAAAACGTTCCGGCAGGCACTTATCTTCTCAAGTCCCGTCGCAACAAGTATAATTTGAGCCAGCAATCGTTCACCACCACCAACGAGAACCCGAACGCGGAACTCAAAATTTACCTTTACAGCGATACAATCGCTCCGGGCATGTATCTTCCGTCTGCGGAAGGTGCGACGAAGATTGCCAATGAATGGGCTATTTTCTCGACGACTTGCAAGGAATCTGTGGCGGGTCTCCGCATCAGTTTTGAACAGGACATGGGCGTGGTCCCCGGTCAAAAGAAAAAGTCCAAAAAGGATGTGAAGGTGAACAAGCTTCCCGATCCGAAGACTGTCGCTGCGGAAATGGACGTTCTTTACTGCAACAAGGGAACTCTCGCCTCTTCGCTCGCCGTGGCATCTTATCCGGTGAAAACGGCGGCGGCTTCTGCCCATGCGGACTGCCAGGGATTCGAAAAGAACGAAAACGGACTGTTCCCGGATCTTTCGCAGAAGACCGAACTTGCCGTGGAATACCGTTCGGAAGGTCTTGTCGCCATCCGTGGAACCTTGCCGAAGGGCAAGCAGATGATTGTCATCACCAAGGAAGGCAAGCTTCTCCAGTCCTATTATGTAGAGGTTAAATAATCGGATTCGTTTCCGATAAGTGAAAGCCCGTCTCGCGAGACGGGTTTTCTTTTTATCTTTGGCAGCGTATGAGTCAAGGCAGAGTTCCGTTTTCTATTTCTCTCAAAGAGGGCCGCATCCTATTTTTGACGCTAGTCGTTCTTGTCGGCGCTTTTCTCGTTTTCAACAATCTCTCCATCCCTTTTGCGCGGGCGTGGGACATTCATTGGGGTTTTTACGCCACCCTTTTGACCGTTTTCGTTTTGCTGGTAGGGCTTGTCGTCAACGGAAGAGAAATCTTGGGGCGAATTCAGGCTCATCGTCCCTCCACGCCCAGTCTTGTCGCGCTGCTTTGCCTGCTCGGATTTTTTACGCTTTTTGCGGTGAACCACATCGAAAATTCGCATCGGGTGCTTTCTGATGAAACCAGCTGGGAGTCGATGGGGCTCCAAATGTATTTCCATCAATCCGGCGGCGTTTGCAATGAAGGCCTTTGGGAAAACGGCGTTCTGGACTGCAAGAACGAAGTCAACAATTTCAAGGGGAAGACTTTGGCGTTCGTCTATTCGCTGGTCTTCCAGTTTGCGGAACCGGGGCGCGATACGGCGCTGATGGTGAATTTCCCCCTTTACCTGCTGAGTTTAATCGCCTTCTTTTTCGCACTGTCCATCTGGTTCAAAAGCGACTGGCTTGCGCTTTCGGCGACCGCCTTTTTGGGAGGGATGCCAATCTTTTTGATGCAGGCGCGATCGGCTTCGACGGAAGTCCTTTACATCGCCATCCTTTCGTTGCTCATGGCCTGGTATGCGCTCGTTCCACCCAAAGAAGTCAAGTGGAAACATTTTTTGCTCACGGTGCCGCTTTTGGGACTGTTCTCCGGAACGCGACAAGAAACAGTTTTCGCTTTCATTCCCTTCGCCCTTTATTATGTGCGGTATTTCCGGGGTGAAATTTACCGTTTGCCGCTCTTTGTCTTGTCGACCATTTTGGTTTCTTGGCCTGCGGTGAATACGATGGCCGCTTACCGCGGTTACGATTTTCAGGGCGGTTCCCATGCCGCGCATTCGCTTTCGAATTTCTGGTTCAACTTGAAATCGGATATTGAAAAGATGATGAATCTCTCGGGCGATCCATCGCACGGGGGAATTTTGGAAAACCCGTTTTATACGTCTTTTACGGTCATTTTGCTGCTTTCGACGCTTTGGCTGCTTTACCGGATGTTGTTCGCCAAGCGGTACCGGAAAGGCTTTGTCTTGGGCTTTTTGTTCTGCATCCAGATTTTTGTCATCCTTTTGAATGTATCGGGAACTTTTGAAATCGACATCAACCAGCGTTATGTGCTCGTCGCGCTTCCTTTGTTCGCCTTGATCATGGCTCTCGGCATCGGCGACTTTTTAGAAGTCTGTTCGCTTGGAAAAAAGAAAGCCGCTGCAGTTGCTGCGTTTTTGGCGGTCATCCTTTCTGTTGGGCTTGCGGGATATCATTCGTCCAGTTTTGACGCCAACATGCTTTATTACAAGAATAAACTGTTGGGCGAAGAAAATTATTTGAACACGTATTTGAAGGGATATCCCGAAAATTCCATTTTCATTTATGCGAGGCCGTGGCAAATGCTCGCTTCGCGGCATTCGAGTTTCAGTGAGCAGACGTTCATGTCTTGGACTCCGGATCAATTCGCCGCATACAAGGCGAAAAGCGCGGGGAACCTTTACTTAGTCCGCGGACAGGACGGTTACGGCCAAGTCAACCGGAATTCCCGGGTCGTCGGATTCAAGACAACGGACCGCGTCAACTCCATTCTGGAAGGTTACAAAGTCAAAGAGGTGTTGAAAGAAAATCGCCTTTTCGGTTATCCGCTCACCATTCACAAGATTGTTTCGAAAAATGGAATTTCCCGTTTTGCGGAAAATCTTGTCGTCAGCGAAATGGAAAACGGCGCATTCCGCATCACGAAGAGTTTTCCGGAATCTGTCGCCTATGAAATTTCCAGGAACGATTCCGTCATTTTCAACGGGCTTTTGGAAAATGCGAAAGAAGGCGCCTTCGCCGTGGATTCCGCGGTCATTGGCGATATTCCCGTGGGAATTTCCCGTTACAATTTCCGCTTTTTTGTTCCCGGCGATACGGTTTCCCTTTCGCGGGATGTCTTTGTCGACGCGCCAACGGTTCAAATGGTTTCCTCGCTGCCTTTTGAAAGCTTTTCCCAGGACTGGGGCGATCCGCAGCGCAACGAAAGCGTGGAACATCATCTGTTGCGAGTCGGGGGAGAATCTTACCGCTACGGAATCGGTTCCCATGCGAACGCTTCGCTGAAAATGAATCTTTGTGCCGAAGGCAAGTGCAAAAACGGGGCAATGTCGGGAATATTCCACGCGGTTGTCGGCTTAGACGAAGAAAGCGCCTGCGGTGACGGCGCGGAATTTGTCCTGTTATCCGGAGGCAGGGAACTTTGGCGTTCGCGGCGGCTGTATTCGGGGGATTCTTCCCGGGTCAAAATCCAGATTCCCGAATCGCCCGTTTTGGAATTGCGCTTGGACATGGGAGAAAACAGGGACTGTGACCACGGCGACTGGGCGAACGCGTGGATTTCGGATATAGGAATTTGACCGTGAAAATTCTCGTGGCGCCGTTAGATTGGGGGCTTGGCCATGCGACTAGGACGATTCCCGTTATCCGGGAATTTCTTTCGCGCGGGTGGACCGTGGATTTGGCGGTATCCGGCTCAGTTTCTGCGTTGTATGAAAAAGAGTTTCCCGGTTTGCGGCGAATCCGGATTCCGGGATACGCCATCCGTTATCCGGCACGCGGCTTTGAAATGCCTTTCTGGTTGCTGAAAAATTATCGTCGAATTGCAAATGTGATTCGAGACGAGCATTTGATTGCGGAATCCCTGGTGAAGGTGAACGCTTACGACGCCGTTTTTTCGGACAACCGATTCGGATTCTATTCTTCTCGGGCGCACAGCGTTTATCTGACGCACCAGGCGCGCATTGCGTTTCCTTCGCCGTTTTCCATTTTTGAAGATTTGGGCGTTGCGTGGCACAGTCGGAAAATGTCCCATTTTGATTCTCTGTGGATTCCCGATTTTCCTGAATTTCCGGGGCTCGCGGGAAAACTTTCCCATGTTTCGACCAATAGGGTTCTCGAATTTGTCGGACCGCTTTCCCGATTTTCTGGCCTGGAACTTCCTTCGCCGCCATCTGACAAGAAATTCCGTTTTGCCGCGATACTTTCTGGCCCCGAGCCGATGCGGACTTCGTTTGAAAAAGCGCTCCTTGCCGCATTTGAAAAAATTCCCGGTGAGCATCTTTTGGTGCGCGGACTTCCGGGCTCTTCGGAAATTCCGTTTTCGCCAAAGAACGTGACCGTTTACAACCATCTCGACACGGTAGCGTTTTCCAAAGCCATTCAAAATGCGGAATCAGTCGTTTCGCGGCCCGGTTACAGTACGGTGATGGACATGATTTATCTGGGCGCGGACTGCATTTTTGTGCCGACTCCGGGGCAAACGGAACAGGTCTATCTGGGAAAGGCGTTGCGCGATTCCGGCAAGGCTTCGTATTTGCAGCAAACGGAAATTTCTGCGGAACGTCTGCAGTCTTTGGCGCGAAAAAAACATTCCCCTTGGAAATGGAAAGTCCGCGAAGATTTGCTGAAATCCGCCGTCAACCGGTTGGCGATGAAATTGGAAAAAATTGCACAGGAGAGATGAATGAAACCTTTTACCGTAGCATTCCCAATGCCTATCGCGCGTGAAGACGCGCCGAAATTCTTTCTTGAAAAATGGAATGTGGATCTTTCGAAAAAAAAAGTGATGTTTTCGGGCTCACCCATTTTCTACACGCCGATTTTGCAGGGGGCGGCGGATGGCCTGGAAACCATTTTTGCAGAACATGCGCCGCTTTCCGAAGATGAAACGAAAGCTCTCGCCAATCACCAGTCCCTGTTCTTTTTGGAATTCGTGGCAAAAAATCCTGAAGAGTTCCATTCGTTCTTGCTTGTCGCCCAAAAGATTTTGGAAGCCGGAGCGTTGGGCGTTTATGTGGAAAATTCGGGATGCGCTTTTAGCGCCAAGGCGTTTGTCGAGCTGGCGACTGGCGATGTGCCCATGGAAGCGTTTGTCAATATCGTCGAAAAGTCGGATTCCCTTTATACGCTAGGACTTGAACCGTTTGGAATGCCGGATCTTTGTACGGCGCAAAAGGAATCGTTTTCTCAAGATTCTTGCCGCACGGTTTTGATGACCGCCGCCGCGGCCATTTTTGAAGACGGAGCCGCTTTTGATTCCGGTGCAAAATGGAAAGATGAACTCGGTGAATTTGAATTTCAAAAAGAATCAAAGGCACCCTTTGTCAAGGGCTCTCCGGAATGGAATGCTTTAGGTTACAGGCGGCTCATTTTGCGTTCCAAGCCGGAGCGCTGAAAACGGCGAACGTCCAACTTGGTTTTGCAATCATTCGGGAAGACTTGCAGCGATAAGGTTCGCAATGTCTTCGGGTTTTGAATGCGAAAGCATTTTCTGGTTGAGTTCAATTTCAAATCCGAGATAATCGCAGTCCTGATACCGTTTCCGCAGCGCGGTTGTGTGCCCGTCGCTTTTTCCCAAATAGGGGTAGTTGAAGCGGATGCGGAGATTCGGATTTTCTCTTTTCAGGTTCTCCTTGAAAGATTTCGCGTAGGCTGTTTCCGATGATCGGGATGGGTCATAGAGGATGCCCACGTCTGCGTTGCGGATTTTGCCGTTCCATTCGGGCGTAAAACTGTGGATGGAAAGATGGATGATTTTTGCCGCCGTCTTTTTGGAAAGCTCCGCTTTGATGGCTCCGAGGAACGCGTCGCGGAATCCGTCGAAGTAACCCTGCAAACGCCCCTTTTCAGCATCGGTCGCGTGTTCGGTGTATTCGGAGTAGCGGTGGTTTTTGTCGCTGTTCCGGTTCAGGTCTATGGCTAGTCTTGTATAGGCTCCCTGTATCGCGTAGGCGGGGCGGAGAATCTTTGCCAGTTCCCAAAAAACGTCGCCCGCTCCAATGTCGTAACCGCGGTGCGTTTTGAGATTCGCTTTGGCATCCTTGCTTTTGAAATGCGAGTTCAAAAAATCAGGAACGGCGTTGGAGGCGTGTTCACAGCTCAGGAAAAAAAGAGTTTTTTTCAACATGCCGATATAATAAAATTTTTGACGGCCTTCCTTGCCATGAAAATGGATTTTTGTTAAACTTGCAGATACGGGAGCTGGTGTGACCGGCTGAGAGGAAGTTCAAAACTTCGACCGAACCTGATTTGGATAATGCCAACGGAGGTAACATGATCAAAGTGAATGGTGTTGACATCGACAAGAACGACCGTTCTCACGCCGGAATGTCCATCGCAGAATATCTGTCTTCCACAAAGTATGATTGCAATCGCATCGCCATCGAAAAAAACGGCGAGATTGTTCCCAAGGCGAAATACGCCGAGACTCTCCTTGCAGAAGGCGATGTCTTGGAAGTGGTCAGCTTTGTGGGGGGCGGCTGATGAATCGGACTCCTTCACAAACAGAAATGTTGACCGCGTTGGAAGCGCGTCAAGGAAAAGAGTTAGTCGCTAAGTTGCAGGCGGCGACGGTTGCCGTTTGCGGTCTTGGCGGATTGGGTTCTAATGTCGCCATTGCGCTTGCCCGGGCCGGCGTGGGAAAACTCATCCTCATCGATTTTGACGTGGTCGATGTGACCAACTTGCACCGTCAGCAATACAAGGCGTGCCAAGTGGGAACGCCCAAGCCCGAAGCTCTTCGCGACAATTTGAAAGAAATTTCGCCCTATGTGGATTTAGAAACGCATTTTGTCCGGATTACCGAAGAAAATGTGATGGAGTTGACCCGGAACGCGGATGTCGTCTGCGAAGCGTTTGACAATGCGAATGCCAAAGCGATGCTCGTCAACTCGATTTTGGAACGTCGTCCGGGGCAATTTCTCGTTTCTGGTTCTGGAATGGCCGGGTTTGACGATGCAAATAAAATCAAGACCCGCCGCGTCTTCAAGAACTTTTATATTTGTGGTGATGAAGTCAGCGACGTGAACGATGGCATAGGACTTGTCGCTCCGAGAGTGATGGCTTGTGCCGCCCACGAAGCGCTCACGGTAATCCGTTTGATTTGCGGATTGGAAATCGAGAATTAAAAAGGAAGTGAACATTGGAAAACGATAAACTTGTCATTGGCGGACAAGAATTCAATTCCCGTTTTATCCTGGGATCGGGAAAGTATTCTTTGAAACTCATCGAGGCGGCAGTTCAGTATGCCGGGGCGGAAATCATCACGTGCGCAGTTCGCCGTGCGAATACCAGGGAACACGAAAACATTCTCGATTACATTCCGAAATCGGCGACGCTTTTGCCGAATACTTCGGGAGCCCGCAACGCCGAGGAAGCTGTCCGTATCGCGCGCCTCGCCCGCGAACTTGGCTGTGGGGATTTTGTCAAAATCGAAATCATGCGCGACACCAAATACCTGTTGCCGGATAATTTCGAAACCATCAAGGCGACAGAAATCCTTTCTAAAGAAGGATTTGTCGTGATGCCGTATATGTATCCGGATTTGAACGTGGCCAGGGACTTGGTGAATGCAGGCGCAGCCGCGGTAATGCCGCTCGCGTCTCCGATCGGATCGAACCGGGGACTTTCCACCAAAGATTTCATCCAAATTTTAATCGATGAAATTGAACTGCCGATTATCGTGGATGCGGGAATCGGCAAACCGTCAGAAGCCTGTGCCGCCATGGAAATGGGGGCTGCCGCCGTGATGGCGAATACGGCTTTGGCGACAGCGGGGGATTTGCCGCAAATGGCCACGGCATTCAAAAAAGCGATAGAAGCGGGCCGTCTCGCATATTTGGCGGGCCTCGGACGCGTACTTTCCCGCGGAGCCAGTTCAAGTGACCCGTTGACGGGATTTTTGCGCGATTGAACAATAGGAAACATCATGTCGGAAAAGAATTATCACGACGAGCGTTTTTTGGTGGATTCCTCCGCGCTTTCGCCAGAGGCTCTCGCCCGCAAACACCGCTTAGAAAATGATCCCGCCTCCCGTTCCAATTTCATGGAATACATGAAGGGAATGGAAATCATTGAGTCCGATATTTACGGACGTGTGATGAATCACGTGGATTCTTACAGCGCGTCTAAATACACGGCATCGGATGTGCGCCGCGCACTAGAACATGAAACCTGTTCGGTAGAAGATTTCAAGGCGTTGCTTTCACCGGCGGCGGCTCCTTTTTTGGAAGAAATGGCGCAACGGGCAAAACTCGAAACCGGCAAACATTTTGGAAACAGCGTTTACATATTCACGCCGATTTACATTGCGAATTATTGCGAAAACTATTGCATTTACTGTGGATTCAACTGCTACAACCACATCAAGCGCGTCCAACTTTCGCTTGAACAGGTGGACCATGAAATGAAGGTCATCGCCGACAGCGGCATGGAAGAAATTTTACTTCTCACGGGGGAAAGCCGCGCAAAGAGCAGCGTTCAATACATCGGAGAAGCTTGTAAACTCGCGCGCAAATATTTTAAAATGGTGGGCGTGGAAGTTTACCCGATGAACACGGACGAATACCGTTATCTGCATGAATGTGGCGTCGATTACGTGACCGTTTTCCAAGAAACCTATGACAAGGTTCGTTACGAACAGCTGCATTTGCAGGGTCATAAGCGCGTTTACCCCTACCGTTTTGATTCTCAGGAAAGGGCTCTTCGCGGAGGAATGCGCGGCTGCGGATTTTCGGCGCTGCTAGGCCTTTCCGATTTCCGAAAAGATGCTTTGGCGAGCGCTTTGCACGTTTACTATTTGCAGAAAAAATATCCCCACGCGGAAATGAGCTTGAGTTGCCCAAGGTTACGCCCCATTGTGAACAACGACAAAATCAATCCTTTGGATGTTCACGAAAAAGAGCTTTGCCAGGTTCTGTGCGCATACCGGATATTCATGCCGTTTGTCGGCATCACCGTTTCGAGCCGCGAATCCAAGGAATTCCGCAACGGCATTGTGAAAATTTGCGCAACGAAAGTTTCCGCGGGCGTTTCGACGGGAATCGGCGATCATGAAAGCAAGTATAAAAAGTCGGAATGCTCTCCCCGGACTGCCGAAGAAAATGCGGCGAAGGCGTTGGGTGCGGAAAATGTGGAAAAGAATGCGGAAGGCGATGAACAGTTTGAAATCAACGACGCCCGCACATTTGACACGATGTACAAAGACATTAGCGGCGAAGGCTTGCAGCCGGTGTTGAACGATTATCTCTACGTTTGAATATGAATTTGGATACCACGCTTTATTTTATCACCGACAGCACCACGGTCCCGGAAGAAAAATTTTTGCCCTCCGTTGAAGCGGCGTGCAAAGGGGGAGTGAATTTAATCCAGTTGCGCGAAAAGAATAAATCCACCCGGGACTATTTGCGCTTGGCAGAACAAGTTCATCATATTGCAAAGAGCTACGGCATCCCGTTAATCATCGATGACCGCGTCGATGTCGCGATGGCGATAGATGCCGAAGGCGTTCATTTGGGGCAGACTGATATGCCTGTGGCGATAGCCCGGAAACTTTTAGGCCCGGATAAAATTGTCGGAGCGACGGCAAAAACGGTGCCGCAGGCGATGGAAGCGTATTCGGCAGGGGCGGATTATCTCGGAGTTGGCGCCATTTATCCGACGACGACAAAAGTGGTGACCATTTTGACAAGCGTTGATACCTTGAAAGCCATTGTCAAGGCCGTTCCCATCCCTGTGAATGCCATCGGAGGACTCAACAAGGACAATCTTCACGTGCTCAAGGGTGCTGGAATTTCGGGCATTTGCGCAGTTTCCGCAATTCAAAAAGCTCAAGACCCGGAAATTGCCGCCAAAGAATTGAAACGGGCTTTTTTGAAACTTTTGGACTAACAGTAGAGCGTGTTTGTCGCTAGGGAATGGGCCAGTTTGCCGTATTCCTGCAGGATTTCTCCGCGGCTTGGATTTTCGCCGAGCTTTTCAAGGAGGACGCTTGCAAGCGTTCCCCGCGAAAGCATCGTTTCGAGCGTGGCGTGGGATTCTGGAGAAATTCCGTCACCGACTTTTTCAAACAAAATTTTCAACACATCCGAAGCTTTCCGTGAATTTCCGGAGATGCCAAAAAGGTTCAGATATTCCGCATCGTCCAATTCCGCTTTTTCCGCATCTTTGACTGTGGCGGCAAGAAGTCTGGCTAGGCGGTCCGTGTCCATGGCCCTTTGAACGTTTTGAGGGGCGAAAGTCCCTTTTGCGAGAGCCCGGAGTATCGCCATTTCAAATTCTGCAATGGCAACGTCCGCCTTGGGACTTTCCTGGATGTCGACTAGGCGAATTTCAATCGCGCCGCGGTCAAATCGGGCGATGGCACCGCGGCTGTTCAAAAAGAAATGATTCAGCAATTTTTCTTTGTCGAATGGGGCAATATCCCGTTCGATGACTTTGAAAATCTTTTCGTTGTAATCCGCTTCGGTAAAGACCGCTTCGGGAATGACTTTTCCCGTGATGCTTGGAATTTTTTCTTGATTGTGCCTGTATGTTTCTATCCGGGCATCCCGAAAACCGGTGAAATGCGAATCCAAATAGGGGCTAGAAGCCGCCAGCGCAGGAATCAACGGGAGCAAAAGTCGAATTCCGGCGTGGAGAACGCCAAATTCATCGTCTCCGCAGAAAGAAATATTCAAATGGGTGGATTGCAAGTTCGCCCAGCCGTGCCCGCGGCAATCAAAAATCCGGTTGTAGGCTTCGTAAATTTCGTTGCAGTCATAAGGCCAGATTGCGGTTTCTGTCAGCGGATTCATAAAGGGATGCGCCGCGGAGGGCAAAAGTTCGCCGCCGACCGATTCCAGCTTTTGGTTTGCCGACAAAACTTCCCGGTGAAAGCGTTCGCTCCAGCCGTCAAAACTTTCCGCAGGCTTTGTGCATTTCAATTCAATGACGTGTGAAACCAGTTCGTTCGAAAGCCCGACATCGCCGTGCTCCGCATCGGAAAGAGGCTCGCCGTTTGCGTCTTTACCCAAAATGATATCGGCGCGGGGAAGTACGCTTCCGGTTTGTTTCGAAACGATCATATATTCGAGTTCCAGACCGAAGCGTTCAAAAAGGTGCCATTGAGAATTTTTCATAAGATAGCCGAATCGATACCGTGATGCTGCAACAGGCGCTGTTGCGCCGAATTGATGCGTTCTTCGATGCGTCTCCGGAGAGAGTGCATGATGGTCAGATAAAGTTTTTCGCCGCCGAGTTGGTCTTCGACTCCATCGTCAATGCTCGGATTGTCGTTGACTTCTATCACCATGGGCTTGCCGTTTACTTCTTTTAAATCGACGCCGTAAAGACCGTTTCCAATCAGTGCGGCGACGCGGACTGCGGCTTTGACAATGCCGTGGGGAACATCGTCTAAGGGAACGCAATCATAAAGTCCGCAAATATCCGCCTTGTTTTTTGAATTCCAATTGTAAATTTGCCAATGATTTTTGGCCATGTAATAACGGCAAGCGTAAAATGGCCGCCCATCGAGAATGCCGATTCGCCAATCGAATTTTGTCGGCGTGAATTCCTGGGCGATGATCAAGTCGCTGCCTTCGAACATCTTGTCGAGATGCGCTTGCAATTCAGCCTCGTCTTGGACTTTCACCACGCCCATTGAAAAACTGGAATCCGGCGCTTTGAGAATCATGGGAAACCCGATTTCTTTTGACAGCTCGTGCCTGTTTTCGGAATGGGCGATGACCGTGTGCGGGGCGGGAATTTTTCCCACGGACATCAGTTCTTGCAAATAAACTTTGTTCGAACAGCGCAATATGCTGTCCGGATCGTCAATGACCGCGATACCTTCGGATTGGGCGCGCCTCGCGAACGCATACGTGTGGTGGTTGACATTTGTCGTCTCCCGAATGAAGAGGGCGTCAAATTCTCCGACACGGTGGTAATCTTTTTTGGTGATGAGTTCCACGCGGAATCCCGTTTTTTCCGCGGCGGCGATGAATTTTTGAATCGCTTTGGCGTTCGACGGCGGTTCCTTTTCATTCGGATTGACCAAAATGGCCAAATCGTAAAGGTATTCATCCGGGTGCGCCGAAGTGAAACGGTTTTTGTCAAAGTATTCCTTGGCAAATTTGTCGACCATTTCCAAATGGGAATCCGGAATTTCGTTCACGCAAATGGGGCGAATGTTTTGGATGAACCATTTTTGCCGAAAGACAAAATGGGCGCGGAGAAGCGGGGCTTGAAAGAGTCTGTATAATTCTTGAGACAGTTCCAGGTATTGAGCGCTGACATTTTGCCCAAAATAAATGGAAAGCGTGAATTCTGTACCGGTGAGTTTTTTGAGGCTTTTTTGAATAAGGTCGTCTATTTCATCGGTGACGTTTTTCACGACGGCGGGCGCTTTGAAATCCCGGATGCTTTTGACATTCGGAATCACCTTGTGCCCGCGCGCTTCGGCTAAAAGCGATACATAATACCCTTTGCTTTGATAGCTGTAATCTTTGCAAAGATTGAAAACGCGCACGTTTCGCATTTTCGAATAATCGGTGTTTGTCAGATAATCCCTGGCGGAAACGATTTGCGCTTCGGGAACGTGAAATTTCCAATTTTTTGGATTGTTGACAACGATGAGCTTTTTCATTTTTTCTTTGGTTGAATGGCGAGAATCAGACTGTCATAAGTCAAAATTCCCAACAGGATGCTGTGCACAAGACGGTTGCGTTCGACTTCGTAATAATGTCCGTTTCCCAGCGGATTTGTGAAATCCGGATCTGCGATGCGAAATTTTTTTTCATCGGTTTCGCCATAGGCTACGATAAAATGGCCCATGGGTTCGCCGTGGATGTCGTCAAAAACAGACTTGTTTTCCGAATTGGTATATTCCCGCTTGCTCTGGTAAAGGAACGTTGTGGAAACGCCGGTTATCAGCGGGACGTTCTTTTTGAAATAGCGGTCAAACAGTCCGGGGCGAAAATCTTTCAGGTTGATTTTTCCGCCCGCATCCAAAAAGCGGATGTAGGCCTTGATGGCGACGCGGAGTTTCGCCCGGTGCTTTGCCGCGTATTCAAGCTTCAATTTTTCGGCGAGCTCCTCCATAGACAAATTGACCCACGTGGGGTCAAAAATTTCAAGGTTGACAGAATGGATTGTCGCGTCAAATCCGCGTTTCAGGGCATCTAATCCCAAAAAGACTCCCAAGGTTCCACCCCCTTCGAGCATTTCAATTTCTTTGATCAGCTGGGGAAGGGGAATGGAGTAACCGTAGTGTTGGTAAATCGCGTGCAAACTGGTCGGTCCGCATGTGACATCATCCGGTTGAGGGAGAATTTGAATATTCATATTCTACCGAATTGAAAAAAGTCAGGAGAAAAGATCTTTCACCTTTTGCAGCAAGCTTTCGTCGCTCGCGGAATCTTTGTCTTTCCGGATTTCGGCGAGTTGGGTGTAAAGCTTCTTTTCTTCGGAGGTCAAATTTGTAGGAATCGACGTGGCGACTGTGACAAACAGATTGCCACGGCTGCCTCCGTTCAAAGGCGGGAGTCCTTGTCCGCGCAAACGGAAAACGGCTCCGGGCTGCGTTCCTGCTGAAATTTTAATGGAAACGTCTCCACCTTCAATGGTCGGAATTCTTTGTGTACCGCCAAGCGCGAGCTTGTAAACGGGAATTTCGATTGTGCAATGGAGATCATCGCCTTCACGGGAATAGAAATCGTCTTTCTTTTCTGTAATGACGACGAGTAAATCGCCAGACGCACCGCCGCGCGGTCCAGAATGGCCTTCTCCGCGCAAAGTCAAGAACTGTCCTTCTGAAATTCCCGCCGGAATTTTGATGGAAAGCGTTTCTTCTTCGAGGTTGCGGCCTTCGCCATGGCATGTCGAACAGGGATTTTTAATGACTTCTCCCGTACCGCCGCAATCCGGGCAGGTCGTTTCGCTCACCATTTGGAAGAACGAACGCGTCACGTGGCGGACGCGCCCAGAACCGTGGCAAGTGGAACATTGCGCAATGCCCGTTCCGCCTTTTCCCGCGCATTCTGTGCAGGGCGCGTAGCGTTTCAGGCGGACCTTTTTGGTCGTTCCCGTGAGAATTTCTTTATAAGAGAGCGCAATGCGGATTTGCAAATCCTGTCCACGTGGCGGGCCTTGCCGCGAACGAGAAGATGAAGAACGGAACCCGCCGAAACCTCCTCCAAAGATGTCGCCGAATTGACTGAAGATGTCTTCGAAATTGGCTCCGGAGAAACCTCCGAATCCGCCGGCTCCTGGAGCGTTAAAGCCGAATTGGTCATACTGGGCGCGCTTCTTGGCATCGGAAAGGATTTCGTACGCTTCGGCGGCTTCTTTGAATTTTTCTTCGGCTTCTTTGTTCCCCGGATTTTTATCGGGGTGGTACTTGATGGCGAGTTTTTTGTAGGCGTGCTTGATATCTTCAGCGCTCGCATCTTTCGAAACGCCCAAGACTTCGTAGTAATCTCTTTTCTCTGCCATAATAGACTCTCTTTAAATCCCAATCAAAAAGAATGAATAAAAAGGATTTTCCCCTTTGTTGAGAGGAAAATCCTGTCCGTTATTTTACCAAGGAAAGCATTATTTCTTCTTGTCGTCATCGACAACGGTGTAATCCGCATCGATAGGACCGTCTTTGCCGTCGTTCTTCGGAGATTCCGCATGGGGTTCGGAAGAGGCGCCGGCGTTCGGAGCTCCTTGAGCGGCACCAGCCATGGAGCTTATCATGCTTTGCAATTTTTCAACTGCGGCATCGATTTCTTCTTTCGAACCGTTATCCTTCTTGGATTTGATGTCTTGGATAGCGGATTCGAGCTGGCTCTTCGTGTCGGCAGGGATTTTGTCTCCGGCTTCCTTGATTTGCTTTTCGGCCTGATAGACAATTTGTTCGGCGCGGTTCTTCGCATCTTCCTTTTCGCGGTCGGCCTTGTCCTTTTCGGCATTGGCTTCAGCGTCTTTTTTCATGCGTTCGATATCCGCTTCGGAAAGTCCGCTAGACGTTGTGATCTTGATGGACTGTTCCTTGCCGGTTTCTTTGTCCTTTGCACTCACGTGGACGATGCCGTTCGCGTCGATGTCAAAAGTCACTTCGATTTGAGGCACTCCGCGCGGCTTCGGGCTGATACCCGTCAAGTCAAAACGGCCTAAAGTCCTGTTGTCGCGGGCATAAGTGCGTTCGCCCTGGAGAACATGAATCGTCACGGCGGACTGGTTGTCTTCCGCGGTGCTGAACACCTGGCTCTTTTTCGTCGGAATCGTCGTGTTGCGCTCAATGAGCTTTGTCATTACGCCGCCGAGAGTTTCAATGCCGAGGGAAAGCGGAGTCACGTCAAGGAGGAGGATTCCACCAGTCGAAGCGTCGCCCGCAAGAACGCCACCTTGTACAGCGGCGCCGACGGCAACGACTTCGTCCGGGTTCACGCTCTTGTTCGGTTCCTTGCCAAAGAATTCCTTCACTTTCGCCTGGACTGCCGGAATACGGGTTGATCCGCCGACAAGAACCACTTCGTCAATGTCAGAAAGCTTGAGTCCGGAGTCTTCCAAACATTTCTGGCAGGGACCGATGGTGCGTTCCACCAGATTGGCCGTCAGCTGATCGAATTTCGCCCGGGAAAGGGTCAGGTCCAAGTGTTTCGGACCGGTCGCATCGGCAGTGATGAACGGCAAATTGATGTTCGTCGAAGTGGTCGCGGAAAGGTCGATTTTCGCCTTTTCTGCGGCATCCTTCAGGCGTTGCAAGGCCATCTTGTCGCTCTTCAGGTCAATACCCGGATTTGACTTCTTGAATTCATCGTTGATCCAGTCGATAATCACTTCGTCAAAGTTGTCACCGCCGAGCATCGTGTCGCCATTGGTCGCTTTGACGGTGAACATGCCGTCGTCAATTTCGAGAATCGAAATATCGAAAGTTCCGCCGCCCAAATCGTAAACGGCGACATTTTCTTTCTTCTTGGAATCGAGGCCGTAAGCCAAGGCAGCCGCCGTCGGTTCGTTCACAATGCGGAGAACGTCAAGTCCGGCGATTTTGCCGGCATCTTTTGTCGCCTGGCGTTGAGAATCGCTAAAATAAGCGGGAACCGTAATAACGGCTTTGGTCACCTGTTGTCCCAGGTAATCTTCGGCGGTTTTCTTCATCGCCTGGAGAACCATTGCCGAAATTTCGGGCGGAGCGAATTCCTTGTCGCCGGCTTTCACGCGGAGCAATTCGTCTCCCGAACCGACAATCTTGTAAGGCATGTGCTTTTCGGCATCGGAGCATTCTCCTGCCCGGCGTCCCATGAAACGCTTGATGGAATAAATCGTGTTTTCCGGATTGGTTATAGCCTGGCGTTTTGCCACGTGGCCGACCAAACGTTCGCCGTTTTTGCCGAAGGCGACGATGGACGGTGTCGTGCGGAATCCTTCCGCGTTGGCGATAACGACCGGTTTGCCGCCTTCCATTACGGCGACGCAACTGTTTGTCGTTCCTAAGTCAATTCCAATAATCTTGCTCATAAGTTCATCTCCTTAAACTTGTTGAATCCGCGCTGTGATAAAGCAAAATGTGTGCCAAAGTTTACCCGTGTTGAATTTTTGCTTTTTTTGCCAAATTTGAGCTTCAAAAAGATTCGTGGTAAAAGGCTTTTCACAAGGTGTTTCAGTTTGAAACGCGGATGTGTTGCAGTGTTTCCTTTAATTTTGCGGTTTTCCAGACGAAACGACGACTTTGGCCGTTTTCAAAAGTTTGTTTTTCAGCTTGTAACCCTTTTGGAATACCGTAACGACGTGGCCGTTGGGAACTGTTTCCGAAGGCTGCTGAATCAGGGCTTCGTGGAAATTCGGATCAAATTCCTCGCCGACGGGGTCGAGCTGTTCTAAGCCGGCATCTTTCAAAATCTTGGCAAATTGATCGTGAATCATGCCGATGCCCTTGGCGAAAGAGTCGTAATCTTTCTGCTTGTTGTTGTCGGGGTGGGCGGCGCGTTCAAAGTTGTCGAGGACCTCGGACAGCTTTTCGAGAAGCTTCCCGTTTGCCGTTTCGACCAGGTCGAGCTGTTCTTTGGCGGAGCGCCGGCGGAAATTGTCGAATTCGGCCATCAACCGCACGAATTTGTCTTTATACGCGTCGCTGTTAGCCTGTAGGCTTGCCACTTCCGCTTTCAACTGTTGAATTTCGGCATCTCTCGGGTCTGCGGATACGGTTTCGGCGGATTCAGCCTTCGGAGCTTCGTTTTCTCCGGGGGCGGCTTCCATAGCCTTTTCGGCTTCTTGAATAATATCGTCGTTGGTGTGTTCTTGCTGATTTTGGTTTTGTGCGTCTTCCATGATTGCCGTTATACCTTTTGAAGAAATGTTCATGATATTTTAATTTTCAACTAGCAAAAACCGTGCCTGTTGAAAGTGGGGGATTTTGAGCCGTTTGCCGCGTACTGTGTTTCTTTTTGAAACAAAAAAGGTCGAGCAGGGCTCGACCTAAAGCGTTTCGTGTTGGCGATTACATCATGCCGCCCATGCCACCGCCCATTTGCGGAGCGGCGACCGGCTTTTCTTCTTTCTTTTCCACGATAACGCAATCGGTGGAAAGGAGCATGGACGCGATCGAAGCGGCGTTCTTGAGAGCGGTCTTCGTCACCTTCGCCGGGTCAATGACGCCGGCCTTGATCAGGTCTTCGTAAGAGTCGGTCTTGGCGTTGTAACCAAAGCCGTCCTTGCCTTCCTTGACCTTGTTGACGATGACGGAATCTTCGAGTCCGGCGTTCTTCACAATCTGACGGAGCGGTTCTTCAATGGCGCGGCGAATAATCTTGGCACCGGTTGCTTCGTCTGTATCGGAGAACTGGAGGCTGTCGATGGCGTCTGCGGCGCGGATGAGAGCCACTCCACCGCCCGGGACGATGCCTTCTTCGACGGCAGCGCGTGTGGCGTGCATCGCGTCATCGACACGGTCCTTCTTTTCTTTCATTTCGACTTCGGTTGCGGCTCCGACTTTGATGACTGCGACACCACCGGCGAGTTTCGCCAGGCGTTCTTGCAGCTTTTCACGGTCGTAGTCGCTTGTCGTCGTTTCGATGGCCTTCTTGATTTGACCAACGCGGGCCTTGATAGCTTCGGCGTCTCCGGCACCTTCGACAATCGTCGTATTGTCCTTGGTGATGGTGACGGACTTGGCGCGTCCCAAAACGGAAATCGGAGCGTCTTCGAGCTTTGCGCCGAGTTCTTCGGAAACGAGCTGGCCGCCGGTCAAAATGGCGATATCCTGGAGCATAGCCTTGCGGCGGTCGCCAAAGCCCGGAGCCTTGACGGCGGCGACTTTCAACGTTCCGCGAATCTTGTTCACCACGAGAGTGGCGAGGGCTTCGCCGTCAACGTCTTCAGCGACGATGAGAAGGGATTTTCCCTGTTTGGCAACCTGTTCGAGAATCGGGAGCAAATCCTTCATGGAGCTGATCTTCTTGTCGTAGAGCAGGATGAAGGGGTTTTCCAGGTTGACTTCCATCGCGTCCGTGTTCGTGGCGAAATACGGAGAGAGGTAGCCGCGGTCGAATTGCATGCCTTCGACGACATCGAGGGTCGTTTCGGCGGTCTTCGATTCTTCGAGGGTGATGACGCCGTCCTTGCCGACTTTTTCCATGGCGTTGGCGAGAAGTTCACCGATTTCGGGATCGTTGTTTGCAGAAATCGTCGCCACCTGGGCGATGTGTTCCTTGCCGTTGATCTTGACAGCCATCTTGGAGAGCTTTTCAATGACGGCGGAAACGGCCTTGTCCATGCCGCGCTTGATATCCATCGGATTTGCGCCGGCTGCGACATTCTTCAAACCTTCGCGGGTAATCGCCTGGGCGAGAACCGTTGCTGTAGTGGTGCCGTCTCCGGCAGTGTCGCTAGTCTTGCTGGCGACTTCTTTCGCCATTTGGGCGCCCAAGTTTTCGAACGTGTCTTCGAGTTCGACTTCTTTTGCGACGGTGACGCCGTCTTTGGTGACGTTAGGCGCACCATAAGACTTGCCAATCATGACGTTGCGGCCTTTGGGGCCAAGGGTCACTT
Organism: uncultured Fibrobacter sp.; assembly: GCA_964397425.1. Lineage (GTDB taxonomy): Bacteria > Fibrobacterota > Fibrobacteria > Fibrobacterales > Fibrobacteraceae > Hallerella. Next base: position 194,655 of record CAYNID010000002.1, read on the forward strand.
TGACCGCATCAGCGAGCTGGTCAACGCCTTTCATCAATTTTTCGCGTGCTGCTACATCGAATTTCAATTGCTTAGCCATTTTATCAATCTCCTAATGATAATTCCTTGTGAATTCCGCCTTAGAGGATGGCGAAAATGTCGCTTTCGCGGACGATGAGATAGTCCTTGCCTTCGACAGACACTTCGGTGCCGCTGTATTTTCCATAAAGAACCTTGTCGCCGACTTTGACGTCCATGGCGATAGCCTTGCCGTTTTCGTCTTTCTTACCCGGTCCTGCCGCGACAACTGTGCCCTGCATGGGCTTTTCTTTGGCGTTGTCCGGAATGAAGAGTCCGCTTTCGGTTTTATTTTCTGCCGGAGCGGGTTCAATGAGAACTCTGTCTGCAAGTGGCTTAATCATGATAGTTTTACCTCTTTGTTGAAACGTTTTCGCCAAAATGCTTGGCGTCGTTCGGAGAATTAGCAATAATCATGCCAAATAAAAAATATCCGTAAAACGGGGAATTTTTGACGATAAGTGAAAAACTGTTTCATAATACGTTTCAAAATGAAACGGTTTAGGCCGGCTGCTGAGAAAATGCTTCAAATCAAAAAGGGAAACCGGATTAGCGGTTTCCCTTGAATTTCAACAGGGACGTTTATTTTTGGACGCGCCGGAAGCCGAAGGATTTTGTTTTGTCCGAAGATTGCTTCCGAGTCTGGCCTTTGCGGTATTTTCCGTTCGACGGATTGCTGATGGCCGTTTCGGAGGCTTTGAATTCGAACTGGGCAACGTAAGCGCCTGTCCCGATGAGACGACCGCTTTCGGATTGCGGGGCGATGCCTTCGTGAGTTATCCATTCGAGGCGCAGGTGGAGATGCCCATCCGAAGAAATCGCGTTTTCGGCGAAGTCCGACAGGGAGCCTTCGTAAGATGTCGAGGTGACGATTTCGCCCATGTTGTTGTAAATATTCACGGAGAACTTGAGCTTTGCCATCCAGGCTTTTTCGCCGAGGGAATCCGTTTGCAACAGGAGGGGAATTTCCATGTCGATATCGAACGTGGGACCTCCGTGGACGTAATTTGCCGTGTCATAAGAAACCGGGGTGATGGACTTCAACTTTTTCTTTCCGCTGGCGATGACTGTTTCGGATGCATCGGATAGGTAAGACAGGCGGAACATTTCGTTTTTGTCCGGTTCGTTTCCGCCGTAAAGGACTTCGCTTGCGGGAACGGACGTGACTCCGGATTGCATCGAGACTTTGAAGGAAACGTTGTCAATGTCACCTTGAACGATGACCCACGGATTCTGTTCGCCGGGGAAGTTCTTCGCGCCATCGTTTGCGATGGAGAATTCAGCGCCAACGGGCAGCCGGATTTCATCGTTCACGTGGATCTGGGATTCCGAATTGTTGTCGGCGTAGACAAAAGTCCAGGTTGTCTGAGCGTTGTTGAACGCATCGGAATTGGATGAGAACCAGTATTGTCCGGAACTTGTCCGCTTTTGCAGGTAATACAGATTCGAATTTCCCGTGGTGTCAACCAATTTCAGCGGCTCTGAAAGAGTGACGCGCAACCGGTAGAGGCTTTCGGTGGGTTTTGTGATATTCGCATTCAGGATTACCGGCGGACATTTGTCGTAAAGGGCAGCCGTATTGTTGTCGAAGAATCCGCCAAGCGGTCCCTGGCGCGGCAAAATAAGGCCGTTTCCGTTGCGGTTACCGTAAGTCATCTTGTTGAAGGTTTCTCCGGTGATGGGTATGCGGATAGCCGTCGCCATGCTTTGAACGGAATCGATGCGGATGGTGTCTATCTTGGGGACGAATGTGGAATCCTGCCTGGACGTGTAAGCCTTGCAAATGGTTTCCATGTGGGTCACGGAATCAATCCGGTCGATGGTTGTTTGCGTTGAATCCGTGTAAATCGTGTCGCGCTTGTCCACTTTGAGAACGTCTTCATATTTTGAACATTCCTTTTTGACGGATCCAAGCACCCATTCGCCACGAGAAGAATCCAATTGCGTAATGTATTTGGGAATTTTTTCGCCGTAAACCGAATCTAAACTCCAACCGTTTGCCGGTTTTGCGTAGGCGACGTAGATTTCGGGTTTTCCCCAGTAAACGTCGATGGTGTCCAGCATGTCTTTTTCGCGGAGGAGCTTCGTAAATTCGATATAAATTTCGTCAGGCTGTCCATCGCCTTCGTTGTCGGAGATGGTCGCATACTTGACAGGAACCGGGCGGACGGATTCAATGACGTTCACGGGGCCGTTGCAGTCGGAGAGGGCGTTTGTCGCCAAATCGACGACGGGGAAGCCCGCCTTGATGATGGCGCGGTGTCCCTGTTTGATGAAGTTGCCGTCCGTGTTGCCGGTAATGACGTATTCCCACGTTTTGCCGTTGTCCGTTGTTGTCGCCTTGACGACTTGGATGGAAGACTGGTCGATTTCAGCTCCAGTGCTGTCGTAAATGGCTAAGGGCCATGCGGAACTCATGGAAATCGGTTCGGAAAAGGCGATTCGGAGGGTGTCCTGCGGATTTGCGTGGTTTTCGTTTTCAAGAATCGCGACGCCGGTGAGAGTCGGGGCGATGCCGTCCGAAATCGTTTTTTCAGAGGTCTTGGACACGCCGTTTTCGGTCATGTAAACGGTCACTTTGCCTGCTGGCGCTGCATTTTGCGGAACGGAAACGCCGCTTAGCTGGAATGTTGTCGAGGCGCCTACGACAAGTGCCGAAGGTTTGACGACAAATTCAGAAGCGGGAACTGTTGCCGTGGAATCCAGGGAAACGAGGACGCTGTCCAATTTGATGGAAGAACCGTCAAATTGGCTTCCGCTGAACGTGATGGTCAGTTCGTCGGCTGTGGCGTCGCAATTCAAGTCGGTGAGGCTCGCCACTTGCGGAATCGGAGTCGTCGGGTCGGCGTAGAACGATTGCGCCGTGGAGTCTTCCGGATCCTCCGCATCGACATAAACAACGGAGATGGTGTCGCCGCCGAGAAGCGCGACTTTCGGGAAGTCCGCACTTGCGTTGTTCACTGCGGAAATCCATTCGCTTTCGAAGTAACCGAGAGTCGAATTGGTGCGTTTTAAGGCGACTTGCGTGGAGTCTCCGGTGCGGGAATTGTGGAGCATGACGGAAATAGTTTCGTTTGCAGCGTTGTCCTTGTCGCTGACGAATATCTTGAACGTCATCGGATCGTCTTTTACCGGGCTTGAAACGGATTGACCGTCTTCGCGGAGTAATTGGATCTTGCCCGCTGTGCGATTTCCCTTGCTGAACTGGACATAATACGAGCGGTTGACGAATGCGCAGCCTCCATTTTCAAGGCATTCGGAACAATCCGGATTGGGACCCGCGAAAATGGTGACATCGACTTTGTTCGTTCCGATGGACATTTTGACCGGAATGTTCAAGTCGAAACGGCCTGTCGCATAATTGTAAACGGCGGCGGTCGCCCGTTGTTCTTTGGTCAAGGCGACTCCGTTGACCCAGATATCTGTCACGTAGCCGTTTTCAGAGATGGTCGCGTTGCCTGTCAGGCGCATGGTGCTGGTTGTGGAATCGATTTGAATGTAAGAACCGGAAGAAACGTTGAACGGGGCGTCAAAGGCGACTGTCATTTCGTAATTGGCGCGTTTTTTCGTCATTTCGGAGTAAGAGGGGCTGAATCCGACGACAAATTCATCTTTGCGGTAAACGACTACATAGGGGTTGACCGGGGCTTCGTCCTGGTCGCCGTCGTCTTTGCCCCAGATGGGCATTCCCGCGTAATCGGCTCCGTCGACATCCCGCTCGTGAGGAGCCCAGGTCCAGTCTCCCGATGTCGCCGACATGCGCTTTTCCGGAGCGGTGCGGAGCGGATCGCATTTGCCGTTTTGGTAAAGACCGCGGGAGAATCCCAAGTCCATGCGCATCCGGGAAGATGATTTGATGGTCGTGGAACCCAGCGGTACGGGAATGTACCAGTCATAAGTGCCTGTGGCCGCATTGTAAGTGTCTTCGAGCTTGACGGGGATGGCTCCGCGCAAAAGTTCCCGGATTTCCGAGTCCGTTTCGCAGGGCTTGTTGAATCCCGCTTCGTCGTAGGCCTGGCAAATATCCAAATCCAACAGCAACGGGCAGGAACCGGGCTGGTTGTTTTCGCCGGCTTGCGCTTCGATCTGTTCCGGTTTGGCGGTAACGTAAAGCCGGAGTGTCAAGCTGTCGAATTGACGGTCTTCGTTGTTGTAAATGTTGATGTTCAAGAAGTCCAGTCCGCCAAATTCATATTGGTAAGTGCGCACGTCAAAATCGTAAGAGGTGACGGGCGTCGTGAATTTGAGCGGCATTCCTTTGTCGTCTGTGCAACGGACCGAGGCGTTACTTTGTACACAATAATAGTAGGTCGTCTTTTCTTTCAGCTTGCCCAATTTGACGTAGTGGAAACTGGTGGGAATCCCGGCGACATCGGCGTTCGCGTCAAAGTGACAAGTGCCATTCGGGGAAGTGGGGCATGTCATGTTTTCGTAAGACGTGAGGGTTGTGTCCCAATAAACTTTGGATTCGTATTGTCCGTTCGGCGTGTACCACATGATTTCCGCACTGTCGGAGGAAAGGTTGCAAACCTTGATGTTTTGGATATTCGCATCGGGTTGCGGGCTTGCGAGCGTGGTGAAGGAGAACGGCGTACTGGTGCTGTCGATAAGCCATTTTGTCGTGTAAGATTCACTCCGACCGTTGATGGCGATGACTTTGAAATAATAGGCGGTTCCGTTTTGGAGGCCTGTCATGTGGAATTCGTGGTTCACCGCATAGGTGGAATCTTTGAAATAGGCGGAGAATGGGCCCGTTTCGTTTGTGCTGTAAAGGATCATCGCCGGACCGCGCATGTCTTGGGAAACTTTCACAATGGCGGAGTCGTAGCCGACATAGCGGATTTCCACATTGATTTCGGACGGAGCGCGGCTTCTGTCTTCTTCGCGGACGGCGACGGCGCTCGAGGCGACAAACGTGGCCGTTGCGTCGATACATGTTTCAGAAAGGTGGTAATCTTCCCAGCTCATCGTGCTCGGTGCCCAGGCGTTTCCGTTTGCGTCGTTGGGGGGGACTCCGCCGAAGAGCGCTCCGGTGGGCGGATTGTAAGCGTAATTTGCGCCCGGCATGTTCTTGCCTTCGGGGTTTGCGGCGCGGTGGTGCGGGTGGGCGTCGTTCTTGTCGCCGACCCCCAGTAAGAACGAAACGTCCCAGGGGTTGACTCCCAACATATAGTTCAGCTGGTTGATGCCCAATTTTTTCATGGCGGCTGAATTCCAATTTTGAACGCCTTTTTGGGGAAGGGGGACGCCTTCCAAATCCTTTGTCACTTCGGAATACGCCAGGACTTCGAATATGTTGCCCGCTAGATAACGGTTGTAAATCCAGGTCTTGTCTGTTTGCATGTTATACCAGAGGTCGCCGTAAGAAACCGGGGTCATGCCGTTCAAAGTGGGAATGGAAACGCTTTCGGAACCGCTTCCGGAAAGATAACTCAAGTTTGTCGCCAAAATCAGGGCGACATTTTCGGCGTATTTCAAGCGGGTTTTGTTGTCGATGCCGTAGCGTTTTCCGGTTTCTTCGTCTTTCAGGAGCAACTTGTAGAAACCGTAAAGCGTGTATGTGTAAGCGTTCGCCCAGCTTGTATTTTTGGAAGATTTGCGCATACCGTCGCGGTTCCATGCCATCCAACCGCCGTTGAAAAAGCCCACGGAAGCTTCTTGGTCGCTGCCGATTTCCTTGTCTTCGACGGCATCGTTCAAGTAATCCATTTTTTTTGTTTTTTCGTAAGTCGCGTAATGGAGCGCTATGGCGGCTATCGCCAAATCATCGTGAGATTCGTTGTTGCCTTTATAAGCTGCGCTAGACCAGTCGTCTGCTTCGAGGTTGTAGACGTAGGGCTTTCCTCCGTCATAAGTTCCCGGTCCGAGATTCTTTTCCTTGAGCTTCAAATTCTTGGCGAAGTCGTACATTTTTTCGGCAACGATGAGGCAGCTGTCGGCGAAAGCCTTGTCGTAAGTCGCGTAATCCTTGCTCAAAATGGCAAGTCCAGCCGCAATTTGGCCGGAGATGTTGGAACCCAATTCTCCGAGGCGCAAGTCGCGTTCGTGCGGTCCGCCGCGCCCGGTCAGCGTTGTCGGGAGAGCGTCTTGATTTTCTGGCCGTCCCCACCAGCCGTGGTCCGCGCCGAAGTTTCCAACGGAAACGACCATGTTGTCGATGACGCCGCCAGCGAAAACGTAAGAGCGCAAAAAGTAATCGGCTCCGTGCTTTGCTTCGCGGAGAATATCGGGAATGCCGTCCGTGTTGACCGTTTCGCCCATGTTGTAAGCGTAATTGTCTTCGTCGCGGTCCGGGTTTGAACCAGCCATCACCGCCAAAACCATAAAGGCGTACGCTTGTGTCTGCGATTCTTTCAAGTGGTCGCCGCAATCATACCAGCCGCCCTGCAAAGCGCCTTCTTGAGAAGTGAATCCTGTCGCGGAACCTTCGCCATGGACAAATTTGCCGGCTCCGTCTTTGGTGTGACTGGGTTTGTGGAACCACGATTCGGAGTTGCCGCTGCGGTTGATTCCGTAAAATTTGAGGGTCGCGTCGCGGACCATCGAATAAACTTTGTCGCTGATGATGAAAGACGCGGAATACTGATTCAGGACTTTGACGCGGTAACGCGTGTTGGTGGAAAGCCCTGCCATATCGGCCAGATGTCCGATGCAAACAGTGCCAGAAGGACCGTCACCCGCGACAGAATAACGTTTTTGGTTGTTGGTGGCTGCGTTTGTTCCTGCGATAATGGTCCAAGACGATTCTGTATTCTTGCCTGTCGACGTGAATGTTCCGCCGGTGGCAACTTCTTCGCCGGTCAGGGACACCACGGAATAGGTTTCTGCACAGGTTCCCGCCGAGACGTAATAGAATTGCTTTTCGGTGTCTTCGGGGAGGTAGCCGGCCTGGTTGATGCGGATACGTCCGATGCGCACGTTTTGGGCGTCGCGGTAAGCCTGGTTCAGGGAATCGGGGATGATGCCGTTGGGAACAAAATCCTGCGGGACTGATCCGACTGGGGGAACCGGATTGTGCTTTGATTTGTTGGGAACGTATTTGCTGAAGCTTTCTACAGTTCCGCCGTCGTCTGTGGCGGCGGTGTCCCATTTCATAGGCCAAATGGGGCGAATGAGGTCATAAGGTGTCGGTTGTTCTTGCTCTGCGGCGAAAAGTCCTGCGGCGAGCAATCCGATGAGTGCAAAAATAGGCACAGCGTCTCCTTTTTTTTTACCAAACACAATCCCGCCCGAAAAATAAATCTTTTCGTGGGGAATGGATTCGCGTTTGTAAAATATTACAAACGGAATCGGGGCGTTTTAGATATATTTGGGGCATGAACTTTTCAAAACGTTTTGGCCTCTTGCCTTTTTTGGGCATTTACGCGTTGTCTTTGGGGTTGTCCGCTTGTGGGAGCGATTCCAGTTCGGAATCGGTTGAAAATCCTCCCGACGAGGAGTATTCATCATCGGCTGCCGCCATTTCTTCGGGGACGGAAAGCTCTTCTGCTTCGGGAAAATCCAGTGCGTCACAACCGCTTTCCAGTGGGGCTGTTCAAGCGAGCTCCTCTTCTGTGGCGACAGAAACGGTCAGCGGCAATGAAGCGTTGAACGAAGCGAATCAAGTTGTGAATGGGACGTGCGGCCCGGAATCGCCCACGGTAGAAAAGGGCGAACTGGTGACTTGGAAGTTTTACCGGGCTTCTGGCGAAATTTTTGAACAGATCATGTCTCCATTTGTTTGGACTTTCGAAGGCGTATCCAATCCGAACATCCAGGGAAACGGCCTTTATTCGGTAAATGTCCGTTATGCGGAATCCGGAACGTACTCCGCTTATTTGAATGTGGACGGAAACGATGTCGCCTGTGAACCGATTCAGGTGCAGGGAATTCCCATTACGGTAAATTCTTGCGTGCCCAATGTTTCGACGGCAAAAGCCGGGGAAACGATTACGTGGACGGTGGACGCCGTTTCCGAATCGCCGATTTCCACTTATGAATGGACATCCGCCTATGGGACGGTCAGCGGATCTGGCGCCTCGGCGTCGATGGTCGCCTCTTCGGATATGCACAAGCAACAGGTGACTGTCAACGTGGCGGTGTCGAACGCGGACAATTCCAAGGTGACTTATGCGTGTGGCGGCGTAACGGTAGTCGATCCGGAATCCGTGGATTTGATTTTGCCTTTAGGAAGCATTAATGATCCGGATTCTTACGGCGAAACGATTCTTCCGACCTTGCCGGACGCCATCTTCATCCCGGCGCAAACGGCGACGACTGTTCAAATTCCGGCTGGAGCACCCAACAATTGTACGGTGGGCTGCAAACCGAGAGTGGGTACGGATTACAGGAATCTTGAAGTGTATTGGGATTCCGAAGAACCGCTGTCGGGATTCGCTTACTTTAGCCCGACCGGTTGTGCTCCGGGTAAAAAATACACGGTCACGGCGACAACCACGGCCATTTGCGTGGTGAATAAGTAAACAGTTGAAATGACGAAAAGGAACTTTCTCCGGAAAGTTCCTTTTTGTATGGTGAATTTTTTGGGGGGGATGTATACATTGTTCCTCCAACAAACTGTGTTTTTGACAAATTTTGATGTAGTATAGGGGCGTATTTGTAGAAGGAAACGTCCGCCACGAACAATCACGTCACAATCTCGCTCTGTAAAATACTGAAGCGATTCTTCTAAAACGAGCGAATCCTGTCGCTGCTATTCGGATGTGTGTGTGGGGTGGGCTAGAAGATGCTGGTGGTGTGGTTTTACATAGCATTTTTAACTATTATTTGAAAAGCATTTTAAACACACCGCATGATAACCATAAAAAATATAAATGTCCAAACACATCTAAATAATTCTGATAGAGTAAATTTAGGTAGTTTTTACACACCTAACAAGTATGTTAAACTTGTGGGAAACTGGCTGAAAATACATGGTTTAACGAAAAACAACACCATATTGGATAGCTCTTGTGGATATGGAGCTTTCTTTACTTTAGCAGACGAAATGCCTGTAAATACATTCATAGGCAATGATATTGATATGGACACTTTAAAAAACATTTCGGAAGAATTCCCGTTTGTAAATGTTTATAATATCAATTCGCTTGAAAACATTTCCTGAAAAATGTTTAATATAGAAACGCAATTAATTGTAGTTGGAAATCCCCCATATAATGACGTGACCTCGCAAATTAACCAAGGCTTAAAAAATACTAAGATTTCGATGGATGGAGACGTTAAAACAAGAGACCTGGGAATGTCGTTTTTATTATCCTATAATAAACTTGAAGCTGAATATGTTGCTATTTTACACCCATTGTCATATTTAATAAAACGACCGAATTTTTCTGTGAGTTCCAAATTTTTCAAAAATTATACTTTACTTGAACATGTTGTATTTAATAGTCAAGAATTTGCAAACACTTCAAAACTAAATGGATTTCCTATAATTATAGCTTTGTATAAACGAACGCCTAATATGGGATTATGTTATGATGAAGTTTATAATATGAAATTTAAAACCGTAGATGGTGAAACTTTTAGTTTGTCTAATTACGATTACGTTGCTGAGTTTATAGAAAAATATCCGCATAAAAAGAGATATGATAAAGAAATTCTGTTTTATACTTTGCGAGATATAAACGCTTTGAAACGAAGTAGAACGTTTATTAAAGACCGTTGCATGAATGCCGTTGATGTTAATCCTGATAAATTAGGTTATTACTGCTATATTGATTGTTTTAAGCGTTTTGCCGATGTTCCTTATTATATGGGTAATTTTGACATTCCATTTAACAAGAACGCATTTGGTGATTACGAAAGTGCATTTATCGCTGTTTCCAAGCACTTTAATCCTCAAGTATTTGGAAATTTTCCAATTAAGCAGGAACAATTATCTATAGCAAAATCATATATTTCTAATGTATTGACGCAATCTAACCGCAACTAAAGATAACGGAGTCTATATGGCTGAAAATGCTAACGTTCCTGATGACATGACTTCTTTAAAGGTGAGTTTACCTTTGACTCAGCCAACTGGTAAAATTCGCATTAAGCAACGTAATTTCTTTAGTGAAAATCTAATGCTTATGGAAGAACCTTAAATGCAAAAGAATGTGGGGATTGATTATACAAAAAGATGAAGCACGACTGTCGTTGGAATTGTTTAGAATATTTGGTATGTTATCCGCTAAACATAAATTTGACGTGCTAGCAATTTTCAAAATGCTATTTAGTTTTGTAAAATGATGCCCATTAGAAATATATAGTTGTTTTATGATTTTAGTTATACATCTGCTCTAGGTGGAAAAACGTATATATTTTCCCAAAAAATCTGCCTTCCCTGAGTCCGCTTTTGTTTTGAATCAAGGCACTTTTATTTTGAACGTCTTTTCGTTACCCGCTTCGTCGCGGATTTGAATTTCAAAAAATTCCCCGGAGGAAGGCAAATCGCTTTTGCGCAAAACGATTTCTTCGGGTTCGGAATCGTATTCCGCATAAATGAACGGCTTTTGGGAAGAACTGGCGCGAATGGCGTTTCCGTTTGCGATGCCCGATTCCTTTTCAATGACGGGAATGCGGAATGCTGGTTCGGATTTCCCGGCGAAAATGGCGGAATCGTTGCGGATTTCGCCAAGTTCTGGCGGCGTTGTGTCCTGGATGAAGCCGATGTCGCGGAGTTCGTTCATGCGGGCGGAACGGAAATTCTTGCCGTTTTTTTGTTTGCTGAACAAGAACCATTTGCGGCTTGTTTCGCCTAAATAATACAGCGGCTTGTCGTGAACGTTCTTGTCGAATTGAACGCTCCAGTCGCCTGTGAAATGGAGTCCTTTGGGATGAAACTCGTATGCGGGGACGCTGTCGTTTTGGAGTTTTCGGACGGCGAGAACCTTTGTCCAGGGAACGGGTTTGATGCCGGAAAGACTTTGCACGATGCGGCTTCCGGAAAGTTGAATGGTATCGTTCCAGGATTTGGCGTTGGGCGGAATTTGACGGATAAAGAGGGAGTCGTGGAGGCCCGCGCGTTCCAGGACGATGAGACTGGTCGCGGGGTAGGCTTTGACTATTTTGCCGAGGAGTGTCGCCTGTTGGGGAAACGCGTCGCAGGCGTTGACGCGTTCTATCCCTTTGCCGTAAAGGAAGAATTGCGTTTGGTGAGGCCCGGGGCGGCAAAGGTCAAGCCCAATCCAGGAGCGGCTTAAAAAGCTGAACAGTTCTTGATTCTGCTTTTGACGGAGGGGAGGGGGTTCTCCTGGGCATGTTGACGAAAGGGAAAATTTCCGGGAGGCCGTATGTCCGACCATGTCTTCTGTTTCGAAAACGAGCGTGTCTTTGCCCGAAATTCGGTATGCGTTCGGGATGAAGTGCCAGTCGCCCGCGGTGTCCGCTTCTTCTGCCCAAAGAAGTTCTTCGCGGATTTGAATCATCGTGTCGAAGGAAAGAGTGTCCTTGATGATTTCGCCAAGGATTCGCTTTGCGCTTTTTAAGGTTACGCGGCGCACGGACATCGGATTTTCGAGAGGCGTTCGGCTGTAATCGGCGATTTTAAAAGCGAATCGGATGGAATCGCCTTTTTGGAGATGGGGGACTTCGACGCATCCGTTTTTTAACGGGTCCTCTCCGGTCAAGGCGAGGTCTTCGCCCTGGAAAATCGCCGCCCCGAGAATCAACGGCGCAAGTGTGTCTCCGCAAAAAATTCCGTTTCGGCATGGATTTAAGAGCTTTCCCCCTTCGCGGATTTCCAAGTGCAAATGCGGATTGCCGATGCCGGAACTTCCTGTAAACGAAATCGTGTCTCCCTCTCGGAACGGTTTGATTTTCGGATTGGAAATGCGAAGGTCGTTTTGCTTCAAATGGAGTTGTGTCGAAGAGACGAGAGAATCCAACTCCCGGGAAAAGCCGCTTTGGTGGGCGAAAACCCATGTTTTTCCGCTTTCTCCCAAAAAATAAACCACTTTGCCGTAGCCGTATGGAGAAAGGCGCACCTGGGAAATTTTTCCGTTTTCTGGAGCGATTACCGGAAAGCCCTCTTTCATGTCGGTGGAATAATCGATTCCGGCGTGGTAACGGGTTCCCCGGCTTTCGCCGAATGAGCTGGTGAGATACGCCGGAAAACCGAAGGGGAGATGCGCGTCGTCGGCAAAGAGGTTTTGTGAAAAGGAAAATCCCAGACAAAGCAAAAGGAAACGTTTCATGAAACGCCTAGAGGATTTTTTGGAAAAAACGCGCTTGGTGAAAATCGGGCTTTTCGGTGTGGATGGGGAACGCGGACAAATAATGTGGACGGCGCGTTTTGTCTCCGCATTTGTAAAGGTTTCCGCGGATTTCGCCCGTTGCCGGGTGTTTGACTCCGAAAAGATTGAGGGGAATCCAGACGGTCAGTTCCCAGCTGACGACGTTTCCGCTGAATTCCGGGGCTTTGGGGAAACGCAAAATGCGGGCGTATTGCCCGGGTAAAAATTCCCGCCGGTGATGGCGGTCGCGGCCTTTGGCGGCAAAGCAGAATCCGCGGCTGGTAAATTCAAAGTTGATGTATTCGCCGGGGGAATCTTGGGATTCGACGAAAATTTCAACGCAGCTTTCTTCCCAGGCTTTTCCGCCGTCTTTTTCCATTTCGGCAGAGTAGCATTCGCGGGGTTCGCATACCTGGAATCGGACGTGGAGAATTTGCCTGTCTTTGAAGACGTTGGCAATGACATGGGGAAGGGGTTCTGTCGCGTTACTTTCCCAAAGGCGGTTAGGCATCAGTTTCATGCGGTGAAATTTAACAACATTTCGCGCGTGCTCTGCGAAGGTGTTTGTGAAACTTTGGCGATGGGTTCGTTCAAGGTAAAATCTTTGATTCAAATATTTCTAAATTGCGTTTGCCGGCGGCATTCCGTTTGCCGGCAGGAAACGTTTATGATTCTCCATTGGGAAACCCTCCTTTCGGCAACACGTTACGGCCATCCGGCGATTCTTGACCCGAATCGTTCCAATTTTCACCGCGATTACGACCGGATTGTTTTTTCGACTGCGTTTCGCAGGTTGGGCAGAAAAACGCAAGTGCACCCGTTTTCGGTCAATGACCACGTCCACAGCCGATTGACCCATTCGATAGAAGTTTCGAGTGTTTCGCGGAGCTTGGCCATTGCCGTCTTCAATCAGCTGCAAAAGGAATTTCCCAAAAATTTCAACGCCTCTTTGCTGGGCACGATTGCGCAATCCGCGGCGCTTTCCCACGACATCGGAAATCCGCCGTTCGGTCATGCCGGCGAAGCCGCCATCCGGGACTGGTTCAAAAGAAACCGCGATTCAGACCCGCTCAAGGAATTTTCCGACCGGGAAATGCTGGATTTTGAAAACTTCGACGGCAATGCGCAGGGGGTTCGCATCTTGTCGAAGCTCGAATATCATTTCCTCGACGGAGGAATGCGTTTAACTTATCCCACGATTTCTTCGATGATGAAATATCCGCGCCTCGCTTCTTACGGTGCGCCGACAAGCCTTTTTCAGACGGAAGCGGACGATTACCGCGAAATGGCGAATGTCCTCGGCATTCCGGAAATCGGAAACGGTGTCTGGATGCGGCATCCGCTGAGTTATCTTGTGGAGGCGGCAGACGACATTTGCTACTGCATCCTGGATGTGGAAGACGCGATTGAACTGGGAATTTTGCAATTTGCCGATGTGCGCAACATGTTTGAATACCTTTGCGGACCCGATGTGGATATCGACAAGGAATACAATGAAAACGGGCAGAATTTCCGCGATTTTCTTTCGAGCGTGCGGGGCTTGGCCATCCAGAATTTGATAGACGCTGTCGCCCTGGTTTTTGTTCAACATTATCCGGAAATCATGGATGGAAAGCTGCAAGGGACGTTGCTTGAACTTGCGGATTCCGACGCGGTGAACGGTATCCGTATCGCGAAACGTTTGGGCAGGGAACGGATTTATCCGGATCGCCGCAAGACGGAACTTGAAGTGGGCAGTTACACGACCCTTTGCACGGTTTTGGATGCTTTTGTGGGCGGAGTCTATGAATTTCGCAAGTATGGCCGCTCCTCTTACCGCGGCGCGCGCATTGTGCGCTTGATTGGACAATCCAAAATCGGACAATCGGTGACTAGGCTAGAAGCTTATCATCAGGTTTTGGATTTTGTGTCTGGGATGACGGACAATTACGCTTCTTACCTCGCGCAGCAAATCAGCGGGCTTGTCCAATGACAGAACGGCGGAATGGCAGAATCTGGCTTTTTGATTATGACTTGACCCTTTACGCTCATACGGAAAGGGCTGTCTTGGATTCTCTCGACCTTCGAATTTCCCAATATGTCGAACGGGTTGTCGGATGCTCTTTCGAAGACGCTCAACGCATCCGGAAGGATTATTTGAAACGTTTTGGGACGACTCTTTCCGGGCTTCGTTCTGTTTACGGCGTTTCGCCAGATGATTTTTTTGACTTCATCCACAATCCGGAATTTTTGACGTATCCATCTCCCGCCACGGGGAAGAAGCTTTTGCTCGAATCCCTCGACGGTCCGAAGTACATTTTCACGAATGGCCGTTCGGACTGGAGCCGCGCGGGCGTTTCGCGAATGGGCGTTTTGGATTGTTTTCGCCGCATTGTCGGACTTGAAAATCTGGATTGGGAAGGGAAGCCGCAAAATTCCGCTTATGAAAAAATGGAAGCCGTTTTGGAAGCGGATGGCGTTTTTCGGCGTGGAGAATCCAGACGGCGGTTGGTGTTGCTGGACGACTCGGCTGCGAATTTGTTGACAGCCAAAGTCCGGGGCTGGACTACGGTTTGGGTGAACCCGTCGACAGAGCCCGTTTCCTTTTCTCCGGATTTCCGGATTTCGACGTTGATGGAGCTCCCGACGATTTTGGACAAGATTCTTTTTGATTGAGAGATGCCGATGCTTCTTGAAATGTTTTCCTTGGATTTTATGCAAAACGCCTTCTTGGCGGCGATTCTCGTGGCCGCTGCTTGTGGGGTTGTCGGTTCTTATGTGGTCGTCAACCGGATTGCCGGCACGGCGGGCGGTGTCGCGCACGCGTCTTTCGGAGGAATCGGGCTTGCGTGCTTTTGCGGCTTTTCGCCTTTGTTGGGGGCTTTGGGCGTCGCTTTGGTTTGCGCTTTCGCCATGGGATATTTGACGTGGAAAAGGCGGGAACGATCCGATACGCTTATCAATGTTATTTGGGCGGGCGGCATGGCGGCTGGTGTCATTTTGACGGATTTGACTCCCGGTTACAGCGGGGATTTGACAAGCTTTCTCTTTGGGAGCATCTTGACTGTTTCGCGGGAATTGTTGCTCGGCATGTTTTTTTTGACGGCTGCCATATTGATTCTTTCCGCGGTCTTTTTCCGCCCGTTTCTGGCTGTTTCTCATGACCCGGAATTTGCCCGTGTCCGCGGAGTGCCAGTACTTGGACTTTATATGCTTTTGATGGCGATGGTCGCCTGTACGGTTGTCATGGCGGTTCAGACTGTGGGCCTGATTCTTGTTATCGCGCTTCTCACCATTCCAGCTTATGTCGCCGAAGGGCATTCCAAAAGTTTGAAACGGATGATGCTCCTTTCTTGCGCACTATCCGAGATTCTCTCGTTGGCGGGCCTCTTCCTCGCTTATCTGCTGAATTTTACAGTCGGTCCCACAATCATTTTGATGAGTGTCGCGCTCTATGTTGTCAACTGGGCTTTTCTCCGATTCCGCGGACGGGCCGTTTAGTTTTATATTTTCGCCATGAAATCCTTGGACTTTCTTTTTCAACGTTACCCCCTCTTTCGTTACATTCCCGGAATTTTGTGGATGGCGGTGATTTTCCGCGCCTCGTCGATTCCCGGAACGGGAATGGGATGGCTTGTTCCTCCATTCGACAAACTGGTGCACGGAACGACTTTTGCCGTGCTTGCCGCATTTTTCGGTCTTTGGTTTTCGAACGCCCGGTGGAATTCGAAACCTCTTGTTTGGGCTGCCGTTTGCGTTTTGTTTTGCGTCCTCTTCGGCGTGCTGGATGAATTTCACCAGAGTTTTGTTCCCGGCAGGGACGCTTCGTTGGGCGACATTCTGGCGGATACGTTCGGAGGCATCTTGGGGGCCTTGGCCTATGCGCTTTGCCGCCCCTGGAAAAAGTTTCGCATTTTCCGCGAAGAGTGACCAGTTTCGCTTTATCCGCCGGCTTGAAATTTGGTAAATTTTCGCCGGAAATTTGACAAGGAGTCTCATTATGAAATCTGTACCTATCACGCTCCTCGCCGGTTACCTGGGAGCCGGCAAAACGACGCTACTGAATCATGTCTTGAACAATCAGCAGGGATACCGAGTCGCGGTCATTGTGAACGATATCGGCGAAGTGAATATCGATCAGACGCTGATTGAAAAAGGGGGGAATGTCCAGCAGAAAGATTCCGTTGTCCCGCTTTCGAACGGCTGCATCTGTTGTACCTTGAAAACGGATTTGTTGGAGCAGATAGCGCAAATTCTCGAACAGGGAAAATTCGATTACATCCTCATCGAAGCGAGCGGCATTTGTGAACCGCTTCCCATTGCGCAAACGATCACTCTGATGGGATCAAAGCTCCAGGGCAAAGACGGTACGCCGCTGCCGTGTCATTTGGACGGCATTATTTCGGTGGTGGATGTGTTGCGCCTTGCGACGGAATTCAGCGGAGGCGATAAGCTCTTGGCAGAAGACAAGGATGAAGAAGACGTCGCCAGCCTTTTGGTGCAGCAAATTGAATTTTGCAATACGATTGTCCTGAACAAGGTCGACAAAGTCTCCGCCGAAGATTTGCAGCACGTGAAAGCGGTCGTGCGCGCACTCCAGCCCGAAGCGAAAATGATTGAAACGACATTTGGAAAAGTCGATATGAAAGATGTTTTGGAAACGCATCTTTTCGATTTTGAAAAGGTCTCTTCGTCGGCAGCCTGGATTCAACAGTTGAACAATCCCGAAGAAGAGGAGGAAGGCGAGTCAGAGGAATACGGAATTGGAACGTTTGTGTACATGGCGCGCCGTCCGTTTTGCCGTGAAAAACTCGAAGCCTTTTTGGACCATTACCCATCGAGCATCATCCGTTCGAAAGGAATCATGTGGTTTGATGATGACCGCACGTATTCTTACATCTTTGAACAGGCGGGCAAGGATGCGAGCGCGCGTTGCCTCGGACGTTGGATAGCCTCGTTGAACGAATCTGAACAGAAGCGCGCCCTGGAAGAAGAACCGGAAGTGCGGAAAATGTGGGATGACAAATACGGTGACCGTGAAATCCGCCTGGTTTTCATCGGGCAAAAAATGGACAAAAAGGAAATTTGTCAAAAGCTGGACGAATGCCTTGGCGAATAATCCGTTTTCGCCAAGTCTCCATTTCCAAAACGGCGGAATTATTCTATATTTTAACCGCTGCGGGATGTAGCTCAGCCTGGTAGAGCGTCTGCTTTGGGAGCAGAATGTCGTCAGTTCGAATCTGGCTATCCCGATAAAAAGAAAGTTCATCCCGGATGACTTTCTTTTTATTTTTTGAGGCGTACAGATCCTTCGGAGAAAACCATGAACGAAGAACGCAGAAAATTACGCGATGAAGTTTATACGGAAATGATGCTTGCGCAGGCGCGCCTTTCCAAAGACCAGAATACCCGGATGGGAGCCGTTTTGGTGTCTGGCGATGGACGTGTTCTCAGTACGGGATACAACGGCGCACCGGCTAGTTTTGACGACGCGACGATTCCCTATACGCGTGAAAAGCGGAAACTGGCTTATGATTTGCTGGATGCGGAATCCGGGGAAGTCGTTTCGCATCATGAATTTGAAGCGAACAAGTATCCGTTCATGGTGCATGCCGAAATCAATGCGTTGCACTATGCCCGTGGAAAAGTTCCGCCCGGTTCCAAACTCTATGTCATCGGATTTCCCTGCGAACGCTGCGCGCTGGAAATCGCGCTTTCCGGAGTGTCTGAAATTTTTGTCACTAAAGATGATTACGACGTGAATTCCTCTTTGAACAATAGCCGGGACACCGCTTATTATATGTTCGCCCAAGCGGGCATTCTCGTGACAATTTGCGGAAAACGATACCGCCCGGCCATCTCTTCTCCCAGAAATTGACCTTTGATTTCGCCTTGATAGCGAAGTTTTTCGCTTTCGCCGTTAAAAAGGAGACGAAATTTTCGTTCAAGCCTTGAAATTTTTCTAAATTTGGCGCGGAAATAGCTAACATCATCTACCGAGGTAAAATATGGCTGAGAACGAAAAAAACGAAACCCCTGAAATCAAGACCGAAATTGTCGCACCGGAAACGAATGCATCCGCGAAAAAGTCCGAAAAGACCGATCCTGCGAAGAAATCTGCCAGAAAGCCTCGGCGTCGTCCGTCCGGCAAGTTCGGACAGGCTTCCAAGAAACCGGCCGTCCTCTCGGATACGCTTGCGGACCGCTTTGGCGAAGCTCTCGCTGGAAAACTCAAACGCGGGATAGAAGACGACATCAAGCGTAAAATCAAGGCGGCCCAGGCAGACCCCAAGGTTCAGCAGGCTAGCGCCAAGTTCGGCAAGTAATCGGTTTGTTCGATGATTGAAATCCGCAGGTTGACCTGCGGATTTTTTATTTGGACGAGGCCACGTAAATGCCGTCCCAAGGCGTTCCCGGGGGAACCGGCGGATTGAGGGCGTATTCCCGGCAACGTTCCATGAACACTTCTGACGGGGTGGGACGCGCGCCCGGATCTTGACTTTGCAGATGAGGCTCTAAAAGTTTGGATTCTTCGAAAGCGACTGCGGCCTTTTCCCATTCTCCGGCAAAGTAAAGGTCTTGGGCTTTTTTCCAAAACGAACACAGCAATTTGAATCTTCCCGCTTCGGGGTCGTCTTGATGGCAGAGGACTTCGTAAACTTGAACCGCTTCGCTTTTGCCGACGACTTTCAGCCTGTCGATGGGCCGTGAAATGAATTCTTCGCGGTAATCGTTTTTGTCTTCCGGATCGTGGCTGCCGGTCAAGGTTTCTTCGCTCACCAAGATATATGTTCCGTATTGCTTGCCAATGCTTTCCAGCCTTGAGGCGAGGTTCACCGCGTCTCCCATGATGGTGTAATTTTTCCTCGACTCTGATCCCATGTTGCCAACGAGGATGTCTCCGGAATTGATGCCGATGCGCGTGTGCATTTGGTAAACGCTTTCTGGAAACGAAACGTTTTTGGGCAAATCGTGTCCTTTGTGATTTTTGTGGCGTTTCCAGTTTTCACGGATGGCCTTTTGCGCTTTCTGCATGGAGATGGCGCTTTGGAGGGCGTGCCGGCGTTGGAATTTTATGGGAGAAGGCGCTCCGAAGAACGCGATGATGGCGTCGCCTTCGTATTTGTCGAGAGTCCCCTGATTTTCGTCCTTGATGATGTCCGTCATGGCAGTCAAATAATCGTTCAGCAGGTCCACTAATTTTTTGGGGTCGCCAATCTGTTCCGAAAAAGAGGAAAATCCCTGGATGTCCGTGAAAAATGCCGTCAGGTATTTTTTTTCGCCGCCCAGTTCGGGCTCCTTTTCGTTCGAGAGCATTTCATCGATTAGTTTGTCCGAAATATACTGTTTGAACGATTTGTCGAGGAATGTCTTGTCGCGGTTTTCAAAGTAAAATCGCACGAAGAAAGAGCCGAGGAACGCGAGAACGCCTTCGATGAGGAAGGTCGCGCATCCGATGTAGACTCCTTTTGAAAAGAAGAAGTAAGAAATGGCGATGTCAAAGAAAAAGAGCAGCAGTAAAAACGCTGCGGCGAAATATTGCGAAGCGAATAGTCCGATGAGAATCGCTGCCACTGCGGTGACGGCGTAGAGGATCGCATTCGGAAAGTCGGACTGGATGTAATCGTTTTTGAGAATGTTGTCGATAATCGTCGCATGTACGAGAACGGCGGGGAAGTGGTCTTCGTGCGGAGCCGCGTAAAAGTCGAACATGGCGGGTGCGGCGCTTCCCAAAATGAAAATTTTTCCTTGGTATGTTTCGGGGGGAATTCGCCCTTCGATGACGTCGTAATAGGACAAATGTCCAAACGTCCGGTTCGCCGGGGGAATGTTGTATGCGCTCCGGAAGTTCAGCAGGAAATTGCCGTGTTCATCGATGGGAATGCGCTTGCGTTTTCCGAAGCGGAGCTCCTCGCCGGGAAGCAGCTTTTCAAAGGCGTTTGTATCCGCCTGGTAAAGGTCTTCGAGAACATCGGAAGAAAGAATGGAATAATTGGGAATCCAACGCTCTTCATCCTTGTCGAAGTGGAAGTCCAGCGGAGCGGATATCCAGAGGGAAGAGCCTTCGGAAAGGGAATTTATCTGCGATTCGTAGGCGGCGAAAGATTCTTTATCGTAATTGGTCAGTTCGCTGTCGCCCGGTTCAAAATCGCCATCGGCCGTCAAGATGAAAACATTGCCCGCGGAATCCTTTTGGATGCGGATCTGCGGAGACAGTTCCACGAAGGTTTCTGCCAGGCTGTCGTTCTGTGGCGACTTGGAAAGTATCTTCGCGTTTCGGATGATTTGCCGCACCATGGGGAGCGTAATTTGCGGATATGTCGTACGGAGGCATCCCGAGGAGTCCCTGTAAATGCCGAAGGGCTTTCCCAAATCCGCGTAATTTCCCATTTCGATTTTCACGGAGTCCGGATTGGTTCCGAATAAATACATCAGCGTGGCGATGGAAAAAATGGGGTAAATTTTTCCGGAATCTGTTGGCCAAAGTTCCGTGTTGGGGAAACGGTAGAACAGTTGCATCCGGCGCAAAACGCCATCGGGATCGGGAGTCGCGTTGGCGATGCCGAAGTTTTGCGAGGCGCGGGAAAGATCGGGGAAGATGTTGTCAAGAAGATCTTTTTGTTCGATATTTTCCGGCGCCGAAGATTGGTGCAAGTCAAA
The DNA here is from genome assembly GCA_964397425.1 of uncultured Fibrobacter sp. Taxonomy (GTDB): domain Bacteria; phylum Fibrobacterota; class Fibrobacteria; order Fibrobacterales; family Fibrobacteraceae; genus Hallerella. The sequence goes on from CAYNID010000002.1 coordinate 215,567, forward strand.
AGTCGGGCGGGCGGCGATATCCCTTGCGCGCTGGGCCGTGCTGAGGGGCGTCCATTGGGATTGGTGTTTGTAGTCGGTGCGGGAACTGAACGTGCCGCAAATGACGACGTTCGGGTTTTCGGCGATGGTCCTCACCAGGATGGAGTCGTAATCGTATGCGGCGCGGATCTTTTCGAAATCCTTGCGCCATTCCTTTTCGGGATAGATGTGGTTCAGTACTTTTTCTGTACGGAGGGCGTTCCTGCTTCCGAAATCCGCATTTTTGAAAAGAATGTCGAACGCGATGGCTGCCGCTCCGCCTTCTTCGAGTTTTTGGACGACTTTGGCGTGCATTTCGCGAGTCCATTCGTTGTAGGGACCGTATTTGGCCAGCGAATTTTCGTCAATGTCGACAATGTAAATGTCGTTGGAATGGTCGGTGATTTTTCCGGAATGGTATTTGGAAAAAACGTCGTAAAAAAGATATTCCGCCCGGTTTAAAATGGATTGCGGAATGAGCATCAAAAGAAGCGTCATGACGACGCCTGTCAACATTCCGGCGAGCGTCCGCTTGATTTTTTTGGGATGTTTGAACTTCACGTGGGAAACATAGAAATATCCGTGGTGGAATTTGATTTTTTTCGAGCGACCGCTTGAAAAGGAATGCATTTTTGCCGCAATTATGCGTATATTGAATGAGTAGTGTCAAAGGAGGCTCCATGCTGATTGATTTTGAAAAGCTCCCCATTTTGGAAGGTCCCGGCATGAACCACGGGGCGGGAGAAATGTCCGCTCAGATATTCCCCTGGAATGGCGGAAAATTCATCCTGACGCGTTTGCATCCGAACAGTTCCATTGGCCCGCATACGCAAGTTTCGGGAGACGACATCAATTATGTCGTTTCCGGTTCGGGCAAGGCGGTTTGCGACGGAAAGGAAGAACTCCTTTTGCCCGGGAGATGCCACGTTTGCCCCAAAGGCTCTTCGCATTCGATTGTCAACACGGGTTTTGACGACCTTGTGCTTTTTACGGTAGTCGGAAAGGATTGAAATGGAATTTTTCCATTTTGCGACCGAAGCGGATTTTCGCGAGGTGGAACGTTTGAAAAAATCGCTCGATTCCGCGGAATCGGTATTGTTGGGCGCAGTGGCTGGACTTTCGACTTCGGCGGGCTTCACCTATTCCGGGGAGCGGTTCTTCCGTTATTTTTCGGATATTGGGAATGTGATTTCTCGGCTGCAGCAGCCGGATTGAGATTCTCCTTGCTTTTTCTGCAAAAAAGATTACTTTATCTTGGAATTTCCGCATTTGGCGGAATGGCGAGTTTCACTATACCAAGGAGTTTCACTCTCATGCGCGATTTGATTGAAAAGTTGATGAAAAAAGGTTTTTCTGTTCTTTTTTCGGAAGAAGGCGGATTTCCTGTCGTTCGGATTTTCCAGGGCACCGATTTGTCGCATCCGCTGAAAAGTTGCAGTTTGGGTTCGGGAGAATTCCGTGAAAACGTCGAAGAGGTTCTCCAGTCTATGATTCTTGATTTAGAACGCCATCCGCAATAAACTCTGCCCGGGCTTTTCTATATTTGGCCGCGTCAACGAACGAGGTCCATTTTGTCAGTAAATCCAGAAATCGCGAAACGTCGAACTTTTGCCATCGTCAGTCACCCGGATGCGGGTAAAACGACAATCACCGAAAAGTTTCTTTGGTTTGGGAAGGTCATTCGCGAAGCGGGACACGTCCGCGCCAAGGCCAACCGCAGTTACACGGTCAGTGACTGGATGAAAATCGAACAGGACCGCGGAATTTCCGTGTCGAGTTCCGTTTTGAATTTTCCGTTTGAAGGTTGCTGGTTCAATTTGGTGGATACGCCGGGGCACCAGGACTTTTGCGAAGACACTTACCGGGCTTTGACCGCTGTCGACTCGGCGCTGGTTTTAATCGACAGCGTGAACGGTGTCGAAAAGCAGACCATCAAACTGATGGAAGTCTGCCGAATGAGGCATACGCCAATCATTACGTTCATCAACAAGATGGATTTGGATGGGCGTCCGGTTTTGGATTTGTTGGATCAGATCGAATCGGTTTTGAAAATCAAAGCGATTCCGTTTACGCTCCCGATAGGAGTCGGCAAGCTCTTCAAGGGCGTCTATTGTATCGCGGACAACACGTTCAACGTGTATGATGCCGGTTCCGGTCATCAGGAAATTTTGCAAATGTCCGGCCCGGATGATCCGAAGCTCGTGGAGCTTTGCGGCGAAAATTGGGTGAATCAATTCCGCGAAGAATACGACATGGTGACCGGCGGCATGGATCCTTTCGACCATGAACTTTTCCTCAAAGGGGAAATGTGCCCGGTCTTCTTTGGCAGCGCGGTGAACAATTTTGGCGTGAGGCAGCTTTTGAACGCCTTTGCGGATTTGGCTCCTGCGCCGATGCCGCGAGAAACGGATAAACGCGAAGTTTCTCCGGAAGAGGACAATTTTTCGGGTTTCGTGTTTAAAATCCAGGCGAATATGGATCCCAAACACCGCGACCGCACGGCGTTCCTCCGCATTTGTTCTGGAGAATTTCAACGCGGCGACAAAGTGTTCCACGTGCGCTCCGGGCGGGAAATCCGTTTGGCCGCTCCGACAGCATTTTTGGCGAAAGATAAAGAAGTCATCGACACGGCTTGGGCGGGCGACATTGTGGGAATCAACGATCCGGGACTTTTCCACATCGGCGATACGCTGACCAAAGGGGAAAAAATGAATTTTTCGGGAATTCCGGATTTTGCCCCGGAATTTTTTGCCCGGGTGACCCTTTTGAATCCGCTCAAATCCAAACAGTTGGCGAAGGGATTGAAAGAACTGACGGAAGAAGGGGCGACGCAGCTTTACCAACCGTTCAAATCCGCGATTCCTGTCATCGGCGTTGTGGGGGAACTCCAGTTCGACGTGCTCAAGTTCCGGTTGCTTTCGGAATACGGCGCGGATGTATCGCTAGACCGCATTCCCTCTTATGGTGTCCGCTGGATTGTGGGACCGGATGAAGACATTGAAAAATTTGTCGATGAAAACGGCATGGATTGTATGCGGGACAAAGAAGAGCGTTTTGTCTGCCTGTTCCCCAATGAATACCGCTTGAGCCTCGCCACGAAGAATTTCCCGTCTCTCCGTTTTGTCGAAACTTCGCTGGGGTAAGTGTGCGCGCGTCCTTCTTTTTGATGGTTTCCGCCATTCCGTTCTGCTTGTCTGCCTGCGTTTGCGGATCCCGGGAAGCGAAAACGGATTTTGCACAAATGGAGTCTTCGTCATCTTCGGCGGTTGAACCTCAATCCTCGACTGTGGAGGCTCCTTTGGCTGCCCCAAAAGATTCGTCCGTATCGGAAGTTTCTTTTTTTGCCGTGGGCGATGTCCTGTTCCATGGAGCGTTGTTCAAGGAATGTGCCGAAGACTCATCCCGGTGCCATTTTGACTATGTATTTGAATCGTGGAAAAAGGATATCCAGGCCGCGGATATCGCCGTTGTGAATCAGGAAACCATCTTTGTCCCGCGCAGCGAAGGGTACACGTCATATCCGAATTTCGGATCTCCGGAAGAGGTGGGCTTGGCGGAATTGAACGCCGGTTTTGATATTGTGACCCATGCGACAAATCATACGATAGACCGTCGCGCCGAAGCGGTGGATTACACGCTTTCTTTTTGGATGGGGAAACCGGTGAAGGCCTTGGGAATTCACCCGACAAGAGAAGACAGGGATTCGGCTTTTACATTGGAAAAAAACGGCATTCGTTTTGGATTCGTGAATTTCACGTATGGATTGAATGGACAAAAACTCCCGGCGGACAGGCCGTATTTGGTTGACGTTTTGGATAGCGCGGATGAGTGGCTTCTTCAAATCCACCGGGCAGAAGCCGCGTCGGAAGTGACTGTCGCCTTTTTGCATTTTGGAACGGAATACACGGATCTTCCGACGCAAGAAGCGATGCGGTTTGCAGAAAAAGCGATTGACGCGGGTGCGGACATTTTGGTGTGCGCGCATCCGCACGTGATTGAACCATTCGGCGTGTTCACCACGAAGGCGGGAAACCGGGCGCTGGTTTACTGGTCGCTTGGCAATTTTGTTTCAAACCAGCAGGATATTTCAACGAATCTGGGTGGTGTCGCCAAATTTACCGTGCGCAAAGTTCAAAAAGGGGAAGACTTTCGCGTGGAAATCGCGCGGGCGTCGTTTGAAGGTTCGGTGACTCAGCAAGAAGTGGGGAATTACCGGGCGATACCCCTTTCGGATTATTCGGATTCTTTGGCGGATAAACACCGGCTCAAGGCGAAATTCCCCGATTTGACATTGTCGGAGTTGCAAAAGCGATTCCAGAAAACACTTGGCGAGGCTTCTCTTTGCGAAACGGAAACGGTTGAAGAGGCGTTGCCGCTGATAGTTCAAAATCTTTCGTCCGCGAAAAAGATTCCGTCATTTTAACGTTTATTTTTGACGTTTGAATGGATGTTCTGTCGAGAATTCCATCCGTTTTTGCCCTTTATCATTAACGGCGAAAATTTTTTGAAATGCGTGGCATTTGCCGAGCAGGGAAGACTTCACAACATTGTTGGACGCCGTGGGCGGGGAAGAAGTAGCGGGCAAGGCGCTCAAGTTACCTCAAGGACTAGGTTTGGACTTTGTAAAAATCCGAAATTAGGAATGCGGGTTGGGATTTCAACAGAAAAAACTTTTCTGTAAATGTGGAAAATTTTGCCCGGAGTCAATGCTTGGATGAAAGCCGTTTTCGCTGAATGGAAATAAGTCATCCGGAGTATGGAGCGCAATCTCATTTTTAAAGCGCCTTTCAAATAGAAAGGCCGTTTTGCAAATAAGCTTTTTGTCAAAACAAAGAAATTCCATGCCGCAGCATGCCGGGAGCTTTTTGCATAAAAAACGCCCCGTCGACTCGAACGGGGCGTTTTGCAATGTGTTTGGCGAAGAGCGTTTTTACTTCAACTCTTCCAACGCTTTTTCGCTTTTGGCGATGATGTCTTGTTGCGTCGCGAGTTTGGTACGTTCCGCGTTCACGACTGCTTCCGGCGCGCCGTTCACGAACTTCTCGTTGGAAAGCTTTCTTTCGATGCTCGCCGCGAAGGCTTTCGCCTTTTCAATTTCCTTTTCCAAACGGGAAATTTCTGCAGCCGGGTCAAGGATGCCTTCGAGCGGAATGTAAAGCTCGCCACCGGGGACGACGGCACTCGCGCTGAATTTGGGCTTCGCCGCTTTGACGGCGATTTCCAAGGAGTCGAGACCGCCGAGTTCCGTGACGATGGCGCGGCAATTGTCCACGGATTTTTCCACGTTGTCGTTATCGACGGCGAGTACGGCCACGAGTTTCTTTGCCGGAGCGACTTTGTAACGTCCGCGAATTCCACGAACGGCTTCGACGACGGCGAACGCCCGGTCAAACGCCTTTTCGATATCGGGATTGATCAGAGATTCGTCGGCCTTGGGCCACGGACTTCTGATGACGCGTTCCGAGTTCGGGAAGAGCGTTGCGTTGAGTTCTTCGGTGATGAACGGCATGACCGGATGCAAAAGGTCCAAAACGTTCTTGAGCACGTGTCCGAGAATCGCCATCGCGTTTTTCTTTTCGGCATCGAGAACTTCACGGTTGATAATGGACTTTTTGATTTCCAGATAATTGGAACAGACATCATCCCAAACGAAGCGGTAAAGGAATCCGGCGAGTTCTGCGAAGTGGTATTCTTCGAGCATCCGCGTGGCATCCTTGATGGTGGAGTTCAAACGGCTGAGAATCCAGTAATCTTCGATTTTGAGCTTTTCTTTGTCTTCCCACGGGGCGTTCGGATTGACGGTGAGGTTCGCCTGCTCCAAATGCGGCAACAGGAAACGGCACGCATTCCAAAGCTTGTTCGAAAAGTTCCGTCCGATTTCGAATTTTTCAGACGTGTTGATTTCTGATCCGTCTTCTTGTTTTTCTTTTTTCACGGGGAGGCGCACGTCTTGATTGTCTGTGCAAAGGCTTGCCATCACGAATCGGAGTGCGTCGGTGCCGTATTTCTTTTCAATATCCATCGGGTCTACGCCGTTCCCTTTGGATTTGCTCATGGTTTGGCCGTTGCCATCGAGAATCTTCGGGTGGATGTAGACGGTGTGGAAGGGAACCGTACCCATGTCTTCTTGGCTGAAGAGGACCATGCGGGCGACCCAAAGCGTGATGATGTCGCGGCTTGTGACCAAAACGCTTGTCGGATAATAGCGCTTGAGCGTTTCTGTCTGGTCGGGCCATCCCATGGTGGAATGCGGCCACAGGCCGCTTGAAAACCACGTGTCCAGCACGTCTTCTTCTTGCAAAATCTGATGACCGGGAACGGCGTCTTGCGGCAAATCCTCTTCTTCGGAGCAAATGAGCCATACACCGTTTTGCGCCTTGTAATAGAAAACGTCCTTGCGGTCGGCGAAGGCTTTTTTCAAGTCGTCTTCGGTCGTCGAGGCGTCCGCATGCCAAATGGGAATCCGGTGTCCCCACCAAAGTTGACGGCTGATGCACCAGTCGCGTTTTTCGGCAAGCCAGTCCAAGTATTTGTTCGCATACCGTTCGGGGAGAATCTTGATTTCTCCAGAGGTCACGGCTTCCATCGCTTTGTCGGCGAGGGCGTCCATTTTGACAAACCATTGGTCGCTCAAATAAGGTTCGATGACTGTCTTGGAACGGTCTGAATGTCCCACTTGCATTTCGTGGTCTTCCACTTTGAGAAGGAGTCCCAAATCTTCGAGACCTTTGACGACGGCGTCGCGAGCCGCCATTCCTTTTAGGCCTTGGAACGGTCCGGCATTTTCGTTTAAGGAACCATCTTCGTTCATGATGTTTATCATGGGGAGCTTGTGACGGAGTCCTGTGGCGTAGTCGTTCGGATCATGTGCCGGGGTTACTTTCACAGACCCGGTTCCAAAGGCCATGTCAACGAGAATCGCATCGGCGATGACGGGAATTTCGCGGTTGACAAAGGGAACTTTGAGCGTTTTGCCGATGAATTTCTTGTAGCGTTCGTCATTCGGGTGGACTGCCAAAGCGGTGTCGCCCATGATGGTTTCGGGGCGCGTCGTCGAAACGGGAATGTAGCCGGAACCATCGGAAAGGGGATATTTGAACGTCCAGAAATGACCCTTGACTGTTTCGTGATAAATTTCGTCATCGGCGACTGCCGTTTGGAGTTTGGTATCCCAGTTGACCAGGCGTTTTCCCCTGTAAATGAGGCCTTTTTTGAAAAGGTTGAAAAACGCGTGACGGACGGCTTTGGCGCAGACGGGATCCAGCGTGAAACGCTGGCGGCTCCAGTCGCAGCTTACGCCCAAGCTTTTGAGCTGTTTGGTGATGCGGGCTTCGTATTCGTCTTTCCACTTCCAGATGCGTTCGACCAGGGCTTCTCTGCCGATGTCGTGACGCGTTTTGTGTTCGTCTTGGAAGAGTCTCTTTTCGACGACGGCCTGCGTGGCGATTCCCGCGTGGTCAGTTCCCGGGATCCAGAGCGTATCGCAGCCCGTTTTGCGGCGGTAACGGACGAGGATGTCTTGGAGCGTATCGTTCAGGGCGTGGCCCAGGTGAAGTGCGCCAGTGACATTCGGAGGAGGGATGACGATGGAGAAGGTGTTTTCTTTGGGGCCTTTTCCGCTGGGGGCAAAATCGTTGTTTTTATTCCATTGGTCGTGCCAACGGGCTTCAATAATTTTCGGATTGTAACGAGATTCCATTTCCATAATGCCTAAATCTAGCAAAAAGAACGGATTCCAGATTGAAGAATCCGTTGAAAACGACTCGGCGCATTCCATTTTCAGTTCGCAGCTCTAATTCCGCATATACATTCCTCATTCCTCATTCCTCATTATGAAAAGGCTCTCCGTGCAAAACCCCACACAAGAAGAATTTCCCGTTCACAGCACCAATTTCTAATTCCTCATTACTAATTCCTCATTACTAATTACTACTCCCTAATCCCTAATTCTGATTTTTTTTATATTTGTCGCGAAAAACATCAAAAAGGACTCGATATGGCCAAAACAGTACAGAATGCGCTCAAAGATTTGATTTCCCTCTGCAAAAGACGCGGATTCATTTTCCCCGGTTCCGAAATTTACGATGGACTGGCGAATACGTGGGATTACGGCCCGTATGGTATCGAGCTGAAGCGCAACATCAAGAACCTCTGGTGGAAAACGTTTGTCTCCAGCCGCCCGGATGTTGTCGGTCTCGATTCGTCCATTTTGCTGAATCCGCGGGTTTGGCAGGCGTCGGGTCACGTTTCGAATTTTTCGGATCCCCTTGTCGATTGCAAGGCTTGCCATGAACGTTTCCGCGCCGACCAGCTTCTCGAAGAAAAACTCGGCGAAGGATGTTGCGCCGGCAAGACGTTCCCTGAAATTCACCAGATGATGGTCGACAATCAAATCGAATGCCCCAAATGCGGCAAGATGGATTTCACGGAACCGCGCGCCTTCAACCTCATGTTCCAGACTCAGCTTGGCGTTCTCGAAGGTACGGGCAACAAGGTCTTCCTCCGTCCGGAAACGGCGCAGGGGATTTTCATCAACTTCAAAAACATCATGGACAATGTCCGTCCCAAGATTCCGTTTGGCGTCGGGCAAATTGGAAAGTCTTTCCGCAACGAAATCACGCCGGGGAACTTCATTTTCCGCACCCGTGAATTTGAACAGATGGAACTGGAGTTCTTCTGCGAGCCGGGGACCGAAAAAGAATGGTACGACTATTGGAAAAAGTTCTGCGTGGACTTTGTGGAAGGCCTGGGCGTGAACAAAGAGAAGCTCCGCCTCCGCGAACACGCGAAAGAAGAACTTTCCCATTATTCGAACGGAACGTCCGACATTGAATACAACTTCCCGTTTGGCTGGGGCGAACTGTGGGGCATCGCTAGCCGCACCGATTTCGATTTGACCCAGCACCAGAAAGAATCCAAGGTCAAGATGGAATATTTCGACGCGGTGAACAACATGCGTTACATTCCTTACGTCGTGGAACCTTCCCTCGGCGTGGACCGCCTGCTGCTCGTGCTCCTTTGCGACGCTTACGATGTCGAAAAGCTCGAAAACGGCGAAGAACGTGTCGTCTTGCATTTCAGCCCGAAGGTCGCCCCGGTCAAGGCCGCCATCCTTCCGCTCGTGAAAAAGGGAAAAGTCAAGGAAGTCGCCGAGGATCTTTACAAAAAGCTCCTCCAGGACTTTAACGTCGAATATGACGAAACGCAGTCGATTGGAAAGCGTTACCGCCGTCAAGACGAACTGGGAACGCCGTTCTGCATCACGGTCGATTTCGACACGATTGGGGAAGGTGACGACGTGAACCCCGAATACAAGGGAATGGTCACCGTCCGCGAACGCGACTCCATGAAGCAGGAGCACGTGAAGATCGAAGAACTGAGCAACTGGCTTTCTGCCCATTTGAAGTAACGTTCTGGATTCTTCGCGCATGAAGGGAAAACTGGGGCAAGCCCGGCAAAAAGTCCGGGATTTCCGGGAAAAGGTGCAAGGGCTTTCGCGGATGCAAAAAGTCCTTGTCGTCTTCCTCGTGGCCGCCGTTCCTGCGGGTGTCGCCTTGGCGACAGCCCTCATCGTCGCCTGGAAAAGGAAAAAATGATATGCGCCTTTCGAAAAGGCTTCCGGAGAATTTAACGGATTCTCCGTTTTTTGTTCAGTTGTCGCAAATCAAGCGCGCGGCGGATTATACGGATTTGACCGTTTCGAGTCCGCTCCGTGTCGGCGGGGCTTTCGATTTGGAATCGGCGCTTCCGCATGGAATCCCCAAATTTTCGGTGTGGAATCCGGACGCTTGCGGTTGGGAAGAATCCCGCGAGGCGGTTTCGCGGTATTATGCGGACCGCGGCGGCGATTTTGACGCGGAGAGCATTTTGCTCACCGCCAGTACGAGCGAAGCTTACGCCATTTTGTTCAAGACGTTTTGCAATTCGGGCGATGTGGTGCTCACGCCCGTTCCCGGTTATCCGCTGCTCGACTCATTGGCTTCGCTGGAATACCTGAAGACCGCCCCGTATTTCCTTTCGGAGCGGAATGGGAAATGGGCTTTGGACGTGGACTCGTTGTATGCGTTTCCGCCAAACGCGAAAATTTTGCTGATAGTTTCTCCGAATAATCCCACGGGACATGTCTTTTCGAAAGCGGAATGGGACGCCGCCGTGGAATTCGCCAGCCGGGAAGATTTGGCGATAGTCGTCGACGAAGTCTTTGGCGATTTTATTTACGATGGGACAGAAAGGCCGTGGAACTGGGATTCAAAAGACGTCCCCGTGTTTTTTCTGGGAGGCTTTTCCAAATCAGTCGGTTCGCCGCAGTTGAAATTGGGCTGGATGGCGTTCCGCCCGGGAAAGCTGGGAAAAGCCTTGCTGCCGGCATTGGAATATGTGGCGGACGCTTACCTGAGCGTTTCTTCGCCCGCTTTTGCGCTTGCCCGTCCGATGCTTGAAAAGTCCTTGGAATTTGAAAAGGCCCTGTCGCACAAAATCCTCCGGAATTTGTCCCTTTTGAAAAGGAAGTTCCCATCGGCTGCTGTTTGTCCGACTGTACAAGGCGGCTGGTATGCCGCGCTCCATTTTGATGGCGAAGAGGACGATGCTTTGACGTTCCGCTTGCTCCGCGAGGCGCGCGTTTTGGTCCAGCCGGGATTTCTTTTTGATTTTGACGAAGACGGTTGGATTGTCGTCAGCCTGCTTGTCGAACCGGAGATTTTTGAAAGGGCCGTGGAACGGATTTTGTCGACGGTTTCGGGTTGAATCAGTTGACGGAAATCTGGAAATTCCCGGTCCAATCGCCGTAATCCGGCTCGTAATGTGGCCGGATGGTGTTGATGGTGAATTGGCAGGAAGTGGCGTTTTGATCGATGGAAAACGTTTTGGAAATTTGTTCGTTTGAATTGAAGTGGAAGGCTTCCGTCTTGTAAATTTTCTCGCCAGAATCGCATTGGATGAAGTAATCCATTTGAAAATAGGGCAAAGGCCAGCTGTTGGTGTTTCGGAAAACGATGTTTATCGAATTGAAGTAAGTGCTTTGGGATAAATAAGCGTCGACAATGGCGATGTCAACTCCGGGTTCAATGACGTAGGCGTCGCTTTCGGAAGTGTGGCAGCTGGATAAAAAAATGGCTCCCAACAACCAAAGTGCGCGAATGGATTTGACCAAATTTCTGAACATGATGATTCCTCGGAAAGTTTTATCTTAATTTAGATTATGCTTGGATGTTTAAAATGCCAAAAACTGACAAAAAGGAAATTTCTTTTAGGAATTCGAAATGAGAAATGTGGAGTTGGAAATTGGGGTGCGAACGGAAACTTTTTTGGGGGTGGTTTTTAACGGAGAGGCTTTTCCGCTATGTGTTGAAGTTTGCACGGTTTTGACTGTGTAGAAATTGCCGTTTTTGCGGAATGGGGCTTTGACCGTTTCCGGCAGGTACAAAAAAAAGAACATCACAAGATGTTCTTTATCGGAATAGCGGGATTCGGACCCACGACCTCTTGCTCCCGAAGCAAGCGCTCTACCAGGCTGAGCTATATTCCGGAGACGTTCCAATTTTAGAAAAAAAATGCCCATTTCGCAAGGGGTCTTGCGAAATAATTTGGATTATTTTCTGCGTCGGTCGCGGGGAATGACGTTGAAGGAATTGTTCTGCCCGATTTTCAAGATGCTCGAACCCGAATTGTTGGGCTCTGTTTTGTAAAAAACGACTTTGTGCCGCCAAACCGTGGCGACATTCTTGTCGATGATGCGTTTGACGTTGCCGTATTCGGGGTTTCCGCCGCCGTGTATGATGCGGAGAACGGATAGTCCCGCACGTTTCATCCCTTCCATCAGATTTTCGACAGCCGCCGCCGCTTCATCGGCGACATATCCGTGCAGGTCGATTTCTTCTTCTGGTTCAGGGAAATTCCAGGCGGCAGGATTTTTCCGCGGGCGTTTGATTTTACGGAGGGTCGCTTGGACGGCTTCTTTTTCTTCGCGGGCCGCTTCAAGCTGGCGGTCTTTATCTTGCAGCGGATTGCGGTCCATCCATTCCAGTTGGCGTTTTTCGTTTTCAGTCAAGTTTTCATCCATGTTTCTTTACCTCACAGAACCTTGCCTTGACAGCGGAAACGCGTAAAGCAGGCGTTTGGGCGATGTGCAGAACAAGGTGTTGTCTAAAATGAAAGGGGTTCCTGCGCCACCGGGCGTCGGGTAGCGGAATTCCAAAGTGCCTTTGGAAAGGGAAATTCTGGCGATGTGGGAATTTTGGTCGATGTAAATGCTGTTCCCGTTGACGACAGGAGTCATGTAGACCGAGCCGTTTCCGGAATAAGTCCAAATGGGCTCTTTGGAAGAAAGAGAAAAAAGGCAGAGCTTCTGATTGGAAAATCCGACAAGCAAATACGGGTTTTCTCCCAAGGAAATCCATTTGAGGGAAAGGATTTCGGCGGGGGCGGCGATGATGTTCAAGGGCTCTTTTTCATTGGGGCTGTAAATCCGGATTTCTCTTTGATCCGTCGCCAGCGCGAGGAGGCTGTCCGACAAATCCGCCGAAACGACGTTCTGGTCGATATTTTTGAAGGGCTGCGCGTTTTGGCCCGTAGCCGAGTTGACAAATCCCCAATCCCCTTCTAAACTGGCGACGGAAATGGCCGATTTCGAAAAGTTGAAGAGGAAGGGCATGTTGAAGAGTTTTCGAGCCCAGGCGATGCGGTAATGGGGCGGCAACAGTTTGATGAAATAACCGTTCCATGTCGATACGTAAAGAGTCCCGTCGGCAAATTGGATTTGGAATGGTTTGCCGGGGAGTTCTGAATACTGCGTGCCGCCATTTGAAGAAAGCTCCAATACGTTGACACGGAATCCGTTCGCAAAAGCGAGATGGGACGCGTCGTTCGATAAAATGGGACTGGTTTCTTGGCTGCCGAGTTCGCGAGTCCACCGGATGTTTCCCGAGGCGGCGTCGATGGCGAACATTTTTTGGGCAGCCGGATCGACCGTGAACAGCCGATGTCCTGCTCCAAATAAATTCGGGTAAAGCGTGTGCGGCGAGAGGGGGAGGGTGCGGGCGTAAGAGGCTCCGATAATTTTCGCGTAATGATCCAAGATGGCTGCGGCCGTTTTCGAATCGCCGTAAGAATAGCGGACGGCGTTGGACCACGCTTCGGCGCGTTTCTGTTCATCGGCTCCGGTCCGCTCCATGTTGACGGCGAGAATGTAACTGGCTGTCGGGTTTCCCGGTTCGAGCGTTTTTACGGAATCGACGTAAACGAGTGCAGAATCCCATTCTCCCTGAGACTGGAATGCGGTAGCCTTGGCGGCGTATTGCTGGGAAAGGAGCGGCTTTTTTCCATAGTGGAGGGTTGTCATGGGAAGGAGCTCTCCACTAGAAAAGGGAAGGTACAAGCGGCCTTCGCTTTTGATGGGCTGCGCCGAAAGCGGTTTTCCAAAGTGGTAGTGCCAAAGGGGGTGCAGGGCGGTGTCGAGGACGGTCAGCGCGCCTTCTTGCGAAAAAATTCCCAGCGCGCCTTTTGAAATTTCGACAAGGCTTTCGCCGTCGACTGCGGTCTGCGCGGTTTCGCGGCCCGTCTGCGGATCGAGCAATTTCAGATTTCCGCCGCTTTCAAGCAGGGCGATTTGACTTCCAAAAAAGATGACCGATTCAATCGTGTTCCCTTCGTGCTTCCAAATGAGTCCCGCATTTTCGGGCGGTCTGTAGTGGCGGATGGTCGAAGAGGAAATGGCGAAAATGCCGTCTTCGGTCAAGAGGGTTTGCCAAATGGGATCCACAAAAGAAATCGAACGTTCTTCTTCTCCCGTTTCTGCATTCAAAAAATGCATCGCGTTGTCCGGGCAATTCAAGATGAGCTCGTTCAGCGGCGGGTAAATTCCGGCGGTCGAACATCCGCGGTAACGGTTTTCAACTGCGAACCGGACGCCTTCGTTTCCCGTATACGCGAAACTCTTTTCGGTCATCACCATGGCGTTCGTGCTGGAGATGGGGAGGACGGTCGAAATCTCGGAATCGAAGGGATAAGTCCGTGTCGGTTGACGGGAATCTTTCGGTCGGAAAAACAGGGATTTTCTGTCGTTCAAAGAATACCAGACGCCCACCGGAGTGACAGCCAGAATGTCGGCGTTTGTAGGGAAGTTCTGATGTTCGGCGGTGAATTTTTCGCCCTGCAGCCGGTAAAGCTTTCCGTTTGACAGGAGAACCGCGGGGGCTGTTCCCGGGAACGTCTTTTGAATCGCGGCGTCGAATCGGATGCGGCGGTCAACGAGCCTTTCGGGGGCCGTATCCAAAAGGGCGATTCGGCTGGCCAAAAAGTATGCCTTGCGCGCGTTTCCCGGATTTTCAAGGGATTGCCGATAATAAAAAGTCGCAGTCTGCGGAGTTTCGGACAATTCCTGGATTTTGCCCAGCAAAAAGAAGGCTTCGCTTTTGTCTTCGGCGTCGCCTTCTAAGGAAATCTTTGCTAGCATGTCCTGCGCATCCGAAAAATTCCCTTTGATTTCAAATTCGTAAATGGCTTCGTAAAGTTCCTTTTCCATCGAAAACGGGAACGCCGATGCGGCGAACGCGAAGAGGAGGAAAAGGATTCGAAACCGGAGGTGGCGCATGATCAAACGTTGAACTTGTAACCCGCCCCGCGGACGGAGGTGATGATTTTGGGATCGGCCGGGTCATCTTCGAGATTCTTGCGCAAATCGACGATATAATTGTCGATGGTGCGGGTTGTCGGCATTTTGTCCGGTGTGTAGCCCCAAATGTATTGAAGCAGGTCGGCGCGGTCGACGACTTCGCCGCGTCTTTCCCAAAAGTATTTGAGAATCTGGAAATCCTTGTGCTTCAAGGAGATGGGGACGCCGTTTTTGGTGGCTTCTTCCCGTTTGAAGTCCAGGTGGATGCCCTGAAAATCCACGGCGTCTTGCTGCGGAGAGGCGTTGGCGGTCGAGGCGGTTCCACCGATGCGCGGTCCGCGGCGCAAGAACGCCTTGGCGCGCGCCAAAAGCTCCAGGATGGAGAAGGGCTTTGTCACGTAATCGTCCGCGCCCATTTCGAGTCCGGTCACTTTGGAGGCCTCTTCTGTCTTTGCGGTGAGCATGATGATGAATGTGTCAGGATGTTTTTTCCGGATGTAACGGCAAACTTCGAATCCGCTTTTCTTGGGAATCATCAAATCCAACAGGACCAGGTTTGGCAAAAACGAATCCGCTTTTTCGATGGCCTCTTCGCCGTCGTTGGCGGTTTCGACTGTATAGTTCTCCAATTCGAAATTGTCCTTCAATCCCAGCCGGATGATTTCTTCATCTTCGACGATAAGTATCTTGTTGTTTTCCATTATTCCGCCTTTTTGATGCTGACCGTAAAAGTCGATCCTTTGCCGGGGTGACTTTGTACGGAGACGCTTGCTTTGTGGGCTTCCGCAACGCGTTTGACGATGGCCAGTCCAAGGCCGGAGCCTTTGGTGCTGCGCGTCATTTCGTCTCCCACGCGATAGAAGTCATTAAAAATATTCTTTTGTTCGGACGATGCGATGCCGATTCCCGTATCTTGGACGGAAAAAACGACTTTGTCGTTTTCTTCGGCGACGCGGACGAAAACTTTTCCCGGAGGATTCGTGTATTTGATGGCGTTTTCGATAAGGCCCTGTGCCAGGCTGTAAAGCGCCGTGGAGTCGCCCATGACGAAAGCTCCCGGCTGCAATTCCCGGGTCATTTCGATGCCGCGGTTTTCGGCGATATCCAAGACGGCGTTGAAGACTTTGTCTACGCATTCGGAAAGGTCCAGCTTTTGCCAGCGGAACACCTGCTTCCCTGTTTCCATCCGCGTGTAACTGAGAATGGCGCCGATCAAATTTTCGAGCCTGGTCGCTTCTTTGCCGATGAGCGAGGAATATTCTTGACACTTTTCGATTTTTTGGACGCGCCCGTTGGAAATCATTTCGGCGAACATCTTGATGGAGGTGAGGGGCGTTTTCAACTCGTGAGAAACCGAAGACAAAAAATTCGTCTTCATCGCTATCAGCTTCCGCTCTTGAGAAATGGTCCTGAAGATGAAGAAGGATCCCAGGATGACCGTCAGCAGGGAAAAGGCGACTAGCCCCGACAAAAGGAAAATTTTATGCCGCGCTTCGAGGGTTATCGTTTCCATGTCGCGTTCGTAAAGCGAAAGGGTCCAGCCCAGGCCGTTTCCCAGGTCCATCTGTCTGGAAATGGCGCTTGTCGAATCGGGAACCTTGCCCAAGAGGACGGAATCGTTGATGTCGGTGACTGTGTAAAGGATGCCCTTCCATTCGCGGGAAACGCCGGCGAGCTTTTGCAGAATGCGCTTCCGGTAAGCTTCTGGACGGATTTTGCCAATGACGACTTGGTCGCCGGAAAGCCAGGGGTATGCCATTCGGAAGAACAGACCGTCGCCGTTTTGTTTGTAGAGGATGCCGTCTTTGGCGTTGGGCTTGTCGCTGCTCAACAGCCAGAGAAATTCGCTGTGGTCGGCGAAAACTTGCGCATGTTCCAGTTGGCGGTTCAGGTTTTCGCGGAGATTCCAAAAGGCGTCGCGCTTTTTTTGGGAAAGATCTTCGAAGGATAGGATTCGGCTGATGGCGTTGTCGAAGAAAAATTTCGCACTGGCGATGTCCCGGAAAGCCCTTCCTTCCAAAAAGGCGGAAAAAAGGGAAAGGCAATAATTTTCGGCCTGGGTATGTTTTTTTTGCTCCACGAAAATTTCGAATTTGATCCGGTATAGGGCGTTTTCCAAATTGTTGAACAGGTAACCCTTGGCGTTTGGATGACGCTCGAGGACTCCGATGATTCGCAGGGCTTCGTCAAAATTTTTTTGGCGGTAATGGTGCCGCAGCAGCCCGAGCAAATTCAAGGTGTTGTCTTCGGAAGAGAGGAGTGGCGCGCGGAGCAGCAATGCGGAACGCGCCGTTTCAATCTGTTGGGGATAACGTCCGGAAATTTCTCCCCGGAGGATTCTCCGTTCAAAGGGGCCGGGAACGACGGAGGGGAAACTTTTGGATGGAGGGTCTTTGACCGGGATGCTCGGATAGATGAGCTTCCCTTCATTGAAGAGGAATATCGCTTCTACGCCCTGCACATTTTTAAACGAGGCCGCATTGCCGAATTCCAACATTTTCTGCGGTTGTTCGTAAAGGAATTGCGACGCGTTTTTTGTTTCTTTCAAGATTTCGACTTGTTCGTTTTGAACGGTCGAAAGCGCCTGTTTGGTGAATGCGTTCCGGGAATCTTCAAAATTCTTTTCGGCGAGGAATCGTTCGCTTTGGACGTTGCGAAAGCTGAGAAAAGCGAGAATCGCTGTCGGAATGATGATTCCGCCGAAAAAAAGCGCAATGAATATGCGGTTGTTCTCCGGGAGCTTCATGCGGCTATCGGCTTCAGTAGAGCATCTGTACGAGTAAGGACAGTTTTCCTTGGCCGAGGGCTGCCGCGGCTTTGTCTGCGGTATCCGGCGAAGAGATTAGTAGGATGACCGAGAACAGGGCTGCCGCGAGCAGGATGGCGCAAGCCGTCAAGGCTAGCATGGCGACATGGATTTTCATGGAACCCGGTTCGCCTTGTGCGTAATGGATACGAGGTTTCCGTATTGGATGTGACGGCTGTTCGTGTAAGCTTCCCGCACTAGGATGATGGATTGTTCGCGGTTCAAACTGGTGACGATGCCGCGGCCCAGTAAACGCGGGGGAATCAGGGAATCCGAAAGGTCTTTTTCCCAAATTGCGACTCCGTCGCCCAGCGAATATCCCCGGTCAGATCCTTGGTCAATCAAAATGTAACCGTATGGACCTATCACCAAATTCTTTTCGAGGGAATAGCGGACAACCGCCATGCTGTCGATGCGGGAGCCTTTGACTTCGCTGTAACTGGAAACGTTGATGGGCGTGTAAGGCTTTTGAAGGCGGGCCTTGGCGAAATCCATCTTGATTTCGTACATGCTTTGAAGGAGAATTGCCCGCGAAAGCGTGTCGCCGACATCCGTGATTCGCGCTAGTCCCGCATACCGCAGGATGGCGGCCTTTTCCGGTGCGCGGATTTTTGTTTCGGGGAGGGAAGCCCGGCGGGCATCCCAAATCTCGACAATGGCTCCCGGTTCCGCTTTTTCCGACGTGTTTCTGCCAATGCCGACGACGATTTCCGTTTCGGGCATGTGGACCAAAGGCGCTTTCTTTTCTCCGGAATGGACCGAGAACCAGGAAGAATCCTGCTTGAGGCTGTCCGGTGACGTGATGATGGGAGAAAGGACCTGGTAGTAGCCGTTGAAAATTTTCGGTTCGGAACGTTGCGTGTAAAAATACGACGTGCCGCCATTTGTCTGCTTGGGCTTTCGCTTTGCACCGTCTTCCGCCAATGCGCCCAGGTTCCTTTCGAATTGTCCCTGTTCATCGCCAGAGCATCCTTTGGGAACTGAGACGCCCTTGGGCAATGTGGAATCGGGCGTGAATGTCGCACATGGGGCGGCGGGCGACTTTTCTTGCTTTTTCTCGCCCTGGGCTTCGCCCAGATAAATGGAATCGCCCGGATAAATCCAATGGGGATCTTGAATGTGTTTGTTGTTTTCCCACAAATCCGGCCATGCGAACGGATTGTTCAGGTATTCGTCCGAAATGTCCCAGAGCGTATCGCCTTCTTTGACGATGTAGGCGCTCGCCGCGAGGGCGGCAAGGCCCAGTGCGAATGTAATGCCTTGAATATGCCTCATATTTTTCAATTTAAACTTTTTGAACGGATGGTGAATATCAATGGCGGCGCTTTTGGGTAAAATGCACCGATTCTACGGGATATTGGGACTTCTCCGGGGTTTCGCGCCGTTTGACGACTTTTTCCCTCCGCTCGTTTTGTCTGCCGAGAAGCCCGGCCCTGTCAGGAACGAAGAAGAACAGAACTTGGAAAGTGGGCGTCCCCGGTTCCATGTCGAGGGGGATTATTTTGCGGAGCATGTAACCTTCGCGGCGGAAACGTTTGATTTCCATGGCGGCCACAGCCAAGTTGGAGGCGTTCAGCAGGATGCGTTCTGGACGGGATTCCGCAATTTCGTTGACGACTCCGGTGGCGAGAGGTTTTCCTTCGGGAGTGTCCAGGTAAATCGTCCATTTGCCCTCGTTCGCGGATCCGTGGAAGAAATGATTGAAAAAATCCTTGTTGACGGGAGCGTGGATGTAACGGACGTTTGGCGTTATCCGTGAAATGTCCCGCGCATCGACTGCGTGGCAGGTTTCAAAATGCGGGGAAAGGGATTCGGCGATATAAGCTGGACCGGCGAAACATTCGAGAAACTTGTCGCCTTTGGCGGGGTGGACGGCGTCGCAAATCCGTTGGGGAAGGTTTATCCACGGTTCTTTGGCGGCGGGAGTCCAGTCGATGAGGCTGTATTTTTTCCCCGAATCGCCGATGGGCAAAAATTCGCTGCCGAATCCTTTTTTCAATTCGACTTGGGAAGAGGTCGGAAGATTCGCCGGGTTCAGCGTTTGAACGGGCCGGATGCGAATCTGGTGGCAGCACAAGATGACGCCAGCGTGTTCCCGTTGCAGATATTCGAGGAAAGTCTTGAATTCGCGGGTCGCTTCGGCGGAATGCAGGATGTTTTGAACGGCAAGTCCATAACGCCCGTCCCCGGTGGCGCGGAACCAAATCTGCAAAATGGATTTGCGGAATTTGGTGAGGTGCGGCTTGCGGATTTGGGCGTCGATGTCGAGGACGACTTTGGGCGGCTTTGCGCCTTGGAAAGGTCCTTCGATGGAAAGGACGCGGTTCGTGCGCGACAGGTTCTTTGAAAGAATCCGCCAGTCACCGTTTGCCGCTTTGGTGGGCACGGAATACCAGGATTGGAGCTTTCCCGGAATCCGGTTGTCGCGAATCCAGGATTCCAGATAGGCGCGTTTTCCGGAAATGTCGGTGGGAATTGGTCCGAGGGGTTTTGCGTTCGCGCCGGGCTCTTGCTTTTTAGAGGAGGCTTGACGGTTCCACGAACCGCGGTTTTCCAAAGATTTCTTTTGCATAATGATTAAACGAGGAACCGCGGGTAACGCCATACGCAATCGCGGGACGATAGGGCGGGAAAGTCGCGGAACTCTCCTTTGATGTTGAAAATGTTGGGGCAGCCGTCAACGGGAGAAAGCGATATGTGGGAATCGGCGTGAACCGCTAGTCCCGGAAATTCATTTGGGTTTGTCGCGGCGATGACGGCGGAACCGGTGAGGGCGATTACCGTGTCAATCATCTGCAGCAGGGACTGTTCGGGGGGAACGTTGTTCCGCATGGCCTTGGGATTGTGCAAAACGGCAGAAATGGGATCGATGAAAATGGCCTTGTAGTCATGCTCTTCGAGTGTTTTCGCCCCTTTGACGCGCTTCGCGATGTATTGGGCCATTTCGAGGGGCGAAAGGGCGATGCCGCGCAAATTCAAGAATCCGAATTCGGGGATGGATGCCGTTTGCCCGCGGGCGGCGGCCAGGGTGAAAAGCCGGTTGAGAAACGCGGAACGCGTACTTTCGAAATTGACGAAGAGAATGTCCGTTTTGCGGGTATTCATTCCCAGCCAGTCTTCTCCCGAGCAAAGGGAAAAGGCGAGGTCCATCAGGGCGAAGGATTTTCCGGTTTTCTGCGGTGCGGTAAGGAGCATGAATTCACCCGCTTGCAATGCGGAATCGATGAGCGGCGCATCTTTTTTGGGCGCATCGTCGCTGTTGCTCGCCAGTTCTATCAGCGGTTTTCCGTCTAGGCAAAATTCGACCCACGTTTGCCAGTCTTCAAAAGTTTTGGCGCCTTGATCCAAGCCTATTAGGTATTGCTGTTTCCCGTTGCGGAGAACTCCCGGCATCCGCACCATCCGCGCCGGATCGGCATTCTGGGAATCGACTTTGAAGCCCTGCCCGTCCAGAGTTTTAAAAAGGTATTCGACGCGTTCATCGTATTCTTCGCGGTTCTTTGCCGAAATTTTGATCCACGCCTGGACGGAATTCGCCCCCGTGTTGACGAGAGCCGCGCAGGGGAGATTCAACGCCTTGTAATAAGCCAGCTGTTTTGCCAAACTGATCTTCGGATTGTCGACGACAGCGTAACGGTAACGGCAGGCGTCTTCTTCGGGACCTTTGACTGCGTTGATGGATACGAGGGCGCCGTCGGGGCCGTCGAGAGACTTCATCATTTTTTTGATGTTGTCCGGCTGATCCAAAAACTCGGAAATTTGGACGGAGACCGATTCGGGAGTGTTGGACTTTTTGTATTCGACGAATTCTTCGGGTTGAAAGAGGGCGTGCAGCAGTTTGGCGAAATCCGAACGCCAGTCCGGAGTGGGCCAGGGAATGTTCAACGCTTCGGGATCTATCCGATGGTTTTGCAGCAATTCGAGAGCTTGGGCATCCAATCCGACTGCCAAAAACTGTTCGAGGGAAATTGCACCCGTGAGAATGGCCGGCGAGGCCGCCTGGGGGGCGTTTTGGACTGCGGGCTGGTGGGCGGGAGAATTTTCCGGCTTGGACTCTTCTTGAAGAACGCTTTCGCGTTCGCGGGAACGCTTGTCGGCCGCATAAGCGCGCCGGATTGTCGCGTCGGAGTCTTCTTCGGAAAGGCCCTCGTCCTTGGCGTGCTCGCCCAATTGGAAAGCGGCTTCCATGTAAGTCATGCCGATTTCTTCTGCGGCTTCCGCAGCGCGGAAGAGTTCACTTTTCAAAGTGTCCGGCTTGTGTTTTGTGCTCAAGAAAAGATTGACTATCTGACGGGGATTTTCCATACGTGAAAAATATAACTTTATTCGGCGTGGGGAAATGTGCGGCGCGCTTTAACGGGTCACGTTGCGAATCCAGCGCTTTCTTTCGACTCGCCAGATGAGGATGGGGAATTTCACCAGTTCGTCGGAACGGAGGAGCAGGAAGATGAGCGGATAGGAAAGCCCCCATTCAAATCCCGCCAAGTATCCCAGTGGAATGGAAAAGACCCAAAGGGTTCCAATGTCAAGAATTGTCGTGAACACGGTATCTCCTCCCGCCCGCAGAATGCCGATGATTGCCGGAGAAGTGTAGGATTGCAGCACTATCATGATGCATTGGATGCCGATGAACGTTTGCGCTAGCGCGATGGTTGATTCCGGAATCGCATAGAGGGAAAGGATGGGGCTTTTGAAAAGGAAGAGGGCTCCCGCCATCAGTGCGCCGACAAAGAAACCGGCAAGGAGGAGCGTGTTCGCGTAACGTTTGGCTTCGCCCAGGTTCTTTCCGCCGCCGAGCAAGTTTCCTATGATGGGGGCCGAGGCTCCGGCGACTCCGAATATAAAGACGAGCGCCATTTGCTGAAGTGTTCCCACGATGCTGGCCGCAGCGACTATTGTCGCGTTCAGATGCCCCAAGACGACGGATTGGGCTGCGACGCCGACAGACCAGCCCGTTTCGTTTACGGCGACGGGAATGCTGTATCGCAAGAAATCCCCGAGGAGGGTTTTGTCGAGATGGAAAAGTTTCCGGAAACGGAAATGCAAATGCCTTTCTACAAAGCGGACGTAAATGATGATGGCGGCGCATTCGACGGCGCGCGCGATAACGGTTCCCAGAGCCGCCCCCTGGACTCCCATGGCGGGAAATCCACAATGTCCGAAAATCAAAATCCAGTTCAGGATGACGTTCAGGACGAATGCGGAAAAATTGACGATGAGGCCGGCTTTGACTTCGCGCGTACTGCGGAGCAGCATGATGAGCGTATTGCTGAATCCGTAAAAGAAGTAAGCGAAACCTTGAATGCGCAAATATTCCGTGCCGATATCCACCAATTCGGGAACATCGGTGAAGACGCGCATGACCTCTCGCGGGAAAATCGTCGTCACTAATCCAAAGAGGATGGATACCGGAATGCCAAACGCCAGTGTGATGGAAACGATTTTCTGGACGCTGTCCGCATCGTGTTTGCCGTAGTATTGCGCAACGAGAACGCCGCCGCCGCTGGCGATGCCAAAAGACAAAAGGGAAAAAATGAAAAACGGTTGACCGGCCAGCGTCACCGCTCCCAGGGCGGCTTCCGAGATGCTTCCGACCATCAGGTTGTCCGCCAAAGAAAGCGAAAACTTGACAAGGTCCTGCAGCGCGATGGGAAGCGCTAGCCCCGCGAGGACTTTGAAAAAGTGGGGTTCTAGGATGAACTTTTGGGAAAGTTTCATCGTTTAAGCGCCGGCCTGGATGATTTCTCCGCCGGAATAGTGCATGATTTTATACGCATATCCCTGCTCCGTCAAAAAGAGCTGACGGTTCATGGAGAACTCCTGTTCCTTGGAATCTTTGGTGACAAGGGAATAGAAATGTGCCGGGCGGCCATCCGCTTTGGGGCGCAAGACGCGTCCGAGGCGCTGGGCTTCTTCTTGGCGGCTGCCGAATGTTCCGGAAATCTGGATGAGGATGCTTGCGTCGGGAAGGTCGATGGCGAAATTGCCGACTTTGGAAATCATCAGATTGCGGAGGGTACCGTTGCGGAATTCCAGGTAGAGCTTGTCGCGCTCTTTGTTCGGCGTTTTTCCGGTAATGAGCGGGATTCCCAGTTTTTGGGAAAGGTTCGTGAGCTGTTCAATGTATTGACCGATAATCAAAATGCGGTCTTCGGGCTCGTTGTATTGGGCGATGAGCTTTTCAACGACGTCGTCTTTTTGCGGATTCGTACTGGCGATGTTTATCTTGTCGCGGGTTTGCGCCAGGGCGTATTTCATTTTGAGTTCGGGAGTCATCGTGACCCGGACTTCGGAACAATCGGCTGTTGCAATCCAGCCCTGGGATTCGAGAACTTTCCAAGGAAGGTCGAATTTTTTGGGACCGATCAAGGAGAACACTTCGGTCTCTTTGCCGTCTTCGCGGACAAGAGTCGCGGTGAGTCCCAGACGGCGCGTTGCTTGCATTTCGGCGCTGAAGCGGAAAACGGGTGCCGGGAGAAGGTGGACTTCGTCATAAATCATCAAACCCCATTTGTGCTCGCTGAACAGGGGAAAGTTGACCAGCGATTTGTCGTCGTCCTTGGTCTCTTCGGATTCTTCTTCGCCTTTTTTGACGCGCTTCCGCTGGGTGAGTATCTGGTAGGTGGCGACGGTGACCGGACCGATTTCCTTGACGTCGCCCGAGTATTCCTTGACCTGATCCGGGGTGAGGGTCGTTTTGTCCAAAAGCTCGCGGATCCACTGCCTTGCCGCGGAAATATTCGGCGTGAGGATGAGCGTGCGCGTTTTCATCAGCGACATGGTCGTCATGCCGATGACCGTTTTTCCCGAACCGCAGGGCAAAACGACGACGCCCGAACCGCCTTTTTCGGAGCCGGACGCGTAGAAAATTTCGGCGGCTTCCTTTTGGTAGTGGCGGAGTTCGAGCTTTTTGCCGGAAAGTGTCGTCGTGCGCATTTCGATGGGGAGCGGATCTCCGGCAACATAACCGGCGATATCTTCGACGGGGAAGCCGTTCAGCGTCAGGGACATTTTGAGGATGCCGCGCTTGTTCGGGTCAATGTACGCTTTGTCCTTCCCTTCGAATTCCAGAATGCAGGGTGTCACGTTGGGCAATTTGCAAACTTCTTTGAAAAGGGCGACATCGCTCGATTCGAGGCAGAGACCTTTGTCGTCTTTCACCAGCCGCAACATTCCGTAGCGGCTCATGTAGTCCTGGATTTCCGTGACAACGGTTTCTGGAATCGGATACTTGCTGTGTTCTTCGAGTCTCGCCAGGACGTCTTCGGCGACAAGGCCTGTCGATGCGGCGTTCCACAGCGAAAGATGGGAAATGCGGTAAGTGTGCAGATGTTCCGGACTTTTCACCAGTTCCGTGAACGGGGCAATGGCATCCCTCGCTTCGATGTATTGTGGGTTGTGGACTTCGACGAGGATTTCCAAATTGCTTTGAACGATAATTGCGCCTGCGGGATTCATAAGCGCCATATTTAGAAAATTGCGGGGCCATTTTGCGGAAAAAGGTCGAAAAGAAATGAATAAAAAAGAATCTGTGGCGCAATTCGCTTGTTGTCGACGATTTTCGGCGATGTTTCTAAATTTCATTCCATGTCAAAATTTTCCCTGAACTTTCACAGACGGCTTTCGATTGCGCCGATGCTCGATTTCACAGACCGCCACGAACGCTACTTGCTGCGGCTTTTGTCCAAGAACGTTTTGCTTTACACGGAGATGATAGCGGCGAACGCCCTTTTCCATTCGGGAGAGCAGTTCCTATTGCATCATCCGATAGAAAATCCCGTCGCGTTGCAATTGGGCGGAAGCGATCCGCAAATGCTCGCGGAATGCGCCAAAAAAGTGGAAAATGCGGGCTTTGACGAGGTGAACTTGAATTGCGGTTGCCCCTCGGAGCGGGTTCAAAGCGGTTCGTTTGGGGCGATTCTGATGAAGCGGAAAGAGCTTGTCGCCGAGTGCGTCGCCGCAATGAAAAACAGCGTGAAAATTCCTGTCACGGTAAAGACGCGAATCGGTGTCGATGAATTTTCCGGCCAGGCGTTTTTGGAAGACTTTATCCGTACTCTTGCCGACGCGGGAGCGGATGCGTTCATCGTGCACGCCCGGACGGCCAGGCTTCGCGGTTATTCGCCCAAAGAAAACCGCGAAAAGCCAAGCATTGATTACGGTGCGGTTTACAAGCTCAAGGAAGATTTTCCGGATTTGAATATTTCCATCAACGGCGACATTAAAACTCTTGAAAACGCCAAAGGCCATTTGCAGAAAGTGGACGGGGTGATGATGGGGCGCGCCGTTTACGCGAATCCCTGGATTCTTTCCCATGCGGATTCAGAAATTTTTGGCGCAGAAGACGCATCGCCGAAGTCCCGCAAAGATTTGCTCCTCGCGTATTTGCCTTATGTAGAAAGGGCCATGCGTGAAGGCTGTCCGCTTTCCATTCTGGTCAAGCACCTGCTGGGCCTTTTTGCGGGAATGCCCGGAGGCAAAAATTTCCGCCGGATTCTTTCGGAAAGGACTCCCGGCGCGACCGACGGTCCGAAGCTCATTCGCGAAGCGATGGCGGTTGTCGAAGAGGTTTAAAACAAACGTAGGTCTCCGAAGAGACCTACGCTTGTTTGGGGTATGGAGGAAATCAATTACATAGAGCAATATAGAATTTTCGCCTCGTTTGGAAAGGGGGAAATCTATATTAAAACCTTATTTTTGGTGCGCCGGATTCATCGTGTGATTGGCGTCACGATTGGAAAAGGATCCTTCTTTTGGCGCGTTGGGAGCATCCGGTCTGGGCTTTTCCGGAAATTTTTTCGGAGAAAGCGTCTTGAGTTTTTGGCTTTGTTCTTTTGTGAGGACGCTTTTGAAAAACTTGATGTCCGCAATGCGCTGGTCCAGGCGTTTTTCGTTCAACAGGAGGAGTTCTGCCCGGACGGATTGGATGTCCGCGTCGTTGAACGGGGTGGAGTCCAAAAGATCGTGCAGGCGTTTTTCTGCAATCCGGATTTTTTTCCGCATTTCGCGCCGGAGGGAATCGCGGGCTTTTCCGTTGGAATCCAATTTGGCGATTTGCTCTTTGGAAAGTCCCAGTGCGCTGTCCATCTTTTCTTTGAATTTTGCCGGGTGCGGCTTTTTTTCGAGGCGGAAGTCCGCGGAACGTTCGAACTGCGGCGCGTCAAGTTCTGGGGACGGACGATTTCCATGGCCGAAAATCGCGGAGCTGGCGAAGAATCCGGCTGCGGCGGACAAGACGACGGCGCAGATCCAGAGGATGGTGGCGTTTTTCATAACTAATCTCCTGCGGGGTAGTAATTGTCGATGGCGGTGGCGAAGGAACTGACTGATTCGCCGGAACCGAGGTCCGCGTACCACGAAATTGTTTCAATGGAAATTTCTGCGGAAAGCTCCATCGGAAATTCGTTCTTTGCCGCGTGAAAGCCCAAAAAGAATGATCCGGCGACAAGCAGGACGCTGGCGGCGACGGCGGCGGAAGAAAGCTTCTTGAAGAGGATGCATTTTTTCCGGGATTCAATCCGGGATAGCACCTTTTCCCAGGAATCGCTTCGGGGCTTGAGCACGGTGGATGCCGAAAAGTCGATTTTATCCATGGAGGACCTCCTTTTCTAAAACCTGTCGAACTTGAGCGCGGGAACGCGAAAGGCGCGCTTTGAGCGTTCCTTCCGGGGCGTTGTACATTTCGGAAAGCGTTTTGAGATCGACGCCTTCGGCATCTTTCAGCCAAAGCAGCCCGCGCAATTCCGGTGTGAGGATGGAAAGCCCGTATTGCAGAGCTTCGCGGTTGAACGAGTCGTCTGTTTTTCCAAAATTCCCGATGGCGCGTTCTTCGATTTCGAAATGGCGTTCTTTTTCGATTTTAAAATGGACTTTGTCGCTGCGGAGCTTCATCAGGCAAGCGTTTTTGGTCAGCGTGTAGAGCCATGTTGAAAGGGCGGATTCTCCCCGAAAGGTTTGAATCGCTTCGGGGAGAGAGACGAATACGTCCATCAGGATGTCTTCCGCTTTGTCGCGGTCGAGAAGCATTCGAAACGCCAGGTTCAAAATGCGTTCGCTGTTTCTGTTCCAAACTTCTTTGAGAGCGTTTGTATCGCCTTTCCGAAGTTGACGTATGAGCTTTTTTTCGTCCATTTTCCTTTAAGATGCCTTTCTGCGGAAAAAGGTTGCACGAAATTTTCGAATTCGCGAGAATGGCGCAACGTTTTGCCGAACGGGATTTTTACAAAGATTAGGAATTTTGTTACATTTGGAAAACCTTTTCAAGGAGTTCTCAACCATGATGACATTGAAGCAAGAAGATCCGGCGATTTACGACCTCATCCAGGAAGAGGCGGAACGCCAGGAATATGGAATCGAACTGATCGCTTCCGAAAACTACGTTTCCAAGGCGGTGATGGAGGCGATGGGTTCTGTCCTCACCAACAAGTACAGCGAAGGCTATGTCGGCAAGCGTTACTATGGTGGAAACCAGGTCATCGACAAAATCGAGCAGCTGGCGATTGATCGCTGCAAGCAGCTTTTTGGTTGCGAACATGTGAACGTCCAGCCCCTTTCCGGCTCTCCGGCGAATGCGGCTGTTTATTTCGCCCTCCTCAAACCGGGTGACAAGGTTCTGGGTCTCAAGCTCGATCACGGTGGACATCTTTCTCACGGTCATCCGGTGAATTTCTCCGGAATGCTTTACAACTTTGTCCAGTACGAAGTTGACAAGGAAACGGGCCGTGTCGATATGGACAAGGTCCGTGAAATCGCCCTCCGCGAAAAGCCGAAGTTGATCCTTGCGGGATTTTCCGCCTACAGCCGGAATCTCGATTGGAAGCGCTTTAAGGAAATTGCGGACGAAGTCGGCGCATACACGATGGCGGACATCGCCCACATCGCCGGTTTGATTGCCGGTAAGCAAATCGAAAGCCCTGTCCCGTATTTCGACGTGGTGACGACGACGACTCACAAGACTCTTCGTGGACCGCGTTCGGCCATCATCATGTGCAAAGACAAGATGATAAAGAAAATGGTCAAGGGAGAACTCAAAGAAGTTTCCCTGGCGAAGGAAATCGACAAGGGCGTTTTCCCGGGAATGCAGGGCGGTCCGCACGACCACATCAACGCGGCGAAAGCGGTTGCTTTTGGCGAAGCGTTGAAACCGGAATTCCAGACTTATGCGAAGAACGTCATCTTGAACGCGAAGGCGATGGCTGCGGAACTGATGAAGCTTGGCTACAAGATAATCACGGACGGCACGGACAACCATTTGATGGTCGTCGATATGACTTCAAAGGGCGTTTCTGGCAAAGAAGCGGAAGAGGCGATGGAAAAAGTCGGCATTTCTTCTAGCCGTTCGACGATTCCGTTTGACACGCGCAAGCCCTTTGATCCATCGGGCGTTCGTCTGGGAACCGCCGCGATTACGACACGGGGATTTGACGAAGAAGATTCCCGCGAAGTGGCGAGGATTATCGACCGGGCGATTCAGGCGAAAAACGACGATGAAGCTCTTGCGAAAATCCGCGAAGAAATCGTTGCGCTTTGCAAAAAGCGTCCGCTTTACAAGTAAGCGAAAGTTTTCGTTCGCAAAGGCACTCGTTAGAGTGCCTTTTTTGTGTGAAGTTAAATAAATTCCAAGTTTTTTCAAAAAGTCGCCGACACCGTTTTAACGCTGAATTCTGCGCACAGAATGGCTTTTGTCGGGAAGCCTCCCGAATCCGCCTCCGTGCAAAACCCCACACAAGAAGAGTTTCCCGTCCACATCACCAATTCCTCATTTCTAATTTCTAATTTCTAACTCCTCATTCCAAATTGCGCATTATAAAATCCGCCAAATGAAAGCTCTTGCCCCCGGGAATGGAATTAGACTTTTTATTTTTACGCTATGAAGTTTTTATCCGTTCTTCCCATCCTGTTGCTTTTGATTTCTCCTGTTTTTGCGGGAACGGACTCGCTTCAAGTTTCCCCAAAAGATGGCGGCCTTTTGGCTGGGCTTTATCCTGTTGGGGAAGGCGAAGCCATTCGGCGGGGAAATTTTTTGGCTGGAGCGACGCTTTTCCTTTTGCAAGGAAATACGGACGATGGAACGCTGGACGTTGTCTTTGGCGATATTTATGAAGCGTCGGGTTACACGTTTACGGTCAAGGCTTTTGGCGGTTACTTTGTCAAAGATGCTGTCGCCATCGGCGCGCGGGCGGGATATTCCAGGACAAATCTCGATATCGATTTTTCCATTCTCGAAGATTTGGCGGATGTCGCGGAGCATCGGAAATATCTGAGCAACGGATTTTTTGTCCAACCCTTTCTCAAAAATTATTTGAAAGTCCTCGATTCCAGAACGGTTTATTTTTTCAATGAAACCTCCCTTTCGGTAGAGTATTCTTATGGAATTTCCCAAACGGATGATGGGGAAGACATGGATAAAACGCGGAATCGCAGCTGGAACTTTGAATTCGGCATCAACCCGGGCCTTTGCATCATGGTGCTCGACAGGCTCGCGTTTGAAACCTCCGTCGGCTTATTGGGGCTGAGCTCTTCCATTATGGATATTGAAGAAAACGGAGAGTCGCGGACGGAAGTGACTTACAATTTGGTCAATTTCACCATCAATTTGCTGGCTTTGAATTTTTCGTTGGTTTACTTTTTTTAAGGGCGCGCCGTGGTGAAGTTTTTTTTCGTGATTCTTTCGGCATTCTTCTTGAGCGTGATTTGCGCTTGTGGAAAAGAATCTTCTGCGGTGGAAATCGCTTCGGAATTTTCGCTTTCGTTCAAAGGTTGGAACGTGGAATCTTGGAGTGACAGCTTGCGGGAAATTCACATCGCTCCGGATGGTGGACTTCTGGATTCCGTCACCCTGGATTCTTTTGAAATTCCCCCCGGTCATTCGCTTTATCTGGCGGCAGACGCGGATCCTTATTCGCCTGAACTCGGACGCGAGCTTTTGCCGGGAACGACGGTTTCCATCCATGGGAAAACGGCGTTTGCAATTGTTCTTTTGGATGAAAAATTCCGAATCGTTTCCATTTGGCGCGTTCTTTGGGAAAATCCGAAAAGCAGCTCTTCGGCGAAAGAACATCCATCGTCGGAAAGTCAAAGTTCTTCTTCGTTTGAAAAATCTTCCAGTTCCGCAACGCTTGCGACTTCTTCGTCTGCGGAGTCCAGTTCTTCGGCGAAAGGATTTTCTTCTTCATCGGAATCTGGGGAAGCGGTTTCTGCCGGAGTGGAAGAAAGTTCATCTTCTTCGCTGGGGATATTCCTTTCGGATTTGAAATTGCTTTTGGGTGCGGATACCGTGGAAAACGCCATTTCGGTTGTGGGAAAAGAAGTCCGGGTTTTTCTTCCCTATGGAGAAAATCTTTCCGCAATCCGCCTATACCCATTGGATTCGGCGTTCGACCTGCGCCGTTTTGTCGAAATGGATTTTCTTTCCGAAGATACCGTTCTTTCGGCTTACCGGGTTGTCGCGGGTGAAATCTTGCCGCCCTTTTCGGACACGTCCTTTTGGGCGACGACTGCCGGGGCGATGGAAAAAGAAGGCTCGGCATCTGTCGTGGGGACTACATACAAGTTTTCTTCTACGCGGAACGCGACTTGGACGGAAAATTCCCTTGTCGTCCGATCGGAAATCGTCGAATGCGCTTGGACGGGAATTACGGGCGGAAAAAAACTGGCGACCGGAATTTATTTTTCGGGGACTTACGCGGGAACCGACGCGCGTTCCATTTATGTCAGAGATTATTCCGGGGGAACACCCTCGACGGATGCGTCGGATATTTCACTCGACATGAATTTTGGAAAGCCTTATTCGTCAAGGCCTTCGGCGTTTTCCATCCGCTATTCTTATGCGCACGAAGAAAATGAAAATGCGGATTATCCTCAAAAGGGACTTGTTTACGCGATGCTCCTCGGCGATAAAAATGAAGTTGTCGCGACGGGAACTTTGGTAGTCAACGCGAATACGTCTTCGGCAGATACGGTCGTGGCGATTTCTTATGGGAGCGACGCTGGACTTTTGACATCGGGTTTTGCGGGAACTTCCGGACTTGTCCTTGGAACAGGGGGTGAAGACATCGCCTCTGTCCGCATCGTTTTTGCGTCGTCCGCTTTTGCGCACGTTGTCGCCGGCGGAAGCTCTGTCCTCAGCCATCCGGAAAAGAATTATCGGGGAGCGCACAATGCCGCTTTGACGATTGAAAATTTTCAGATGCTTTATGGAGATGAAAAATGAAACCGTTTCTTGCGTTGATTGCTTGCTTCCTTTTGGGGGCCTGCACGGCGGATTACGATACGTTTGACGCTTCGGATTACGGGAACTTGAACGAAATCCATTTTGCGGAAGAAGTTTCAAATCCGTCGGTTTACGCTTCGGAACGGAAAATTTTGGTCACGCTCGCCGAGGCGCCGGATTCTTTGACTTTTTGGGATTCCCTGACCATTTCGGAAGTGGACATGAGCAATCTCGCGTCCATCCATTTGGTGGAAAGCGTTGTACGGGAATTTCCGCAAGATTCTTCGGCATGGGATTCTCTCGCGAATGCGGTCGCCTATGCCTCAAAATCGCTGAAAATCGGGAAGAAGTTGCGCGTTCCGGAAAGCCGTAAAATTTACGTCGCCGTTGTTTCGGAAAGCGGCAAGGTTGCCGTTTGGCAAATTTCGTTTCAATTGCAGAATGCGGATTTGCCCTCTTCGTCTTCAGAAATCGCAGTCTCATCTTCATCGGCGGAAAGTTCCTCTTCGGAAGCGGTCAAAAGTTCTTTGGCGGAATTGAATCTGGTCTTCAAAAATCAGCTGAAAGAAAATCGTTTTGGAGATACGATTGCAATTAAACTCATCTATGGCTCTTCGTTGGATTCTGCGGTGTTGGAATCATATCGAATTTCAGAAAGGGCGAAAGTTTCTCCGGTCCCGGATTCTGTGGATGTTTGGGCGGCGGTTCAAAATTTTTCCGTTACGGCGGAAGACGGCAGCGTCCGTCTTTGGACGTTGATTTTGGAAATTGCCGATGAAAATGAAAAAGCGTTGGCGGACAAGGAATTGCTTTCAATTTCGGCAGAGGGGGAAGTTTCTCCGGCGACGGTGGATTCCGCGAACAAAACGGTCGTCTTGCACCTGAAATCTTCAACGGCTGCGGCAAAGGCTCTTGTCTCTGTTGAAATTTCGGCATCGGCCCATCACGATTTGACTTCGCCGTTGGATTTGCGCACACCAAAGCGTTTGACGATTTTCGCGGAAGACGGCTCTTCTGTAGAATGGACTCTTTCTGCATCGGTGGAATTTACCGCTCCAAGAATCCGTGGAATTTCCATTGGAACAGGAAATATCGAAGGACGCGTGGATTCGTTGAATGGGGAAATCTTTTTTGAAATGGATTACCGGACGGATTTGGATTTGCGGCATTTGAAAGTGCAAGGAATATCCCTTTCGGATGGCGCACAGATAGAAGGATTGAAAGAAGGGGAGTCTTACGACTTTTCGCGGGCAAAGGAAGTTTCTGTAGTCAATGACGTCGGAGAAAGCGAAACGTACCGCCTGCAAGCCGGCTACGCCTATCCGAACAGCGATTTCAACACGTGGACAAAAGACGCTTTTGACAATCGGAATGACGTGGACTATTGGGACAACGGAAACAATTCCGCCATTTCTGCGACAAAGACGTTGACGGTGAGCGACGCGGGTGAAACGGTTGTCAAAATGGAATCCAAGGATGCGAAAATTTTAGGCGTCGGGCGGTTTGCCAGTGGAAATATGCTGGTCGCTTATTTCAATCCGAACAATGTGAGCACGTTGAATATGACCAAATATGACGATGGCAACGAGCTGATTGATTTCGGCAGGCCTTTTTACGGTCGTCCGCAATATGTGGAATTTGATGTGAAATACGAAGGCTTGGGTGATTCCTGCGATCTTTATGTGTTGCTTGAAAATCGGAGCCGTACATCAAACGAAGGGAAAAATCAATATCGGACGTCGAGCGATGTCAATACGCTGGTGGCCAGCGCCTGGTACCGGGATAAGACAGTCAATTCAACGGAAGATCCGGATGTGGTGAACATTCGGGATGCGACCCGCGCGGGGTATAAAACGATTCGTTTAAAATTCAAATATGGAAAGCCTCATTCAAATTCGCCTATTTATAATTCAAGCGTTTTTACGGCATCGCTGAAAAATAGCGCGGGGATTGACAATCATCTGGTAGAAACGGATTCTCCCGAAGAGTTTGATGTGACCCACATCCGAGTGGTGATGGCTTCCAGTGCGCTTGGAAATCTGTACAAAGGAAGTGTTGGCGCTACGCTTTATTGCGACGAAATGCGACTGATTTACTGAAGAGACTTTTGTTAAATCCTTTCTTTATTTTTTCAGCGGAGTCCTATTTTATCTTTCGAACCAGGCGAAGTCCTTGAAATACCTTCAGAGCCG
The DNA here is from genome assembly GCA_964397425.1 of uncultured Fibrobacter sp. GTDB lineage: Bacteria > Fibrobacterota > Fibrobacteria > Fibrobacterales > Fibrobacteraceae > Hallerella. The sequence continues at coordinate 249,406 of CAYNID010000002.1, forward strand.
TGCCGTGTTCGTTGGAGCAATAAGAACCGAACCGCAACGCCTTTAGAGAATCGGTTAAAAAACCGCCCTTGCAATAAATGGCCGACTTCCTTCCCAACGTCCTTTGCGCCCGAACATTTTCGCAGACAAGTCCAAACATGTCGTACAGCCCGAAATCGTTGGGTTTCAACATGCCCACGGGACGGGACTTTTGCAGGCGTTCACCACAAGAACTTTCTAACCAGCCCCGTTCAGAAGGATCGTCCATGCTCATTTTGGCATAGGGGTCTTCCGGATCGATAACTCCAAACCAGGCATATTGCGCGGCAAAGGAGGAATCCGATTCAAAAGGAGATGTGATCAAATGCCCCCCGGCGCGGGCGAGTGCCATCCATTCGTCTTGGGTGGGCAAACGGTATCCGTCGGCATTCACGTCGATGTGGACCAAAATAGCTTGCCCGCTTTTTCCGTCAAATGAAGGCGCGAATTCCTCAAAGCCTCCCGCCGTTTTGAAATAAGTCCTGTTCGGGCAGTAGGAATCATCGCAAGTTTCAAAGCGGTAAACCGGTTTCAGGTTGTCCCTCAGACTACGCAAATTCGCATATAAAAAACCATGGTAAGGATATATTCGGATGGCAGCCGAGTCGTGGGCGTCACAATAGCCTCCCTTTATCATGGATTTTTTCTTGTTAATCCAAAACAGTTGGTTATCCCTGTAGGGGTGGATTTCATAGGGTTCACGCCCCAGTTGGGACGGTATCGAGTCCCATAACGTCTGCACAAATTCGCATTCCGTCACCTTGTATTTGTCCACGGCAAGCACTTCGTCCATCTCTTCGTATCGCAGGGAATCGTAGTATATTCTTCCCGGAAAACTTACCAAAGGCACGGCAAGTCTGGAGTTATCCTTTTCTCCAAGCAGATGTTCTTTCCCGCGGAGGTCAATGTATTTCATCCCGACCAAAATGTGGAAGGTGTAGCCGTTTCCCATTTTGGTGGCGTATTGTATTTTCCCGGATTTCACATAGTTGCCGGAATTTATCTGGATACAGGAATCCGACGTCCTTTGATACGAAAAATCCTTCGTTTTCCAAATGCCGCTTCGGTAGCCTTCGATGCAAAGGGAGTAATGGGTATTCTTTTCCATTTCGAACCACTGTTCGGCTCCCGCTTTTAACGACACCAGGAACGAGTCCTGCACGGGAATATTTGCCGAGGTGGGTTTTATTTTGGCTTTGTGTCTTTTGACTTTGACCAAAGCCTTGGGGCCGTTCGTTTTGTTGCGCGCGTTGAAAACGGCTCCGTTGATTTCGTACAGGGAATCGCTCGTGGCGAAGGCGAGAACCGCAACCGCGAAAATAAAAGAGAGTCGGATGATTTTTTTTCATAAACAACCTACCGTTTGAAACACTTGCCGTTTGAACGGACGCAATCCCATTGGTTTTCCGTAGCAAACCATCCGTCCCCAATGGGAATTCTGTCATTTGTTCCCGTGTTGACGACAAATAGGGGACGGTATCGGAGGCGTTCTCCGGATGGAATGCTTGCGGCCATGATGTTTCCTTCGTCAAAAGCAAAATACCAATACCTATCCGGTGCGATGGAAGGATCCGCGGGATCCATATACAAATCCGTCAAACCAAAGGAATGGCCGATTTCGTGGACAATGGTGTTTAAACGCCCTATGCGAATTTCTACATATCGGCGAACACCGATGCCTTGAAGGAACAAACGGAGTTCATACGTTTTTCCGTTCAATAATTCAATGTTTTTGCGGGTTAGTTGAACATGCCAATAATCCGAGCCCCCATTGACGACATGGACGTTTCCATTATCAAAAGAAGCCAGGGCCCCATCATAGGTTGCGAAATTCCACTCCGAAAAAGAAAAATCCAAATTTTTCGCAAAAGATGAAGCTGAAAGCAACACGAGGCAAACAAATATTTTCAGAATCATGATTGTTATGAAATAATAGAAATTTTTACTTTTTATGTCTGTTTTGAATTCCCAAACATTATTTTGAAATGTCATGAACGCGGGGGAGTCCGTTGCCTCCCAATGGATGCGGAGCCGCCCAAATAATAAAGCCTATTTCAAATGATATCGATTCAATTGTGGAATCGGCCTTTCCGAATCAACGATCCCATTCCGCGAAAACGGCTCCTCTGCACCGTCTAAACCGTGCGAACATCAACACCGCAACAGAAAAGGCTTTCGTGTGAACCCCATCAAAAAAGTTCTCGCGTCACAGCTCAACTCCTCATTTCTAACTCCACATTTCACATTTCTAATTCCTAACTTCTAATTTCTAATTACAATAGTTTGTACACAGAAAAATCCCGCCTCAGAGACGGGATTTGCTGTTTTTGACAGAACTGAAAGCGTTACGCTTCCGGCTCGTCAAGGCGCTTTTTTCAACCAATCCAACGAAAGGTATTGGGCTTCGCAAGTCGCCAAGTCGGTAATGGCCGGATAATAAATTTCAGAAGAGCCTAGGATGGCGTTCTTGTAATCCGGGCATCCGCATTGATAGTTATCAGTACCATTTGAAAGTTCGGAACCGATATTGCTTGCGGAGCACACTTTTCCGATGACCTTTTCGTTTTCCGTCGCCAAACGCCAGCTCACGTTGATGGAATCCGTGCAGACGTAATCGTTCTTTTCGACGGTGGTGAATGAAGACATTTCATTGATGCCGCAAGTCTTATCTTTCGTTTTCCAATCCGCTTCGGTTGCTGCATTCCAGGCATATCCGATTTTATACGGATCGGTGCAACGGTAATACTTCGAACCGTCCTTGACAACTTCGTTTGCATTGTATTGTGTACAAGTTGCATCCAGCGAAATTTCCAGCTCGGTGGCTTCGCGCCATTTGTCCAGTTTTTCTTCGTTGTCTTTGGCCTTTGCGGAGCAAACGTAAACGGTTTCGCCCACCTTGAGCAATTTTGAAGGGTTGCAGTCTTTGCCGTTCGTATTGTATTCCGCTTTGGTGATGTTTTTCCAGTTCCAGACTTCTGCTGTTTCCGCGCAACGCCAATAAGTGGTCGTTTCGTCAACGGTGGCCTTTTCGACTGTACCCGAGAGGGATTCTTCGCACAGGTAGCCGATTTCAAACGTGTATTTGTCGATGCTTGTCCATTGACGGCGCATGCAGGCGTAATAATTGGTCTTTTCGTCTTCGTCTTTGGTCTTCAGGAATTTTCCTTTTGTTCCTTCTTCGTCGTCGGTGCAAGATTCCCCGATGACGAGAACGATGGAATCGGCTTCGACCCAACGCGTGGGCGTTCCCACACCGGTTCCCGTCGAATCGTAAGCGTATGTGATGGAATCGCGGACGTTGCCTTCTTTCAGTTCGCCATCGCGGGAGTCTCCCAAGTTCACCGTGTCCCGTTCAAAGTCGCTGGCCGTGCGCCAAACATTGCTTTCACAGGTGAAGTAAGCGCTTGCGCTGTCGCTGTTTTCGTTCCGGTTTTGCAAAACGACGTGTTGCCTTGCCGCCCCGCAATCACCAAGTCCATAGGCGAAATTCCAGAACTTCGTCAGGTAAGATTCGAAGTCCGGCACGTTTCCAACGCCGAAAGATTCCAAATGCTTGCGGTAATCGGAGCTGCGCAAATTCACGTTTTCCGATTCTTCATCACGGAATTTGAGCGTTTCCAATTTGTAGGCAAAATCGCCAAAAAGGGTCATCGCTTCGGAATCGTCCCAAACGCCATTTTCGGCAATTGATTTGCCGAACGCTTCGAGGGCATCGGCGAAAGAACGTTCGTCTTCTGTGTTGCGGAGAAGGATGGACAGGGCGAGAATCGCCGCATCGGCATCTTCAACGGTTCCACCGAATCCCAAAGCCGTGAAAATTTCCTTTTCGGCTTGAATTCTCGCCGCTTCCACGGAATATCCCTTGGAAACCAGTTTTTGAATGCGGGCGAATTCAATGTGGGTGAGCACGTTGACGACGATGGAATCCGCGTCTTTCAAATTGACCAAAGCGCGTAACGTCAAGCTGTCTTCCGAAATGTTTCCCGTCTTCATGTCGTAATAAAGTCCGGTCACTTCGATGAGCGCGTAGTTGTTGTTCAGGCTCACGTTCGAAATCACGAAGTCGCCTTTTGACGAAGAAATTTCATCCGTGAAAGAGACGCCCGTCGCCAGGAGTTCTTTTTTCTTCGCATCGAGCTTCAGTTCTTTCAAAAGAACCGGGGAGCCGAATTCAAACGCGCCGCCCGGCGCTGCTTTTCCGGTCACGGTCGCACTGTCGATGACGTAATCCGAAGAGCCCGTGTTGTTTTCGACGGGGAGCGAGTCCGAAAGGGTCCAGCCGTCTTTGGTGCAGAGGTAATAGGCGTCGTCGTCTTCAACGTAAAGCTTTGTCCCCAGATAATTTGCGCCGGATACGTCCGCTTCGGTGGAGCAGCGGGGCAAATCTTCGAACCGGAGAACTTCCGACTTTCCTTCGTCCGTGTCGGTGACGCTGCAGGCGGCCAAAAGGGCTGCCGAAAAACCAAATAACAGTTTCTTTTTCATTTTCAGTTTCTCCCGAATTATTCCGCCGAGGGGTTGGTTTGTTCGACATCGACCGGAACAGAAATAATGCCTTCTCCGGAATTGAGCGGATTTCCAGAACCGCTGTCGCTAGAACATGCCATCAAAAGGAGCGTTGAAATGGCGAAAAGGATCAGAGTCATTTTTTTCATGTTGCACTCCGGTTAGAAATAGAGGAACGCGCCGAAAGAAACAAAGGTCCCTTCGCCGTTGAAAATGGATTTTGTGTCGGTGAAGAAAGAATCGCCAAAGGCGAATTCGGCGGCAAAGAAGTCCTTGAGCTGGTAACGGAATCCCATTGTCGCGTTGACCTTGTTCATCTTGCTTTGGATGACGCTGTAATCTTCGCCGTTTTCATCTGTGCCACTTCCAAAGCCGAAAGCGAGCCAATCGTAAGAAGCTTCGCCGAAAATCAGAATGTCGTCGCGCAAAAAGACTTCGCCCAAAATGTTCGGCGAAAGGGAAAGTCCGTATTCGGAGAGTGAGGCGTTCACCTCGGTTTCACCGTCGACGTTGTCTGCGTATTCATCGAAAAGGACGATGGGAACGGAGCTGTTGAGCCCGACAAAGACCCGGGCGTGTTTATTTTCGAGCCCCAGGGCGCCGATGTTGAATGCCGGCGTGATCTGCACGTAGGAATCGCCGTTTTCGTCAAAGCTTTCGCCGGCGGATTCCGTGTTGTTTTCGTGGCGCAAGAATCCAAGGGAGAATGTCCACGAAACTTTGCCCGCGCTAGGTGAATTGGTGATGCCCACGTTCACGTTCAGGTCGCGGAAATTTTCCGTGGAAGATTTTCCGTATTCCGGATCGATGCCGGTTTCTTCCGCGTATGTGTTCCAGTCCACCTTTGCCGAAACGGCGTATTTGCCGAGGACTTTGGAAATGGCAAGCCCCAAATCGTCGCCGGCTTCGGTTTTGTGCTGTTCGCCGTCGTCGTTTGACGCATGGAATTGCCCGAGAGCGGCGTGCAACGCGATACCGAAACCGTTTGTCGCATAGCCGAGAGTCATGCGGCCCAAATCCCCGGAAATGTCGAGTGCGGCAAAGAGGGAACCGAGCGAAATGACGCCGCGTTCCCCGGCGGGTTCAATATAAAGGAATTTTTTTCCGTAATACTGGTCCGGACGGAGACCGTCGACGTTTGCCGCGGCGGCTTCGTTCAAAACGGTGTTGTAAGCGGAACCGTGGAGCACGTTGAAATTCGGGTGAGCGGGGGAGTTGCCGCCTGCTGCCTCCGGGATGTTTTTGTTCGCGTCCGCGGCGGCATTCGCTTGGGACACTGGCTTTTCGACTGCCGTTTTTGCGGCCTTTGCCGGTTCCGCGTTGGCTGTCGGTGCGGCATTATCGGCGAATGCAGCACCCAAGCCCAGAGCCCAGAATCCGAACAATGTTCTTAACTTCATGAATGATCCTTTGATTTCAGGGTGATTGATAAAATTTTGAGGTTAGATGTAACAACGAAGAGCTCGGTAACGTACGTCTTTTTCGTACTTGCCTTTTGAATCCACTTCTGATTCTTTGAATATCCAAGATGAGTTGTTAATTTCTAGCAAATTTATTAGATCATCGTCTTTATTATGGGGACGCAGCCAAAATGACGCCTGTTCTCCTTTTTTGAAACAAGACCACTTCTTGGGATCTCCCGAATCTGTCCAGGATTCGATTTTACAATATCCTGTTAAGGGTATTGGAACGCGTTTATCTGACTTCTGCAGTTCTTCAATTTGGTCGTCAATTGGTATGCTCCAGCCACTAGGACAGTAGTGTGAAGAATTGTCAGTAACAGATTTTGGATAAAGACCGCCGTATTTGACGCAATTGGAATCCTGGTCGTTGTAACATTTGGGGGCGTCGTATGAGACATTCCTGTCCATCCACATATTTTCACCTACTAAAATTCCTTTGAACGAGTTACCATTTTCTTCGGTAAAGACATCGCCTGTTGCGAAGCGAATCCATCCTTCGGGGAGTCCTGTGTCATTTCTGCAGAGATACATTGTATCGCTGTTGATGATGATCTTTTCTTTATAATAGCCAGAGCCTGTACAGACTTTTCCTAATTGTTTTTCAAGAGTGGTTGCCCGTCGCCAACCCGATTCGGTACAGACATAACCGTGAGACTGTAGAGAAAACCCGTTTTTTTGGAGGTTGTTTTTACCGCATAATTCGCCGGTCGCAGTTTCTGCTGTTGTCGCATTGCGCCAAGTGTAACGGTTTCCTTCAACAATACATACGTAACCGGCTACAACAGTATCTTTCCTTGTTCTTGAGCAAACCATTCCAGTCGCCAACTCAGCTTCAGAGGCTGTGCGCCAGCCGGCCTCGCCACAACTGTAATTATTGATAATGGACTCGTAAAGTATGTTTCTGCATACTTTACCGGTTGCTTTTTCTGCTGTTGTCGCAGTGCGCCAAGTGTAATCATTAAAATGAGCACATACATAACCGGCTACAACAGTATCTTCAGTTGTTCTTGAGCAAACCATTCCTGTCGCCCGTTCTTCCGCTGAGGCGCTACGCCAATCGTTATTGTCATAGTAGTCACATACGTAGCCTGCATGATAGGTATCATTCAAATAGCTAGTGCATTCGCCCAAATCCAACTCTGCTTTTGTCAGTTTTTTCCAGCCATCGGCTGTGCATTTGTATCCGTCGCTTTGTTTGCCGAGATTGCTTTCTGAACACACTTCTTGCTGTTCGTAATCGCCTTGAGAAATTTTTTCCCAATCCTTGTTTTTACAAATCGCATAGAGCAAGGTATCGCCTTCGGAGTTCGTCAAAAGGTCATATCCAAAAGTTGCCAGTGTACCTGTTTTGATTATAGCATAAGTAAAAACGGTGGCGAATGACGAATCGGAATAATTGAAATGCAGCCCAATTTGTTCGTCGTATTCTGCGGAAACATAAGAGTTCATGATGTTTTCTGCGCAATTTGCTCCGTAAAGCCAACGGATTCCGGTCGAGGTTTCCCATTTGCCGTTGTGGCATTCGAAGAATTTGGCGTCTTTGGCGGGGAACACGTTCTGTTCAAAGTAATAAGCCTGTGACGGGTCTTCGAGGACTCCTTCGGTGTCGTCAAAGGAAACGGAGGCTCCGTACCAACGGACTTCATTTTCCAAGGTTTCTTGGCAAAGGGCTCCTAAATTGGCAGAAGTTTCGTCCGCTTCAATCCATTTTCTGCCGCTGCAGGCGACAAAATCGCCACTCGAAGATTCTTTGGCCAAACCTTCTTTCGCCTGTGTGCAAATGCCGAATTCCGCTTCGGATTCGGTCAGTTTCCGCCATGCCCAGGAATCTTCGGATTTGTCGCAGACGTAGCGTTCATAGGCTTTGGTTTCGTCCAATGTCCCTTCGATAGATTCTTCGCAAAGCCCCAGTTCGTAAGAGACGGCGTCAATTTTTTCCCAGGCGCCTTCGCGGCAAAGGTAATAGTCGTCTTCGACTGTCGCCTTTTCTCCGGCATTTTCCGAAGAACATGTTTTCAGGGTGTAATCCACTTCGGTGATTTCTTCCCAGACAGAGTTGATGCAGCGATAAAATCCTTTTTTTGTCTTGGCGTATTCGCCGTAACGGTCGTGTGTGCAAATTTTCAATTCATAAGAGACGGAATCGATTTCTTTCCACTGCCTTGCAACGCAGGCAAAATATTCTCCGCCTTCGGACACGTATTCGCCTTCGCGGTCAAACGTACATTCCTTCAAGTTGTAAGCCGTTTCGGAGATTTCTTGCCAAACGCCCATCGCGCACGTGTAATATTCTTTGGCGGAATCCAATTTGGCGAAAGAGCCTTCCTTGCTGCCGGTACAAAGTCCCAGGGCGGCATCCAGAGCCGAGACGCGGTGCCAGCGCCAGCTTGTGCAGGCGAAACCGTCGTCATGGCTTGCGCTGTTTTTGTTCTTGTTCTTTTCAATGTGGGTTTCGAGGGAATCCGTACATTCCGGGAGGCCGAATTCAGAAGTCCAGAATGCGCGCAAGATGCTTTCGAAGTCGGGAACGGGAGAGGCCTGCTTCCACGCCTAGACGTTTTTCCGGATGCTTGCATAATTGTCCGCAGAATCCGCCGATGAAAGGTAATCCGCGATTGAAGTCCGAACGTTCGAATCGTTGAAAAGGCCGTCTTCGGCAAAGTCTTTGGAGACGTTGTTTATCCGCGATGAAATTTTCGCCGGATTCAAATCGGCGACCATCATGATGCCCGCCGCATACAGGGAGGCTCCCACGTAGCCCGTGTCTTGCAGGGACGTGGCTGTTGCCACGAGGCTGCTTTCTGCAGAAACGCTGTCCGGATAGCCGCGCCCAAATGCGGCGAGCAGTTCTTTTGTCGCGCGGCGTTTGGCTGCGGGAACGTTGTATTTTTCGCCAGTCACGAGATTGACGACGCGCGCGTATTCCAGTTGGGAAAATATGTTCACGTTGACTTTGGCGTTCCCCGCAGCGGAGGTGTCCGTCAAGTCGGCCAAGGCGGACAGCTTGGTTTTTGAACCGGTCGTTTTTTTGCCGCTGACTCCGTTAAAGAAAAATCCGTTCGCCGTCACCAGGGCGTATTGATTTTGAAGGGTCACGCCGGAAACGCTGTAAGCGCCGCTGTCGCCCGAAACTTTGCCGGAGAACTTTTCCTTTGTCGATTCGAGCAAGCTGTCGACTCCGGTGATTGTCACCGTGGAACCGTCGACAAACGGACCTTTTTGCGCAAACCCCAAAACGGTCGCCGAATCAACGGGAACCGTTTCGACTTTGGTCGTGTCTTCTGAACTTGCGGAGGAACCTTCTCCGTCATCGGCGATAATCCAGCCGTCTTCCGTACAGGTGTAACGGACGCTTTCGCTTTCGACGTAAACGGTGTCGCCGCGGCGTGATTTTCCGCAATGGGGCAAGTCATCAAAAGTCGCGTAAACTTCTTCACCGCTTGATTTGGAACTGCTGTCGTCGCTGCAGGCAAAAAATGATGTGGAGAAACCTGTCAGTAACAGAAGTGCATGGAAAAGGCGTTTCTTCATAGGAACTTCCTTGTTGATGACTAACGGCTGTTTTACCAAATACAAACAAATTCAAGACGCATTTGTGACAAAATGGCGAGAAAAGGAATGTTTTTCCTTTGGTAATTTTCAAAAAAGCGGTTTGAAATTAAATCGTTTTGTTCTGTAATGTGATAAAATTTGTGATATTTGCTTTCTGAATGCGTGTTGAAATTTTTGGCGCGAAGTGTATAAAATCGTGATTTTGTATTTGAAAATAACTTCTTTATTTCGCGAAGCTGTTTTGAACGGTGGTCTCGTACGGCGATTTCCGGCTATTCATTCCCATGTCAAGCTCCAATTCCGCGTTGACGCTTTCCATTTCACAAAAACAGTTCACGTTAGTCTTCCAAACCGTGCGAAATTCAATTCACCGCAGAAAAGGCTTTCGTGTGAAATCCCACAAAAAAAATTCCCGTCCACAGCCCAATTTCTCATTTCTAATTTCTCATTCCTAATTAAAAAGATTCCGCCCGGAGTTTCTCGCGGCGTTCGCGGAGTTCTTCTACGACAGAGTAGGGCATCCGCATGCAGTTGGGATGGTGCGGGCTGCTTTCCGAATGAAAATCGGAGCCGCCCGTTCCGACGAGACCGTAACGTTCCGCAATTTCGCGATAACGCCTGCCCACGGTGCCTTTTTGCGCCGGAGAATAAATTTCAATGCCCTGAAGCCCCGCTTCGACAAGGTCGGGAATCAAGGAATCAATGTTGGATTTGTAAGGATGGGCGAGGACTGCGATGCCGCCCGCATTTTCAATCAGCCGGATCGTTTGTTGCGGATTCAGTCCGCGTTTTTCGACAAAAGCCGGGGCGCCGTCGCCGAGATACCGGTTGAACGCTTCGCCAAAATTGGAAACGTATTCTTCGTCGACAAGCGCCATGGCGATGTGGGGGCGTCCCACGACTTTCCCTTTGCAGTAACCCATCACTTTTTCAAAACTGACGTTCACCCCCAGCAGGGAAAGTTTCTTCAATATGGCCTTTGCGCGGGAAATCCTCTGTTTTGCGCTTTCGGAAAGTTCCATGTTGATGGCCAGATTCGTCGGGTCGCAAAAATAGCCGAGGATGTGCACGTCGCGGCCTTGCCAGACGGCGGAAATTTCAATGCCCGGGATAATTTCGATGCCGAGATTGTCTGCGTGCGGTTTGGTGGCGGCGTAAGAAGCAAGCGTGTCGTGGTCGGTCACGGAAATGCAGCGGAGTCCGCGCCGCTTGGCGAGTTTCACCACATCGAGCGGGGAAAGCGCTCCATCCGAAAGGTTCGTGTGCAAATGGAGGTCGGCGAATTCCGGTCTGTGTTTGGAAGACTCCGTCATGCACGCTCTCCGTTGAAAATCTTGGCGAGGGATTTCGCCTGCTGCAGGGAATCTTCCCCGGCGACAAGGCTCAAGTTCAGCAGGGGATAATACTTTTCGCTGTCAAATCCCAGCCGGTAAGCCGCCCCGGAAACCTTTGCCAGGTAAAGAAGTTGGAAAATCGGTTTGGGTTCCAAATGAAGGCAAAGGCTTGGATGCCTTTCGCAAACGGCCTGTTCCAGTTTCCGGAATTCCGGTTCGCCGTAGCGGCACCCTAAGGCTGTGTAATACAGGACTTCGCTTTGGATTTTCAAGGTTTCCAACAGCTTTTCGTGCCTTTTGTTGGAAAGTATCGAAAGGCCTTTGATTTTTTGGGATTCGAGGCTCCGCAACAGTTCCGCGTAAGAGAGGAGGTCATCGGAGCGTTCCGGCAAAATGATCAAAACCCCGTTGAGATTTGAAACTTTTATCGGGTATTCGAAGGGCTCGGTGACCGGTCCCGCCTTTTTGATGAACCAGCGCAACAAGAATTCCCGCGAACGGAATCTTTTGAAAAAGTAGCGGAACGAGTCGGCGAAATAAGGCGATGGTTTCAAACGGGAACTCCAAGGTTGGACTTGGAAAATATAAATTTTCATCATGGGAAAAATGAAATTCTACGCCATCCAGACGCCTTCTGTGAAGAAAATCGTGACTTCTTGGCCGGAATGCGAACGCCTGGTACACGGTGTTAAGGGCTGCCTTTACAAATCCTTTGCGACCCGTGCCGATGCCGAAGCGTGGCTTTCGGGCGTTTCGGAAAAGCACGCGGACGGCTTGCGGATTTATGTGGACGGCTCTTATTCTCCGGATTTTGACTATGCGGGCTGGGCGTTCATCGCCGTGGAAAACGGCAGGGAAGTCGGTTCGGAAAGCGGAATTACGGAGTTCCCTGCCGAAAGCAGGAATATCGACGGTGAATTCGCGGCGAGCCTCCATGCGATGGCCTGGTTGAAGAAGACCGGAAAGACGGGCGTCATTTGTCACGATTACGAAGGCATCGCCCGTTTTGCGAAGGGAGAATGGAAAGCGACAAAGCCCATCGCCATCCGTTACCGGGATGCGGCAAAGGCGTTCCCCGGAACCAAGTTTGAAAAGGTCCCCGCCCATTCCGGCGTCAAATGGAACGAGGCTGTCGACGAACTTGCCAAAAAAGCGATAGTCAATGCCAAAAAGGGAATTGCCGATGCGAAAAAAGGCGTTCTGCCGGGTGGCACCCCAAATTCGCTTCAAAGCGGCAGGGAAGAGCCCTCTACGCCAAAATCCACAACGCCGCCGCATGGGGAACAGCTGGAACTGTTTTAAATACCTTCGATTGGAAAATCCACCGAAGGTTCCATTCACAAGCAAGTCCGCGCCTTTTTTAAATGGCGGCGAAAAGAAATGAGCCCGTATCTTGCCGGACTCGTCGGTTGATTGTTCAATGTTGGAACCGGCTCTTTTTGTGGAGCCGTTCCGTTTCAGTGAAATTTTTTAATCATCTTTGATGCAGCGAATCGCAATGCGGTTCGTGTTGGGGTCTTGGTGTCCTTTTGTTAAATCATTTTTATTGTATTGGATGTAATAAGAGCTGATGGTTCCGTTTTTTTGATAATTGGAGCTCCAGAAATGGGCGTGCGAGCTCGAGTCTTCAAGGGGAGTCCAATCCTCTTCGTCGTCCGGGTCGTATAACCAGTCGTAATACCCGACGGGCTGCGCGTTGAATCCGACCCTATCGCTTCCATTGTGATTCTTTTTCCAACCGGAAGAGGATCGCAAAGAAATGCCTACGCCTTCATCTGGATATTGGGCGCTCATATAATTGTTTAAAATTTTCCATTCCGTCGTGTCTGGCAGATGCCACCCTTCGGGGCAAATGCCGCGAACGGGGTATTTGGGAGAGCATCTTTTGGTAGTATTTCCACAACCAGCAGCGGATTTGCTGTAAATTCCTATCGAATCCATTGCTGTCGCCCAATTGTAGTAGGCGTTGTTTTTGTAAATGATAAACGTTCCCGATGCGTATTTGCGAGTCGAACCCTGAGGGTAATCGGGTGGGGTGAATATCAAATTCTTCGCCATCCAAGTTTGCGTGCCAATGGTCACGATGGGGTAAATTTTCGAATCGCGCATATCGCAGAGCTTGCTTGCTACATCGTATCGATTGCCTCCGCATAATGTGACAATGGTGTCTTTGCTCCTGTCTTTGAAATGGTAGCAGAAACTCAATGAGGGATTGTAAGGCTTGTGTCCGCAAGAGTAAAGGGACGCTTCGTGGCACAGCGCCGTGTCCAAGTCGTATGTTTTGCCTCCACACAAGGTGACGAGCGTGTCTTTCCCTCCTTTCGAATAGCAGAAATCCGCTGTGGGGTTATACGCTTTTTTCCCACAAGAGTAAATGGTTCCTTGGTGGCACAACGCCGTATCCAAGTCGTATTTTTTGCCGCCACACAAGGCGACAATGGAATCCTTTCCTCCTTTCGAATAGCAGAAATCCGTCGCCAAGTCGTAGATGTCGCCTCCGCATAATGTGACAATGGAGTCTTTCCGTCCGTCGTTGTAACAGAAACTCAACGAGGGGTCGTAAGGCTTTTGCCCACAGGCGTAAAGGGAAGACTCGTGACAGAAAGCGGTGTCCAAGTCGTATTTTTTGCCGCCGCATAAGGCGACAATGGAATCCTTTCCTTCCTTTGAATAGCAGAAATCCGTCGCCAAGTCGTAGATGTCGCCTCCGCATAATGTGACAATGGAGTCTTTCCGTCCGTCGTTGTAACAGAAACTCAACGAGGGGTCGTAAGGCTTTTGCCCACAGGCGTAAAGGGAAGACTCGTGACAGAAAGCGGTGTCCAAGTCGTATTTTTTGCCGCCGCATAAGGCGACAATGGAATCCTTTCCTTCCTTTGAATAGCAGAAATCCGTCGCCAAGTCGTAGATGTCGCCTCCGCATAATGTGACAATGGAGTCTTTCCGTCCGTCGTTGTAACAGAAACTTTTGTGCAAATCGTAAGGGTCGCGATTGCACAGGGCTTTGTAAAGCGTCACAGTGTCTTTTTCGCATTCAAAGAAAACAGTCCCATGACCATCGTCAAAAAATTTGCAATTTTTCCCATCTTTTCCATTTAAAATGACTCCCACGGAATCATTGCCGCAGAGTATCTTGTAGCCGTTTTCGATGGCTTCCGTTGAGCAGCTTTTGCCGTCCAATCCCATGACGGTGTCCCGGATGACCAGAGTATCTTTTTGAAAAAACAAAAGCGTATCTACGTGCGAAAGGATGAGCGTGTCTTTTTGAAAAACGAGCAGCGTATCTTTGCGGACAGAATCCGCGGAGGAGCTTTTCAATGTTTGCCAAGAACCCTTGCCGTTACAGTAAAAACTCTCACCGGAATGCGCCAAATAAAGCTCACCGGAATGCCCGGCATCACAGATTGGCAAAGAATTTCCGTCTTCGAGCGCATGGATGCCGGTTGAATTGTCCTCGCTTCCATCGCCGCAGCCGAACAGTGAAAAAGAAAGTAATGTAAAGAGTAAAATAAAATACGTGTTTTTACGGTGTTTCATGGTGCTGTAAAATAGTAAAAAAAAACAAAAGGAAATAAATTTGTTGGAATTTTTATTTTGACGCCCCAGCTTCAAGGAGGCCTTTCGAAGAGTTTTCCAAAACATTTTCTATATTGTGGTTCATGGTGAAGCGTACGCAAAAAAAAGAAAAAAGGGGAAATGTCATCAACTGGAAGCCCGTTTGCGGAGTGCTGCTTCTCGCTTTTGGACTTTTCCTGTTCATCACCCTTGTTTTTTACATTGGCAACGAAGAGAAGGACTACTTGGGAAAATTTTTTGGCAAAAGCTTTCCCCATTTTTTCGTTCACATATTTGGCAAGTTTTCGGCGACCCTTGCTTCGGTTTCAACGGTTTGCTGGGGCATTTGGATGTTGGCCAAAGGTAAATTTAAGCTGAAAATTTGCGTTGGAATTTCTGCGTTTTCCTTGCTCATCCCGGCGATGTTCGCCCTTTTGACTGCGGACGGCGTATCAAAAACGGTGAATTCAGAGGCGTTCCATTCTACAGGCGGGCTGTTGGGGTACTTTTTCGTTGAAAGCCTGATTAAACCCGTTTTTGGCGCGGGGAACGTCGCCTTTCCGTTCCTTGTGCTTTGCCTCTTGGCGCTCATTTTTGCCATTGTATTTTTCGGTCTCCGTCCTTCTCATTTTTCGTTTGTCAAAGTTCCTCTCACTGCTATTGTCGGATGGTGGAAGAGCCGTCCCAAAGTGGAGCGCTCCCTTCCCGAAGACAAGCCTTCTGAAATTTCCCCCAAAGCGGAAAAAAGGAAGGAACCGCATCGCGCCAGCATTCCCAATCCGGATTGGGACAGCGATTATACGGTTTACACGGGAAAGGCGAAACCTTTCCGGGGCGCTGTGGGCGTTTTCGACGGGACGCTTCCCGTTTCGCAGGAGTCTTTCTTGCCGCAAAAAAAGGAAGACGAAACGGTTTTGTCCCCCGAGGGACCTTCGGGATTTCCCAATGCGGCTGAACGTGAAATCGAAGAGAAGGAGCGTTACCTCAAAGAAAACGAGAATCGCCTTGGTGCCTTGGAAGTCCGCGCGTTGCGCGATGAAATTGCGCATTTGCGGCAGGTCCAGCAGATGAACGATTGGGAAAACAACCGCCAGTTCCGCCCCTCCATCCAAGGAATCGTCGAACGCCGCGACGGGGAAGCGGATGCGCCGTCCCATGATTCCGAAGAGATTCCGGTTAACGCGGAACATTCCCAGCCAAAGGAGCCTTCTCCGGCACAAGAGGAGCTGCCGAAAACGGTTTCGCCGCCCACGCAATACGATGAATACATCGTTCCGAAAGTGGCGGACATTTTGGATGCGCCCCCGGCGCAAAAGCCCGATTATACGGCGGCGGAACTCGATGAAATCAGCCATCAGCTCGAAGAGCAGCTCGAAAACTTCAAAGTCAAGGGGAAGGTGCTGGGCATTTCGACGGGACCGATGATTACCCGGTTCGAAGTGGAGCCGGGACCGGGCGTGAAAGTTTCCCGCTTCGCCGCCCTGCACGAAGATTTGGCGTTGGCCCTCAAGGCGAAGTCCATCCGCATTTTGGCCCCGATTCCCGGAAAGTCCCTGGTCGGAGTCGAAGTTCCGAACCGCAAACTCCAGACAGTCTATTGCCGCGACATTTTCGAAAGCCCGCTGTTCAAGCCGCAGCCCGACAAGCTCATCATCGCCCTGGGAAAAGACATTACGGGAAACCCTTACACGATGGATCTTTGCCGCGCGCCGCACATCCTGATTGCCGGGCAAACCGGATCCGGAAAATCCGTTTGCATCAACACGCTGATGGCGAGCCTCCTCTTCAGCAAGACGCCGGATGAATTGCGGATGATCCTGGTCGACCCGAAAGTCGTGGAACTGAAGCTTTACGAAAACATTCCGCACCTGCTTTCTCCGGTTGTGACGCAGCCCGACGCGGCCGTTTCCGCGCTCAAATGGGCTTGTGTCGAAATGGACCGCCGTTACGAAAAGCTGGCGGATTGGAAAGTCCGCAATCTGGTGGGGTACAACCAGAAGCGCAAGGAGCAGCTGGAGCTGGTCCAGAAATCGATGGCGGCGAAAAACGCTTACGAATCCGCGAAAGCTGCCGCGGAAAAAGTCGAAGCGGCAAACCGGGAGGCTTTGGAAAAGGCCAAAGAAGAAGGCGCGGAAGCTCCGGAACTGTTGCCGGTGCCGCCTGTGCCCGATCCGGCGGAAATTCCCCCGATGCCCTCGGAACTCATGGAAAACATGCCGTACATCGTCGTCGTCATCGACGAGCTTGCCGATTTGATGATGGTCGCGGGGAAGGAAGTCGAAAAATACATCGCGCGCATCGCGCAAAAAGCCCGTGCGGTGGGCATCCATCTTGTCATCGCGACTCAGCGGCCTTCGGTGAACGTCATCACGGGCCTTATCAAGGCGAACCTTCCGGCGCGCATCAGCTTCAAAGTGGCGTCGCAAATCGATTCCCGTACGGTCATGGACCGCGCCGGCGCAGAAAAGCTTCTCGGCCGCGGCGACATGCTTTACCGCTCCGGGGATGATCCGGAACCAATCCGCGTGCACGGCGGTTTTTTGACTGACGAAGAAGTGGAAAAACTTTCGGACGCGTGTGCGAACCAGAACGTTCATTACGACCGCCTCGACACATTCGAAGTCGAAGATCCGTCCGAAGTGGCCGAAGAAGAGTCCGGCAAATATTCGGGCAAGATGGATCCTATCGCACTAGACGTCGCCCGTTATGGACTCGAATGCGGCTCGCTTTCCACGTCGGGGGTGCAGCGGCATTTTTCCGTCGGATTTTCCCGCGCCGGGAAAATCATGGATATTCTGGAACGCTTGGGTATCTGCGGTCCCAAATGCGGCTCGAAGCCCCGCGAAATGCTGATTCACGACGAAAACGCCCTTTTTGAAAAGTGGCCGAGGTAACCGTGCGTTCTCCGCGAAATAGAACACTTTCCCTTTCGGACGCGGAACGTTCCCGCCTGGGCGAAAAACTGTTGGATTTTTCCGCCGGCGCGCCAGATTCTTTCGCCTGGGAATCCCGGACTCTGTTGAACAAAACGATTTTAGGCGATTCCATCCGCTTGTTGCCGAAGATTCCCACGGGAATCGCCGATTTGATCATCGCCGATCCTCCGTATAATCTGAGCAAGGATTTTCACGGCAACCACTTTTTCGCCATGTCCCATGCGGAATACGAAGAATACTTGAACACTTGGATGGGGGAGCTTTCCCGGATTCTCTCCCCTGCGGGAGCTCTGTATGTGTGCGGCGACTGGCGTTCGGCTGCGGCGATTCAAAACGCGCTTTCGGGAAGGTTCTCGATTTTGAACCGGATCACTTGGGGCCGCGAAAAGGGCCGCGGCGCTTCGGCAAACTGGAAAAATGGGATGGAAGACATCTGGTTCGCCGTCAAGAATCCAAAGAACTACTGCTTTCATCCGGAAAGAGTCCGCCTGCGCCGCCGCGTCATCGCGCCGTATCGGCAAGACGGCCTCCCCAAGGATTGGGACGACACGAAAAACGGCAAGTTCCGCGATACGGCTCCATCGAATTTTTGGGACGATATCAGCGTTCCGTTTTGGAGCATGCCCGAAAACACGGAACATCCGACTCAAAAGCCCGAAAAACTGGTGGCGAAGCTCATCCTTTCTTCTTCGGAACCGGGACAAGTCGTCTTCGATCCCTTTTTGGGCAGCGGCACGACAAGCGTTGTCGCCAAAAAACTGGGCCGCTCTTATTTTGGCATCGAACAGAATCGGGAATACGCTTGCCTTTGCGAAAAACGGTTGGAGCTGGCGGAATCCGAAAGGTCCATTCAGGGATACGCGGATGGCGTTTTCTGGGAAAGAAATTCTTTCTCATTTCAAAAATCCCCGAAATAGTCGCAAATTCTTGCTATATTGATTTTGATGGTCGACATTTCCTCTTACATCTTGATTTTCGCCTCGGTCGTCGTCTTCGGGTACAGCCTTTCGCGATTCATAGACAATTACGGCGCACTCCAGCAGAGGATTCATATTTACCGTTCCATCTTGCAGGACTTGGACGAATCTCCCGACGCAACCCGGCGCGCCAATGTCGTGCAAAACGTCTGCTTGCTCCTTTCTTATGCGCTGGGGGCTTATTTCGCCCAATTCGCCTTTTGGGTTTTAACGCTCATCGTCGCCAAGTTTTCCGTGTCCTGCATTCTTTCGGACCGCCTGTATGGCCTGGTCTTGGACGGAAACGCTTCGGTGTCGCGGACATTTTACTGGTTGCATAAATCCGATTCCCTGTTGAACGCGGCGCTGTGCGTCTTCATCTTGATTGCGATTGTTTCATGAAAAAGGCCTCGCTCCTTCTTTTTTTGTGTCTCGCCGCATCAGCTTTTGCGCAAAAGCTGCCGTTCGTGGTGGGCGGGGTCGTGGAATCGGCCTACGGAATCCAGGATGATGGTTCCGATGGGGCGGGAATCAACCGAATGACGCCCTTTGTCGGCGTTTGGCTTTGGGACATCGGGTATTTCCGCGCCGGTTACGGATTTTACAATTATTCCCGCACCGATGCCGAAAAAGACCGGTTGTCCGCCCAAGTGCGGACGCTCAGCCTTTCCCTGGGAGTTTCTCTTGGCGGACATGGAAAGCCTTACCTGATAGGCTCGTTCAGCCGGGCAAAGCAGCTTGCGAACGTGGGGGACGTCACCTGGTGCGAATGGGGGGCGGGCCTCGGCGCGACCTTCCAGCTGTTGCCGACAGCGGCGATAGTCACCGAAATGGAGCACCGTTGGATTCTTTCCCATTACAATCCCGTTGAAGATATGCGCGTTCACGGGACCCGATTCCAGTTTAACGTCGGATTTGTCGTCTATGTCTACTAAAACAGTCGCCATTTTTGGCGGTGCGTTCGATCCCGTCCACGAAGATCACGTCCATCTGGCAAAACTCTGTCTGGATTTGAATCTTTGCGCCGAACTCTGGTTTGTTCCCAGTCCGGACCGCTGGGACAAAAAGCTTTTCGCCTCGGCGGAAGACCGCCTTTCGATGTTGGATTTGGTCATCGGCGACGATCCGCGCATCCGGATTTCCGAAATGGAATTGAACATGGGGGATTACCGCGGCTCTTATGTGACCATGACGAAGCTCCGCGAAGAATTTCCCGAAGTCAATTTTCGGCTCCTTGTCGGGGCGGACAGTTACGAAGGCATTCCGCATTGGCGGGATCCGCTGCACTTTTTTGGAACGGAGTTCAATGGAGAAAAGCTTCTCCGCGAATTTGAACTGATCGTTTTTGAAAGGCGGGGGAGTCTTAGGCCAGATGCGGCGGCTCATGCGGCGAAGGGGTACGCGAAGATGTTTTGGGTCGGACGCGAAGGAGGTTTCGACGGCAAGTTCGCCAGCCGGGAAATCCGCAAGGAACTCTTTTTCGGCACGGGAAAATGCCCGGAAGGTTTGAACCCCGACGTATTTGAATACATCCGTTCCCACGGACTTTACCATCTATGAGCGAAGTTCCCAAGACTCTCTTTTTTGAAAGCGTCGTGCGAAACGAGCAGCGGGGGAAATCCCTCCCCGAAGCGCTGGCGGAACGGTTCACCTACCACTCCGCCGAAGACTGGGAAGAAAAAATCGGACAAGGCCTTTTGACGCTCAACGGAATCCCGGCGACTTCCGGCATGGTCGTGCAGCCCAAAGACAAAATCGTCTACCGCGTCGAAAATTATTCAGAGCCCGAAGTCCCGACGGATTTTGACGTCCTTTACGAAGACGAATTTTTCCTCATCGTCTCGAAGCCGGCCGGAATCCCCGTTCACCATACGGGACGCATTTTTTACAATACGTTCACCGGACTCCTGCGCCGCCATTTTCAAAACGAAGAACTTTCTCCCATGCACCGCCTGGACCGCGACACGGGCGGCATCATGATTTTCGCCAAGGACCGGGATACGGCAAAGCGGTTTGAAAAATCTTTGGACAGCATTCTTCTGCGGAAGATTTACCTGGCCTTTGTCCGCGGGGAGTTTCCGGACGGTGAAATCCTGTGTGAACAGGCGCTTGCCGAAGATCCTCAAAGCGACATCCGGATTCGGATGTTTCCCAAAGAAGACGGGAAACCGTGCAAGACTCTTTTTCAACGGGTGGCGACCGTTTCCGAGGGATGTTCGGGTGGGACTTGTTCCCTTGTCGGCGCGGAACTTTTCACGGGGCGCAAACACCAGATTCGCGCGCATCTTTCTTTTTTGGGGTATCCGGTCGTCGGAGACAAAATTTACTCGTTCGATGGAAAATTTTACAAGAAGATGACGGGTGGCGAGCCTTTGCGTGACGCGGATTTTGAAATTCTCGGCGCGCATACGCAAATGCTCTTTGCCGCATTCGCCCAAATCCGGATTCCCGGCGAAGAGCCCCGCTGGTTTGCCGCTCCCCGGATGCCGCCCGAAATGGCCGCAATGGCGGAAAAAATCGAATCCAACGACTGGAAATCGTTCTGGAAAGCCGCCGGAGTGGACTTTTTGGGGCCCTTTTCGCCCGCCAAGCGTCCGGATTCCCCTTAATTTTTCTAATTTACTATTCAAGTAGTTGCGTTTTGCCTCCGACTTGCAGACCAGATATCGCCAAATTCCACTGGGTGCGGGCAAGAAAGGGGCTCAAAGTAATTCTTTCACAAACAACAAAAAGGAAATGGACAGCAATGGCTACCATTACAAAAGAGAAGATTCAAGAACTCACCGCCAAGTTTGGTGCAAATGAAAAAGATTCTGGCAACGTCCGCGTCCAGATTGCGATTCTCACGGAGAGAATCAAGAACCTGACGGAACACGCCAAGCTCCACAAGAAAGATTTCCATTCCCTCCGCGGCATGAGCATGATGGTGGCAAAGCGCAAGACCTTGCTCAAGTACTACAGCGGCAAGGACATTGTGGGCGCGCGCCAGTTGATCAAGGATTTGGGCCTTCGCGGCTAAACGCAGGGATAGCTTATGGAATATCAAATGCTCGCCCCCAAAGAGATCAAGGCGAAGCTTCCCGACGGCATGGAAGTCGTGATGGAAACGGGCCGGTTGGCAAAACAGGCTTCCGGTTCCGCCGTCATCCGGGTCGGTGACGCTTTTATCCTCGCCACGGTCTGCTTTGGCCCCGAAAAGGATGGGGATTTTTTCCCTCTGACTGTTGAATATCGGGAAAAGGCTTACGCTGCAGGGCGTTTGCCCGGCGGTTACAACAAGCGCGAAGCGGGTCGTCCCAGCGACGATGAAATTCTGTCCGCCCGCATCATTGACCGTCCTATCCGTCCGATGTTCCCGGATAATTTCACCCGCGAAGTTCAAGTCATTGTGAACGTCCTCTCGGCGGACAAAAAGTTCGCCCCGGACGTTTTCGGCGTTTCCGCGGCCTCTCTCGCCATCGGCCTTTCTGAGCTCCCGTTCGAAGAACAGGTTGCCGCAGTCCGCGTGGCGGTCATCGGTGACGAATACATTGTCAACCCCAGCTACGAACAGGTTTCCGTGGCCGATCTGGACCTCGTGGTCGCCGGTACGGAAAATTCCGTTTGCATGGTGGAAGGCGGTGCGTACGAAGTTTCCGAAGACACGATGATCAAGGCCATCACGACTGGTCACGATGCCATCAAGGAACTTTGCAAGGCGCAAGCGGAACTTTGCCGCCAATTCGCAAAGCAGAAAATGGTCCTCACCCCGAAGAACAAGGGCGAAGCCCACGACAAGCTTGTCGCGACGGTCAAGGAAGTCATTTTTGACGAATTGAACGAAGCCCTCCATGCGAACATGGTGAAAACGCAGCTTTATCCGAAAATGGCGGAACTTTCCGAAAAAGTTTGTGCCGATCCGCGCATCCTCGCCATTATTGGCGAAGGCGAAGCCCAGGACCCGGCGCTGTTGGCCGATGCCAAGGCGATTTTCTCGGATCTCGAACGCTCCACCATGCGCACGATGATTTTGAACGAAGGCCGCCGCATCGATGGCCGCTTGACGACAGAAGTCCGTCCGATTGAAATTCAGTTGGGCGTGCTTCCCAGCGTCCATGGCTCCGCCATTTTCCAACGCGGAGAAACGCAGGCTCTGGTCTCTTGCACGCTCGGAACGAAAGCCGATGAACAGCGTTATGAAACTCTCCAGGGCGAAGGCTCCAAGAGTTACATGCTGCACTACAACTTCCCGCCGTTCTGCGTCGGGGAATGCAAAAAGCTCGGCATGTCCCGCCGCGAAATCGGTCACGGCCATTTGGCGGAACGGTCGCTCAAGGCTGTTCTCCCGGTGACGGAAGATTTCCCCTATACTATCCGCATCGTCTCCGAAATTCTGGAATCCAACGGTTCTTCTTCGATGGCGTCTGTCTGTGGCGGAACGCTTTCGCTGATGGATGCAGGCGTCCCCATCAAGGCTCCGGTCGCGGGCGTCGCCATGGGTCTGATTTCCGAAACGGGCCACGCCGATGACGAAAAGATTAAAATCTTGACGGACATTACGGGCACGGAAGATCATTTGGGCGACATGGACTTCAAGGTCACCGGTACCGAAGAAGGCATCACCGCATTCCAGATGGACATCAAGATCAAGGGTATCACCCCGGAATTGATGCGCAAAGCGTTGGATCAGGCCCGCGAAGGCCGTCTCCACATCTTGGGCAAAATCAAGGAAGCCATCCCGGCTCCGCGCGATCATCTTTCTCCGAAAGCGCCGACGATGCTCAAAATGCGCATCCCGACTTCCAAGATCCGCGACGTGATTGGTTCTGGCGGATCGGTTATCAAGGGCATGCAAGCCCAGACGGGTTGCCAAATCAACATCGACGAATCGGGCATGATCGACATCGCCGCTCCGAATGCCAAAGCGGGAGCCATCTGCCGCCGCATGATCGAAGAGTTGACTGCCGAACCGGAACCGGGTCGCGTTTACAAGGGAAAGGTCAAGACGATTCAGCCGTTCGGCGCGTTCGTCGAAATCCTTCCGGGACGCGATGGTCTGGTGCACATTTCTGAATTAGCCGACTACCGTGTAGAAAAGGTTGAAGATATCGTGCACGTGGGCGATGAAGTCTCTGTCCTTTGCATGGGCGTAGATCCGAAGGGCAAAGTGAAGCTTTCCATCAAAGCTTTGCAGCACAAGGAAAAACCTGCCGAAGGGCAAGAAGGAGAAGCTCCGGTTCAGCCGCAAGCTTAACTTGGGACATTCTTGAAAATCCCGGTCGTTATCGACCGGGATTTTTTGTTTTCAGTCATTGATGCGTGTGGACGTTCGGAGTTATCCGGAGCGCTCCCAAAAGCCGACGAAAAATCCCCGGTGACAACCGGGGATTTTTGAAATTAAAATTCGACGACTTCTGTCCAGCCGAAGGGGTCTGGGCGTTCTGCGAATTGAATTTCCGTATACGTGGTGAACAGCTGCGTGCAAACAGGCCCCGGATTTACGCCGTCCCCGTAAGTGAACGTTTTGTTTGCCACGGGATCGACGATTTTCTTGATGGGCGTAATGACCGCCGCCGTCCCACATTCCGCCGTTTCGCTGAATTCAGCGAGTTCTTCGAAGGGAACTTGGCGCTTTTCGACTTTGTATCCCAGGAATTCCGCCAATTGCTGCAAACTCTTGTTCGTGATGGAGGGGAGAATCGATTCGGATTTCGGGGTCACGTAAGTGTTGCCTTTGATGCCGAAAAAGTTCGCCGGACCGCATTCGTCGATGTATTTCTTTTCTTTCGCATCGAGATAAATGGTGCTGGCGAATCCGAGCTTTTTCGCTTCGGCGAGGGAAAGCAGGCTCGCCGCATAGTTGCCGCCGACTTTGACCGTTCCCGTTCCCAGGGGAGCGGCGCGGTCGTAATTGCGGCTGATCATCATGTCGACAGGTTTGAATCCGTCTTTGAAATAAGGGCCGACCGGGGTGACGAACATCAACAGCAGATATTCATCCGACGGCTTCACGCCGACTTCCGGACTTGTCCCGATGAGAAGCGGGCGGATGTAAAGAGTCGCGCCGTATCCATAGGGAGGGACAAAACGCTTGTTCGCCTTGACGACCGTGTGAACCATTTCACGGAAAAGTTCAACCGGCGGCGGAGCCATCAAAACGCGGTTTGCGGTATTTTGAATGCGCTTTGCGTTTTCTTCTACGCGGAAAACCCGGACCTTGCCGTCTTTCCCTGTATACGCCTTGAGGCCTTCAAAACCTTCCTGCCCGTAATGCAAGCAAGTGGCGGCCATGTGAATGCTGATGTCCTTAGACGAAGAGACTTCGATTTTTCCCCATTCCCCGTTGCGGTAATAGCAGCGGACATTGTAATCGGTGTCATAATAACCGAAAGGAAGCGTTTTCCAATCAACAGTATTCAAATCGACTTGCATAATTGAACCTTTTTTTGTGGCGTCACCTGGCGCCGGAAGAAAAATACTCATTTTGCGGAGAATTGGCTTTAGATTCTGCAAAAAAGATATATTCCTGTAAAAAGGTGGTGTGCATGCTTTTGCGAAAATCGACGCTTTTGGCTTTGAGCCTCTCTTCTCTGTTGTTTGCGGAATCTCAAACGGATATTTTCGGATTTACCAAGTTTTACCCGACGGCTCCTGGCAGCTTGGAATGGAATTCGGCGCACTGGGCGAACGGAAAGGCGCGGACTCTTTCTGATTGGTCCGGAGATGCGGACGATCCATCCAACTGGACCGATGACCACAGTACAACGGGAGACGGCTTTTATATCGACGGCGAAGGCGTTTTGCAACTTCTGGGGCCCGGTCCCCGGTTCCACATCAATTCACAGCAAAGTTGGGCAGAATCCAAACAGTTCTTTTTGAATACCGAGTTCACGGCTTACTTCAAGCGCAACGCCCTCGGCGGAAAGAATTACGGAGGAATGGTCGTCGGAGTGCGTTCGGGACCTCTTGGGCACGCGTCTTCTGGCGGAGACGATTGCGACGCGACAACCTATTACGCGCGCTTCCGCAACGATGGGAAGTGGGATTTCGAAAAGGAGTGGAAACATCCGGCCAGCTATTACCGTTCCACTTCTGGCGTGGGCGCTCAGGATCCGCTCTGGGGCGGCCAAATGCTTCCGGTCGATAAATGGATTGGAATGAAGTATATCGTTTACAACAAAAGCGCAGACACGGTGCGCCTCGAGCTTTATATCGATTCGACCTCGAATGGGACGCCGCCCGGCAAATGGGAACCCGTTGGCGTGGCGGAAGATTTTGGAACGGATTGGCGGGGAGCCGCATCGGAAACAGTCGAGGGCTGTTCGTATTCCAACGCTTATGCGGCCATTTTGAAAGGCGGCGGAACGCTCTTGATGCGCTCCGATGACGATCAGCCGTATTACAAGTTCGTTTCGGTCCGGGAAATTGATCCGGCGAAAGGATTTAACACGGAAAGCATCCGCAAAAAGATGGACAGACCCTCGATGGGAATCAAGAATGTCAAAACCTTTGATTTGTTGGGCAGGGCTCGGTGAAAAATCAAAAGTCACGAATGTGAAATGAATGAGTGGGTGGGTTTCGCAGGAAAGCATTTTCCGCCCATGTGGAATTGAGCACGGTGTTGACGGCAAAGGAGAACCGTTTTTGCCGAAGGAAAACAGCCCTCCCGGTCAACAAGTCCTTTTCCGTTTATACAAAAAGAGTCCGGCGCGCTGCCGGACTCTTTTTCAAGGAGATTTGGTTTAAGCCTGTTTTTTCGGATCCAGCATGTTGATGGAAACGTGCAAATCGTTCAACTGGCTCACGTCGACTTCACTCGGGCATTGGTCCATGGGACTGGATGCGCTTGTGTTCTTGGGGAAGGCGATGAAGTCGCGGATGGATTCCTGGCCTTCCATCGTGGCGACGACGCGGTCCAAACCGAAAGCGAGGCCTCCATGCGGCGGCGCGCCGAACTTGAACGCGTCGACGAAGAAGCCGAATTTGTCGCGGACCTGTTCTTCGGAAAGGCCCAACAGGCGGAAGACTTTTTCCTGGACTTTCGGATCGTGGATACGGATGGAACCGCCACCGATTTCGACACCGTTCAAGACCAAGTCGTATGCTTCGGCGTTGCAATCTTTGAGGTTGCCATCGAGCATCATCTGGAGATGTTCGGGCAGCGGGTTGGTGAACGGATGGTGCATCGCCATGTAACGGCCTTCCGTTTCGCTGTATTCGAACATCGGAAATTCCGTAATCCAGACGAATTCGCGTTTCTTGGGGTCACGCAGTCCTTTGATGCGGGCCACTTCCAAGCGGAGCTGCCCCATGGCTGTCGCGGCGACTTTTTCCGGACCGGCGATGAAGAACATCAAATCGCCCGTATGAGCGCCGATGGCATCGCGGAGGGCGTTCAGCTGATCTGTCGTGAAGAATTTTCCGACTTGAGTTTCGACAACATCGTCTTCTTTGACGCGCATCCAGACAAGCCCTTTTGCTCCGTATTTGCCGACATAAGCGGTGAGGTCGTCAATCTGCTTGCGTGTGAAATCGACGCAACCCTTGGCGGCGAGTCCGCGGACTTTTCCGCCGGCGGCGACTGCGTTTTTGAACACGCCGAAGTTCGATGTGGCGGCAATGTCGGAAACGTCGTGGATTTCCAGGTCAAATCGGAGGTCCGGTTTGTCGGAACCGTATTTGAGCATCGCTTCGCGCCATTTCATGCGGCGGATGTGGGTGGGAGGTTCAAAATTCCAAACCTTGCCCAGGACTTCGGAAACGAACTTGTCGAACATTTCCATCACTTCGTCTTGGTTCACAAAAGACATTTCCACGTCGATTTGGGTAAATTCCGGTTGGCGGTCGGCGCGCAGGTCTTCGTCGCGGAAGCATTTCGCAATCTGGAAGTAGCGGTCGAACCCGGCAATCATCAGCAGCTGCTTATATTGCTGCGGAGATTGCGGCAGGGCGTAGAATTTGCCCGGATTTACACGGGAGGGCACCAGGTAGTCGCGGGCACCTTCCGGAGTCGATTTGCAAAGTACGGGAGTTTCGATGTTTTCGAATCCGTTTGCGTAAAAGAATTCGTTGACCGCCTTGAGGAAACGGCTTTTGAGGAGGAGGTTCTTCTGGATCCACGGGCGGCGGAGGTCCAGGTAGCGGTATTGCAGACGGAAATCGTCGTTTTCCTTGCTCTCTTCCTTGGCGTTGTTGATTTCAATCGGAGACGTTTGCGCTTCGTTCAAAATTTCGAGCTTGTCGACTTTGACATCGACCATGCCAGTCGCAATTTTATCGTTTTCCATGCCTTCGGGGCGCGCTTGGACTTCTCCCGTAATATAGATGACGTATTCGTTGCGGAGCTTGTCCGCAAGCTTGTGCACCTCTGCATTGCGTTCCGGGTTGAAGACGACTTGAGTCTTGCCGAATTTGTCCCGAAGATCCACGAAGATGACGCCGCCCAAATCGCGACGGCGGTCGACCCATCCGGCGAGTGAGACTGTTTTTCCGATGTCTTCCTGGCGGAGTTCGCCACAGTTGTGTGTACGTTTCATAAAATGAACTTCCTTGATTGGGAATTGTAGCGCGTCAAATATAGAAAACTCTATCTGCACATACAGGCAAAAAGTTATTTTTGGACAAAGGATTTGAACACGCTTTGAAAAATGGAACGCCGAAATTTACCCTTTGCCTGCTGACGATGGCCTTTTGCGGCATCGGACTTGTCATCTGGGATCTTTCCAAGTTTCCTGTTTACGCCGCCGAAAAAAATGGGCGCATTCCGTTTGCCCACGAAAAACACGGGGATTCCCTTGGACTTGATTGTTCGAAGTGCCATGTCGGCGCTAACGCGGGCATTCGGGCCGGGATGCCATCCAAGGCGGATTGCATGGACTGCCACAACTTGCCGCTAACCGAAACTCCTGAAATCGAAAGGCTCGACCGGATTCTTCCCGATGCGGCGGAGAGGCCCTTTCACTTCACCGGATTGCTTTCTCCGAATGTCGTCTTTCCCCACGGGCTTCATGCCAAAGCGGGAGTCGGCTGCGCGCTTTGCCACGGGTCCGCAAAAGAGATTGACGCGGGAAAGCGTCCGGATGTCCACATGAAAGATTGCATGGAATGTCATTTGGGAAACCGCGGGTTTCCGGCGGCTGCGACGGATTGCGCGAGGTGCCACCGGTGAAATTGTCGCGCGCTTCTTTTTTGAAACTCGTATCGGGAACGTTCGCGTTGCTCGCCCTCTTTGGATGCCGCAGACAAAAAGCGTTGCCGCCGAATCGAGGGCGCGCCGTGCCTGCGAAACCGGATTTGTCCCTTTGGAAAAAAGAACTGGACGAGGCGCGGAGAAAATCGTCCATCCCCGAGAAACTGGTGGAAATCCCCTTGCCCGGAAAGCATCCAAAATTTCCGGACGCGGCGTTGCGCTTTGGCATGGCGATAGACCTGGACCTGTGCGACGGCTGCGGAAAATGCGCCCTCGCCTGCATGGTGGAAAACAACGTTCCCCGCGTCAGCGCGGAAGCAGCGCGAAAGGGGCGTTACATGCACTGGCTCGAAATGCGCGGAAACGCCCCCGTGATGTGCGCCCATTGTGGAAACGCGCCTTGTGAAAAAGTTTGTCCGACGGGTGCCGCCGTGGCGTCTCCGGATGGATTTTCGTCTATGGTTTATCCGCGTTGCGTCGGAACGCGTTTTTGCGGCGCCAATTGCCCGTTGCACGCGAGAAAGTTCAATTATGCGGACGCCCAGGAAGAAGGCCTTGCCGCCAAATTCAACGCCCATGTTCCGCTCCGCCCACGAGGAGTCATGGAAAAATGTTCGCTTTGCATCCAAAGGCTTCAAGACGCCCGAATCCGTTCCCGATTTTTAGGGAAAGAGTTTTTGGGGAACGGCGTGATGACCGCCTGCGCCGAAGCTTGCCCGAAACGGGCCATCCTTTGCGGAAACTGGCTTGATCCTCAATCCGAATTGGTGCGCGCGGCAAAAGAGCGGGGAATATTCGCGCCGGTTTCTGTCGCGGCGCTTTCTCCGGCCATTGTTTATCTGAGGGGAAGATGAAGGGACGGCTCATCTTGGCGCTCGGAATCGCGCTTCTATTGCCAGGCATCTTCGCTTTGGCGGCGGCCCTTTGGCAAGGTCCCGGAAGCTGGGCGCTTTCACAAAAGGCGTTCTGGGGAACTCCGATTGCGAATTTTGTTTTTTGGATAGGCCTTGCGCATGCGGGAACTTTTTTTTCGGCGGTATTGTTGGTCTTGGGGGCGCGCTTTGGGCGGCGAGTCGCCTTAATCGCAGAAATTTCGACAATCGCGTCGCTTCTTGTCGCCGCCACTTATCCTTTGGTGCACATGGGCATCCCGCAACGCTTTTATGCGATGATTCCTCTTGGGAACTCGCGGCATTTTTACGTCAACGCGGAATCGCCTCTCGTTTGGGATTTCGCCGCCATTTTTGTCTATGCGGCGATGTCGACCCTTTATCTTGGAGTCCATCTGCTTTCGGCGAAAAATTCCGCAATTGAAAAATTTCGCAAGCCTTTCGCCTGGATTCTCTTTCCGCTGGTACTGTGGGTCCACACAATCGTTTCGATGGATTTCGCCGTGACCTTTGTCCCCGAATGGCGTGGCGGTTACTTTCCGATGTTCTTTATTTTCGGCGCGTTGTATTCCGGAGTTTCCCTTGTCGTCATATTGCTCGAGGCGTTGGGAAAACGCGTCCGGCGTGTCGAAGACTTGCTGCTTTGTTTTTCATGGGCGATGCTTGTCTTTTGGATTTGGGAAGCGGTTTTCAAAGGCGTTTGGCATGGGGAAGTCTTGACCTTCGGATTTCTCGTCGTGCAACTTTTGTGGCTTCCCAAAGTACGCGAAAACGCCGCGGCCCGCGTCGCCGTTTCCCTTTCCGCATTGTTCGCCCTTTGGGTGGAGCGTTTGGAATTGGTGAGTTCCGCGTCGCCGGAATGGACGTGGGTGGATTTTGGATTTGCCGCATTCGGAGTCGGATTCTTTATCGTCGCATTCAACGCGTTGTTTTTTTGTTTGAAACGTTTTTTTCCCAAGGCGTTCGGCGATTTGGCGGGGGAGAGTTCTAGGTGCGAAGTTCCATTTGCTGCCAAACCGTTTGCCGTTTCTGCCGTTTGCGGCGTTTTGGCGGCAGGAACATTTGCCGTTTACTTTGTCCGAAACGCTCCGGAGTTTCCAACGATACGCCTTTTGCCCATTTTGTTTCCGCTGGCGGCCTTGATTTGTGGAATAGCGCTTTTCTTTTTGATGGCTTGTGAACTTTGGGGAAAGCGGCGAACCGTTTCTTTCGCAGGTGTGGCGCTGTTTCTTTTGTGTGCCCTGGGCGGGGGAGTTTTCCGGGGGACAGATGTGGATTACGTGGAAGCGTTTCCGGAAATCCGCGATGAAAAATCATTTGACGCCGCATCCGGAGATTTTGCCGGGGAACTGTGGAACGCAAGGTGTGCCGCCTGCCATGGGAAAAGCGGGGAATTCAACCGGAAATTCGTTCACGCGTATTATCCTTTGCCACAAAAACTTTCGCTATCGAGAATCGATTCGATTGGAGCGGATTCTTTGGCGAAAGTCGTTTTGCAGGGACGCGGTTACATGAGGCCGTTTTCCGGGCGGGTGTCAGAAGATGAAGCGCGGAAATTGGCTGAATATTTGAAGCTTTTGGCCACGCGGAAGGAGAGCGCCTTGCCATGAGTTCTTTCTTTTACATGCTTTCCGCCTTATTCGCCATGTTGCCTTCGCCCTTTCTTTTCAAAGGGAAAATGCCCCTGCCGTTGCGAGGCGCGTTTTTGTGCATGGTACTTTTGGCCGATGAGCTATTTGTCTTTCTCGTCTTTTCTCCGGAATTTCCACGATATGAAATTTTACCGTTTCGAATGTTTGCTCTGACGCTTTGTGTTTCAACGCTTTTTTTGAGCCGAAGACGGCGTTTTTTTGAATCGCTCGCGACCCTTCTCTGGGTTTGGATCGATTTTTTCGGAATGCTTTCTCAATCATACCGGGGAGTCTACATGAATCTTTGGCCGTTTTGCCTGTTGGCTTTCGCCTTTTTGCCGATTTTCAAGATGCATCCGTATAAACGGGAAACGCGGTTCTTGTTGGCGGTGATTTGGGTGGCGGCCTGGACGCTTTTCTTCTGAGTTTGAAATTTTTCCTGTCAGATGTTCGGATCTCTGCGCATGGAAGAATTTTTGAAAAAGCAGCGAGAAATTTTGCGACGGCGCAAAGGAATCCGCATTTGAGAATTTAGACGGGATTTGGCAGTGAAAAGGATTTTGAGGGATGTGGTTGCTTTTTTGCTTGTTTAGTTTACATAATGGGCATTATCGGGCATGACGGAGAATTTGCGACAAAAATGTATGACCACAT
>CAYNID010000003.1:0-120078 GCA_964397425.1 uncultured Fibrobacter sp.
CAATCGTGCCAATGTTGCAGTGCGGCTTACTTCTTTCAAAATGTTCTTTTGCCATAATGGAATCTCCGAATTGTTGAGAGCCCAGATCGGGATTTGAACTCGAGACCTCTTCCTTACCAAGGAAGTGCTCTACCACTGAGCTACCTGGGCATAACTTCCCCGCAGCATTCGCTACGGGGAAGTTTGTGAAACGTGGGCCGTCGTGGTTTCGAACCACGGTAGACGTAAGTCAACGGATTTACAGTCCGTCCCCTTTAACCACTCGGGCAACGACCCTTATATCGAGCCAAAGATAGGAATCGAACCTACGACCGGCTGATTACAAATCAGCTGCTCTACCAGCTGAGCTACTTTGGCAAGCACCCTGTGCCAGACTCATGAAAATCCAGGCAATGAGTGACGGCAAATCTAAATGCTTTTTGCGATTTTGTCAAGGACTATCGCCCCAAAATTCCCAAAAAAGCAAAAAAAATCTTTTTTTACGCCCGAAAACAGCAAAATTTAGGGGATAAATCCAGGACAAAACGAAATTCACTGTGGATAAATTGTTGTATATTTCCCGGCATGGAATCTTACCCCAAAACAAGCCCCGTCGAATACACCGCCCACATAGAAGTCCGTTACGCCGAAACAGACGCGATGGCCATTGTTCACCACTCCGTTTACGCCATCTGGTTCGAACAGGCGCGGACTGAAATTTTCAGAGTCAACGGCGTCCCTTTTGCCCATTTCGAAGCCGAAGGCTACCACAGCCCGCTCCTTTCCCTAGAAACGCAATTTATCAAGCCCTGCCGTTACGGCGAAACGGTCGACATCCACCTGAAACTTTTTCAAACGGACCGTCTGCGGTTCTCCTTTTCTTATGAGGTGACCGTGAACGGCGAACTCCGCACAACAGGCAAGACTTCCCACATTTTCACTTTTCACGACAAGCCTTGCCGCAAAGCCCCGGAAGCCTTTTTAAACGCGTTCTTTCCCGAATAAGAACGGCCTACTCCGCCGGCAAAATGATTTCAATGTGGCTTGTACTCACGTTCAGAAAATGCGTGCGGAAAAGGTCGTTTCCTTCGCGATCCGTCACATTCACTTGAGTCACCGCGATAAATTCTTTGTTTTCACGGACATAATCGGTGAGACGCTCATCGCGCATCGTATCGATTTCTCCCGTAATGATAAACGAATCTGTCCAAATTTTTACAAGCATGTTTCAAATATAATCAACCCAGCAGTTTTCGGCAGGGTTCGAGCGTTCCCGCGTCTGATTCACAGGTTATTTCGACGATTCGAAGCGAATGACCCAAAAGTCCGGTTCGCTGCCAACCCGAACAGGCGGTCCCCACGAATCGATTCCCGCCGAAACGAGCCAAGGAACTCCGTCCAGGATTCCGTATCCAACAGCCAACCGCCAAAAGAATCCGATGAATTCCGTCGCCGGGAAAAACTGTCCATTGTGCGTATGGCCAGAAAGTCCAAGTGTCGGCAAGCGTCCTTCATATCCGGATTCCACGCCCTTCGGTTGATGGTCCAAAAGGATCCAAGGCAACGAATCGGGCGGAAGCATTTCGGATAGCGGCAGGCGTTCTTTTCCACGCAGCCGGGCGACTTGAAAATCAACGCGGCCCGTGATACAAACCCATTCCGTACACACGGTGGAATCTTCCAACACGGTCATTCCGTTTTCACGCATCCACGTCCCCGGTCGAGAGCCGGACTTTTCCATAATGGCTTCATGATTCCCCACAATGCCGAACGCCCCCACTTTTGCCGCGCCAGAAATTTTCCGGAACAGCGAATCATAGCCTTTCGCGCGCAAAGTCTTGTCATCGACATCCGCCAAATCCCCGCCAAACAAGACGAAATCCGGTGAAATGCTGTCCAAATCCGCCGCAAAACGGAGCAATTTTTCTCTTTGAAACAACGGATCCATGTGCAAGTCGCTGAAAAATACAGCCGAAAAAGGCCTTGCCGCCGAGGGGAGCCGCACCACCTGTTCACGAATCCGATAATCCTGATTTTGTGGAATGCCAAGCGCAAAAAACGCAATCGTCATCAAAAGTCCAAGGGACATGGCGACGCGGTTGCCGCCAATACGCAGACGGCGATTCGTCCGGCGCCGGAAAAGGCTCACCAATCCATAGACCACGTCCCACGCGACAAACAGCAACACGGATTCGCAAAAAAAGACGGTCAAAAAGGCGCTGAGCACCGCACCGGCAAGAGTTTCTCGCTGGCTGAACCCGCAAAAATAAAGCCCGATGAGGAGCGCCGCCAAAATGGTTCCGCGCATTCCCGGAAGAACGCCCCGGCAATGAAAAAACAGATAGAGGACGATGAATACAAGAAGGCATAAAAAAATCATATAAGTCCGTTCAAAGTCTGAGTGTAAAACCGTTTGTTCAAATTAAAAAACTTTCTCCAGCAAAAAGAAAGTTCCCCCCAAAAATTTTTGTTGTATTTTGAAGAAAACAACAAGGAGCTTTTTCATGGCCAAAAAACAGCAAGAACC
The DNA here is from genome assembly GCA_964397425.1 of uncultured Fibrobacter sp. Lineage (GTDB taxonomy): Bacteria > Fibrobacterota > Fibrobacteria > Fibrobacterales > Fibrobacteraceae > Hallerella. Next base: position 2,507 of record CAYNID010000003.1, read on the forward strand.
CGTACTCGCCTATCAAAATCAAGCCTTTTTAGAAAGCGACGCAGGCCGTCAAGTTCGCATTCTCTCTGAATTCCGCGCGCCCGGAGTCGTATTGCAACAGGGAAACATCGAACACACCATCGTCATGTTTGGCTCGGCAAGGACCATTGGAACAGGAGATCTCAAAAAGCAGCTGAAATCGGCGAAGAATCCCAAAGAAATCCAACGTTTGAAGCGCCTTTCCCTTGTTGCAAAATATTATGACGATGCGAAAGAAATGGCCAAACTTTTTGGAAGCTGGATAAAAAAGCGGAAAGACTCCCATTACGGAATCTGTACAGGCGGCGGTCCGGGCATTATGGAAGCGGGAAACCGCGGGGCACACGACTCCGGCGTCCCCTCGTTGGGATTCAACATCAAACTTCCTTATGAACAGCATCCAAACCCTTATATCGACCCGGAATTCAATTTGCAATTCCGCTACTTCTTCATCCGGAAATTCTGGTTTTTGTTCCGCGCCCGCGCCCTGATAGCCTTTCCCGGCGGATTTGGCACCTTGGACGAACTTTTCGAAACGCTGACCCTGATTCAGACGAACAAGCTCAACGAAAAGATTCCCGTCGTCCTCTTCGGCGAAGAATACTGGAATAAACTCATCAATTGGGATTTCCTCGTGGAAACGGGAATGATCGACGCCAAAGACTTGAAACTTTTCAAAATGACTAGCGACATCGAAGAAGCCTATTCTTATGTGACCGGGATTCTCGAAAAACACGAAAACGTGCCTTCGGCGACAGGAGTCCACTCGTTCAGCAGCAGCAAATAGTTAAATTCCAAGCGTGATCCAGAATCGTTTTGCAGAAATTCTTGACCGCCTGTCGCGCAATTTGGCCATTCGCGAACATTATTCCCTAGGCGATTACCAATGGTGGCTAGACCACAACCCCGTTTATTTGCACAGCGGTGCCGTGGAACGCATCCGGTTGAACGACCGCTTGACTTTGGACGGTACAAACGATTTGTTCCGCGCCACCTATTGGATTGAACGTCCGGGAAACGGAGAACGGCACGGAGAACGTGACATCGTCGTCAAATTCTGCAAATACTACGTTCCATCGGGGAAGAACCGCATCCACCGTCTGAACATGATCATCAGCTCTTTCGAAGATGAAATCCGAATAAACAATTTAATTCGGGCGACAAACATCGAAGGCGTTGTGCAAAGTCTCGGCGGCGGTATCGCCGGAAGACTTCCCTATTTGAAAATGGAGCTCATCAAAGGCTGTTCTTTGGACAAAATGTTCAAAACGGACATTTCAAAAGAAGAACTTGTTCCCCGCGTCGCCCAAATCGCCTATTTGGCAAATACCATCAGCCAGCTGCATTATTATCAAATTGTCCACAAGGATTTAAAACCGAAAAACCTGATGCTCTGCCAAGACCCGGCCCACATCAACAACCACAAGATTCTCGTTTGCGATTTTGGCTACGCCCAAGCGAAACTCCGGGAAAGCGTGACCGAATACGGCGGCCTGATGACTCCTGCCTATTGCGCGCCGGAACAAGCCGTCATGGGAGAAAACCTGTCCAGTTCTGTGGACTATTTCAGTTTCGGCATCATCATGCACGAGTTTCTGACCGGTAAAAATCCATTCCCCAAATCCATCCAGATTTTTACCGAAGACCATTTCCACATTACCGAACGCTACCTGGAATATTTGCGGACGGGAAGGGAAAACATTTTTGAAGACGACCGGTTCCCGGAAATTCACGACTGGATAGACCAGCTGACCACATTCGACAGCATTGAACGGATGCAAAAAAGCGAAAACCTGTTTAACATTGCGCACAAATTGCGCGAACGGGTAAACGCTTTGGGCTACCATGACGTCAACACGGATTTTCTGTGGAACCAGTTACGGGAATACCGCGGAGAAATCCGCAGAAATTGAAAGGCAACTTCACCATGTCGAAAACGCTCGCCTTTTGCCGAAAGCCTTACTCCATTTGCCTCCTATTCGTTTTGATTTTGGGAACAGTGAACGCCATCATCCAATGCGCACCGGAATTGCGTGAAAGATCCCGTGAAAACGCAGCTGTATCCCAGTTCAATTCATACTGGAATGCAGAGGGCGCGAAAAAATTCAGGGATGTCGGCGTGGAACCGACAGAAAAAATCTACCAGGAAGAATTGGATGCCTTTTTGAAAAAATTCCACGAACAGAATCCTCCCCTAGAACCGGAAAAACGCATTGCGCAAATGAAAGAGGATTTTCGGATTTGGTGGGAAACTTCGGGAAAGAAGTCCTACGCCGTGAACGAAATCGCTCCCGATGAAAAATTATTCCGCGCCAAACTGAAGCACTACATCCAAGGTTACACGTCAACTCTTCCCGAATACAAGATTTTTTTCATCCCCGAAGATTCCAGCGCCGCAAAACTTTTCGTCGCCTGGATCCTGTTTCCCGGCCTGCTATCCTTTTTTATTTTCGCCATCGGATTTTCCTTTGCCATGAAAACGCTGGAATCTCGCCGCGGAATTCTCCAACCCGGCATTCTCTTCGCGGCTTGGATTTTGATTTCCGGATTCCTGTTCATGGCGACGCTCCCCCTTTCTTATTTTGACCGCTACGCCGACACGCCTTATATGGGACAAAGCCTCGCCCTTGCGCTTTTACTCGGATTTTCCTTTTCGGATAAACAGCGCAAAAACGGTTCTAACACGATTACCGCCGGTATCCTTCTCGCTTTGCTTTTGGCAGACATTTTAACGAACTGGTTCGTCAACCCGAATTTATACGGATGGGTCGCCATTTTGGAAATCCCCCTTTTTGGCGTCGGCGCCCTTTTGGGATTCAAGCTTCCCCTTCCGCGTTCAAAATCTTCTGTCCAGAAATGTTCCGAAGAAGCTTCTGAACAGAAGCCCGATGCAAAAGCCCAACTCCGAGAATCCTTAAACGAAGCGATAGACCTCGCCAACAAAGCGGAATACGACCACGCCGCCCAGATTCTGACCCATTCTTTTGGCAAGCTGTTATCCGAAAAGCCTTTAGACAAATCTACCGTGGAAAAAATTGTCGAATCCATGCTTTATCCCCGATTCTTCTTCCCAATTCCCGGATTGCAATGGATTTCGTGGGGGGCGGATGCCGCCAAAAAAGGCCTGACAGAAGTCGCCATCCACCTTTACGAAAAAGGCATAGAAGTGGAAACCGATGTCAAAACAAAACGCCGGGCGCTTTTTTACGTGGGAGAATTGCGTTTGCAAGGCAATTTCGACAGGGACAAGGGACTGCAAGAGCTCGAAGAAGTCGCCAAGGGAGATTCTAACGATATTCTGACGGGCGAAGCTCGCAAATTGCTCGGAAAATAACTATTTTATCGGTACTATGAATTTAGGAAACGTTGAAATTTTTGACACCGCTTTCGCGTTGACCGTCTTAATCCTGATAGCCATCGCCATCCCCCTTATCCTGTTGATTTCCAACTGGATTTTGCATCCGGGCCGCAAGAAGCACACCGAAATCAAAGGAACGCCTTATGAATGCGGACTAGCTCACGTTGCCGGAACCGCAGACGAACGTTATCCCATCAAATATTATATGGTCGCCATGCTCTTCCTTGTTTTCGACATCGAAGTCGCGTTCCTGTATCCGTTGGCCGTTGTCTTTTTGGAAAGCTCCTGGAGCCTGCTTTTTGTTCTCCTCGCCTTTTTGCTCATTCTGGAAAGCGGTTACCTTTACCTGTATCGCAAAGGCGTTCTCGACTGGAACAAAATCTCCGACTGAGTTCAAAGCGAACATTAAAACACCGCGCCAAAGCGGTGTTTTTTATGGTCAAAAAGCTTCCCGCAGATAAATGGTGAGCCCCAGATATTTTCCATCCACGAGAGAAAAGTCACAGCGGGCATACGTCTTTTCGGATTTGTTCAACAGGAGCCTGCCACCGAATCCGGGCGCGTAGTGCCAGTCGTTCTCCATCAGCTTTGAAAAATACGGCCCCACCTTTCCCGCTTCAAAAAAGATTGTTCCCGCCAAGCGCCAAAAAAGCGTTTTGCGAAATTCCACTTGGGCGGTAAAGCTCTGCCTGTCCAGAAACATCCCGCGCTCCACGCCGCGAAAACGTTTGTAACCATCAAGAGTCGGCAGCATATCAAACGGGACGTCTCCCTTCCGCAAATCGTAGTTCGCTCCAACGGCGACAGATGTCCCCCAGAACAAATACGCATACGCGCGCAAGTCAACTGTTTGAGCGAAAAAGTCCGAATCGCCGCCAAACGCCTTTCTAAAATAAACTTGCCGGAATTGCCCATAAACGCCCCGCACGGGCCAGTTCACATTATCCCGCAAGTCCAAGACAACCTGATACCCCACTCCACTGCGAAGTCCTCCAGAAATTTCCGGTTGCGAAAGCGCTCCATGATGAAACGAGACCGCATTCGTTTCAAAATGAAAATACGGACCGAACGCGAGGTAACGGGAAAACGGAGACGGCAAAACACCAATTTCCACAGGGAGGGTCAGACGGAAAAAATCCATGTCGTAGCGCAAAAACGCATCCCGGTCCGGGTCGTTCCCGATGCCGTAATATTTCGCCCGCCAGTTCCAATAGATGAAAGAAATGTCCGAATGAACCTTTCCCCCAGCCAAATAAAGATCCGGGGAGACATTCACCTCCATCTGCCCTTCCGATGTTCCCATGACGGCGAAATCCAAAGAACTGGCTTCCGCCCCAGATGAATCCGGCTTTGAAAAAAGGATGAGCATCGCTCCGTATTTGATTCCCGTTTCTTCCGAATACCCAAGGACTGGCAATGCGGCAAAACGCTGAAATCGCTCTTCGGCAAAAGCAGAAGCCAAGGCGAACGGGAGAAGAAGCCAACAAAGCCGGGATTTCATCGCGTTTCCATTTGGGATATCCGGAGAATTTCTTCTGCAAACCGGCGTATCCAGCTTTCGTTCAAATTCAAACAGGGAATGCGGACAAAACGGCCTCCGCCGGCTGCTTTGAACAACGCGTTCAATTCCACATCGGCTTCATAAAGCGTTTCTAAATTGTCCGCCGTGAACGAAGGGCAAACGACCAAAACATCCACGTGCCGCATACCCAAATCCTCCAGCACCTCTTTGGCGCTGGGTCCGAGCCATTTTCCTTTTCCAAATCGGCTTTGATAAGCCTTGTAAATTTTCGCTTCAGCGGAAACTTCTTTCAATTTTCCCTGAAACCATTCAAACTCCCTTTCACAATCCGACCGATACGGGTCCCCTAGGCGTTCCCATTTTTCGGGAATTCCGTGGAACGAAAAAACGACGGGACATTTTTTATCCCAATGCAAAAGGATATTGTTCAATGTTTCTTCCAACCACACGCGGTTCATCGGAAAACCTTCGACAAAACGCATTTTCTGCGAGGGAAATCGCCGAAACGCATCTTGCGCCAAATCCCGAACGGCTACCGTCGTCACCAACGAGCGTTGCGGATACAGCGGTACAACGCAAATTTCCCGTTTTCCCAGCCGATTGAATTCTTCTAAGACATCCCCAATAGACGGTCTTGCGCCAAATTCAAAGGCGTGACGCACCGGAATTTCCTGTCCGATGATTTTGGCGGCTTCTTCGGAAAAGCGCCTGGTGTAATAAATCAGCGGCATTTCTCCCAATCCGGAATTTTCCACCATCAGCCGGTATTTTTCAGCGCTTTTTGCAGAACGGCGCGGAGCAATGATGAACTTTAACAGCGCATTCCAAAAAAAAGGCGGATTTCCCAACGTGTGCCAATCTCCCAAAAATTCAACAAGATATTTTTTGACACTTTCCGGTGTCGCCTCTTCTGGAGAACCCAGTTGCACAAAAAGAATCGCATCGAGCATACCTCTATTTTAGAAAAATCGGCTATATTTTCCGAGAAGAAGGAATTTTTATGACCCTTGCTGAGAGAATTCAAAAATTGATATCCGAACTGGAGACGGGACTTGTCGAACGGGGAACCTTTTTGCGGTTGCTTTTTTTGGCCATTTTGACCGGGCAACCAACCTATTTATACGGAAGGGCGGGCTCCGGGAAACGCTCCTTGATTCGCCACGTCACCTCCGGATTCAAGGACATTCCAATTCAAATTTATGGCCGCAGGAATTTTTCTCTCCCAGAAAAGAGTTCTCCCGTTGAACTAGCCGTATTCACCAGTTTCAACAGCGGCGACGCATCGATGACCAACGCCATCGGAGCCATCCTCGATGAGCGCTTGGCGACAGAAATCCTTTTGGCCGGAAGATTCCGCCCCGATGCCGCACTCGCCGAAGCGGGACTTTCCGACAGCATCCATCTGGTGTTAAGCCTGCCGGATTCCGTGTCTCCAGAAGCCCTTCCCGCACTACTCTCTTCTGCCGGCGACCCGGAACAGTATGATGTTTCGGACAATCTGAAAATTTCTGTCGAAGAATTGAACGCCTGGGGGAATGAATTTGAAAAAATCAATCTTTCCGAAGACAGCGTCATCCTCCTTCAACAAATCGCCAATGAATGTGAAAAAGGAAACGTCTACATTTCGGCAAAACGTTGGCGCGGTCTTGCCAAAATAGCCCGGGCAGAGGCTTTTTTTGCTGGAAGGTCCACGACAAACATCACCGATTTTCTGTTCCTTTCCGAAGATTTGTGGGGAAAGCGCACAACGGCGGAAGCCATCCGAAAAGGTTTCGAAAACGGCATAGAAGCATTCCTCGACTCCGTTTCTCCCAATCCGGATGAATTGAAAATTTCCACCAAGGACCTTCTGCTCGATGCGGAACATTACAAAAATTCCAGCGGCAACCGTTACAAGACAATTTCCATCGAAGGCAAGGAGCACATTTCTTACTCCATCACCGTTTTCAATGAATCGATCACGCTTTACGTTCCTCTGTCCCGTGTCGGCACAAGCGAAGACTTTTTCCCGTTGAACGCGTTGCACCGCACAGAAACCCGCGCCAAATGCAACTTTCAAGGTGGCGACGTTTGTAAAATTTCCATTGATTCCAAAGCCAAACGCAACGGAATGCGGGCGTCTTCAAGCGTTCTGTCGTCTTCAACGGCGAACAATACAAACGCCACTTATGAAGATTACGCCAAACTGCCCACCGAAATTTTGCGTACAAACGATCCGGAAATAATGGAGCAGAATAAAATCGGCCTTCAAACGGCACACGAAAAACTGTTCGACGTCATCACCAATTCCCTGCAGAGCTTAAAAAAGCTCAAAGCCGTATACAATCGGAATTCCGAATTTCAAAACGACCCGTTCTTGTCCAAAAATGTTTACAAGGATTTCATGAACCGCATTCTCAAACGCTACAAATCCCTGGGAGAATTTACCAAAGAGCTGCAACAAATCGAAGCCGTTCTTTCCCAGGCATCGACCGGAGTCAACTGACTAGCGGAATGCGAAATACACCGCCCCGACAAGGCAAAGAGCCGACCACAGATAATCCAATTTCAGCGGTTGGTTCATCATCAAAACGGCAAACGGGGCGAATACGGTCAACGCGACCGCTTCTTGAATGACTTTGAGCTGCACGACATTCAATGCCGTGTAACCGTAACGATTCGCCGGCACCTGTATCATATATTCAAAAAGGGCGATGCCCCAGCTGGCCAAAGCGGCGATGATCCAAGGCTTGGCGTTTAAAAATTTCAAATGCCCATACCAGGCAAACGTCATAAACAGATTCGAACAAACGAGAAGCCCCGCCGTAATCAAGGCAACTTTCAGCATATTTCCAAGTCCTTCCTTTTTTTCCAGCGCCTTTTGCCAAAGCCCCTGTTCAAATTCCTCTTTGCAAAATACAGGGCGATTAAGACATAAGCGCAGCCCCAGGCCGCAAAATGCAAAACGACAAGTCCCCAGAACCCAGAAACAGCCGCCAAAACGAATCCCGCAGAAACTTCTTGCAAATCTGTCAAAGATTCATCGTCTAACGTATCAAATTCCGATTGAGAAATTCCCAACAATTCCACCATTAAATTTTCTGCAGGTTCTTCTGAATCCGCCGTCATCTCCAAGGAATTGTCCAAAGCCGTTTGAACTCCCCGCAATCCGTTGAAATCCGCAAGCAGTCCCACCGCCAAAGAAAGTCCAATTCCAAACAGCAGCCAGTTCTTTCCGCGGAATCCGAAACGCGCCAGGGAAACGCACAGAATAAATCCAACGATCCATTTCGCGAAAAAGGCGGCACTCCAAGCCGTACAAATTTCCCCACTGTCGGGAAATACGGAATACAGCGGAGAAAGAACGGTCAATACGCCGGCGAAAACAGCCAAAGCCGTCCACAAAGTCCGCATCGTTTTCATTCCATCGGCGAACGTCGGCAATCTTTTTAAAATGGCCCGCAGCAAATAAACGTTTCCCCAAGCCAAAAGCAAAAAAGAAATGGCGAGAAAAACGTCCACTCCCGTCGCAAGCGGCGCTAATATGGAAAGGAAGCCCGACAAATCAAAGAAGTAGAGTCCCGTATAAACAAAAACCATCAGTGGCAAAACGACCACTGAAAAAACAGCCAATCCAATCGGCAACTTAACCGGCGCAGGTTCCATCAGACGCCCAATTCAGAAAGGCCGTCATCGCGGATAACCAGGAGGATAGCACCCTGCCCCACGACTTCATACCGTTCTTCGTTGATTTCGATTTGAAAAGCGTTGCCGTGCAAATACAACGCCTGATCGCCTTCTTCCACTTGAAGCGGCACGTAATTCAACGGTTCCGATGTTTCTTTCAAAAAGGCATCCGGCTCCGTTGAGGGTATCGGATATCCCGGTCCCACCTTGACTACGATTCCCGCATGGACAGCGTCCTTTTCGCGGACGCCGGGCGGCAAATAAAGACCGCTGCCCGTTTTGGTGGCGGCATCCAGGGGTTTCAACAAGACTCTATCCCCAATCATCACAACTTTTTCAACATTTGAATCCATAGCGGTAAAAATAGAATTTTACATTGAATTTTCCCCATTTTCATCCAAACCTGCTTGCCTTTTCCCAATTTTTATGTATAATGTTAGCGTCTGCTTAAAAAAGAAGACAAAAACCGCCGGGAAGACAACCTCGGCAAGGAGATACAATGAAAGAAAAAAACACAGACTTCCGGGCAGAGCGAGTGCTCGAAACGGAAGAAGATTCTTGGAATCAAGATTTTTCAACCAAATTTGCCCAAGACGACGAAGATGCCGGTTCTTGGTGGATGGATGAAAAATAATTCCAAGGGAAATCCAAAAGCTCAACCCCGATGTTCCATCGGGGTTAGTTGTTTAAAAAGCCGCCGGAAAAGCCGCGTCAAATCCACAGCACTTCGTTTCCCTTGCGCTCCAAAGGTTTTCGCATGGGCATCCCACTTTCAGAATCCGGATACCCGACAACGACGGAACCAAAAACGCGTTCTTCGGGGCGCATTCCCAAACTCTGCAAATAATCCACCAAAGACGGTTCTTCGGAAAGCCAGCGGAGTTGATTTATCCAACAGCTGCCCAAATCCAGCGCATTCGCTTCGAGCATCATGTTTTCGATGGCACACGCAGAATCCGCCATGGCGTTCCCATAATCTTTTTGATTGGCGACAATGATGAGCGCCGGGGCGTCGTAACAAAAAACGTAACCGCCTTTCTGGGACTTTTCAATGGAATTTTTCAAGCTCTTATACAAGCCTTCATGAAGTTCCATTTTGGCGAACGCTTTCTCCACCAAAGAAATCAAATTTCGAAGAACTTCTGCTTTTTGAACCACTAAAAAATGGCAGCTTTGATTATTGCCGCCGCTGGGCGCGAAACGGCCCGCTTCAAGAACCTTTTCCAATTTTTCCCGCTCCACGGGAATTTGCCGGTAACGACGGGTACTGCGCCGGGAAAGTATCGCTTCGAACAACTCCATAGACACACTCCTTCAAAACAGATTTTCCATTAAAAGAAATCAACATTCAGCGGCAAGCCGTTCTTTTTTACACTCTTCAAAAGGGCTGTTGCGTCGGATTCCACCGATTTCAGTTTTTGAGAAACTTCTCCGCCTTTCTGCAGCAGCAACCCCGCCGAATTGTCGTCGCTGCGTAACTGCACAAGGATTTCATTCCACGTTCCACAAAGCGTCTCGACGGATTTTTGCAACTGTTCCAATTGCAAAACGAGTTTTTCACCACCGTTCTTGGTAGAATCCACCTGTTTGACCATTTCGTCCAGTGTTTGTTCCAATTTGTCCGCCGTTTGGGAAAGATCTTCCATCAACTGGGAAATTCCGCCTTTCCAAGATTCCGCGTCACGGCCAATTTCCGCGACCAGGCGTTTTCCTTTTTGAACGACCCGGCGCCCCTGTTTCCCGACAAAGCCGTTTTTCAACGAATCCAAAAATCCGGAGACTGCGCCCGAAACTTCCGCCAAATCCCGCATCGCCGCGTTCAAATCTTCCCGCGCCGTATTCAATCCTTTATCAAAAACCGCGTTCAAAACGGTGTCGCCATTTGCAAAAAATTCAGGCGAAGTTCCCACATCCACCCAAAGCTCCCGATTTCCCAAAAAACCCGCCGAAGCAAAATGCAACCGGGAATCCTTCGGCAATCGAAAATCCGAAGTCATTTCAAATTTGACGTAAATACAAGAATCCGTTTTGTGCACATGGAGAATGCGCCCCTTGGGGATGCCGCCCACTTTGACGTTGTTTCCTTTGGCGACGGGACCGACCTCGTCAAAAACGGCAACATAGGCAAGGCGCTCGTTATGCGGGCTCAGGGGATGGAACCAATACCAAAGAAAAAATATCCCGGACAAGAGCAGCAAAACGCCCAAAAGCATCCGTTTGTTTCCATAACCGGAAATTTTACTATTCATACGCTGATCCGTTTAAAACTTCATCAAATCCATCATCGGCAGACACTCCCGAAGCCTTGTCTTGAATGGCTTTCTTCAACGCTTTGTCAAATTCTTTCGCCGAATCGACTCCGTTTATTTTCATCAGCGTATTCATCGCGATGACCTCGGAAATCACCGTCAGGCTTTTACCCGGAGCAACCGGAATCAAAACCTTGGGAACTTTGACACCCAAAATCCGTTCATACGAATGCGAAAGCCCCGTGCGATCATAGCTGACGCCCTGCCGCCACGGTTCGAGTTCAATGACAACTTCGATTTTCTTTTTGCGGCGCACCGAAGAAATTCCAAACATGGACCGCACATCGATAATGCCGATTCCGCGAATTTCCATGTGATGTTTGAGGAGGGATTCCGAACGTCCCACCAGCAAATCGCCTAAGCGGGTAATGCGGACGGAATCATCGGCTACAAGACGGTGCCCGCGCTCCACTAAATCCAAAACACATTCTGATTTTCCCACGTTGCTGTCGCCGACATAGAGCATTCCCACGCCGTAAACATCAACAAGGCTCGCGTGAACAGAAGTATAAGAAGCGAAGAATTGTTCCAAAAACCGCTGCGTTTCCTTGGCGAAATCAAAAGTCGAAAGTTCCGTTGTCATCAGCGGAACATTTTGCCGGGAACACATTTCGCAAAGTTCTTTGTGCGGCGGCAAATTATGAGTCAAAACCCAAAGAGGGGATGTATATCCGGAAAGGCGTTCAAAAATTTTTGCGCGTTCTCCCGCTCCAGCATTTTCCAAAAAGCTCCATTCCGTAGAGCCTATCATCTGGATCTGATCCGGATTGTAAACCGAAAGGAATCCGGACATGGCAAGTCCGGGGCGAAGAATGCCGATATGGGTCAAATTCGTCCGCAGCGAAGATTCCGGCGTGTGTAACGAAAGTTTCAGTTTCTGCCGGAAATGCCTATAAAAATCAAGAACCGGGCACGAGGCTCGGCGCTTGATATCCAAATTGTCGAATGCGTGATAGGTCAAGTTCAGTTTTGCGAGGCTGTTACATTCGCAACGGATTCCGCCTGATGCGCCTTTTGCTTCTCATTGGTTTTTTTGAGTTGCACTTTGGCGCGTTCAAGGGCTGAATCAATCGCCTTGCCCATGTTTTCTTCTGTCGCAGAAGCGACCACGACAGAGCCTTTGACATTCAACGTAATTTCACAGTGACGGACAAGATCGCTTTCCCGGTCTAAAACAATGGATGCGGCGGTGATGTTCGGATAGAATTTGCCGAGCGCATCCACTTCGTCTTTCAAAGATGCCTGAAGTGTGTCAGAAATTGTGCAATGACGGGCAGAAATTTGAACTTCCATATCGAACCTTCCGGTTAAGGGTGAACAGTCAATGGAGAATTTTTCAACTCTCCTTTTCAAAGGATATACATCTTTCTTTTTCAAAAAAGAACGATTTTAAAGAATTTTTTTTGATTTGGCCTGCGTTTTCCGCCCAATGGACATTCTCAGCAGGACATCGGCCGTCCATGCGGAATTTCGGGCGTACACATTTCAAAAAATTGGATATATTTGAGCAAAAATGGAGTTTTTATGGAACTGAAATGGTGCAACCCCGAAGCGAAATTCGACCGATTGGTCTTGGCTATCGACATCGGGGGGACAAACACGAATCTAGGACTTGTCGCCTGTCAAAAAGGCACTTTCACTTTAATCATGAAAGCCGATTACGCCTCTGGAAAAATCGACGGCCTGGAAGCTCCCATCGCAGAAACCATCCGCATCGCTTTGGAAAAACGACCGGATTTGAAGCCCAGCCATTGTTGCATCAGCGCGGCGGGCCCCGTTTCTGACAACAAATGCACCATGACGAACCTCAACTGGAAAGTGGACGGAAACGACCTGTCGACAAAGCTCGGCATTCCCGTTCTGGTCATCAACGACTTCATCGCCATCAGCTATGGCATTCCCACGTTGAACGTCGACGATCCGCAGCAAATTTACAAGATGCCCCATCTCGACGGCTCCCTGCCGGAATCCAAACCGGCGACCAAAGCCGTCATCGGACCGGGAACCGGCATGGGAATCTCTTTTTTGGCGTTTGACGGAGAAAAATACATTCCGGCCAGTTCTGAAGGCGGACACATCACTTTTGCCCCTTTCGACAAAGACTCGCAGGAATTCCGCGACTACATGCAGGCAAAAATCGGATGCGTTCCCGGCGTTGAACCTCTTTGCGCCGGACAAGGACTTGCCAATTTGTACGAATGGCGGCGCGATTCCCGCGGCGTTCCGCAAAACGAAGCGTTCAAAAAAATCGAAGAGACGGAAGCAGGCGACCGTCCCAAATACATCAGCCGCGCCAGCGATACCGATCCTGTCGCCGCCGAAATGATGCGGCTTTGGGTTAAAATGCTCGCCCGCTACGCAAGCGACATGTGCGCCCTGTTCTTGCCTTTTGGCGGCTTCTACCTGGCCGGCGGCGCCATGCAAAAAGATTTGCGCTGGCTCATCGGAGACAATCTGTTCATGCAATTCTTCGAACAGAATTACAATCCAAACATTTTGCCGCTGCTCAAAAAAGTTCCCGTTTACATCATCAAGGACTACAGCATCAGTCTTTATGGTGCGGCGAACGCCAGCATGAATCTGCAAAAATAGCTGAAGGAGAATCTTTGTTGTGCGGATTGATTTTCGTCCGTCCGCCTTCAAAGAGAATCCGTTTTCCCGCCTTCTCCTAAATTTTCTTAGCCAAGAACACTTCTCTTTTTTATCTTTGCGGATACTCAAAAAGGAATCCCCGGATGCAAGACCGATTCATAGTGACTGGAACTTTCACGGATGACCCGTTCGCCATTGACATTGCTCAATACATCGGGCTTCGGGAAGACATCTCCGACACGGTTTCGCTGAAAACTTACGCGAACACCGAATTTTGCCCACGTTACATGCTAGACGTTTTTGACGATGAAAACATTGGCAAGCGTCTCAAAGGCAAAATTGTACTCATCTGCTCTTCGACTTCTCACGGATTGAGCCGCAATGACCTGGCGATGCGCGCCTGCATTTTGGCCCGAGCCGCCAAAGAAAACGGAGCAGAAAGCGTCGTTCTCATGGAACCGGATCTTTTTTACAGCGCCCAAGACCGCGGCGCGCACCGCATCGGTGAACTGGAAAAAGACCGTCCGACTTCGGACTTGAAAAAGTTTGACGGCCAACCTTTTACGGCAATGCTTTACGCCCAATTGTTAAAGGCCGCCGGCGTGGATTCCGTCATTACGGTACACAACCATTCGGTCAAAGTCCAAAATCTTTACAGCGATATTTTCGATGGCCATTTCCACAACATGATTCCCACGGAAGTATACGCACATTACATCAAAACCTCCAATTTCGTCCAAACCGGCAAAGACGGCGACAATTTGGTCATCGTCGCCCCGGATAAAGGCGCAACGCCATTCGTCAACGCCATGTTCGATGCGCTCCAGCTCCCCAGATGCAAGCGCGTCATTATGAGCAAGGTCCGCACTGGCGAACGGGAAGTCAGCATGTCGCTCAGCCCGGAAAGCGAAGTCACCCTGGATTACCTGAAGGGCAAAGACGTCATTGTCTTTGACGACATGGTCCGCACGGGCTCCACCATCGTACGGTGCTGCGACTATTTGAAGACCGGAAATCCCAACCGGGTTTGCTTCTGCGTGACACATTTCAACTCGAGCCCAGAAGCCCGCGAAAAACTGAACAGCCCTTCTATCGACGAAATTCTCACGACAAGCACGTTGCCGGACATCATGAACCGCGACTGTCAAGGACGTTTGCGCCACAAGCTCACCGTGTTGAAGCTCGCCAAGTGGATGTCCCGCTACGTCATGCGTCTTTACGGCGAAGACGACGGGCGTTTCGACAAAAACTTTTACAAAGTGGACATGAGCTCCAAAAATCCGCGTTGGCCGCCTCCGCACATGTATTGATTTCTGATAAAACCGTCTATTCTACGGTTCAAAAGTTCCACGAAATCGTGGAACTTTTTTTAAATTTGGCACACACTTCGATCAAAGGAATCGCAATGGCAGCAAAAGAAGTTCTAGGCGCAAGAGTTCCTGGCGCAAAAATCGACAAATTCGTCGCTCCCGTTCAACGTTTTTTGAAAATCGAAACAACGGCGGGCATCAGCCTTATCGCCATTACGGTGATAGCTCTTGTTTGGGCAAATCTTTCGCCGAGTACTTACAACGCTTTTTGGCATCTCCCGTTTGATTTCACCATCGGCCCGTATAGCATTTCCAAAGCGTTGGAACACGCCACCGGGCATACCCCCACGTTGGCATGGTTTGTAAACGACGCCTTGATGACGTTGTTCTTCTTTTCGGTTGGGCTAGAAGTCAAAGGGGAAATGGTCCACGGCGAACTCCGCGATTTCAGGAAAGCGCTGCTCCCGATTCTCGCCGCTGTTGGCGGCATGATTTTCCCCGCTTTGATTTACCTGGGCATTTGCCCATCTAACGCACATCATGGATGGGGCATCCCCATGGCAACGGATATTGCTTTTACCGTTGGCTGCATGGCGTTATTAGGTTCCCGGATTCCCCACGGTCTTCGCGTCATGATTTTGACACTCGCCATCGCCGACGATATCGGTTCCATCATCGTTGTCGCCGTCGGCTATTCGAGTGGCGTGGAATGGGCGTCATTGGGTGTCGCCGCCATTTTCCTATTCCTCACCTGGCTTTCGTTCCGCCTGGGAATCCGTAACCTATTCGTCCACGGATTCTTAGCCCTCATCTCTTGGTTCTGCTTTGTGCAAAGCGGCGTCCATCCGACCATCTGCGGTGTCATTATCGGCCTTCTCGCTCCCGTGACCCCGATTGTCGCCCCCAAATACATGGACAAATTGATTGTCACCGTCGGCGAAGCTGTCAAAGACAACCGCCCCATGACAAACGACCAGCGCAAAGACGTTTTGGACGCCCTGCGCCACGCCTCCCGCGAAAGCGGCTCCTTGCAAGAACGCCTGATCACGCATTTGCAGCCTTGGGTCAATTTTGTCATTATGCCGCTTTTCGCTTTGGCCAATGCCGGCGTCATCATTGAACCTTCGGCAGTCAGCCTCGTCACGCTTTCTGTCGCTTTGGGCTTGATTATCGGAAAGCCTATCGGCATTTTCCTCGTTTCGTTCCTCTCCATCAAGTTTGGCCTTTGCAAATTGCCTTCTGGCGTAAATTGGAAGATTCTTCTCGGCGGCGGCATGTTGGCGGGCATCGGATTCACCATGTCCCTTTTCGTTGCAGGTCTGGCTTTTGCAGACCCGGCCCATGCGACAGCCCTCGCCGGAGCCAAAGTCGGTATTTTGTCGGGAAGCTTCGCTTCGGCGATTCTCGGCATCCTTTACATGCGCATCGTTTCAAAGCCGGAACAACCTTCGGCCATTCAGTGAATGGAATTTGGGAAACCGACGTTTTTACCAAGAACATTTTAACGGAAAAGAGGATTTTCAAAAGAAATCCTCTTTTTTACAAAAAGGGTGAAAAATTCCCATTGACAACGGATTTGACTCCCAGCCGGCGTTTTGTTCCCATTTTTAAACTTTAATTTTAGTGCAAAAATCCCCATTTGAATCTAATTTCAAGGCAGAATTATTTGGAGTCCTTCATGCTAGATCTTCTCACAGTCCAGTCCAGCACCGCGTATCCCACACTCATTACAATGGCTTACACGTTGCTGCTCGCATTCGTCTGTTCCACAGCTATCGGATTTACCTACGAACACACCTTTCTCGGACTTTCCTATTCCAGGAATTTCGTACAGGCCCTGGTGCTGAGTTCCGTGGTCGCAGCAACAGTCATGCAGGCCATCGGCGACAATGTGGGACGCGGACTCGGCATGCTCGGCGCTCTGTCCATTGTCCGTTTTCGGACCAGTTTCAAGGATCCGCGGGACATCATGTTCCTGTTCGCGGCACTCGGAGCGGGTATCGGCTGCGGCGTGTTCGCCTGGGGTATTGCCGCCGGTGGAACCTTCGCCTTTTGCCTTATCGCCTTCGTCCTTTCACGCTCCGGACTGGGAACCAAAAACTTTTTCGATGGAATGTTGCGCTTTGCCATGCCAAATGATTCTGCAGCCCGGGAAAAATTGGAAAAGATCATGCGGGCAAATATCAAAACATTCGTCCTCATCACCATGCGCGAAATCGATGGAGGTGAACGCATCGATGTCGCCTATCAGGTTCGGCTGCGCAGAAATCGCCCGGCAAACGAAGTCCTCAAAGAACTGACCGCCGTCCCCGGCATTTCGGATATTCATTTCATGATGCAAGATGCGACAACGGAAGTATAGGGGGAAACATGGGATTTTCAAAAAAATTAGACGAACTGGCCGATTTGAATTCTTCGCGTTTCCATGCGATTGAATCGCATAAAATGTCCATCGCCTTTTTCCTAGCCGTAATCGCCATCGTCGCTTTGGGATATTTTTTCCATGGGCAAAACATCGTCTTTTCGGGTATCGCCGAGGCGACGGAAACGACCATCAGTATGCCCGAAGCGGTGGAAGTGGTGAAAATCCACGTCATTCCCGGCGAAGAAATTCACGCAGGCGACACTCTGGTGGAGCTCTGCCGTCCGGATTTGGCGGTGCGAATGAACGAACTGACCCGTCAATTAGACGCCATCGAAGGCCGCAGCAACTTGAATTCGGCGGACATTGATCAAAAAGTAGCGGAAATCCAATCCGATTTGAACATCAGACGAAATACGATTTTATTGGAAATCGACAAACTTTCGACCCAATACGAGCAAAACAAAGCCCTGTCCTCGAAGCTCAAAAGCATTGCCGCTTCGGTCAAAACGGACAGCTCCAACGGCATTTTACTTTCCATCCGCAATTTGAAAAAAGAGCTGAAAGTCGCCGAAGCGAACGCTGCGTCACAAATCAAAATCCTCCGGGGAAGCAAAGGCCTCGCCAAAAGCAGCAACAAAACAGAAGCCGAAGCTCTTCACCGGGAAATGGACTTGCTTAAGCAACAGCAACAAGAACTGACGATTATCGCCAAAGAAAGCTGGGTCGTCGCCACAGTCGATGTCCGCGATGGAGAAAAAATTTCAAGTTTCACGCCCATTCTCACCCTGACGCACAAAGCGGTTTCCTTAGTCCGCGGCTACATCAACGAAAAAGTTTATTCCGAAATTCAAGTGGGCGATGAAGTCGAAGTCGTCAGCGGTTCTGGAGAACACATGGACGGCACCATCATTGGAATGTCCAGCCGAATCGTCCCCTACCCCGTCCGGCTGCTGAAAATGGTCGACATGCCGCTTTACGGGCGAGAAGTCATGATCCGCATCCCCGAAAAGAACCGTCTTCTTCTGGGCGAAAAAGTTTCCATTGCAGAAAAGACCAAAATGCCGAACCTGCTGAAAGAGTCCGCATTTCAAGGGGGAGAACAATGAAAGCTCTTCTCTTTTGCGGAGTTTTCGCCACCGGAGCTTTGGCCACTCCTCTCACGTGGGACGCTCTAATCGCTTCGGTAGAAAACGATCCCGTTTTGGAAGCGTCTAAAAAAAAACAATCCGCCATCGGATCCCGTTCTGGAGTTAAACTTTGGGACGATTTGGAATTCGAATACACCTTGGATGGATTTGGATTCATGGAGCACGATTTTGAACTGAAACTGAAGCCCAAAGCGTTTGGCGAAGGTTCTGCAGACGATGCTTATTGGAAGAGCCAGGCCGCTTATCAAAAAGCGAATCAGGATTTAGACCGCTCCATTGTTCTGTACGAGCGTTATGAGCACGCTCTGCGCTATGTCAACCGTCAAAAAATCCGCGCATTGCACGAACAACTGTCTCAAGTTGCCGCCGACCGCATTGAAGTCCTCCAGGCGATGACCGGCTCCGAATCGTTCCGGTTACAAGATTTGGTGACCGCGATGGAAGATGCGGCGACTCTTTCTGCAAAGCTCATTTCCGATTCCAACGCCCTAAACGATTCTAAGCTCAAGCTGCTGTCTTGGGTCAGCGGATTCGATTCCATCGACTTGGACACCAACTTTCTCCCGTCGATTTCCGAAATGAAAAAAATCCTGTCGGAAATGCCGATGGATGCCGAAAAGTACGCAGAAGTCAGCGCAGCCAAAGCCAAATGGCAAGTCAACGAAAAACGGGCCGCCCAAGAAACAGTCAGCGACAGGAATTTCATTTCCAAAATTGGAATCGGTTACAAATACATTTACGGCAAATACAAATACAAATGGAAAACGACCAGCTGCAGCGGAGCCGCTTGTACAGAAGAATGGACGTTAGAACGTTCTGACGATGACCGCCGGACACAGGACAAATTTTACGCCTCCGTCGCCGTCCGGCTTCCTTTCTTTTCAAGCAATCACTCTTCAAACTTAAAGCGCCAAATTGACGTTTTGGAAAGCGAACGCGATTACCAAGAAGTCAAGCGGGACTTGGCGCAAAAAGTGGAACGCCGCAAGGAAGAAATTTTGGGACTTATCGCCGAACGCGAAGTGCAGCAAAAATTTGTGGAACAAGTAGATCAAGGTTCCCTTTTCGAAGATTTCGCAACAAAAGCCGGCGGGGATCCGTTACTGCTCCTCCGCGCCAAGGAAAGCGCATTGCAAAGTCAACTGAAAATTGTCCAACTGGATTTCACCATTTTCACCGTTTATTTGGATATGTTGAACGAAATGGGCGCGCTGTCCAGAACAGATGTGACAAACCATTTGAAATCGGGGCCGCTCCCATGAGTGAAGCGCGCGGATTCAGCCTGCTAGAACGCTTTGAACTGAAATACCACATTCCAGTTTCCATGGCCGACGCCATCGGTGAATTTATCCGCCCCTATTGCGAAGAAGATTACTATTCCAAAATCACACCGGGAAAATTTTACTGGATAACAAACCTTTATTTGGATTCTCCGCGTTGGACCTTTTTGAGTTGGAAAAAAGCGCGCCATTTGGACAGGTTCAACATGCGCGTCCGCACTTACGGAGAACATCCCCAAGATGACGGCGCATTCCATTTTGAAGTCAAGCGCAAAATCGGTCGAGTATGCTACAAGAGCCGTGGCACAGTCAAAGGGGTCAACCCTTCGTTCGTATGGAATCATCCCGTTGAAGAATGGCCTTGCAAAACGGAAAAAGACCGCAAATACATTCAAGAATTTGTTGGCAAAACCTGGATTTACAACGCCAGTCCACGTCTTTTGACGCAATACAAAAGGCGCGCCTGGTTTGGAATCAACGAAGAATATTCCCGTGTGACAATAGACATTGGAATGCGCTTCCGGGAAGAAAACGGTTTCAATTACACCGTGAACCCACAAGAAATGTGGTCTACGGGAATCCCGCGATTCTTTCAACGGGATTGCAACGCTGTTTTGGAACTCAAATGCCCAGCGCTTCAAGTCCCCTATTGGATGCTCGATTTAATTCACCATTTCAACTTAAAACACGGCGCTTTTTCTAAGTTCGGAAATGCCGCCGCTGAATGGAAACGCGTTTATGAAAATCCCCGCGATTTCAGAGATTCGCGATTCCCTTATTTGGCGGGAAACTTTGAAAACACGAAGGAGGTTTTCGCATGAAAAAAAATTGGATGTTGGCGGTTTCTTCCACCGCGATAGCCGCTCTTTTTCTTTCCGCTTGCTCTGACAGTTCCAGCGGGAAGACGCGTTCCGTTTCCATTCCCACGATGGCTGTCACTGAACTCATGTACCATCCCCAGGAAGGCTTCCCCGAATTCGTGGAAATTAAACTTTTGGGAAAATCCCTTTCGAGCATGTCTGCAGTCAATTTGCGCTTAGACGGTGCCGTGGAGTTTACGTTCCCCGATGAACCGCTCGACGTGAACGAGATTCTTGTCGTAACAAATGACTCCTCCCTTTTCCGCAAAAAATATCCCCAATTTTCAGGACGCTTGTTCCAGTGGGATGCCGGATTCACCCTTTCCAATTCGGGCGATGTCTTGGAAGTCAAATTGGACGGCAAAGGCGATTGCGATGCCCGGTTCGACAACAACCCTCCCTGGCCTAGCCTCGCCGACGGCAAAGGCAGTTCCCTGGTCTATGTGGGAGAAAATCCCGCTTATGCGGAATCCTGGGCCGCGAGCAAAACGCAAAACGGAAACCCCGGCAACACAGAAGACCCTTATTATGCGGCCTCCTCTGTCCGAATCAATGAAATTTTACCGTATCATGGAACCGGTTCCATTTCTTGGATTGAATTTTATAATGACGGAGACAATGAAGTCGACATCGGCGGTTGGCAAATTGTCCGTGCCGATGCCGAAGACAGCCTCCGCTTTATTCCATCCGGGATTACTGTCCCGGCAAAAGGTTATCAAGTCCTTTACACGCTTTCCAAAGCGGATGGAACAGAGGATAGCGTCTCGTTTGTCGCCCGCGGAGAAGCCGTCTATTTACGGGAACTTCAAAATGGAACGGCGACTGGCCTTGAATCCGGACTCGAATACGCTGCCGTCCCCACGGGATTTTCTGCCGGAGTCATAGCCCTTTCCGATGGTTCCATGCAACAAGGCATTTTGCAAAATCCGACGGCAAACGCAAAGAATTCCGAAATTGAACTTGGCCCGATTTACATTAGCGAAGTCCATTACAATCCCAAAGACGGCGATGTCGAATTTTTGGAAATCGTCAACAAAAGCGGCGAAGAAGTCGCCTTGAATAAAAATCTGAACAAAAGTCCCTACGGTTGGAAAATTTCTGGCGTAGGCTTTGATTTCGAAGGTGCAACACTGGCCGCCGGAGAAATCGCCCTGCTGATTCCCACCCAATACACAGGCTCCGACGGTTATACATCCCTTTCCATCACGCCTGCCGAATTCCGCGAAAAATGGCAAATTCCAGAATCTGTCCAAATTTTCCAATACCCGGGAAAACTTTCTAACCGCGGAGAAAAAATCTCAATCGAAGAGCCGATGGAAATCGCCAAAAATTTGAAGGGCGAAACAAAAATCTACTATCACATTTCGGACGCCATCCTTTATTCGGACGACGGTCTTTGGCCCAAAGAAGCCGATGGCGAAGGATTCAGTTTAAATCGCCTTGATTTTTCCGTTTCAGGATTTGAACCCTCCAACTGGGAAGCCGCCTCCCCGACTCCCGGCTCGTTTTAAACTGGATTTGTAAAATTTTGTTTCGACAGGAGCGCTTGAAATTTTCAAGCGTCAACTGAATAGAGGGTTTCACTTTTACAGGAGAAACCCCATGCAAATCAAAACATCCCCAACCGACACGTTCAAATTAGGCTTGTTCATCGACGGCTTCACTCTTCGAAAAGTCAATGAATATTACCGTTCTCAAAATCCTGAATGTGCGGGAATCAACTTTATCGGCTTAAAAAATTGGGTCGTCACCCATGCGACTCGTTACTTTTGGCCCGGATGCGCCTCCCAAATGGCAGCCCATTATTACCATCCTTACCGCCATCCCGAAGAAGACGGCGATTACCGGCATCAGGGAGTCATTCATTTTTCTTATGAACTTTCCAAGGCGGGATTCAAAGTTCACTTCGCTTCTATCAATTACGCAAACGATTTGTGTCCCAATTTGGAATTGCAAAACGATGCGTTACTTTATGCGGAATACGGCGAATTAGATGCGTTGGTGCTCGTTTCCACACAAGGCCAGTATGCGGAACTCCCGATGAAATTGCGCAAGATGAACATCCCCACTCTGCTGCTCGGTTGGAACTTCGTTTATCGGAACCGGGAACGCGAAGTCCATTGGCACACCGATCCGAACTTGCGGCGCGGCGCCACGCATTACATTCCCATGGAGCGGATTATGGACAACCAGTCCGATGTTCTCGCCCGGAACCTGTTCCTGTCGCCGAAAAAACGGACTACAGCTTATCGCGAATCTTTTTCTGGTTTTCTGAAAGGAATGTCCAGGTCAGCTTAGCGCCAAAGAACCACGTATCCCCGTTGTTATCCGGATCACCCAGTTCGAACCCTTCCACATCGAACGAGTCGAAACGGATGACGCGGTATCCGGCATAAGCGCCGATGGAGAACGGGTCAAAGGAAAGGCGAAGTTCCAATTGGGCGTTGAATGTGGGCGAAAGCGTGCTGTAATAACGGTTCTTCGCCCGGACAAAAGCGGAATCCGATGTCGCGTCCGAGCCTTCCTTCAAAAAATCGTAATTGGACGCCAAGTGAATGTTCAAGAGGTTCAATCCGATACCCGCCGACGGAATCAAATTGATAACCGTATTTTCTCCAAAAAGTTTCCAGCCGAACATCCAGTCGATTCCATAAGCGAACCATTTGACATCATAAAGGCGATCGCCGGTCACACTGCTGAATTTTGCCGGTTTTTCAGAAACCTGCGTCGGCATGAAGTTGATATCGAACCAAGTCAAAAACTGGCGGTATTGTGCACCAATTTCCACGTGCAAGCCCAAATAATAATCGTTGAAATGTTCATAACGCCCGATGGACGGATCGGCGACACCCACAACGGACGTATCGCCTGCATCTGAAATTTCTTCAACAACATATCCCTGATTTTTACTGAACAAAAGATCGTTCAGATAATCAGCGTATGCGCTGCGCATTCCGCGGTAATCCGCACCGACAGAAATAAAGCCGCGAATGTCGTGCTTTTCGTAAAATCCCTCTTCGGGTTCTGCGAATGCGGAAGTCATTATGGCGCAAAGACTTGCTACGAAAAGAAAAATTCTGTTCTGCATACTCTTAAAATAGCTTAAAATTCTTTCTGCGTATGCCGCCGCCTGTATTTTCGGGATATTTTTTGCCGAAAGAAGTCCCGTTTTTCCCAAAAACACGTTTCACAAGCGGCTACGCCCATTGTCATTCAACCCTTTTGAATATCAGCGACGTATTGATGCCGCCAAATGCGAAATTGTTGGACATCAAATATTCAATGTCCATTTCCCGACCGTTTCCTGTGATGTAATCCAACGGAGCACATTCCGGATCCACATTTTTCAAATTCAAATTCGGATGGAACCATTGCCGATTCATCATCAAAATGCCAAGCCAGGCTTCGATGCCGCCACAGGCGCCGAGAGTGTGCCCCACATAACTTTTAAGACTGCTGATGGGAACCGCTCGATTGCGGAATGCGCCAAAAGTCGCCTGAGTTTCCGCCACGTCACCTTGCCGTGTCGCCGTCCCATGTCCACTGACATAACCGATTTGTTCCGAACCGATTCCCGCGCTTTTCATCGCCTGTTCCAATGCGATTTGCATCGTTTCTTTTTTCGGCTGCGTCAAATGATCGCCATCCGTATTGGTGGCAAAGCCTACGACTTCGGCGTAAATGTGCGCGCCACGCGCTTTTGCGTGTTCGTATTCTTCCAAAACAAGTGTCCCGGCGCCCTCTCCAATGACAAGTCCATCCCGGTTGCTGTCATAAGGAGCCGGTGTAAGGGTTGGCGTGTCATTTTTGACGCTTGTCGCAAAGAGAATGTCAAAAACGGCGGAACCCGTCGGATTGAGTTCTTCGGCACCACCGGCAAGCATCACATCTTGTTCTCCGTGGAGAATGGATTCATACGCATAGCCTATCGAAAGGCTCCCTGCCGTACAAGCGGTATTTGTCGTTATCAAACGGCCCGTGAGTCCCAGCAATACGCTGATGTTGACAGCACACGTTTGCGGCATGCACCGAATGTAAGATGTCGCCGTAATCTTCGAAGAGTCATTATCCATAATCATGGACAGAAATTCTTTGATGGCGTCAAAGTTTCCCATTGAAGAACCATAAGCGACACCGATTCGGCCCGCTTTGAGTTCCGGATCCGAGAGTTCATATCCCGAACACAACAACGCTTTTTCTGCCGATGCATAAGCGGCATGTGCGACACGTCCCATGCCCCGCATTTTTTTCCGCGGATATTCCGGAAGTTCATACGGAATGGGAGCTGCCAAGCGCGTGTTAATCTGTTTGTATTTTTCCCATTCCGCCATCCGGACAACTTTGTTTTTAAGGGCGTGGAGATTGGCGAAAATCGTTTCTTCATCCATTCCAAGAGCCGAGATGCTAGAGCCTCCCGTAACGACGACTCGACGTTTCATGCGAGACCTCCATTGACAGAAATGACTTGACGGGTAATGTATGCGGCCCCATCCGAAAGCAGGAAGACGACCGTTGCGGCGACTTCCTCCGGTTTTCCGACGCGGCGCATGGGAATCGCCGGCAAAATCATATCCAATGGCGCCTCTTTTATCATCTCCGTTTCAATGACTCCGGGCGCAACGCTGTTCACCGTAATGTTCCGGCTCGCCAATTCAACGGCCAAAGCCTTGCTGGCGGCGATAATTCCGCCTTTGCTCGCACTGTAATTGACCTGTCCGCGATTCCCGATGACCCCCGAAACAGAGGCTATCGTTACAATTCGACCGATTCGTTTGCGGCACATCGGCATGACGACGGGGCGAAGGACATTGTAAAATCCGTTCAAATTCACCCCAATGACACTGTCCCAGTCTTCATCGGACATTGCGGGGAACGCCGTGTCACGGCATATCCCGGAAGAAAGAACCGCTCCGTAATAAGCTCCGTTTTCCAAAATATCCTTTTCGAGTATCGCTTTGCAGTTTTCACGATCCGCCACATTGAACTGGAGCAGCTGAATTTTGTCTTTTTCCTTTTCCACCAAAGGTTTAAGCGCATCTGCATGGCGATTATAATGGGCGACAACCGTATACCCGGCAGAAAGCAACGCTTCCGAAATGGCAAGACCGATTCCGCCGCTGGCCCCTGTCACCAAAACCCGTTTCGCATTTTCCATCATGAAACTCCTAAAATTTTTTGAGGATTATCGACTTCTAGCGCATGAATTGTCGCCTTCGCCATCCATTTGTCACCAATAAAAATTTCTCCTTCGAGGGTGACCGTTGACTCTAATCGCATGGATTGCCGTACACGAATCCGCAAGGCACTTCCCAGCGGAAAGACATTCCCGTCAACGCAAAAATTTGTCACGCTCAAAATAAATCCCATTTTGGGCGGGATGCCGCGTTCCCGATCGGACAATCCGGATAAACAGGAGACGCTTTGCGCCATATATTCAAATCCAACCCACACAGGAACGCCGCCTAGACTTTCTTCAAAGAACATGCATTCCCTGCCGATGCGGACTTCCGTTTCAATTTCCATTTTCGGAAAATCAAAAGAAAGGACTTTATCCAGCAGAAGCATTTTCCCTTTGTGCGGAAGCAATACAGAAAGTTTTTCACGGCTATCAAATTCAGTCATGAACAGTTCCTCATCAAAATCAAGGAAACGTTGCAGCCGCCGAAGCCAAAAGAATTGCTCATGCAAATTCGCAAACGCTTTGCCCTATCACCTTGGGCGACAAGCCGTATCGGCGGAATGGATTCGTCGCGTTCCCCATCGAAAAAATGCACGGGCAGCGCCAATTCTTCGTTTTCACGAGAAAGCGCAAGACAGCAAAATGCGGCTTCCAACGCGCCCGACGCGCCGAGTGTGTGCCCAGTCAACCCTTTGGTGGAACTTGAAAATGTTTCGTCTCCAAAAACATGATGAACGGCAAGACCTTCCATTGCGTCGTTAAGGCGCGTCCCCGTGCCATGCAAGTTGATGTAATCGACATCCGATGGAGAAATTCCTGCATCCAACAAGGCGCGTTCCATCGAAAGAATCGCCCCTTTTCCATCGGACCGAGGCGCCGTCACGTGATCTGCATCCGCACTTTCTCCGATTCCAGCCACTTTCAATTCTGCATTCATCGGATTTTTCGAGACGAGAAAATAAGCCGCTCCATCACCGATATTCAACCCCGAACGGTTTTTGCTAAACGGAATCGTCGGTTTTAAAGACACTGCCTCTAGCGAATCAAATCCGAGAACAACCGTCGGCGTTTCCACATCTACGCCGCCGACAATCGCGGCGTCACAAAATCCCGCTTCAATCCAGTTTCTTGCCGAAGCAAATGCGCTTGCACTCGAAGCGCATGCAGATGAATGCGTAAAAACAGGTCCCGTGAGACCAAAACGGTACGCCACATATTCTGCGGCAAAATCAGCCTGCTGTTTTCGCAATGAATATCCATGCGGATAGAGTCCTGTTTTTTGGTAAGCGTCCAAAGCGGCAAGCGAAGCTTCCGCTCCATTATCACTGGAACCGACAAACACTCCGATGCGATTTTTTCCATATTCATTTATCGCATTCCGAACAGAACTTTCCATTTGGCAAAGGACTTTTTCAGAAAGCCGGTTGACGTGATTATCAAATTGAGCGTCTACCGGAGAAAGCGATTCCGCTGGAACTTCTACAACAAGGCGTTCTTGCCCGTAAAACGACTTTCGTGAAAATGCCGGGCGAGAACCATTTTTCAAAGCATTCCAAATCGTGGACTTTTCTGCGCCCAAAGCAGAACAACAGGCAAAATCCTGAATGTATAACGGCCCGTTCACAAGTCGCCCTCCGCCATGATGCGGTAACTGTATCGCCGGAGAAAATTTTCAAGCACGAGCTGCTTCCCGTTCTTTTCCATTTTCAAAATGAGATTTCCATTTTCCGAAAGGGTCCGCGTCAGTTTTTCACCGTCGCGCGCTTCTTCAAAAGAAAATCCACTGGAATGAAAATTTTCTTTTAAAACCTCAGTCGGATAATAGCAGAACTGGATGTCGGCGACAACATATTCCGGTTTGACTTTTTTTACGTCCATCCATTTGCTGTGCATCGAAAGGGAGTCTCCCGTGCACACGATTTCAGCAATTACGTTTCCCATGGAGCTGAAAACCATCATGTGAACAGTTGAATCATCCAGGCGCATCCATGCGTCAGAGGAAAATTTTTTGTCGCCATACACCGCAGATATGTGCTGATTTTCTTCGATGGTTTCCGTATTTTTTTGAGGATTCACCAAGGGGACCGCTTTTGAATCGGAATAATACACTTGAAACGAGTCTAAGCCGACAGCCGTCCGCGAGGCACAAGACAAAAAAGCAAAAACTCCGCATACGGCCAAGCTCTTGAACCCAAAATGACGAATGAATTTTTGCATTTTCCAAATATAAAAATCACGAATCCCGAGTGAAGGGCGAGAGCAAAAAGCAAGCGGAGATTCCCAACAAGACAGCCAATCCAAAAACAGAAACCGGAGCGAAATGGCTGAATGCCAATGTTCCAAACGAGACAAGGGTGGTCATCGCCGAAAGCATTACGACAAAAGCCGTCGAGTCCGCATGATCTTGGCAATCTTTGAAAAATAACGCATAGTCGATTCCAATGCCCAAAACCAGGATGAGTCCCGTAATTGCAAAGAAATTAACCGGTATTCCCACATAACCAAAAACGGAAAGCGTAAAGAGGCACGCAAGAACCGGCGCACGGACAATGCGCAGGGAATTTCGCCACGTATAAACAAATGAAAGAATAAAGAACATGGCGAAATAGGCGAATGCGACAAGCGAAAGTTCCGTCATGGAGAGTTCCGTCAACGCCGCGTTAACCTCTTGCATTTTATTCACGGCATAAATTCCTTCGGCAGGGTTCACATATTGCCGAATGTCAAAATCTTTTGACACATGCAACGGGAAAACGGCGCTGTAATAACGGTCTCCCAACTGGCCCACCCAAAGCATTTTTTTCATCCGTTCAAGTTGCGCGAAAGAAACTTCGGCATTTGAAACGGAATCTTTCATTTCTGCCGATTTCGCCAAAGGCTTTATTTTCAACATTCGGCACAATTCCGCTTCGCGAATCGGAAGAGCCTTGGACAGCGCAGAATGCATGTCCTTTCTGTATTTTTGCGAATGCCAAAAATCAGAAACGGCCAAATGCGATTTCAACAAAGAATCTTTTTCTGCCGACCGGAGTTTCTGCGTCAACGCTTCTTCTTTTTGGAGAACTTCTTCTTCTGAATTTCCACTCACAACAAAGTAAGACGTTGAAATTCCGGAATTCATCCAACGCATCACTTTCAATTCGGAATCCGCCAATTCCTTTGACGGTTTATAAAGTGTCCGCAAATCCGTTTGGAATTGCAGTTGGACAAATCCGGGAATCAGGGCTATCACCGCAAGCGCGCAAACGGAATAACGGAACAGTCGGGGCAAGCGCTCCACCTTGGAATATCCCGCAATGATGGCCTTAAAAAATCCCAGCGGAAACACCACACGATTTTCCCACCGGTCCGAAATTTTCGGAAACACGAGAATGACCGAAAGCAGGGCGCTCAAAAGCCCCACCATTGAAAAGAACGCCATTTGCCGCAAAATGGGAAAATCAACAATAGACAGTGCGATGTAACTCAATTCCGTTGTGGCAAAACCGAGCAGTATACTTTTAAATGGAAATTCCTTTTCTGCAAAATGGTGCAGCGCATAGTCGATGCTCACCCCGATAACACTTGTCCCAAAAACAAAGGTGAAAACGTGAATTTCATGAAACACGGCTAACGTTGCGCCAATCGCCGAAAGAATAGCCATTAAAATCGAAGCGGATGTAGCCAAAATGGGAACCGGCGAACGGAAAACGCCCAACAGCAGAAGCACGATGACCAACATTGACACGCCAGAAATCCACGCCACTTCAAATTTCGCTTCTTTGGAACTGGAATAACTGTGGAACGGCACGCCAGATTTTTGAACGCGGAATCCGGGATATTTCTTTTGCAATTCTTGAATTTTCAAATCCAATGCGGCAAGAATGTGTCCGTCTTCAGCAAACGCCGACACCGAATCCGCCAATTCCGCTTCTAAGAAGATGTATGTCAAACCAGAATCTTGAACCGTCAAAAAACTGTCCCGCAAAGACAAGTTTCCCGACAAATTCATCATTTGCGCAAGCAGTCTGTCTTGAGCATTTGCCGTCAACAAATACGGATCTTCCTCCATCCGAGAAAGCGAACTGATTGAAAAAGCCCCGTAAACGCGGGAAACAGCCTTGTCAAAGAGAACATTCGACAATGCGGTATCGCTCATCCCTAAAATATCGGGACTCTGCAAAGAAAATCGTTCCCGGAAAAGAAATTCCGAAATTTCCTTCATCGACGCATTCGGAATCGTCCATGAAGCCGATTTCACCTGTGGATTGTCTTTTAGCAAAATGCCAATTTCTTCTGCCGCCTTTGCCGCAACGGAAAAATCGGAATCTCCGGCAAACAACATGATGCGAGACGCCGTTTTCGAAGAAAGAAGCGCGTCTGCCTCCTGAATTTCCGGAGTCGTTTCTGATGCGGGAACAATGGAATACAGGC
Source organism: uncultured Fibrobacter sp. (assembly GCA_964397425.1). GTDB lineage: Bacteria > Fibrobacterota > Fibrobacteria > Fibrobacterales > Fibrobacteraceae > Hallerella. Next base: position 32,527 of record CAYNID010000003.1, read on the forward strand.
TTTGATCAATACGCCAGGGATACGAGAGAACAACAGCAACGATAAGCGCTGCATGCAACAAAGTCCAAATGGCGATTCCTATTCCGCGCTTTTTATTTTCCGGTTTGTCTAAATTCATAAGTCAAAATATTTCCTTCACCATCGACAATTTGCATTTTTTGCAAAGAGTTTTTGCCTTCGAGATAAATTGTCCGCATTGCATTTTGAATCGCTTTTTCTTTGGGTTCAAGACCCAATTTCCAAATTTTACCTTCTTGTACAAAATACAGACGGAACCTTTGCTCGAGAAGTGAAAGATTTCCGCCAATGACAGAACGCATCGTTTGGGAGACTTCATCAAATACGGCGTTTTCTCCGGCGGAAAATTCCATCCGCGTTCCGTCCGCATCAACCTGGACCATTCCTGAATCCGACAGAATCAATTTTGACGGAAACGGTTTTTGAATTTCCAGGGTGATCCCTTCTGTGGGCGAAATGGAAAAAACTCCCGTTGATTCAAAAGAACGCCCAATTTTTACAACGGTCCGCGTTTGTTTAAAACGGCCCTCTTGCCTTTCAGCAGAGGAGAGTGCCGACACCACATTTTTCAAATTTTTCGCCCCGTTTTCAACGGGAAATTTCCAAACGTCTTTTTCTGAAGCCAATGCAATTGATGCGAACATCAAAACCAGGACAATCCATTTTTTAGGCATTTTCTTCTCCGGCAAGATATTTTTGGATTCGTTCCACAAAACTTTTTGGAGAGCCTATCTGAGATTCTTTTGTTTTCAAATCAACAGCCATTTGCGTAGTTTCCGCTTTCGTAATCACTTTTCCCGTATCCACATCGATGAATTTGTACTGAATTTTCATACAAATTTCATATTCGACCAAAGTAGTTTCAATTCGCACTTTTTGTAAAAAACGCAACGGGCGAATGTATTTAATGTTCAGTTGGACAACCGGCCAAACAAAGCCTTCTTCTTCCATTTTTACGTAATCGTAACGAATTTTCGCCAAAAGGGCACAGCGGGCCGTTTCCATATATTTAACGTAATTTCCGTGCCACGCGACATTCATCGGATCCAAATCGTAAAACTGAACCTGTATTTCGGCACTGGCTGTTATTGATTTGCTGCTCAATTCAATTCTCCTTTTTCCAAAAATCGTAAAAATTGTACCACTGATATGGATGTTTCAAACAAAAGCGTTCTAAGTAAGATGCGAACTCCGAAACCAGTTCCGCCACGCCCGATTTTTTAGTCAAAAGCGTTCGGGAACGAATGACGTGAAATTCATAAGGCGAAGTGATGTCCAAATCTTTTTTGCGAAAGGCGAATATGAAATAAATGGGCGCTTTTAAAATTCGGGCAAGCGCAAAAGCCCCTTCAGGAAACTCCGCCAATTCTCCAAGAAACGAAATCGAAACAAAACGATTCCGCGCATGAGCAGACGTCCTATCTCCGGCAATGGCTATCAAATCCCCATCGTTTATTTTTTCACGCATTTGAACAGCAGTTTCGACTCCGATAGAATCTGCGTCAAAGCAATTTCCCTTCCAATCCGGATTCAAATTTTCTAGCAACGCATTGAAATTTTTCGTCACCGAAAAATTGATCACCGGGAAAACCTGAAAATTTTTCTTCGAATGATTTTTGCGGAATCCAGTCAATCCGCGCAGTGCTTCCATGTTTCCCAAATGGGAACAGATGACGAATGCGCCCTTCCCGGAATCAATCCGCGAAACAAGTTCGTTCAAATCATCCTGTTGCGTTTCCAATTCAGAAAGGGACATTTTCCCAGCCCAGCTGCGAATTTTTTCAATCATCGAAAGCGCATAGGCCAAAAAATGACGGTAAACGGCAAAACGAGGAATCTCTTTTTTTTGCAAAGCGAAAACCCGGTTCAAATAGCGTTTAGAACGCTTCCGGATGGGGGCCGCTCCCAAATAAAAAAAGAAGACGATTATCGCAGCAATCGCTTCAACCAATCGCCTCGGCAAATGAGTCGCCGCCCACAACATGAATTTGAATTTCCACGCCGACTTTGTCGTTTCTTCCAATTCGGACCAATGTTCTTCAGCCATGTTTTTTCCGTTGAAAAAGAATTTTCGGCAGTCGGCAAATCATGCCGCAAACCAAACGCGCGTGCAACAGCGAAATTTCCACATTGTCGTGAAACATCCGAAAATTGGAAACTCCGTTTTCTGGATAAAAAACAGAAACCGGATAAAATCGCATTTTGACATTCGCCCAAGAAAGCCGCACCAAAATTTCAATATCAAATCCCATTCGGAATGTACGAATATTTTTCAAAATGGAATTGCAAGCCGCAAGCGGATACACGCGAAATCCGCACATGCCATCGGGGATGCTCCGCGACAACGTTTCAACGGCAATCCAAAAGTTGGTGATTTTCCGGCCAGCGGCACGGCTTCCGGGGACAGAGTCATCATATTGGGGAAATCCCCCAATTAAATCTTTTGGATGTTTTTGAGCCGCCTTGATAAAAAACGGAATGGCATTCAAATCATGCTGTCCGTCCGCATCGACTTGCAACGCATGGGAAAATCCCGCCCGGAACGCTTCGCGGAGTCCCGTACAAACGGCGCCGCCTTTTCCCAAATTTTTTGCATGGGAAAACAACGTCACCCGGGGAAACTGTTCTGCAATTTTCTTCAACACGGACAACGCTTCGGGCGTATTTCCATCATCGATTAAAATTACGGGCAAATTTTTTTCCAACAATTTTTGGACCGTAGAAAGAACCGTATTTTCATGACGATATACGGGAACAATTGCACAGGGATTAAATTTCATCACAAATCCTTTTTGAGCAAAATGGAACCGCTGGCGCAAAGTTTCCCGTCTTCAGCGACAATGCGGAATGTGACTTTTCCTGTTTCAGGCGAATAAGTTTCGTGCACGGTCACCGGCATATTCGGCAAAATGGGATTTGAAAATTTGATTCGGGGAAGTCGGATCACTTCCGTCCGCATCTTCAAAAATCCGCGGAGAAATCGGAGAACCAAATCGATTTGAACGACAGCCGGCAACAATTTAAAATCGGGGAAATGCCCATCGTAATAATCGCTCGATTCAGGAATTTTAAACTTGACAGAAAAATCATTTCCATTCCGCTGGTAACGGAGGATTTTAAAATTTGGATTTTCGGGAATTTCAAACAGGGATTGCACATCCCGGGTTTTGACTTTCCCCATCGCATCCTGCGGAAGCTCTTCTAGGTAGCGCCATTTTTTGGGCAACACCGTCGATTCTAAAAATCCAGAAAGATGTTCGCCAAAGAACGCATTCACCTCTTTTTTGGGAACGCCTTGAAATTTTTCCTGACCCGTTTCGTTTAAAACGATCGCCGCCGCCAGAAATTGCCGTTTCCCAGACATGGGAACAACTCGCGCATCACGGACAAAAGCCGTTTCCCGCAAACGATTTTCCACTTCAGAAAGGGATATCCGCTTTTCTTCTATTTTCACAATGGAATCTGCACGGCCCAACAAAGAGAAACTTCCATCCTTTTCCATTTTTCCCAAATCTCCTGTCACAAATCCACTTGCATCCGTATAATTGGAACGCACTTTCAAGCAGCCGTTTTCCGCAAGAGAAACTTCATTTGGAAAGATCGGTTTCCAGAATTTTGAATCTCCCATACGCCGCGTGGCAATGGCTCCGGCTTCTGTACACCCGTAAATTTCTTGAACTTCCGCACCTGAAATTGCGGCGACGCTCTTTGCCACTTCATCGGGCAAGACTCCTCCCGCCGAAAGCCAAAACGGCTTTTTTCGGAAAGGCAATTTCTGTTTTCCCGAAGCGACCAAACGTTTCAAAAAGGCGGGGCTCGAAATGATGAACGCAGGCTCTTTCACAATCCGGTCCAATTCTTCTGGAAATTCAAATCGGCGGCGGCGAATAGGAAGTCCCGCAGAAATCGGGAGAAAAACGCCGAACGCCATGCCGAAAATGTGGTGATGGTTCACCGTCGTATATACATTCCGATAGACCAGCTCTTTTTCGAACCTCGCGGCAAGCGCGTTGGACTCGTTTTCCAGGAATGCGCCTTTTTTGAAAATTTCTTTGGGAGTTCCCGTTGTTCCCGAAGTGTAAAAAGCGGTTTCCGTTTTTGAAATGTCAAAAGGTCGCCACGGCTTTTCGGGCAAGGCGTTTTTCAAAATTTCAGGAATTTGTTCTGCATTTTCTGCTCCGGTGTCATTCAAAAATCCCACATTTTCCCGTCGAATTTCCCGTATATATTCCGGAGCGCGATTGGCGGTGAATAAAATTTTCTTCCCACTTTGAAACAAGGCGAAAACGGCGACCAGAAAATAGTAGATGTCTTCAACAGAAACAATCCAAGCCGTGTAATGCCGCTTTTCTATCGCCGAACGGAGTTTGGAAACATCTTCCTTGAAATTCGCCCACGTTTTGAAATTTCCGGCAAGGCCATCTCCTTCAAAACAAACCACAGAATCTTCCGGGCGGGAATCCTCTTTCAACTGAGAAAAAGGAACGTAAACATGCCACATTCCCAATTTCCACTTGCGGACAACAAATTCCACAGCAAAAAGAATGCCCATCAGAACATAGGCAACGGCCCCGTTATACAAAGACCATATTTTTGTCGATCCCCAAAGAATGGTGCTCAGGGAAATCGAGGCGTTCAAAACAAAAAACGCACACCAGACAAGAGTTACGCGGCGGCAATAGCGTTCTACATAAAATCTGTCAGAAAAGAGCAGAATGCGTTTATCCGGAATAGTCGCCAATCGGAATGCAAAGCTTGAACCGCCGAGAAGAGAGGCTCCGAACAGGCAGAGAAAGCCGACGTTGACAAACACCGGGTAAAATTTGAAAACTGTTGAATTGTCCAAGACGAACGCCAGTCCACCGCAAAGCAGCAACAAGACTATGATAAAAAGCTCTCGCGAACTCCTTCTCCCTTTTTTCCCAAAAGAAATCCCATAAAGCGCCGCCAAAAAAATTGGCAGCAGGCTCATTTTCCGCGGAGAAAAATCCCAGATTAGAAGTCCGCAAAAAATCAGAATGGGGTAAAGGGCGGACAAGACGCAAAAAAAAGCCTTTCCCACCACAGAAGTCATTTTTGCCCGCTTGCGCCCTGAGCCAAATCAAAAATGCCATCGACAACGTCTTGCAGTGTTCGCATTTTCTTGAAAACTTCCGGGTCGACATTCGTCGGAATGAACGATTTGAGTTTGACAATCAAATCCACAGCGTCGATACTGTCCAGGTTCAAATCTTCGTATAAACGGGCTTCCGGCACCACCTTCGACGGATCCATTTCAAAGTCTTCAACCAGAGCCGTGCGAATTTTTTCGTAAATCTGAGCCTTGTCCATGTTAATCCTTTTGATTTTTCACAATGTAAGACGCCAACGCATCGATTGACGCAAAATGTTTTCTGGTTTCTTCATTGACCGTTGAAAAAGACACGCCAAAATTATCCTTCATGGCAATGCCCAATTCCAAAGCATCGATACTGTCCAATCCCAAGCCTTTTCCATCTTTGTCTTTTCCAAAAAGTGGGGCGGCATCATCAATGTCTTGCGGGGTAATGTCTTCCAATTCCAAGGCTTTGATAAGCACTTCTTTGATTTGGGTGTTCAAATCGGGCATAAAGTCTCCAATAAAATTTTCGTAAAAAATAACAAAAGAAAGACTTCTCTACGCGGACTTCGAAAATTTCTTCTGTACAAACTCCCGCAAATCATGCCGTTTGGCGTGCAGCAGCCCAAGGAAAAGGTAAAAGGAGGAAAGTCCAAAAAGTTTGATTAACTCCGGAGCGACTTCTTTTGCATCTGCACCGATATTTTGAATGCTGAGCCATGCGGGAATGGCATAAGTCGAAGGAATGAACGAAGCCAAGACTCGCACCCAAACAGGCATATTGCCCGATGGCCAACTGAACCCCGAGGCGAATACGACAAAGATTGGGACGCTGGCAAAGATTAAAATCGCCGTTTCCCGATGAGAAAAGAATTGCGCAATCCACATTCCCATGTTCACGACAGCACCAAAGAAAATCACGCCGAACAAGATGACGAGTCCGATATCTCCGCGGTCCGGAAATTCAAATACGCGATAGATGACAAATTTGAAAAAGAAAAGCGCAGCCAAATAGTGCAGAACAAACGCCAGGGAGCGTCCAAAATAACGAACAAGCAACGGCGCATTCTCCGTTTCCGAGGCATTTTTCAATGATTTGAAATGACGATTTTTTCGAGGACCACCCATGACGCCGATGCCCACCAAAAGCGTTTGTTGCAAAATAATGACAAGCACAGCGCAAACCGCATAAACGCCATAACCGCCGGATTGGTTGAACATTCGGAAGAACCGCGTCGGAATGGGATCCCGAATCGCTTTCGCCTCAGAAAGCGTTTTCCCATTCATCACAATCCTTTTGACCTGAGTCGTCGCCCCAACAGTCATCGCCGCCGTTGAAAACGCCGTTGCCACGTTTCCATACAAAAGAATGAACCCGCCGTGGCAATAAACGCCGACCGATACATTTTCACCTTTGCGAATTGCCGATTCCAATCCTTCCGGAATTTTCATGTAGCCGTAAATTTTTTCTTCCGCAAGAGCTTTTTGCGCTTCGAGTTCATTTTCGTAAACAGCGACGATGGTATCTTCTTGCATCGCGGACGCCACCCGGATAATTTCTCTCGACATCACCGAATGATCCAAATCGACAATGGCGGCAGGGGCTTTATTCGCCACTTCATTGATGTACGGATAGGGATAATAAAAAGAGTAGAGCAGAACACCGACAACGACAATCAGCATGGCCGCCGGATCCCGAATCAGCGTTTTCCATTCCGTCAGGGAAACCCGAAAGAAAAGATTCATCATCCGCAGCACGATTCCGCCTCTTCTTTTTTAACCGTTCTGCGCAGCCGGAAATTCGTCAAGAGCAGAGCGACCAAAGTCCAAAAAACAAAAAATGCGCAAAGGATTTCAAACGAATGAAACGCCCGGGAAATTCCGTCATGACCGAAGAAAAACGCCGACTGAAGTTGCATCATGTGAGTAATCGGAAGCAGGAATGTCCAAAAGCGGATGGGAACAGGCATGGCAAAAATGGGAAACGTTTGACCGCAAAAAGCAAAAGCGGGGCCTCCAACGACAGCCGCCGAGCTCAACGCAATCCGCATTTCGCCGGTAACGCCGGCAAAAGTCGCTCCCAGCGAAAGGCAAATTGCAACCATCAAATACGCGCCACCAAACAAGACGACCAAATCGACAAATTGCAGCGACGGCATTCCCCGACGCGCCACAGCAAGCATAATGGAAAGTTCCGTTCCCAAAACAAACACAGCGGGCAAATACCTGCCTAAAAAAGCGACGACAACCGAATTTCCCGAAGAGGCGAACCACGCACAGGCCTGTTTTTCCCGAATGGGGTAAGTAAACAGGTAAGCCCCCAAAAGCATCGCAATCACATGGAACAAGGCGATGACGAGTCCGATTCCCAAGAAGTATTCAAAATTTCCAGCCGGATTTCCGACGATGTGAAGTTCTACAGAAATCGGAGGGCCAATCACATTTTTGACGAGGAGCGCACCCTGCGTGGCGATAGCGACGCGAAGTTCATTTGTAATCAATTTACTGGTCAGAAGAGATTGCCCATTTGTATAAACCGTCACCGCCGGAGTTTCTAACCGGAGCGCATTTTTTTCTAAATCCGCAGGAATTTGCACAAAGGCCAAAATGATTCCACTGCGCATCGCCGAAGCGCATTCGTCAACATCCTTGCAGCGCATTGTGATTTTCGATGTTTTCGTGACTTCTATCGCCCGCAGCAACTTTCCCTGCAGCGCTCCGCCGCCCTCCGCTACCACTCCAATGGGCAAATCATGCGGAGATTCATCTGAGAACAGGGAAAGCATTCCCAGGCAAAGTCCAATCGGAAAGAGGAACAGCAAAAAGGCCAACGGGCGATTCCGTCGAAAATAAGCGTCTTTGATGACTGCCCAAAAATTTTGAAGCAAATTATTTCTCCGTGTTTCGGCTCCACAGGACAGTCATTCCGGGGCGAAGTCCCGGAACTGGAACTTTGGGCCGCAAGCGGACTTCAAATGTTTTGAGGTCAAAACCTCCACTTTCCCGGCTACTTTTCCACACGGCATAATTTCCCGCACTGGCGATGTAATAAACCGTCATGGAAACTGTCGTGTCCAAAGCCGGAATTTTCAAAAGAAACTCTTTGCCTTCGCGGACTTCCTTGAGGTCGTCTTCGCGGATATTGAAAACAGCCCAGGCGTCTTTCAAATCCGTAATCGCGACGACAGGCATTCCCGCCCCGACGACTTCCCCTTCTTCAGAAATTTTCAATGTGACTTCTCCCGAAATCGGCGCCACAATTTTTGTTTCATCGAGATAGGCTTTTACTTCCGCTTTCGCCCCCGTTGCCTGAATGACAAGCGCATTAGCCGCGGCCTTGTCTTCTTCGCGGGCACCATTCACCGCTTCCGTGTATTGCGCTTTCGCCGCTTCCAATTGTGCATTCGCAGCGTTCATCTGCGTTTCCGCTTCATCGCGTTTTTGCACAGGAAGAACACCTTCTTCATAAAGTTTTTGAACACGTCCAAATGTCGTTTTGGCCAAATTTGCAGCTTGCTCCGCACGATTGACTAGCGCTTTTGCCGCATTGATCTGCTCTTTTCGCGCCCCATTCTTCGCTTTATTCGCTTGGGCCTTGGCCGCTTGATAAGCGCCTTCCGCCTGCAGTTTCTTCGCTTCTACTTCTGGACTTGAAATTTCCGCGACAACATCGCCTTGTGAAACTTTATCGCCTTCCCGCACCGAGAAGGAGCTGATTCGCCCAGCCAATTTACCCGCCACCATCACACGCCGGGCTTCAATTTGCCCTTGCAAAAATTCCTGTTGGGGCGTCAAGGCGAAAGTCCTAATAGAAAAGAATCCCGCCACCAGTAGAGCGATGATGATTAAAAGACTTAAAATTGCCGGAAGTTTTTTCATTTTCCACTCTCCAGATAATCTTGAATTTTTTCCACTTGGCCACAGGTTTCGAGCAATCCCGCAAGCGCCATCGTCGCATCGTAATTGGCTTTGAGACTGGCGATTCGCAGCCGTTCCAGAGAAAGCTGAGCGTCAACCACATCCAGGCTCGTTCCCATTCCCGCATTGAAGGCTTTTTGCTGGTCTTCTAAAGATTCTTTTGCCAATTCTTCTGTTTTTTGCAAGGATTCCAGTTTCGATTTCGCATGTTCATATTCGCGGTAACGCTTTTCAACCAGCAGAGAGATATTTTGCATCGCCTGATTTTGCAAACTGCCAATTTCGCGTTCCGTTGCTTTGGCTTCGGCGACTTTCCCCGCTGTTTCCCCGCCATGGAAAAGGTTCCATTCCACGGCAACGCCAACAGCCCATTCCGGCTCCAATACGGTCAAATCTTTTGTGTAAAGCTCCTTTTTGCCAAACAGAGCGACAGTCGGAAAATAATCGCCCCGAGCCGCCGTTACCGCCCGCGCGCTGCGTTTTTTCGCCTGCTCCAGCTGTTTCATCCCCGGATAATTTTCCACCGCCTGTTTTTTATAATCTTCCAAGCTTTGCGAAAGTTCTTTCGGTTCAAGGGCCGTCGTCGTCGTAAGCGCCGTATCGGATTCTCCAAGAGTATTTGCCAAAGCAAGCCTTGCCAAAGACAAGTCCCGTTCCGCATTGTCTTTTTCCGTTTCCGCTTCCACCAAAGCGACTTCGGCGCGCAAACGTTCCGCCCGGGATATTTGCCCGCCTTTTTCCAATTTTTTCGCCTGATCCACATGGGCAAAGACCGTATTGTAAGCTTCATTTCGCAAACGGAGCATTTCTTCCGCCAATCGGACGCTAAAATACCGGGAACAGACTTCCATCATCACCGAATTTTCAACTAATCGATACGCCGCTTTTTCCGCTTCCACATTTTCTTTTGACGCTTTGTAGGCTGAATAAATTTTTCCTCCCGTAAAAATGGGCCAGACCAATGTGGCTGTCGCGTTGAAAAAAAGGTCATCTTGCACTTTCACGTTGAATTTGTCTTTGGGCAGCTGTTCCGCAAGCGCCTGTTCTCCTTGCGCCGCCGTTTGCGCCATCGTCAAGCCAGCCTCCCCGTAAGATGCGTATTGTTGGCTGGCGAGCGCATAAACACTGGTATAAGTCGACGCGTAATTCGAGCCGAGAATCGCCGTGCGCAAATCGCCGAGTCCAATTGAAATGTCGTCATCGATTTTGGTGACTTTGCCAGAAATCGTAAGCTGCGGCATGAACAGCGACCGGGATGAGGTTTTTTGCGCATCCGCCTTTTCGAGATGCGTACGGCTCGCCATCAACTGGGGATTTTTTAGTTTCGCTTTCGCCATCGCCTCGTCAAGCGACAAAGGCTCCGCATGCACCATGCAAAAGCCGAAACAGAGCATTGTTATTAAATATCTATTCATTTCTTTTGCAAAATAGCAAATTCTTTTAGTAGGAATTCATTTTCTTTTCTGCGGAATCAACGGCTCATCCGTCAAAAAGGCCATTTTATTCCGAAAACGACAAAAAGCCCCATTCAAAATCGAATTTCAATTTCGCGCCGCATTTTGCGTTTCGTATTCCATTCGGAGCCATTCCGCCGAAAGGGCGCGTGCCGACACGTGAATTTCGTCCAAAGAACCATTCCACGATTCCTCGGCAATGTCATTTCCACCGGCGCGGAGAGGGACCTTCATCCCACTTTCCCGCAGCTTAAAGTAAATGGGTTCCCCTATCCGTTCTCCGTTTTTGAACATCGAAATGGAATCGTTTTTTGAAACAAGTGCGAGCAAATTCCATTTGAGAGTATCAAATGCGGCAACGGCTCCAGGCAAAGAATCCAACGATTCTCCATCATAAACCGAAAACGACTTGGAATTCGTTTCATAATACCATTCAAAAAAAGTAGAATCCGCCCACGAAGCCCTTTTTGCGAACAAAATCTGATGATTTCCGTTATCCCCATTCCAATAAACCCACGCCGAAAGGGTAAAGTCGGAATGGAACGGATCGATAGAGTCCAACGAGACTGATTGTCCCTGAGAAATCGTCGCCCCGTAGCCGATTATTCCAAACGCCTTGTCCGAATCCGACGGATTGAAAATTTCCGCGTCTCCATTCAAATGCAACGCCGCCAAAACGGAATCCGACTCCCATTGCATTCCGGCAGGCTTTTGGGAAAACTCCCGCGGAATCAAATACAAGTTGACTTCGGACGCTCCTTTCGGAAGGGAATCCAGCCGGACCCAGAGAACTCCCTGAGAAACAGGCGGTGTCCAGTAATCCACTTCAAAGGGCAATTCACTCCCCGCCTCCGAAACCACCTTAAAAGAATCCGGAGACGAAAAGCGTTCAAAGTTGATTTTGTCATTGAATTTGACAGGAAGAACGAAGCCGTAAAGAGTTTCCCCGGGAGACCGCGTGAGTTCTACCGTCAGCAATTCCGCCGACGAAACCTGGATTCCCGAATCCTTTTGAATATCGGAAACAACCAAGATGGAATCCGCCTCCCCGAGAATTTTCAAATCCGGCAATTCAATATTCGCCGACTCCCCCTCGGTGCAAAAATCAAAGTGGGCTTTGGAAATTCCATTTTGAACATAAACCAGAGAAAGATTTCCCGCCGGCACCGAATCAAACGCAAACGCCCCCGCAGAATCCAGCGAAGCCGAAAGATGCGTTCCCACGATGCGCACGGTTCCTTCGGTCATTTCCGAAATGGAACCTTTCAAAGAGCCGGATTCACCAAGGACAATCCGCATTGAATCCTCGACTAGGCCCGTCAACAAATTCGCGCTGCCACTCGCCGCAAAAATCAAATTCATCCCGTAAGGCATTCCGTTAAATTCAAAGCGTCCCATGCTGTCGGCAACGGTTTCCATTGAATCTACAATGCCGGCGCTTTTCCAAAAATCTTCATAGGCGACGACGCGCGCCCCCGCCGCAGGCGTTTTGCCGTCAGCAAAAAAAACATTCCCCGCGATGGAATTTCCGATATCCGTCACGCCGCCTGCCGTTTTTTCTTCTGAACATCCCCAAAAAATCACGCAAAGAACGGCGAACAATTTCAAGCACCAGCGTTTACAGCACATCCTTCCCCTCCTTTTCAAATTTTCTGCTCATCGGGAACGCTACGACCATCATTTCATAAACTTTATCCACCACCGGGTCGTCCGACGCTTTTGCAATGATTTTCTGCCTCGCCTCTTCCAAAATTTTAACGGCGTAGTCATACGTTTTTTCGCTCATGGCCAACGTCGTAAATGCAGCAAACCGTTCATAAGGTTTTTTCGTTTCGACAGCCCCAATGGCGTGTTGCACATATTCCCGGCGAATTTGCCGCAAATCCATCGGAGAGACCTGTTTTGCGTCGAGCATCAAAGCGGTGCTCCTGTATTTTCCCAAAGAATCCTTTTCGAGCACCCCCCAGCGCAACATGTTTTCTATCGCATCGCGGGCCTCTTCCGTTGTAATCACCGGATCCACGGCACGGGCCAAATGCATCATGTCTCCGTCAAAATCCGGGTGGACGGCAAGCTCTCGAAGTATCGGATAATACCATTTAGAAAAGTATTCCTTTTGGTCATGGGAAATGTGCGAGAATTCATTCTGCGAACGGATTTGAATGATTTCATCCCAGGCGTTTTCCCGTTCTTCTGTCCGCTTCGCTTGATTGTATTCCACCAAAGCCGAAAAATATTTCGACTGCCGGTTGTCAAGACCCATCGCCTTGATCATTTTCGCCGTTGATTTCGGAGTGAGGTTGAATCGTCCCCGGATGACATTCAAACAATAAGACGAAGAACTGAATCCGGCCTTGGCCGCAAAAAAACGATGCGAAAAAACGGCGCGCATTTTCTTTTGCTCGTCAAAATAATCCTGAAGAAAACGGCGGTAATCGTCGTAATCATAAAGTTTATCGATGGCCGACATATCCATTTCAAACATAAATTTTTACACACCGAAAGTCAAAGAATTGCGAAAACAAGCCGGTAGACAAGAGTCTTTCCGCCCGAACATTTATCAAAATTTACACGTTTTGCTCGCGACCCGCCGATTTTTCAATGCAAATCCGTGTAAAAAGCGTTTTTACGCCAGGAAATGTGAGCTGCGACAAATTCCAGAAAATTTATTCAAAATCGTACATGCTGTTGTACGAATTTTCCAATTCTTCATTTTCTTCTACACGGATATTCGGTTCCGCTTTTTTGTTTTCATTCGCCGAAAGATCATCATAGTATTGCTTCGACAGTTTTTCAACGTAAGCGCTATTTTGCTCCACCCGCTTGCGGAGGCGATCCAACGATTCATCTGTAATGGCCATCCGCGTTTGCAAGCGTTTTTCGGCATCCATTCCCCACGGCGTATTGCGGTGTTCTTTACGCAACGTTTTAAATGCAAAAGCCGCCGAGTCCCGAGTTTCCGGAGACATTTCCCAAAGGATGCCCTTCATATACAAAGACTGTATTCCCGCCTCTGTTTCCGGATACGCCCTGTAAACAGAATCGTATGCGGCAAGCGCGTGAGCGTATGCGGAATCCACAGCATCCATGCTGTCCAAAGGAACGTTTTGCGCCACGACCCAAAGGCTTTCGGCAAACAAGAACAGTTCGTGCGCATCGTCTTCCGGCGTTTTCACGGTGACTTTCACACCCAAATTGATCTGCGCCTGTTTGGCGTAATCGGTTTTAGGATATTTGGCGATAATTTCTTTATAAAGTTCTTCGGCTTTGTCGGGATCCTGTTTGAATTCATCATAAATAAACGCCCGTGCGTAAGAGGCGCGCATCACGACAGCCGTATCCGGGGATTCTTCAATAATGCGGTCCAAGCGCAAAAGGGAAGAGTCCATTTCGGACAGTTTGAACAGAAAAAGCTCCGCGATTTGAAATTCCGTATCGAAGAACGCTTTTTTGGCAGCCTCCGTTGTGTCAGAAAGGGAATCTTTCGCACGGAGCGCCATCAAGCGCCGCAAGGCATCCCGACGTTCCCGCGCATTTTTTCCCCAGCTGCAAACCGGACGGGCGAGAAAACTGGAATCGTAATAAGCGAGCGCGGGTTCGTATTCCCGTTTTTCCGTTTGATAAAAATCCCCCAAGTCAAAGAATCCTCGAGAAGAATACTCCGTTTTTTCATAATCTTCCGTGACTTTATGCAAAAGTTTTTCGCCCTCCGTCCAGTTCCCCGCAAGCAGCAAAAGCTCTCCGCGCCGGACCAGCAAATCGGGCAAATGGGATTCATATTCTTTCGTTTCAGAAAGAACTTTATATTCTTCGGCGGCTTCTGCAAAGGATTTCGTCAACGCCAAACATTCCGCCGCATGGAGCGCCGCCGAGTAGCGGTCCCGTTCCGGAAGTTCCACAATTTCTTTCGCCAGATAATGTTCCCTGGCTTTAGGATAATTTTCGTTTTTGAAATAAAGCGAGGCAAGCCTCAAATGCGCCCGCCCGCGCATATAGGGAGTTCCATTCGTATCGGCCAGCATTTTTTCCAAAGCCGCAATCGCCTGATCCGTAAAGTCGCCCTTTTCTTCGAGCAGCGAGAGCAAATTCAACCCTTCGGAATAAAAAGGATGCGAGTCGCCCACATCGAGAATGGACTGAAGCGCAAAACGGCTGATGTCGTATTCTCCGTTCTTGTAAAGGCAATAGGCGCGTTCATATTCGACTTTCGGCATGGAATCGTGGTCGGGAAAATAACGTTCAAATTCATCATACTTGGCAATCGCCTTTCCCCACTCCCCCTTATGCCGAAAACTTTCTCCGATGAGAAACACGGCGCGGGCGGTCTGCCTGTCATTTTCGGGGAACCTTTCCAGAACGCGGGAGCCTTTTTCAATGACCTTGTCGTATTTTTGCGCAGCGGCTCCCGTTGCCACAACTTCGGAATCCGCCGGCAGCGAATCCGCTTTCGCTTCTTCCAATTTTACCGCTTCTTCGTAATTTCTATCGGCATTGAAAATGTGATTCAAATAGGCGCAACAAGTGCAGCCTTCCAAGACAAACGCCATGGCAAAAACAAGAAAAACGGTCAAGAAACGGATGCGCATAATCACAAAGTACAAATCAGAAGTTCAAAAGGTGCTTCGCGTAATCACAAAGTCTGGCTCCTTCCGGAATTTTGGAGCGGTCGAGCCGAATCATCCGGACTTCTTGCGGTTTGCCGACAATCCGGGCCAGCATTTCAAAGTTATCCCGAGTTTCCCACGTGGCACCGACAATGACCGTTCCATCGCAATCCGTTTCACCCGTTTCTGTCCCGACTCCCGAAATCCGCGAGTTCATTTGCAACATCGACGTGTAAATTTCCGGCGCGTTCGCGGCGGCCTTGTTCAAAACGGAATTGGAATCCGAGACGACTACATGGACTCCGTAAAAATGTCCTGAACTGTCAAACAAAGCGGTGTAACGGTGAAAGTAAGGCGCTTCAAAGAAAACTTCCTGCCAAGCGTATTTGTTCACTTTTTTGAAATTCGCCGCTGAATATTTGGAAAAGAATTCCTTTTGAGTCGCACCATAACGCACCAGGTAATGCCCCAAGAACGATTCGAAAGCATGTCCTGTCAACGGGAGCGTCCTCATGCTGTCAATGGCGCGGTTCAAATCATCCGCCAATAAATTTTTTTTCATTTCCCGTACCGGAGCAGACGAAGCTTCCTGGATGCGGAGACGGATATCCGGGTAATCGGGATCATGACTTTGAATTTCCAAAAACTGCGCCTTTGCCCTATCGAAATCCCGACCTTTGAGGTAAGCTCTTCCCAACGCTTCGCGGAGAGGCAGATTTTCAGGATATTGTTTCACCAGCGGCTGCAAAATGTCATAGGCGACTTGAATCCTGTCGCGCGGAGAGATCCGCGTTCCTCCCGCTGCGTTTCCCGGCGGAGATTTTTCCCCTAAAGAAAGCAGAGCCTCGTTTGCCGGAATATAGCCGGGGCGAATCGCCAGAACCCGCCGATAGATGTTTTCCGCTTCGTCAAACCGGCCTTTGTATTCTTGCAAAAAACCGTTCAGGCACAACAAATCGGGATTCGCCGGAAACTTGGAAAGGGCGTGTTCCACCACCAATTCGCAACTGTCCAGCAAGCCTTCATCGTGGAAAATTCGGGAAAGCCGGGCATAAGCCTTGGGTTCGCTTCCCCCGTAAAGGCTGATTGCCGCTCGAACTTCCTTTTCGCTTTCCGCCAAACGGTCCGCCTTGTAAAGCAAATCCGCATACAACATCCGGGCATCCGCGAACGCCGGAGCTTTTTCCGCCGCGATTTTTGCAAGCTCCAATGCGGTTCCCAGACTATTCGCCTTTTCCGCTAAACGGGCGTCGACATAAAAAGCGACCGATGTTTCCGCAAATTCCCGTTTCAACGCACCGACCATCGCCTGAAGTTGCGATTGCCAAATCGGTTGCAGCGAATCCTGCGAAAGCAACGCATTGACAACACCCCACTTGGCCAAAAACGCATCCGGGTATTGGAGGGCGATGGCTTCAAAAATTTCCGCGGCACTTTCAAATTCACCGTTCTTTTCAAGTTCACCGGCCCGGTGCAATTCCTGCCGCGTTGAATATGGCACGGCAGAAAGTCCCGCCAACGTGTCCGGCATATCTCCAGTCGCCATTTTTTCGCCACCGGGAAGTCCAAAAGGCACTTGTCCGACAATGACGCTGTGCGGACCGAATTTTGAATAGGCGGAATAAACAGCCAAGACCGCAAAGGCTATTCCGAGTAGAGCTAAAAAGAAGAACGCCGCGCGCCGGGCTTTGGTTTTGGAAATATCCATCAGTTCCTGAGGAATTCGCTCAGACGTTCACGCTTTTCCTTGTTCTTCTGGAGCTTGCGGAGCGTCTTGTTCTTGATTTGGCGGACCCGTTCCCGGCTGAGTTTCAAATCTTCACCGATATCTTTGAGCGTTGTATCTTCGACCATATCCACGCCGTAGAACATCCGCAAAATATCTTCTTCCCGAGGCGAGAGGGATTTAAGGGTTTCTTCTATCAGGGCTTTGCGCTCCTGCTTTTCCATTTCGTCTTCCTGATTTCCCTCTGTTCCCAAAACATCCATCAGGGAACTGACCGAGTCGCCCGAAGAATTTTCATCGTTAATCGGAGCGTCAAGGGAAATGTCGATGATTTTTTCCATGACTTCCACAATGTCCTGTTCGGATCCGGCGAATTCGGGCATCGCCATCGTTTTGTCGTAATCCCCGCCGTTCAAGACCAAGGCGCGTTTAAAACGATTGACCAGAGTCAGTTTGTTCGGCGGAATGCGGACTGCGCCGACCTGTTCAAAAAGCGCCTTCTGAATGGACTGGCGAATCCACCAGACCGCGTAACTGATGAATTTGACATCTTTGGAGCTGTCAAAACGCATAGCCGCTTTGAAAAGTCCCAAATTACCTTCATTGATAAGGTCCGACAGGGAAAGTCCCCGTCCTTGGTATTTGCGGGCAACGCTCACCACGAACCGAAGGTTTCCACAAATCAAATGCCGCAGCGCATTTTGGCGCATTTCTTCCGATTCGGCATTCCGGATGAGAGAAATGTACACGATTTCTTCCTCCGGCTTCAACGTCGGATACCGATTCAAATCGCGAAAATATAAAGCTTCGTTAAAATCACTCATGAGAAAGACCTACGCCAGATTATTCGTAACAAATATGTTTTTTTAACGCTTTTCTGTCAAACGTTTCAGCAGATCATAAGGATATATTCCCGTGCTATGCCCGTCACTCCAGAAAATTCCCACCGCATACCTTCCTATTGACTGGACTCGTTCTATCCGAATATCTTCGGGAACCGTCCTGGGATCCAACAGGCGTTCTCCCGTATTTTCATCGACACAGAGCGCACATGGACAAGCGAGGCGCAATTCGCGTAAACGGAACACGGAGCGGCTTCCGTCATCAAAATCGAAGCCAATTTCATTTTCCTTCGTCCGAAAAATTTTGACCGGCTGTATCATGCGTCCTCCTGGGGAATTTCGTCCCAGCGGTAGTTGAAGTTGTGCAGAGCGTTTTCCGAATGTTCTAACGTTGCAATGGCCTGGATGGCTTTTTCGGCAATATCGGCAAAGGCGCGCCCGCTTTCGCTGTTCGGATACCGCAAAACGGCAGGTGTCCCTTCATCTCCACAATCCGCCACAGAGGGTTCCAAAGGAACTTTTCCGAGCATCGGTACGCCTAGCGCTTTTGAAATGCGCTCGCCGCCGCCCGACCGGAAAATGTCATGGCGTTTTCCGCACCCATCACAGATAAAGTAACTCATGTTTTCGACGATTCCCGCCGTCGGCACGCCGACACTGTCAAACATGGCGAGCCCTTTGCGGCAATCGGCCAAAGCGACTTCTTGGGGAGTGGTCACGACAACGGCACAGGTCAACGGACATTGTTGAGTCAGCGTCAACTGAATGTCTCCCGTTCCCGGCGGAAAATCGATGAGCAGATAATCCAATTCACCCCAGCGGACCCGGTGCACAAAGTTCTGAATCATTTGGCTGGCCATCGGTCCGCGCCAAATCGTCGCCTTGTCGGATTCGGCGAACATCGCCATGGAAACAAGAGAAATTCCCCCTTTGACTTCCACCGGCGCGATTGTGCGGTCTTCAAAAATTTCGGGAGCGGAATCCACTCCGAACATAATGTTCATCGACGGTCCATAAATATCGGCATCCAAAATTCCGACTTTAGCCCCGGCAAGACTCAGAGCCATCGCCAAGTTTGCCGTAACCGTCGATTTGCCGACGCCACCCTTTCCACTGGCCACGCCGACAATGCGCCGGACATCTTTCAACAGTTCATTGGAATTCTCGGGCACCGATTTGGATTCCACAACGCGCCCAGACGCTTTCAAAGTCACCTCTGCGCTTTTCGCGCCGATATTGCGGAGAATCTGTTCGCATTGCGTTTTAAACCTATCGCGGATAGGACATGCGGGAGTTGTCAACACCAAGTCCAACGTCACGTCGCCATCGGGAGATATTTGGATATTTTGAACAAAGCCCAATTCGACAATGTTCTTCTTTAAATCCGGATCCCGGACAACGGACAAGGCTTTTAGAATCTGTTCTTCTGTCATCGCGAGGCCGCCTTTTGTTGAGGAACACCAAAAATACAAAATTTCGCCGAAACTGTTTTCTAATTTTCCACTATGATTGTTTCAATTTTTTGGATTGGACTGGGAAGTTTCTTCGGCGGAATCGGCAGATTTCTGCTTTCAAAAATCATTCAGGGGCAATTTCCGGGCGCATTTCCTTGGGGAACATTCGCAGTGAATGTCATTGGATGCTTTTTGATTGGCCTTTTTTACGGTTTTTCAGAAAAAGGCCTTGGCGAAAATGCCCGACTGTTTCTGACTATCGGATTTTGTGGAGGATTCACCACGTTTTCCACGTTTGCAAACGAAAGTCTGCAACTTTTCAAATCGGGGAACCTGATTCCGCTGGCGCTTTACGCTTCGGCGAGCGTCTTCGTCGGAATCATCGCCGTTTACGCCGGAAACTGGACGACAAAATTATTTTAAAGCGAAAATTTCGGCATCCGCAAAAGATGAGTCATGCAGCGGGGCCATTCTCCATCGTAATGCGTCACCAAAATAATTGTCGTTTCGTTTGAAAGAAACTCCAACAAGCGGAAAAGGTTTGTCCGGAACTCCACATCCATTCCTTGAGTCGGTTCGTCCAATATCAAAACTTTCGGCGGGCGGATGGCCGCGCGGGCGATTAAAGTCAAGCGCCGTTCCGTTGCCGAGAGCGAGTCGAAACGCCTATCCGAATCTCCCAATCCAAATTTTTCAATCCAAGTTTTCGCTTTGACTTTTTCTTCCCACGATGCCGGGCGGAAAAGTCCAAGTCCCGTCGTAAATCCCGTACAAAGGACTTCGCCGACATTCAAATTTTCGCGGTATTGCGTTGAAAGTTCCGGAGAAAAAAATCCTATTTGCGCTTTGTGTTCCCAAATGTTCAGCCCTTTTCCCGGCCTTTTCCCGAACAGAGAAATATCGTTGGAATACATTTGCGGATGATCGGCGGACAACAGCGCCAAAAGCGTACTTTTCCCGGCACCGTTCGGTCCCATGACCACCCAATGTTCCCCCTTTTTCACTTGCCACGAAAGATCCCGGATGATTTCCGTCGAGCCGTAGTGCACGTTGACATGCTGCAAAGAAATTAAAGTTTCTCCGGTGGATTCCGGCGCATTCAATTCTTTGACTTCGTAATGGTCACATTTTCTTTCGGGAACAATGGGAACTTCGGACGGAAGCGGTCCTTCAAATTCCACCAGTTCACCGTTTTCACAGACAAATGCCGGGATTCCGGGCAACAGTTCTTCGCGGCGTTGAAGCCCTACCGCCATCTTCACTCCCGTTTTCGAAAGATTCAAAATGGCCCGGGCCAAATGCGGACGGAACTCCGGATCCAAGCCGCCAAACGGATCGTCCAACAGCACATAATCCGGCGACTCCATCCAAAGCCTGGTCAACAATATCCGGCGCAATTCTCCATTCGACAAACTCAGCAATTTGACTTTCAATACAGAATCCGGGAAATCCGCCATTTTGAGCGCTTCATTCAACTTTTCCGGATTTGTCGGCGGAAACGGATCGTCTTCCACGTAATGGGCGGAATTCAAAAAGAATTTTGGCTTCAAAAGCAAGTCGCGGACCCGCGGAGCATCGTCATCGCGAAGGCTGATAAAACGCCCTTGCCAAAATGGAGAAAGGGCCCGTTGGATACGGCGTTGCGTTTCCGTCGAAGACAAAGAAGTTTTGGGATGTGCGGAGGCGAACTCGCGCAGCAATTTGGATTTGCCACTGCCAACAGGGCCTATCAACTGGATTTTCGAATAATCGTCGAACAGAGATTCCAACGTTTTATACGTCATAGCCCAAAGATAGCTTTTTTGTATCTTTTTGAATGTTATGAAACAAACGTTCGTTTTTATTTTCCTTTCTGTCCTCATGGCTCAGGCGCAAAGTCCTTGGGATTTTTTCGAACAAATGTCCCAGCAAATGGACCGGCGAATGGCCGCCATGATGGGAGGGCAGGGAAGCATTGGCCAGCTGGTGACAGAAGGTCCGTGGGATATCCGCATTGACAAAAATTCCGTCGAAGCGGGCGGAGAAGTCTCCCTCCAATTTACGGTGGACACAAAACGTTTAGAAGAATTCGGCGAACGCGGCGTTCCCCGGTTCTCTGCCCAAAACGGATTTTCCTTAAAAGCCCTTGATTCTTCCGAGGTCCAAATCCGCGGAAACCGGGGACGCATCACCGCCAAGCAATACACATTCCATTTGACCGTTCCCCGCAAAACGGGCATCCTTTCCGCTGGCGTCCTCTCGTGGAAAATCGGAGACAAAGAATACGACATTTTCCACTTGAACAATTTGCAAGTTCAAAAGTCTTACGATGACGCCGCAGTGACCGTGTCCCTTTCTCCAAGCAAGCGCACAGTTTACGAAGGCGAACAACTCGCGGTAACGCTCTCCATTCACACATACGAACATTTTCAAGGCAACCTGACAGCCACCAGCATGGATTTAGGAAGCGATTTCATCGCTCACCGCGCAGATTTGTCTGACCTCAAACTGATGCCGATTCCAAACGCCCCCCGCGAAACAAAGGGCAGCGCCAAATTCGCCTGGATTTCTCCGCTCAAATCGGGACAGGTGTCGATTCCATCGTTCCAATTCAAATACACGAAAGTCGGAAAACCCAAAATCGTCGAAAAAAAATCTTCGAACGGCGGATTTTCCATGAGCTTTTCGAGCTACCAGCAAGAACCCGAAGAAGTCGAAGCCAAAACGGCTCCCGTGAAAATTTCCGTATTGCCGCTCCCCGCCCAAAACAAGCCCCAACATTTTTCCGGAATGGTCGGAAATTATTCTTTTTCCGCTTCTTTCGACAAAGATTCCCTGCAATTAGGAGACGCGCTCACCCTTTCGATTCAAATTTCCGGCGACGGAAAACCGGGAACGATAACAGACCCGGTTCTCCCCGACTTCTCGGATTTCCGCACGGTCCCGCCCGAAACGGACATCCAGAAGAAAATCAGCGGTGGAAAAGTCATCACCTCCAAAAACATCCGCGTGTTCCTTTATCCCAAAAAGAAGGGCTCGTTCGAAATCCCGGCAATTACTTACAGTTGGTTTAATCCGTCCAAGAAAAGATACGAATCCAAGACCGAGGGACCGTGGAAAATACAAGTCGAAAAAGGCGAAAGCCAATCCGCTGTTTTAGCAACAGGCGCCCCCACATACGCTCCCGCCGTCAAAGAAGAAATTGAATCTTTGGGGCGCGATATCCGTTACATACACGCCATTCAAAACGCGAGCCCCGCCCAACCGCCTTTGTACAAAACGCCCGTTTTCTGGATTCTCTTGCTGCTGCCGATTCCCCTTTATGCCGCATTCGGCGTTTTCATCCGCTCGCGCCGCAAACACGCCGGGAATGCAGCTCTTGTCCGCAAGGCAAAAGCGAAAAAGAACCTGAAACAATCCCTGAACAAAGCGAAAGGCGCTTTGCAAAAAAACGACACAAAAGAATTTTACGCCGCACTGGAAAACGGACTCATCGGATACATTTCGGATCTTTCCAATTTGGAATTCCGCGGCATGACCAAAGACGCCATTCATCGGAACCTGAAAAATTTGGGCGTTTCTGACGAAAACATCCAACAAGTTCTCAACTGGCAAGAACGCTGCGCGTTCGCAAGATTCGCCCCCACCAGCGGAACCGTCGAAGAAAGAATCAACGCGCTGCGGGAATTCGAACGCCTTTGCAACACCCTGGAGGAATTGAAGTGAAAAAATTTCTTTTTCTGATTCTGGCGTTTTCCGTTTCCCTATTGGCAGAAGAAAGTTGCAAAACGCTTTACCGCGGAGCGGCCGCTTACAAAGCCGGGGACTTTTCTTCAGCAGTGGAAAGTTGGCAAAATTGCATTGATTATGGTTACCTGAACGGAGACCTCTTTTACAATTTGGGAAACGCCCATTACCGCGAAGGGCGAATCGGACTTGCCATTTTGAATTACGAAAAGGCGCTCCGTTTTTCGCCCACAGATGAAGATGTCCTGTATAATTTAAAACTCGCCAAAAGCCTGACCAAAGACAAAGTCGAAGAATCCGACGCAGAAGAAAATCCGATATTGACGTTTTTCTTCCGAGCGCACCACTTCTTTTCGCTGAAGCAGCAACTGCTGATTCTTTTAGGACTCGTCTGGTTCATTTTACTGTTGAACATTTTCCGTGTGCTGTCCTCCCGCCCCAAGCTGAAAACGGCACTGTTTGCAAGCGTTTTTCCCGTCGCATTCTTTTTGGGCATTATCGCCTGCAGCGCGGCGTATAAAGTTTACGTGGACAACACCCATTCTTTGGGCGTCGTCATTGCAGAATCCGCCGACATCACCAGCGGCCCGAGCGACAAAGATCAAACGTTGAATACACTTTCAGAAGGCACCGAAGTCGAAGTCCTCGACGTCAAAGATGGTTGGGCGCACATCCGGCTCGGAGAGAAGATCAACGGCTTTGCAAAAATCGGTGAAGTGGGAATTGTGAAATAATTCAATTTCCAAAGGCGAAGCAGGTTAATCCCAAAAGGATTCCCGCCATCGCCAAGAACTTCATTCCGGATTTCCGTTCGCGGAAAAACAGCAGCCCACCGGCAAAACTGATGAGCACATTGGAACGCCGAACGACCGTGACCACCGAAATCAAAGCGTCCGGTTCGTGCACAGCCAAAAAGTAAAATCTGTCCGCAATGACCAATAAAACGCCCACTGCCACAATCACCGGACGAAATTGGAACCGAATTTTCGCCGGATGATTTCTTTGTCCAAATCGGCAAAGTAAAATTCCAAAACCCTGCAGACAAGCCATGTAAATGTTGAAATAAAACTGAATCGCCAAAGGGTCCAAACGCGCGCGTTGCAAAAGGAATTTATCGTAAACGCCGCTGACCGACCCTAAAAACGTGCCGAAAAACATGGAAAGAATCCAAATGTTTGTAAAAAAGCGTCCTGTCTCTTTTCGCGAAGCGATGCTCATGGCGAAATAAGCCGCCAAAGAAATGCCGATTCCCAACCATTCAAAGCCACCAGGGCGTTCCCCCATCAAAACGACCGCCATCGCAATGGTGAAAACGGGCGCACTCGCGCGGATAGGCGACGTAATGCTCAACGGCAATCGGGATACGGCGTTAAACGTAAAAATCCAACTCAGCGTGACAATTCCCGCCTTCAAAGCGAGCATTCCATGCTCCCGCAGAGAAAGTTCCGGAATTTTTCCCATCAAAAACGCAGGCGAAAGAATCGCGGCACAAGTCAAACTGACCAAAAACAGAACCGGCAAGACGGCGTTCCCCGTCAAGGCTTTTTTCTTGGATATGTCGTAAAATCCCAGAAAAAAAGCAGAAGCGAGCGCAAATGTGACCCAAAGCATAGGCCAAAAATAGAAATCGTGCAAAGAGGCAAAAAAAATTATCTTTAGAAAAAATTTCAAATAAAGGAGTCCGCCATGGACATTAAAGGAAAAGCTTCCGGCTTAATCGCAGAATTCAAAGCGTTCGCATTCAAAGGAAACATTGTCGATATGGCCATCGGTGTCATCATCGGCGGCGCTTTCGGAAAAATCGTCACCTCTTTTGTCAACGACATCGTGATGCCCAGCGTCACCGCCATCGTCGCCCTGTTCGGCAACAAAGATGCCGGTGAAGGACTCAAAGCCCTTTCTTACACGACTTCCGCTGGCGTCGAAATCCCGTACGGAAACTTCATCGGCGGAGTCATCGACTTCATCATCGTCGCCCTGGTGGTCTTCATCGTGATGAAAAAATTCTTGGGATTTATGCAAAACATGCGCAAACAAGAAGCGGCAAAACCCGCAGAACCTCCTGCGCCGCCGGCTCCGTCCAAAGAAGAAGTCCTTTTGACAGAGATTCGCGATTTGCTCAAAAACAAATAACAAAACCTTTTCTTCAAACGAAAAAATCCCCTTTGGGGATTTTTTTTTGCATTCAAAGATGCGTAATCCGAAATGGATTGGGGTTTCAAACAAAAAGCCTTTTCTGCAACTAGGCGAATTTCGCCCGATGTTAACAGCAAAGAAAACACCGTTTTCGCAAAATGGAAGTTTATGTGAAATGGAAATTTCCCTGCAAAAGAGGAAAGCTCTCCGCAAACGGTCTTTTTGAAAGGCGAAACGCGATAAAATCAAAAACCCCGAAAGTCAGATTTCCACTTTCGAGGTTTCACTTTTTAAGGATATTTGCCAAAATCAGTAATTTTCTTTCATGATTTCAAAGAAACTCTGCGGATGCCCGCAGACAGGGCAAACTCCGGGAGCTTTTTTCCCAACGACAATGTGACCGCAGTTGGAACATTGCCAAATCATTTCCCCATCACGGGAGAACACGAGGCCTTCTTCGACATTTTTCAACAATTTCCGGTAACGGGCTTCGTGTTCCTTTTCGATTTTACCGACCATGGCGAATTTGGCGGCGATTTCGTTAAAGCCCTCTTCGCGGGCTTCTTTCGCCATCCGTTCATACATATCCGTCCATTCGAAATTTTCCCCATCGGCAGCGTCTTTTAAATTGACCTTTGTATCCGGCACTTCGCCGCCGTGCAAATACTTAAACCAAAGTTTGGCATGTTCCTTTTCGTTATTCGCCGTTTCTTCAAAGATGTTTGCAATTTGTACAAAGCCGTCTTTGCGGGCTTTTGACGCGTAATAGGAATATTTATTCCGCGCCTGGGATTCTCCGGCAAAGGCTTCGAGCAAGTTCTTTTCTGTTTTTGAACCTTTCAGTTCCATATTGATTGTCTCCTTTAAAGCGAAAGATACCGCTTTATTTTCAAACTACAATTTTCTGATGGGAAAATGCACTTTGCGGAGCACCTTTCCGAGGAGTTCCCGCAAAATATTCCCAGCATCATCGGAACCGATCGTTTTCTGCAAAACAAGGCTGGCCGGAAAAAGGATCACGGCGATAAATCCCGAATAAACGAGAAGCGTCAAAAGCGGAGCGTTTCTCACAAAATCATACGAAATATTTTCAATTGCAATGGCGACAACGACCATCGCGGCAAAGCTCGCCAAGGCTCGCCCAATATTCTGCAGCGCGTGTTTCATACCTTCCGTTCCCGTCTGCTTTGCCCACAAAAACACCATGGCCACGACCTGACAAAACGCTCCCACCGCACCAATGATTGGCACCACATAAATTCCAAAATCATCTGCCAAGAACAAATACGCAGGAACCGTCAGCAAAAAGATTCCCGTATTGATGAGAGTCGGAGTCCACATTTTCTCTTTTGCATAAAAAGCGCGCACAAGGACTGCCTGCAAACAAAGTCCAAGGCTCGCCGGCAAATACCAGTGCAAAAGTTTCGCCACGTATTCCGTCGTTTCCCGTACAAACGCTCCGCGTTCAAACAGAATCCGCACAATGGGAAACGACAGCGCCCAAACCGTAATCACCGCGGGCACAAGGATGCAAAACATCCGCGAAAGGCTCGACCAAATTTGATTGTTCAAATCGCTGAACTTTCCTTCCTTGACAAGGCGCGCCATATCGGGATAACTAGAAACGCCCACCGAAAAGCCGAACACGGCGACAAGAGTGTACATGACGCGGTAAGCGTAATTCAAACTGGAAATGCCACTCGCTTCGAACATTCCCCCGAAACTGCGAATGACCAATTCAAAGGCGAACATGCTTCCCACGCCCAAAGACATCGGAATCATCATTTTCACATACCGGACGACATCCGGATGCAAGGGGTGCAGCCCCGGAAAATAACGGACTCCGCCACGATGCGCTCCGATAATTTGCAACACAAAAAATCCGACAAACGCGCCCACGGGAACGCCCCAGGCAAATCCTTCAAGACCATGCGAGCGACCGAGAATACCGCCGACGATAATCGCCAAATTGTAAACGACACCGGTGAGCGACGGAATCGCGAACTGTTTTCGCGTATGTTGGACCGCGACAAGGAAACTGCCCGCAAAGATGAACAGCTGTCCCGGCAAGATAATGCGCCCCAAATAAGTTGCCCTGTCCAACAGTTCCGTCGGCAAATCCGCAGCCGAAGTAAAAAGCGTAATCAGTTCCCGCATCCAAATAAACGATGGAACTATCAACACCAAGAACAGCAACCCCAGCGTATTCAAGATGTTGCTGAAAAATTTCCACGCGCCGTCTTCATCGTTTTTGGCGCGATATCCAAAAAAGATGGGAATGAAGATGATGGAAAGAAATCCCGTACTGACAACATGATTTAAAATATCCGGGATAAGAAATGCCAAATCCAAAGCATTCTTTTCCGTTGAAACGCCCGCCGCCCGGGCCAAAAGCATTTCACGCAGGATGCCCAGGACACGGCTGGCCAAAAGACTTGCCGCAATAATAAGAGTCGCTTTATTCATTTTGCCAATTTTAGAAAAACAATCCCGGGGAGATTGACTCCTTGAAAAATTCTCGTTCAACGCAACCGTTTTTCAAAAGGAAAGCGTCCGGGAAAATGTCGGACCCTTCTCCGTTTTCACTTAACGTCAACAGTCCCGTTTTCAGTGGATTGTTCATACAGGCGGCGCATTTTTAAAACGGAAGTAGAAATTTCTGTCAGCGGAAAATGGCTTGATACAGGCTTCCATTTTGCGGATAAACTATCTTCTGCGGAGAAACATCCCCGTCGGCCCACCCTTGAAAAACGCAACCGGCTCCGTTTTCCGCCGTGAGCGTCACCGGGATTTCCGCAAACAGGGGAATATTCGCCGAGCCTCGAATCGAAATGCCGTCCACGGAAACAGTTCCACAACCTTTTACCGCCACAACAACCTGTTGAATTTCACCCAGTCCAAAAAAGGCGCGCATTTCCGCAATGACTTCGGCAGGGCGTTTTTTCGCAAAATCCCGAATCACTTCCAACTGATTTTCCATGTAGCTGTCGTTAAGTCTCCAACGTTCTTGGTCCCGGAGCGTTTCCGCCGCGATTTCGCCCATTAAAGCGTCAATCCGCGAAAGTACCGTGTCTGCGCTGAATTTGGCTGCGGTCAAAGCGCTAAAACGGTTGATGAAACGGTTCCGGAAATTTTCGTTCTTCATCAAATTGCGATAAGGAACCGTAAATTCAACGCCATTGGGATAGCTGCTTGCCGTCGAATCGCCAAAGAAATGGAACATGTCGATGTTTGAATACTGAGAATGTCCATTGTCAAAGCCCCAGTCCAAATCGTAAAGAGCCCATTTCCACTTGGTCTGCGGAGACGTGGAACGCCACTTCTTTAAATTGTTCCCCGGCCAATCCTGATTGGCGACAAACATCTCCGTTTGCACATAACTCGTATAATTGTCCACATCCATCTGCGAAGCGACATAGGCAAACGCCGCGCTGTCAGAAAGATCGTGGCTTTCCATGTAATTTTCAAGTGCGATGTAATCCCCAGCCGACCCCGACGTGATTGAATTGTCCGCTTTCAGCAAATCAATCGCATTTTCATCGTACCCATAATTACTTACAAAGTAATTCTCGTTCAGACGTTCGCGAATTTCATGAATTCCGTAATATTCTCCATTGTAAAAAACAATGGCGAAACGGCTTTTTTGATAATCAACCCCCAACCCTTCGGTAATGCTTGAACTCAGATAATCGCGAATGTAATCCTGGTAAAAATTTCCTCCGTTGTTGCGAAATACGATATCTTTGAATTCCGTCACCCGGGGAAAATCCGGGAACATCCGATATTGAAGTTTGGATTCCCCAAACCGTTTGCGGAATTTGAGTGCAAACGATTTTTTGGCGTTGGCGCGGCTGTAATTGCCAAAAATTTCGTACCCCACTTTCGCATCGAACGCCGGAGTTCCTGTTCCCGGTTCAAAAAAGGTTATTTCTGCGGGGATGGTTTTATCTTTCCAATAATTCGCCCCGTAATGCGGCTCTTCCGCATTGGCGTTCGGCCCTTCTTCGTAAATGCCGGAGTCCGGATCAAACAATTGCCCGGGATCCGCCGTGATAAACGCCGCAGCGACAGTCGGCTGCGCTTCAAAAAGATACGTCCGCGTAACAACGTCACCGGGGAACGCGCCGTCAAGGAAAGTGGCGCAGCGCAAAACAGTCGTATTTGAAATCGTCATTTCGCCGATGAGGCTCGGACTATTTTCCGTTGGCGCTTTGCCGCCCACTTCGCACCGAACCGTTCCCGCAGAAGCATCGCCAAACGAAACCGTTATCGGCGCAGAATAAAATCCGGACGGTGGCATTTCAAACACATTTTTCGCTTGAGTCGCATAAGCCAAGTCTCCGAATCCGAGTGGAGACGGCTTTGAAAATCCCCAGCCATTCGCCGCGAAAGAAAAGGACATTCCCTTGGGAACAGATGGGTAAGCAATCGAATCCCGCAACACACCCGCTGCGTCAAAAAGGAAGAGATTCCCGCCTTCTTTGGGCAATTTGAAATTCGCATGGGGAAAGTGCCCTTGATTTCTGGCGACGATTGATGAAAAATGGAACTGGATCAAATTGTAATTTCCATCGACGGCGGCAAAGCGCGTCCCGTAAATGTTTTTCAGATCCGGAAAGTTCGTTCCCGTTGGCAAATTCACCACATAAGTCGTCGAAGAATCCCCCGTTCCCGTAATTTGCGTAGGCCAGGCCTTCCAATCATCCAAATCAGGCTGGGTCAGCCGAATTTCCAAAGGCTCTCCCTTTGTCACATATCCCGTGAGCAAAAGCTGATTCGCTTCGCCAAGATTATACGCATCCGACGGAGAGCCGTCTCCCACGCCGACAAAAATACAGGCACTGCTCCAGCCCAATTCCCCATTCGGTCCAAGTTGCATTTGCCCCGATATAGAATTTTCTCCATTTTCAGAATGGACATATTTGGAAAAAAGCCACGGTTCCGCCGAGCTAGTCCCTGCGATTGGGGAACTTTGCGCATCGCTCCAGCCCCACGCTCCATAACCAATCATTTGTGTTGAATCCGACGGAGCGGTGAAATCGGACTTCTCCTTTTTTGAAAAGAAGACGATTAAAAAACTTTGCGGAGGCACTACGACATTGCCGAACTTCCATTTTCCCGGATCCGCCGCGGAATTGGAAAAAGAATACCCGGCAAGATTGACTGCCGTATCCGCGGGGTTGAATATTTCCACCCAGTCCGAGTGGTCGCCGTCCTCATCTTCATAATCCAAATTTTGCGGAGTCACTTCTGTAAAGATAACCGGAGCCGTTCTAGCAAAGGGTTCTGCCGGCAACGGCTCATCCACCGCCGATGCGGATTCCACATCATCGCTACAACAGCAAATCCATCCCAAAAGCCCAACGAGTATGCCGTATGAAATTCGCATATCTGCAAAATATATCCGTCCCACTCCAACGGCTTTTTATAAAACGATTACAAAAATCATTTTTCTGCCTTTAACGGGAAAATCGGCACGCCAATTCTTCGAAGCGCATTTTTTCAATGCCCATCCCAGATTTCATTTAAAACACAAAAGACCGCTTTGACGTCAAAGCGGTTACTTCTGTAAAAACTTGGCAGATTAGATGCCGAGTTCTTTCACGACGGCAAAAATGCCGCGCTTTGCAATCGTGCGGAGACCCGCAGCGCTCACGCGGAGAGAAACCCAACGGTCTTCTTCCGGAACGTAAAAACGCTTCGTTTGAAGGTTCGGGAATTGCTTGACCAACTTCTTGCGGTTGGAATGAGAAACCATGTTGCCGACGAGGGCACCTTTTCCAGAAACTTGACAAATACGGCTCATCGTATAACTCCGTGTTTTTGGAGACAACATTAGTTAATTTGGCGGATTTCGTCAAGGTGCAAGTTCATTTGGCAGCGGGAACTTGATCTTTTCCTGCATTGTCGTCCAATTTTCAATTTCCAGCCCCGGATACCGCTCGCACATCCAAGAGACCACTTCCTGCACCAAATCTTCCGGGGCGCTAGCGCCGCTGGAAAGCCCCACGACATCAAATCCGTCAAACCACGCCGCATCAATGTCTTGAACGCTGTCAATCAGCCTAGACGGTATTCCGTGCATCCGTCCCAACTCGGCCAGGCGGTTCGAATTGGAAGAATTCTTGGAGCCGACAATCAAAAGGAATTGCACCTTGTCGCTCAGCGAAGAAACGGCTCCCTGGCGATTCCCCGTCGCATAGCAAAGATCCCCGCGCAACGGTCCTTCTATTTCGGGAAAAGCGGCGCGCAAGGCTTCGATGATTCCCTTGGACTCCGAAACGGAAAGCGTCGTCTGCGTGATATACGCGAGTTTTGTTCCCGGCGGAAAAGAGAGCTTTTTCACATCTTCTTCGTTGCGGATAAGCGTCATGGAGCCTTCTGGGAGCTGCCCCAAATGCCCCTCGACTTCCGCATGGCCCGCATGCCCAATCAGCACAACGTGACAACCCGCCGCATGGTGCCGTTTCGCGCTCATGTGAACGCGCTGGACCAGAGGACAGGTCGCGTCCAAAACGTGCAAGCGCCTTTCCCGCGCTTCGGCATAAACCTTTTCCGGCACCCCGTGCGCAGAAAACACGACAGTTCCCCCTTCGGGGACTTCGCGCAGGTCTTCGACAAAAATCGCACCCTGTTTGCGGAAACGGTTCACCACGAACGCATTGTGCACAATCTCGTGGCGAACGTAAATGGGAACTCCAAATTTTTCAATGGCGCGCGTTACAATGTGCAAAGCTCTATCCACTCCGGCGCAAAAACCGCGCGGACTGGCCAAATACAATTTTTTCATCGAAATATCTCCAAGTTCAAAGTTCGGCGAACGTATTCTACGAACGCATTGTA
This sequence comes from uncultured Fibrobacter sp., assembly GCA_964397425.1. Lineage (GTDB taxonomy): Bacteria > Fibrobacterota > Fibrobacteria > Fibrobacterales > Fibrobacteraceae > Hallerella. Next base: position 64,346 of record CAYNID010000003.1, read on the forward strand.
CGACGAAACAACCTTTTCCCGTTCCCGGCAAAGAAAGTCCTCCGCCGCTTCCGGGTTCAAAGAAAGACTTTTTCCGAATTTCTCCGGCGACGTTATCTGAATCAAAGCGCCATCCCGGAGAAGTGCACTTACCGCAGTCCGTTGTCCGCGGGAATACGGGCCGATACACGTCGTCACGCCCATTTCCAAAGACTCCCAAAAATCGTGCACGCCAAGCGTCCGCGAAAACGAACCGCCAATGACGGACGTTTTGGACTCCGCCAGGACTTCGGACAATTTGCCGTAACCTTCCACAACCGAAACGCATCCTGGTTTGATTTCGGGCCACGTCACCAATTTGAGCTTATTTTGCACAAAACAGGATTCAAACTTTTCCAAGTCGTCGGCATACCGCGGCGCGAAGACCGCCACTTTACCCTGATTCGCGGTCGAATCGAGCATTTTCAAAAGCGGTTTACGCTCTTCCCAATGAAAAGAAAGAAACGCGACGTCCACCGTCGGATTTTTCGGACAAGCGATTTTCACTCCGGACTTCGCCCACGAAAGCAACTTCCAATTTCCACCGACTATCGTCTTGTGGGAAAGCAGATAATCCCCGGCGGAGACAAAACGCGTTGAATCGGAGCCCGTTTGCATGCTGGCAAAACCGATGGCATCGAAATTCCGAGTGTCCGCGCAACGGCGAAAGCGCCCGGAAACAAGCGCGACTTTCGGCGTTTTGGATATTTTCCGCATGGCGTTCAAATAGCCGGGCCAAAGTTCGTTTTCGGCGAGGATCAACATGGCGGGCTTTGCGCATTTCACAAAAACGCTCATGGAACGCGGAGTATCGAGCGGAGCCATGCACGTCTGAATTCCCAGATTTTTCTCTTTGGTTTTCAAGAAATCAAGGAGTTCCGCCTTTTGCGTCGTCAAGACAACGGGCGGCATTTCCGGAACATCTTTTTTTAAAAACGGAAAAAGGGATAAAAGCATTTTGCATTCGCCAAGGCTCGCGCCATGCATCCAAACACAGGGACCTTCCGGAAACGGGCCAGAAACTCTTTCCCGGATTTTGAATTTACGTTCCAAAGCGGGAATGTCGCAAGCGATACGGGCAGCGACACCCAACGTTCTTTGAAAAGTTTGGATTCCAAACATGGCAACCTTATCCAAAAGCAAACGGCAAATCCAGTTGCCGACGCAAAATCAAAGACAATGTATAAAACAAAAGCCAAAGCCATGTCCAACGGTCCGCGAAGAACGCCGCAAGCGCCGACCTTTTGAAAGCGGATGGAGCATTCGCCACGCGAATTTGGGGAATGAACATGGGCGCAGTCTTTTTCCATTCATCAAAGGAATCCCCAAATCTTTTTTTCAAAAAATAGTCTTCGGAACGCGAAAGGCCGTATTCAAACAAAGTAACCAAAACGGCAAAGGCAAGAGCCTTAAGGCTAAGGCCCAAATGGAACAAGGCAAACGCATAACAAAAGCACAAATTGGAAAGGTAAAGCGGATGTCGGATGCGGGAATAAATCCCTTCCGTCACCAATCGCGGAGCTTCCTGTTCTGCTCCACGGGTATGTTCACCAATCACACGGCGCGCCTCAACGCGAACGACAAAACCCACTAGCGCCAAAACACCTGCCGACGCCGGAATTCCCTGTTCAGTGGGAGGAACGAACCAGAGCAAAACAGCCAACAGCCCCAAAACAATTCCGCGGAAACGGTAAAGCGTTTTCACAGGCACTCCTTGAAGCATTTAAAATCCAGGATTTCAAATCGGGATTCGAGAAATTCCGGCAGCGGATCATGACTGGCCATCAGCACCCATTTTCCACAAGAGTCCGCCGCCCGCAAAAAGGCTTCGAGAATTTGCGAACGTTCTTTTTGCGCCACAAAAGCAAACGGTTCGTCGAGCACAATCAATTTTGACGACGAAGACAACGCCCACAAAAGAGCCACTTTCGCGCGTTCTCCCCCAGAAAGTCCTTGTTGCAAAAAGAGCCTTTTCCCGTCAACGATTTGAAAGAGAGCATCAAATTCCGCATTTCCTTTCAAGCATCCCAGCCGATTTCGCACAAATTCACGTGGCGGAAGAACCAAATCCTGAGATACGGAAAACACACCGAGCGAAGCAAACTTCCGCGGCAAACGGATGTTTCCAGACAACGGAACTTCTAGCCCGGCGACCAATTTGAAAAACGTTGATTTGCCACAGCCATTGGGACCTTTCAACAAAACAGGGCGGCGGGAATCCAGCGCGACATTCAAACTGTTAAACACGTTTGAAATGGAGGGTTCCTTTGAATAAGAAAAATCGACCTGCGAAAATTCAAGGGATTCTTTATCGTGCAACGGCAAACGCCCTTTACGGGGAACCTTTTCAAGTTCAAGCATCGCGCTCAGCGCACTTTTGGACAAGCGCATTTGCGGCAAAAGACGCGAACATTCTTTCACCGGTTTGTAACAGAGGAATAGCGCAGAACAGTAAAGGATCAATCCTTCGCCGTCTAAATTCCCCTGTAAAATCATCCATGCGCAAAAAGTCAAAACGCCAACAACCGAGACAACAGACAGTGCCTCCATCCCCTGCGACAAGGCGACGCTCCGCTTCCCCACGGCCATTCCGGATTCAAAAACAGCCTGCGATTTCCCAAAAAGAGAGCGGACTATTTGCGAAAGGTCTTCCGGAGAACTCCACAGTCGGAAAAAACGCTTTGATTCTTCCATCGCTGAGCGCAAAGCGCCCCTCTCCGCCATTTCCTTTTCGATAGAGGGTTTCATCGCGTGCATTTTCTTTTGCACAAAAGATATCACCGGCAAGACGACGACAAGAACCAGGAGGGTCAGCCGAAAGGAAATGACAAACAGCACGGGCAAGAAAACGGCCAGCTGCAAAACAGCCTGCATCGCCTGCATCGCCGTTTCTACGCCCAAACCGATGGTGCGGATAGAATCATACGCGATCATCAAGCGTTTGTCTGCGCCCTTTTCGTGGAAAAAATCCGGAGAAAGAGTCCTCAACCGGCGCGAAAACCATACAGAAAGCCCCCATTCCACCCTTCTTTCCGCCTTTTCCAGTGACACGCCCCGAAAAAAAGAAAAAGCCCAACGCAAAACGACCAGCAAAACCGTTCCCCAAAGCCACACGCCCAACGTCACCGGAGCGGAACCATCTAAAATTTTCATCAGCAGCCGAACAGCAAACAATAAGGCCGCATCGGCGAGACTTGCGAGCAAAACCAGCGGGAAAACCCGCCAAAGAGCCGTTTTTGCGTTCCGTTTCAACCATCGGGAAAGATTCATCGCAATAAAAAATAGAATTTTAAACTTTACCCCTTGACGAACTGGAATAGTTTCCTATATTTGGCACATCTAAGCGATGCCCCTATCGTCTAGAGGCCTAGGACATGGGATTTTCATTCCCAGAACATGGGTTCGAATCCCGTTGGGGGTACTTAAAAGGAACTTGTCAATGACAAGTTCCTTTTAATTTTATCCGAATTCAAGAACTGCCGCAGCGACGTTCCCCTTCATAAATTTGATATACGCCCGATTTTCAACCAGGAGCATTTCCGGCACCAAGAGTTCTCCCCGCTTGGCGGGAATCTTGTATTCAACGCGAACCGTTTTCGTCGTAAAATCCTCCGGCAGGCATTCCATCGCCAGACGCACGTAATGCGCATTGTTCATGTGACCGTTATAGTCGATATCGTTGCGTTCTACCGCCACCGGCGAAAACGTTTGAAATTCCCCATCAGGCACTGCGATTTTCCGTTCGCCATAATTCATATCCAATTTGGAGTCCATCACCGTCGCATTCATCACCTCTGCCGGAAGCTTTTTCATTTTCCCGGAAGCAAGTTCGACAAAAACGCCCAAACTCCAAGTTTTATAACACGGATTTCCCGCCGCATCGTAAATGAACGTGTTGCGGAAACCGAATAACGGTTGGCAGTCAAACACGCTCGTTTCAATGGTGAGCTTTTCCTTATATTCCGGAACGCGGATGATTTCAACCTGCCGCGATGCCAAAAGCTGCGCCAAACCATTTTCCTTTAAATAATCCCGGTAAACCTTCGCTGAATCCAGCCAAAGTTCGGAACAGTCCTGTAACATTTGAAATGCGGAAAAGAGTTTGAGTTTGCCCTGACTATCCGAGCGGCTGGTCGTCACCATTTCATGTATGCGAAACATTCTGACCTTCTTTGTTTTCCCCAATTTAACAAAATGGCGACAACACGCCTACATCAAAAATTCAAAGCCCAATCCGAGCGCAGCGCAAACGCCAATCATTTTAATGGGACCGACTTTCAAAAACTTCACACAGACAAATGTCAACGTGAACAGGGAAACCGAAAAAAGAAATCCGGCTTTGTCTTCTGAAAACGAACCGAAATTTTCCCGCGTCATGAGCATTAATGTCGCCGCCGCGAGCAATCCCACAACAGCCGGGCGAAGCCCGTCAAACACATGACGCACCGAAGGATGGTCTTTGTACTTCATAAAATAACGGCTGATGAAAAGCATCAGAATCAGCGATGGCAAGACCAGGGCAAATGTCGCAAGGCAACTTCCTAAAACGCAAAGGGAAATTCCCGCACCCGTATTTTGCAAAGCCGTGTAGCCCGCATACGTTGCCGTATTGATTCCCACGGGTCCGGGGGTCATTTGACTGATTGCGACGATATCGGTAAATTCGCCAGAGGTCATCCAACCGTGATGGAAAACGACTTCGCGCTGGATAAGCGAAAGCATTCCGTAACCGCCGCCAAAGCCGAACAGACCTATCTTAAAAAACGTGATGAACAGAGAAAGATAAAGCATCACTTTTCCTTTCGCCGGTCTTCAAACTTGCCGACAATGAACCCGCAAACGCCAGCAGCCAAAATAATCAAAATGGGCGAAACACCCCACAGCCAAATCAAAAGGGCGGCAAGGACCGGAATCCAGACCGAGTAAAAATGGAGCTTCGCCTTTTTCGCCATGTTGAACGTCGGAACGGCGATCAGGGCGACAACCGCCGGACGAATTCCCCGGAAAAGAGCTGCAACAACGGAATTATCCTTGAAACGATGGAAAAACATCGCAATCAGCAGAATGATGAAAAACGACGGCAACGCCGTTCCCAACGCGCAAAGAACGCCACCTTTGACACCCCGCAAACGGTATCCGATAAAAATGCTGATGTTGATGGCGAAAACGCCCGGACAACTTTGGGCGATGGCTATCAAATCCAAAAATTCTTCTTTGGAAATCCAGCGTTTTTTATCGATGACTTCGGATTCAATGAGCGGAATCATCGCATAGCCACCGCCAAATGTGAAAAGCCCGATTTTAAAAAACGTTTTAAAACATTCCACGTAAAGATTCATTCCGCGGCCTAATTAAACCTCAAAAGCAATGCGATTTCAAACGAAAGAATCTGTTCGGTATGGGCTGTTTCATCGTCAAGCTTCTCGTGAATCTGACGGTATTCCACGTATGCGCTCATACTGGCCATTTTGTTGAACTGGTAACCTGCGCTGGGACGGACAAACCATTCGTGCACACGCGACGGAACCGTGCGCTCCGTTTTGTGCAATTCCGGGTAATAGAAAACGTAATCGGTGCCTTCTATCGTCCATTTTTTATAAACGCCGTCCGTGCCGCTTTCCTTTTTCGTCATATCGTAATCGGGTCCCGGATCATAAGTTTCCCGAATCGTTTTAGTGTATTCGTATCCTGCGGTAAGCCGCAAATCGATATCGTTTTTCAATTTGAAGTACCACTTCCAGAACTGGAATCCGCGTTTTGTCTTAAGCGGGTAAGAAATCGTCAAATCGTTGCCGACATTGTAGCCGTAATCCTTGTACAGCGATGTATAAATCCAGGGCGTGTAGAAATACTTCGATGTATCACTCAAATCTTCGTCATTTGCGGGCCAGTTCGTTTGGGAAATCACTTCTTCTTTGGGACGCCTATCCGTAAATTCGAGTTTCAAGAACGTATTGTTTTCAATGCGGATGTTGTTTTGCGTCAAGAAGTTTATCCGGATTAACGGATTGAAATTCCACGTTGTCGTCCAAGAGTCTTCCGCACTCTGGAACGGTTTGACGGAACGCGTGTGCGTGTAATCCACCCGATGCGTCGTACTCACGCTGCGGAATCCATTCAAGAAGCCGATGCGCTGCGAAAAATTCGGAACAGTCACTCCGACGCCCCATTTGGGCCAAACAATCGTCGAATCCGTGTAAAGCGGATATTCCCGCGATTGGCTAAAGTCCTGTTTCCACTGCATATCGGTGACAATGCCTATGCTCCAGAACGGGAGCGTGAATCCCGTCGAAAGATTCAACGTACGATTGACGCTGTGCGTGAAATTTCCCTGGTAAACAAGAGTGTCTACGTGATGGTTGCGGTACTGGGCAAAACGCCTGTAATCATCGCGGTGATCAAGCGCCATGTCGCCCGAGACAATGTTCCAGATTCCGCGATTCTTGTAACCGTTTCCAATGCCCAGTCCATACAGATAATACTGGAACGGGGTCACGCCTTGCTCTTCATATAACTGCGAAAGGGTGAAGTTTTCACCGACTGTTGAAATATCCACCGTCCAAGCCGCTTTGATGTCGCGCCATTTCAATTTTTCAAAAAAGCTCTTGGCCGCATTTTTATCTCCAAAGAGGCTCATGAAGTTGACCAAACGGAACGAGGGTGAAAATTCGAACCGGTTCGTCTGGGATATCGTCCAATAATTTTTTTCGACCATCGTCGGATCATACAGTTCAAACTCGTCGGGAATCGTTTTTTGCTGTTTGAACGAAGATGTGAACGCAAAGGTCATCGGCAAGAACGGAATCAGCGGAGGACTGAACGTCGTTTTGAATTGCTGGCTGCGGCTGCGTTCATTTTTGAGAATGCCGTAGGCGCGCCCGTATTCCCGTTTGCCCACACTGTCCACCTTGTAATAAACAGTGCTGTCGTAAAGGATGCGGTACGTGTTCGGATCGTCCATGTCAATGAGCGCCGTATCCCCCGTAGCGGAAACAGCCGCCACAGTATCGTAAGGAATAACGACGACGCTGTCCGGCGACACGTAAATTTTGCGGTCCGTATGATCGTAATCAAAAATATCGTCAGCGGCAAAAAGCCCGCCGTTTTTGGTCGAGAAGAAATTTTCCTTGGCGAAGTCTTCCTGATCTCCGCCGCCGAACATATCACGGGAAATATTCAGGCTGTAACTTGTCGAAAGGAATGGGAAAATATTCCAGCGGACATTGGCCTTGTGAGACAAATCCACCGTGTAAGTGACAGTGCGGTCCGTTTGCGGTTCCGTAAAGTCCGGATCGCGTTCCTGGTTCACGTAGCGGATATAGCTCAAATCGAACAGCGTAAGGTCTATCGTTTGCGGCCACGGTTCAAACGTCGCATCGGCAAATCCCTTTCCCCAAGACGATTTTTTCAAGAAATCAAACGGCTTGTAGTTGAAGCGGTTGAACGTTCCCAAGCTATATTCGATAATCGTATGGTAAGAGTATGTGGAATCCGCAGCCGTCGTGGAACGCGACTCTGTTTCCGTATAGCTGTAACTCCAAGCGGGTCTTTCCAGGAAAATTTGCGAAAGAATCTCTTTCACCGGGCTGGATTCCATTTTATAATCTTTGCTGTAACTCAAACTGAAACGTTTTGTGCGGCTAAACGACTGATATCCACGAGAATCCGCATTGTCCCTGAGTTTTTGTTCTTCATCCGCATCTTCTACAGTCAAGTTGCCGTCCCAAATATCTTTGGCAAAATCCCCCAAATTGTCCCGGGAAAGTTCCAAATCGTCCGTCGGCTTTAAATACGGGCGTTCCGTTGTGCTACTGTAACCGACGCTCAGCGGAATGTGAAATCCCTGTTCATCAGCCAGGAATTTGTTCAAGTTCACGCTGGCGTCAGCCGCCAAATCGAGTTTTGATTCCGCTTCGGAAAGCGTTGGCTTCGGAGATGAGCCTGTCGTGGAAAGAGTCGCAAAGTTTCCATCTTGATACCTGGCCGATCCCGAAACAGAAAGGAAGTCCGAGAAATTCGCTTGTCCAGAAGTCCGGAAGGCATAACCCCAATCGCTGTCCATGTCCGAAAGGCGCAAATCGTCTATCCAAAATTCCCCTTCCAAATCCGCCGGAGAAGCGTCTTCATCCGCGATGATGACAAAACGGATCCAGTCCACGGTCGTCGTCGAAGGGTTTCCAACCAATTTCAGCACTTCTTCCCGTTCTCCGCCGATAGAATCAACGACAGGTTCTAGGAACGGCGGGCGGCGACCTTTTTTCAAATCAGAAAATGCCGAAAGTTTTTCGGAAAAGGCGTTGGCGAGCCAGTTCCTTTCGTGACAATCCGCAGCCCGTTCCGCCGCGGAACAATTGATTTTTACCGGCCTGAAGCTCCATTCATAATAATCCGTGGAGCCTTCTAGGGAACCTTCGCCAAATTGCAATGCAAATCGCACAGGCGTTTTCGAAGCCTCGGTCGTATAATGGATTTCCATTTTCAACGTTTTATACTTCGTCAAATCTTTTTCATCTGCGTCAAAGGTGCGCGTTGCGCCAACGGATTGACCCGGCGACAAATTCCGGTAGCTCAAGACAAGAGCCGTTTCCTTCAACGCGGCATTCGTTTCCGCATCCCGTTCCGTTTCCGTATTCGGACTTTTGTAATACGTCCCCGAATTTTCCCGGTTGTTGAGAGTCGAAATCGTCAAGAAGTTCGAATCCGCCGCCGAAGTTTGCGCCGAAGACGAAATTTCCACTTCGCTCCCATCGACAATCGCCGTCTGCGAATTTCCCGTTGAAGAGGTGACGAATTTGCTGGACACATCGGATTCTTCCCAGGAATTCCCCATCACGCCGAGATTCGCAATTTGCACTTTGGCTTCGGCAACGCCATTCGAAATTTTTCCCATCCAAAGTCTGGAGAATTGCGCCTGAGAAAGGATGGTCAAATAACTTTCTCCGCTAGACGTGACAATCGTGTCGTAGCGGTCCAACGGAATTTTCCATTTGCGCCAACCGTTTTTCAACGTTTCAAAATTGGCGTCATCATTATCCGAAAGATCGATGCGGTAGCGGACAAAGCCGATATCCGTATCCAAAGAACCGTTCCGGTTGATGTCTTCCGTATCGTAAGCCCGTTCGCCCGAATTACCCTCAGAGCCATTGATGGCGACAGGCGGATCACTTTCGTCATCCAAATCATCGTCAAAATTATCACGGGCGATATCGGTGTTCGTTGCGTCGGAATTGGCACTGGTACGAATCGTATTCACACAACCGTTCATGCGGCAATCCCAAATCTGATACGATTCGTCGGAGCCGGAAACGCCGTCAAGACCTTTATCATGCAAAGCGGTCGTTGTCCCCAAATCGTTTTCTCCATCATATTCTCCATTGGGCGCATAGCCGTTGATGGACAAATCTTCACTCACAAGTCCCAAATCCAAATACAAGCTTCCGACGTTTCCGCGGGCAACCACTTCAATATACTTCATGTTGCTCAAATCTTGATAGTAACTTGAATTTGGCCGCATGATGCCGCCCCAGCTGTTACCGACCAGATTATCATTGGGCCGGAGAGTCAACTTGAGGACAGTCAGCCTCTGATTGTCCACGTCGCTGTTGCCGACTGTCGGGTAAATGTGTTTGTAAAGCACCGTATTGTTGCTGTGCCAAATAAATTCGCCCTTGTGCTTGTAATCTTGACTTTCGATATAAGTACTCGGATCCAAATCCACGCCACCCGGAGGAGACGCCGGATACCAGGAAAGGCGCGTCAGCGGATACACAAGTCCCGATTCGCTGGATTCAAAGTCTTCGAGCAAAGCCGTTTGTCCGCTGCTCGTATTCGCGTTGTGATAACTGCTTGCAAACTCCGCTTCAAACCTCCAGTTCGAAGCAGCCGTTGTGTGGATTCCGGGAATCCAGTTGACCAAATCAGTCATCCAACGCGTCGTATCCTGCAAACGGAGGTTCATGCCCCACAAGAAGCTCGAATACGGTTCATTTCCAAGAGTCGGCGTACTGGCTGTCGTACTTTGACTTTTATACAAAGCGGTGATGCCGAACAGAGAACCTTCGCCGAATCCGTAACGGGAAAGCGGAAGTTCCGCCCGCGCTCCCAAAAGCACCTTGTTGTCGATTTCAAAAAGAGGCTCGCATTCAAATTCGACAGAAATTTCCTTGTTCGGATCCAGGGCCGTTTCACTCAGCAATTCAATTTGCCCCAGCTCGTAGTTCACATCGTAATCGACTCCGCGCGTGAGCACAGTCGAACCGGCTTTCAACTTTTCGGAGCCTTCGGAAATGTCCATGCACGTTCCGGAACTTACCGAATAACTGGAACTGGGATCGCGCACACTGATGACGGAATTCCGACGTTTGCCAACACTTTCAAAATAAAAACGGTTCGTGTATTTGGTCCCCAGATTTGCCACAGGCAATGTGTAAAGTTTCGCCATCGCCGCCGAAGAATCCACGTTGCGGAACGGTTCCAGGCAGTTTTCCCGCGCCCGCGCCGAAGAATTCGCCCCCGAATACCACGAAAGCGGACGGCAAGGCAGCCACATTTCACCCGTGTAAGATCCCGAAGCGTCCTTTTTGAAAATCGATGCGTCACCAGTCAATATCGTATTTGTCGTCGTATCAACAAGCCCCAACGTTTTCAAATACGACCCGGAGATTCCCGCTTTGTTCTTCACCCTCAAAACAAAGCTCGAAGAGCTCTCGTCCGAAATTCCAATGGAATAAACATTGCGGAGCATCAACTTGTCGATATCCGTCAGTTCCGAAAGAGTCGCGTCCCATTGGATAAGCACAACCCGGGAGCCGTCATTCACAGTCGTCCCTCTGCGGCCTGTTCCATCGTCCGACCAGCTGGCGGCAATGAGCGTCGATTTGGATGCGCCGAGAACTTTCACAATGCCCGTTTTACTGTCATAAGTGTAATCGTTCACAGACATGGGAACAAGCCTGTCAATCGTCTTCTCCACGGTCATTCCAGAAGGCGTTGTGTAAATCGCTTTCACATTTTCCACGACATTGGTTGTCGTATTCGTCGGGGCCCGTTTGTAAAGTTTCAAATTCGTCGCGGCATAAGGCGAAGTCGTTCTGCCGGCAAGCCCCGCGCTGATGTAGTTGTCTCGAGCTGCATGGTTCACAAAATAATACCGATAAGCGACAAATTGCTTGTCTTGAATCTGGAATTCCGTCGTACTGGAGCTCGCGTTGATGGTGTATTTTTCTTGACTTCCACCATCTTGAGACGCAATCGTCGTCAGCCACCAATCTCCCAGTTTCCACTCCGCTTTGATGCCAAACAGTCCCTTGTGATTTTCGGAATATCCCGTAAGCTCGGTGCCGGGGAGCGCAAGCGATGTCGTTCCCGCTTCAATCCGCTGTAAAATGTAATCTTCGAATTCCCCCTTATACGATTCTTCATACACCACTCGGATTTGATTTTTTGCCCCCAAACCACTTTCCACGTTATTCACTTCGACAGTGATGTAAGGACCGATTTTCCCCTTCACCATAAAGCTTGGGTCATAGGTCAACGTTGGGCTGGGGAACAGATTGTCCTTGGTGCTGCCGGGCGCATCATCCTTTTCACCGCGGCCCGAAAGCCGGATGTCCATTGTTCCCTGGAGCAGCAGCTTCGGCTTGTCAAACCCGAAATCCTTCATCCAGGACGGCATGTTGATGGGGATGTCTATATCGTAAAGAGTCGCATTGTCCGGTTCCGCATAACCGCCATCGCTTTGTCCCGCAAAAGAGTTCAGCCACAGGCGGTTGAATCCGATGTCATACATGTCGGAAACATAAGACGCCAATTCCGGATAAGTCGCCGACCAAAGTTCCATGGTGTCGCGGCTGATCGCGTTGACGTATTTTTTCGACACCTCCATTTCGCGGTTTTCAAAATTGATGCTGTGATCATAATGTTCGTTCCGGGGCGGCTTCATCAAACGCCCACTTTGCCCGACCCCACTTTTAGGGGCAATGTCCGAAAGCGGCGTCACATTGGGCGGCAGAGGAATATACTGCACGGCTCCATTCGAATTTCCGGACACGACAGAATCCGCCGATTCCTGGGCGGAAGTCAGCGCAAACAAAATGGCGAAAGCGGCTAAAAGCCTTTTCATCCTAGAAAAAATCCGGACATAGTTCTCCTGCGGAACAAAACACCATCAAAATACGGAAATGGTGCCCATAAATCCACAAAATGCCGATAGAAAATAACAATTTTCAAGCAGGGCCACCCCTCTTTCGCCGGCGCCGGAGTGCCCTTTATCCGGAAAGCTCAGATTACCGCGAAAAAATGCCGCGCCGGAAAGCGTTCCCCGTGTTTTTCAAGGATTCTTCCGTACGGTAAATGGTGCGAGACAGTTCGGGCCGCTCCTCAATAGACATTTCCGACTGCCTCGACACGGGAGTGTATTCTGTCCAAGGGACGGGAACTTGGTGAAACCTGCCGTCACCGCCAAAAACAGAGATAAAATCGACCCGGGGATGCCCGGCGTAGCCAAAAGCCGACACTTGGATTCGCCGTTCGCCATTTTCAGATTCCTGCAGGCAATCCGTTTTCAAAATGCAATCTGTCACACAATCGGGATGCTTGAACCTGTCGATGCCGTAAAAATTGGCGATGGACTCCCACTCCCAAAAAGACGATTTTTTCTTTGAATCTTTGTAAATCTCCTTTTGCGTCCGCATTTGCTGGTAAAGCGGAATGGAAAGCAGCGGAGCGAGGGCGAAATAAACCCGGCGAAAATATCCTTGGGAAATGCGCACAAATTCATTTTTGCTTTGTTCAAAATCATAACTGAAAAATTGTTTCGGATTCGTGTCCAATTCAAAATCTTTCAGATGACCGGGAACAACGACGTTGATTTTTTTCTCTTTGAAGAACGAGAAGTCGTCGCCGTATCCAAACCTTTTATCTTTGATAAGTGAAAGCATTTGGCGTTGGGCAAGGGGCGTAAAAAGCAACCGGTATTCGACTTCGTCGTTTCGGTCTTTCGTTTCGAAAAGCGTTTCAAATTCATGATTTCCCATCAACGTGTACTGGGATTCATCTTTCAAATTACCGGAAAACTTTTTGAGTTCCCTGAGCTTGCGTTTTCGCCGCCGCTCCTGCCAAAAACCTTCTTCGGTGAGGCCCGACGGCTTTCGGGTGAATTCCAGCTGGGGAGCCGCCTCGTTGCCGTAAAGTACAAAAGACAATTTACCGTATACAGGGCAAGGCTTTGTGACCGAAGCCGAAAGGGTCTGGCTGCGGAAAACCCGCCGACTTTTGCCATCGAACCCCTCGACAATTTCCGTCCAATGAATGGTCAAATATCCCGTATACGTTTTTTCGCCCATGCAGAACGTTTTCGTGTCGGCAATCACAAAAGGATTTCCGTTGATTTGACCGCTTTGTGAAAAAAGCACCGACGTTTTTTTGTTTAAAGAACCATCATAACCGAATTCATTTTGCAATTCCTGCAGCCGGGATTCCGTAAAGAACGCGTCGAATTGCAACTTGGGAACCGTTTTTTCGATCAATTTTACGGGGATGTCCCAATCAAAAAGGTCGTTGAGCGGTTTCATTTGTTCCCAAGCCGCATCCTTTTTCTTTTGAATTTGCATGTCCAAAAGACTTTCATCCATCCGGAGTTCTGCAATGTTGTTGTTCAACTTGGCAAAAATCCAAATGGCGATGGCGACGGACAGGACAAGCGCGATAACGCCCGGCACCGAATTTCCCTCGGGGCACGCCCAAACCAGGAATAAAACGGCAACGGCCACCCAACAAACAATCCGAAAGACGGAATATTTGAATATCGTCGATTTGATGTCTTCATGGGAAGAAGAAAGTGTGACGATTTCTAGGCAAAGCTGCTTATTCGCTTCCCTATCGACCCCCGCTTTCTGGGAAAGTTCTTCAAAAGCCGCTTTCGCATTTTTCAAAAAACTTTCCAAGTAGTCGTCTCGATACCGCTCCAGCGGATCGTAAACATTTTCTACCACAGAACGTCGCCTGTCCGGTTAAAAGAAAACGTCCCGGGCGCGGGCTTTCGTTTCTGCCGAAGCCGAAAACGGGATGCGCGTCGTATAACCGGCTCGGGCGGCGACAATCATTTTCGTCGGCCAAGCGAAAATATCCCGGTTCCACTGTTCTACCGTATCGTTGTAAAGGCTGCGCGCCGCCGTGATTTCCCGCTGCAAATAATCATTCCTTTGCATGGCATCGGCAATCACCGCATGGGCTTTCAGTTCGGGATAGGCTTCCACCTGTGGGAAAAGCCGGGCAAAGCTGCGGTCCAAATCATTGGAAACCACATTGCGCGCCTCTTCGGTCAAATGCCCATTTCCGCCGCGGAACGCCGCCACCGATTTCATCACATCTTTGTCCAAATCAATCGCCTTGTTCACCAACGGCGCCACGTTTTGCAACACTTGCACACGCTGTTCCAAATAATTATCAATTGTCGAAGCGTCCGATTGGAGCTTTTGCTGCAACTGCTGAAAATAATTCTTGGCACCGATTTTCATGAAAAGGAATATCACGCCGGGCACAATGAAACATACCCACAGCAATATTTCAAACAACAGCGAGCCAAACCCCACCTTGACCGGCAACTGCTTTTCAATTACGTTGATATCGCGACCAGCGCTGTTCACGGGCCCCGTCATTTCGTCTAATTCATTTGCCATAAAGACCTCCTAATGCGATAAATATAACATTTTAAATGTCATTCAAACCGCAACGCTTCAATAGGATCCAATCGAGAGGCTTTTCGCGCCGGATACCAGCCAAAGAAAACTCCCGTCACAAAGCAAACGCCAAAACTCACCAGAACACTGGAAACGGTGATGTTCATGGGCCAATTCAAAATCGATTTGACAAGCATCGATGCGAACGCTCCGAGTAAAATGCCGATAAGGCCGCCCAGCAAGCTTATCATGACCGATTCAAAAAGAAACTGGAGAAGGATATCGCGCCCACGTGCGCCAATAGCCATGCGGAGCCCAATTTCCCGAGTGCGCTCCGTCACCGAAACATACATGATGTTCATAATCCCGATGCCACCGACAAAAAGGCTTATTCCGGCGATAGCGGTGAGGACGACAGTCAACAGCTCCGATGTACTTGTTATCATTTCGATCATTTCTTCTTGAGTGAAAACGCGGAACGGCTCCTTTTCTCCCTTCCACGAACGGCGCTCCTTGAGAATGGACAAAATTTCTTCTGTCGCCTGCGAAGCGTAGCCTTCTCCGATGGAGTTGGCGTAAATCGTCCGAATGTCCGTCGTCGCATTGAACCGTTTCATCACCGTCTGGTAAGGCGTCAAAATGATTTCATCCTGATCTTGCCCGAAATCACCAGAACCTTTCGCCTTGAGCGTTCCAACGACTTTGAGTGGAATGTTCTTATACCGGAGCGTTTTGCCGATAGGATCCGTATCGGGGAAAAGCGTCGAAACGACCGTTTGACCGATGACACAAACCTTCGCCATCCTGTCGGAAACATCGTCAAACATCACGCCTTTGTCTATTTCATAATTCCGGATTTTCAAAAAATCCGCGCTGACCCCCGACAGCGAAACGGCTTCGTTCCTGTTGCCGACAATCGCTTGCCCATTTGCAGAAACCAAGGGAGAAACTCCATTGATAAAACGCGCTTTTTTTCGAAGGGCGACGACATCCGCTTCTTCCAAAGTCACAGTCGACGCGCTAGCGTCCAATTGTACGCCGCCCCGCCTAGAAACATTTGGCATCACCGTGATGGCATTTGTTCCCATCGACGTGATTTTTTCGCGAATGGATTGCTTTGAACCTTCACCCATGGCGACCATCGTGATGACGGCGGCGACACCGATGACGATTCCCAGCACCGAAAGGAAAGTGCGCATCCGGTTGCGCAACAACGCCCGAAACGCCATTTTGAAAAGTGTCTGCGGATTCACGGCGAGTCCTCGCTGTCAAAGGTCTCCGGTGGCGGCAATGCGTCAAAGGCAGCTTTGGCGCTCTGAACGGATTCGTTTTCGAAATCCCGTTTCACCAATCCATCGCGTAAAACAATCGTGCGGCTGCTAAAAGTCGCAATATCCGGTTCGTGCGTCACAAAGACAATCGTTTTCCCCCGCGAATTCAAATCCTGAAAAATTTCCATGATTTCATAACTTGTACGCGTATCCAAATTTCCCGTCGCTTCATCTGCCAAAATGATGACGGGATCATTCACCAACGCCCGCGCAATGGCGACTCGTTGCTGCTGACCGCCCGAAAGTTGATTCGGCAAATGGTTCATGCGCTGCTCCAAGCCAACGCGTTTCAAAGCTTCAAAGGCGCGTTCGCGCCGCTCGGCTGCCGGAATTTTCGAATTGTAAAGAAGCGGAAGCTCCACGTTTTCTATGGCGGAAGTCCGCGCCAAGAGGTTATAACTCTGGAATACAAATCCAAGTTTATGACTCCGGATATTCGCCAAAGAATCCGGTTTGAGCTTTTCTACATGTAAGCCGTCTAGAATGTATTCCCCGGAAGTCGGCCTGTCCATACAGCCCAAAATATTGAGCATCGTGCTTTTGCCCGAACCGCTGGTTCCCATAATGGTCAAAAATTCACCGGGGCGAACACAAAAACTCACGCCACGCAATGCGTGAACCGTTTCGTCGCCCATTTTAAAATCGCGACGGAGATGCTGAATCGAAAGGATCGGATCGTTCATGAAAATCGCCATTTAGATGAACGTCCAATCATTCCGGTTGCATTTTCAAATCAAAGTTTTTTGACGACAAGCAAATGTCCCGGAGCCTTGTCCGGATCCAAGCGGACAAAATTATGCGCGCCGCGCCAAACATAAGATTCATCCGTAATCAGATCTTTGACAAAAAAGAACGCGTCGTCAGAAAGTCCGAGTTTTGCCATGTTCAGCGAAATCGTGCCTTCTTGCGCAGAGTGCATGTCCATATTGGCAACGCACAAGATAACGTCTTCGCCTTTCTTTTTGGAATAAACCATCAAGTTGGAATTGTCCGCATCATGAAATTCCAAGTTGTCATACTCCTGCAACGCAACGTGATTCAGTTTCGCTTCGTTTACGCGGCGGACAAAATCCCGGATGTTCACCGGGGAATTCCAGTCGTGCACCTTGTACTGATATTTTTCGCTATCCAAAAGCTCTTCTTTGACGGGCGACGGGATGTTTTCGCACAGTTCAAATCCGTTGTACATTCCCGTTAAACTGGAGAGCGTTCCCGCCAAAAAATACCGCTGTTTGAATTGCGCCGGCCCCTGATTCGCCAAATATTTCGGGAAAATGTCCGGAGTCGTCGGGAACAAGATGCCGCGCATGTATTCCTTTGCGCCGCTCTGTGTGAGTTCCTTGAAATACTGTTCAAATTCCCACCGTTCTTCACGCCAGGCGAAATACGTGTAGCTCATGTCAAAGCCTTCTTTCGCCAAACGGTGCATCATTTTGGGACGGGTAAACGCTTCTGCCAAAAAGACCAGTTCCGGACGTTCTTCCTTGATTTCCCGAACGAGCCATTCCCAAAATGGGAACGGTTTCGTATGCGGATTGTCAATGCGGAAAATTTCAATGCCCTTGTCCGCCCAGAACAAAATGATGTCGCGGATTTCTTTCCAAAGAGCCTTGTAGTTCTTGTTGTAATAATCGAACGGGTAAATGTCTTCGTACTTCTTGGGAGGATTTTCTGCAAACTTGATGGTGCCATCCGGCTCGTGGTAAAACCATTCCGGATGTTTTTTTGCATAGGGATGATCCGGTGAACAGTTGAGCGCGATGTCGAGCGCGAGCCGCAAACCTTTTGAACGGGCCGCCTTGGCAAAGTGTTCGAAATCTTTCATTGTGCCCAATTCCGGGTCCACGGCAAAATGACCTCCGAACTGGTTCCCCACCGCATACGGGCAGCCCGGTTCCAGCGGTTTTCCCTTTTTATCCGTTTTGGCATGGAGCGCGTTGTTCGCGCCTTTGCGGTTCGTAATGCCTATCGGATGAATCGGAACCAGATAGACCGTGTCAAATCCCATGTCGCAGATGTAATCCAACTGCGCTTCACAATCCTTGAACGTTGCGCTTTTTGTCGGATCTTTCCCCTGACTTTTGGGCCACATTTCATACCACGTTCCCGTCCGGGCGTAAACAGGATCCACGCGGAGTTCGAACAGCGGACTTTCTGTGGGAACGTCTTTCGGTTCTAACGTCCACGCGACAATTTTATAGTCGTAATAACCGATGCTGTTGACGACAAATTCGCCCTCCCACATGTCGTTATCCACAAAATGCATGGGCGCTTTGTGGAAGCGCTTTTCTTTTCGCGTTTTGTAAAAAATCGCAGCATCGTACTTTTCGTGGCTGTGGCGGAAAATGTCCGCCGTGATTTTCACGATATCGCCGGGCTCCCGTTTGATGGCGAAACGGCCCGCATCAACAGACGGTTGGATGTTTTCAATAACGAGATTGTCTTTTTTCGATGGAATTTCTGCCATAAGTTCTGTTTTCCAATTATTTGATGGTTTTCAAGTCATTTCACCACGCCCAATGCCGATTAAAATAGAAAGATTTGGAATCTTTCGCGATGTTTCCCCAGCCTCTTCTACGACTTTTTGAACTTTCGACACAACGGAAAACGGAATGCGATTTATCTTCATCAAAAGAAAAATTCCTCTCCGCCATCGTTTCCTATTCAGCCTTTCTATTTTGCAAAAGAACGCCCCGGCACTGAAACCGAGGCGTATCTTTTCGCGACGCAGCCACTCCTGCGCAGGGTTTGCGGCAACTGTATTACTTCACCACGACATTCACCAGTTTCCCGGGAACTACGATGGACTTCACAACGGTTTTGCCCTTCATGAATTCCTTCATTCTATCGTTTTCCATGGCGAGTTTTTCCAGCGCGGCCTTGTCCAGCGATTTGGCGACAACCGCTTTCGCACGCACCTTTCCGTTGACTTGAAAGACGACTTCCGCTGTATTTTCTGCCGCCTTGGAAGCATCTGCTTCTGGCCATGCGACATAAGAAAGTCCACCTTCATGACCAAGGCATTCCCACATTTCTTCAGCCAAATGCGGTGCGAACGGTTGAAGAAGCCGTGCAAAAACTTCACACGCTTCCCGCGGGCGCGTTTCCGATTTTGTCAGTTCGTTACAGAAAATCATCAATTGGCTTATCGCCGTGTTGAAGCTCATCTTTTCAATCGCTTCCGTCACTTTGATGATGCTTTGATGCGTCACTTTCAAAAGGGATTCCGGCATCTCGTCAACGTATTCCGGAATTTCCCCTTCGCCGATAACAGCGCGGTGCGCCCGCGAAAGGAATCGGTACATTCCTTCAATGCCTTGAGTTTGCCACGGTTTTACCGCATCGAGAGGTCCCATGAACATTTCGTACAAACGAAGAGAATCTGCGCCGTATTTTTGTACGACATCATCAGGATTCACCACGTTCTTCAGCGACTTGCTCATTTTGGCGACGATTTGACGCAATTCCTTGCCCGAACCCTTTTCAAAGAATTTGCCGTCTTTCTGTTCAACCTGATCAACGGGGACTTTGGATCCTGCGGCATCTTCGTATGCATAAGCGAGAATCATTCCCTGATTGTAAAGGCGATGGAACGGTTCGTCAGACGATACCAGCCCCAAATCAAAAAGGACTTTATGCCAGAAGCGGCTGTAAAGCAAGTGCAGCACAGCGTGTTCTGCGCCGCCGACATAAAGGTCAACCGGCATCCAGTATTTTTCCTGTTCGCTGTCAACGAAAGCATTTTCGTTATGCGGATCTATGTAACGCAGGTAATACCAGCAGGATCCCGCCCATTGTGGCATCGTATTCGTTTCCCGAATTCCCTTGCGACCGTTTTTGTCGACGACATTCAACCAGTCCGAAGCGCCGGCAAGCGGAGATTGTCCGCCGTCACCCGGTCTGAAATCCTTGACTTCGGGCAAAAGGACCGGCAAATCCTTGTCGTCCAACGTGGAAATTTCCCCGTCTTCCCAATGGATAATCGGGAACGGCTCTCCCCAATAACGTTGGCGGCTGAACAGCCAATCGCGAATTTTGTAATTGACAGTCGCTTTGCCGATTCCATTTGATTCTATCCACGCCACCATTTTCGCGAGGCCTTCCTTTTTGGAAAGACCGTTCAAAGAGAGCGTTTCGTTGGAACTGTGAATGTATTTGCCATCCGCCGGCCAGCAGGCTTCACCGGCAAGAACCTGTTCTTTTGTTTCCGCCGGGCACGTCGCGTCGGGCTCCATGATGCACACAATGGGCTGCCCAAATTTTTTGGCAAATTCAAAATCCCGCGTGTCGTGCGCCGGGACAGCCATAATGGCTCCCGTGCCGTATCCGGTGAGGACATAATCTGCAATCCAGATGGGAATCTTTTTTCCTGTCAGCGGATTCAACGCATACGAGCCCGAGAAAACGCCCGTTTTTTCTTTGGCAAGTTCCGTACGATCCATGTCGCTTTTCAGCGCAGCCGCATGCACATACGCAGAAACAGCGTCTTTATTTTCTGGAGTCGTGAGTTCTCCGACCATTTCGTGTTCCGGAGCAATGACCATGTATGTCGCACCGAACAGCGTATCGCAACGCGTCGTGTAAACGCGGAGTTTTTCATCTGTCGGATTACCGTCTTTGTCCGCCACGACAAAGTCCACTTCGGCTCCACGACTTTTGCCTATCCAGTTTTTTTGCATGTCCTTGACACCTTGCGGCCAGTCCAATTTGTCAAGGCCTTTCAAAAGGCGTTCGGCATAAAGCGGAATGCGCATCAGCCACTGTTTCAGGTTGCGGCGCTCCACTTCTTTTTTTCCACATTTTTCATGCGAACCGTCGGCGAGAACTTCTTCGTTTGCACAAACAATCTTGCAATGCTTGCACCACCAGACCTGGGCGTCGGCGTAATAGGCAAGGCGTTTGGAATCTTTATATTCACGGACAGCCTCTTTGCCGCGCGCTTCGACTTCGGCGGGGATGGGCAATTCCGAAATAGGACGTCCCTTTTGCTGCACTTCGTCGAACCATGTGTTATACAGCCGGGTAAAAATCCACTGCGTCCATTTGTAATACTTCGGATCCGTTGTGTTGATTTCGCGGTCCCAATCATAAGAAAGACCGAGCCTTTTTATCTGACGGCGGAAGTTATCGCAATTTTTTTGAGTGGTGACCGCCGGGTGCGTTCCCGTTTGAATCGCGTATTGTTCTGCAGGGAGACCAAAAGCGTCCCAGCCCATCGGGTGCAACACATTGAATCCACGGGCGCGTTTATAACGGCACACGATATCCGTCGCCGTGTAACCTTCCGGATGCCCCACATGGAGCCCCGCTCCAGACGGATAGGGGAACATGTCCAGGCAGTAGTACTTCGGCTTGGAAGCGTCCGTGACTGTTTTGAACGTTTTGTGCGCATCCCAATAGGATTGCCACTTGGTTTCGATTTCTTGCGGATTGTATTTGGGCATTATAAGCTCCGATTTTTTAATCGCTTTTTACACATTTTTACGAACTTCAATTTAACAAAAACCCCTGCCTTGCAAAATCTTTTCTAGCTTATCGGATATGAAAAAGTTCTTATCAGGGATTCTTTTCCTTTGCCTGGGCGCCATTTCCCCAACGATGGTTTTCGCACAGGCCTCCAACACTTTCGATGTCGAAGCCGACGAGGACGAAGACGACTTTGAAAATGACGATGTTTCGCGGACATACGTCGACGAGAACGGCATTACGCATTTCCGTTCCGCGGAACAAATTCAAGAAGAAGAGTTTTCAAAGGACACCCGTGAAGAAGACGCGCGGCGGCGCGCCGAATCCGAAGCCCGGCTCGAAAACTGGAGCGCGCCCATCACGTTCGGAATCCGCGGAAACATCGGACTGAACTGGCTTTCCGGAAGCAACTCCGAAGATTGGGGCTGGGAAACGGGCTTTGCATTTGGCATTGGCGGTATCATGTCCATCAACCTTTCTCAACGGTTTCACATTGTCCCGGAAATTGGAATCGCTTACCGCATGAATGATTTTGAATACACGTCACAACAGCTGACGACATCCGGCGACCTTTCCGTTTGGGAAATAGACATTCCCCTGCTATTCCGAATTGACTTGCCCGAAGGAACGGAAATCATCGAAGATCTTTACGCCGAAGCGGGCGTGCGACTGGGAGTAAACCTGTCCTCCAGCGATTCTTATGAATTTGGAAAATACAGCGGCAAGGACATTCTTTCTCCCGCGACCCTGGAAGTCGGAATCGCTTTGGGTGCCGGATACAGAATCGCCCGCGAAATGGCTGTCGATTTGAGGTTTTACCGGGCGTTCACCGACTTTGTCAAAAAGTCCAAGACTCTCAACAACAAGCGCAATTTTTCCACCATGCAGATCAGCGCCGGATTTTCTTACTTGTTCCTGTAATCCTTTCGAGGCGCATTTGCGCCGTGGGATGGGTTCTGTATAAAAAAGCGAAGAGGAGCGTTCTAGGAAATTCCTGCAACCGGAGGGATTCTAACGCCCGGATGGCGACACCCCGTTGCACACGTTTGGCAGCAAGAGCGTCCGCTTCGAATTCTTCAGCAAAGCAGATTCCGTGAAAAAATAGTCGAGAAACGGAAAACATCAAATGAAAGAGCAGCAACAGTTCAAACAAATTAAAGTTTAGATAAACTCCGGCGACGCCCAACGCCAACGCGCACAGCAGCGCAAAGCCCAACTGAAACGCCCGGCGAAGTGCTCCATGATGCATTTCGGCATGAACCTTTTCGTGCGCCTTGACAAACGCTCCGGCGGGAATTTCTGGCGAATGCGCTTCGGCGGGAAAAATGTCATTGACTACGGGAACGACTCGAAAAAAAGCGAAACGGTCCAGTCGCCCGCCCGACATCCGGACTTCCCGAATTTCAACCGCCACCCGAATCAGAAATTCAACGGTGAGCGCGGCGAACAACAGCCATTCTGCGACAGTCATCCGTTTTCGCCTTTGAGTTCCTTGAGAAGAGCCGTGGAGCGCCGAACGATTTCTTCGAACCGGTTCTTTTCCCAGTTGAGAAACGCCTGATCTACAGGATGGGCGGCATCGTAATCATCGAAAATTTTCCGTCCGCGGACAAAGTCCTTATCCGTGCCATGCAAAACGGATTCCGTCCAATTTTTTTCAGCGATTCGCATCCGTTTGATCAATTCGGAAAACGAAACGGGAATTGCGACTTCTTTGGAAATTTCTTTGAACAAATCTCCGGGGAACGCCTTCCGGATTTCGTGTTCTTCCATTTGACAAATGGAACGGTCCTCTTCGGCGACAAGGAATATCCGCATAAGAACATAGCGTTCCAAGAAATTCCTGTAAAAAGAATCCGCCAAATGCCGCGAAGATTCTTTGAGATAATTGCTGCCCAACCCGCCGACGTCTTCTTCTGTATACACTTCCTTTATCCGGGAAACCTGCAACCGCCGCAAGGCATCCAAAACCAGAACGGCATTCTTGTCGCTCAAAATTTGGGAACATTCCGGAGCGACAAAACCCTTTCCCCGAGCCGCATACTTGTAAGCGTTCCGCGCCATGAAATAAGCGTTGTTCCCATAATTCCACCCAGGCCGGAGTTCATTCAAATCCGAAGCGATTCCGTGCAAATTCGGGTCGCGCGGAAGGATCAAGCTGAACGGGAACTTCAACCGTTGCGGCGAGGTAGTGATCCCCGTCGAAAGGACTGAATAGGGGGACTCCGAAAAATTGGCGGGAAACTTAACATTCGTTCCCAATCCGAAAAACATTCCAAGTCCCGGCATGATTTCCTGATCGGGCATTCGACTGGTGTGGTTGGAACCGACATTCGCCCCATATCCCAAATTTCCATGTCCCGCGGGCCAAAGAGCCGCAATCAGCAGGGAATGATGGTGCATTTGAGTCAGCGGGCCGACAAAACTGTGGGTCACTTCCGCTTCATCGATATTGACACAGGGACAGATGATAGAAGAATTGACAATCGCCTTGTTTCCGATTTTTGTCCGGCGCATCAGCACGGAATCTTTCACCAGGGCCGCCGAATGGAGCTTTGCCCCTTCTTGCACACAACTGTTTTCAAGAATGACTCCGTCATAAATATACGTCGGTTCTTCAAGGCTTCCTAAAACAACTGAATTGCGAATTTTG
Organism: uncultured Fibrobacter sp.; assembly: GCA_964397425.1. Taxonomy (GTDB): domain Bacteria; phylum Fibrobacterota; class Fibrobacteria; order Fibrobacterales; family Fibrobacteraceae; genus Hallerella. Next base: position 88,492 of record CAYNID010000003.1, read on the forward strand.
GCAGACCCGTCAATCCGGACATAATCTCCAATCCAAGAATTGCGGACTATGTTCGTGTTGGCGACGATGGCACTTTTCCCGACAACGCCATAAGGGACGATAACTTCTCCGCGCCAATCCTCCATTTGCGAAACAAACGCTTTGTCCGTTTCCGCATCCACTTTTGAAAACAGTTGCATTTGAACGAGTTCCGGCGTGATATCCGGAAAAATCCGAACGCGCCGTCCGCCCATTTCGTTTCCCACTGAAATTTCGGCGGCAATCTGGTAATGCGATTTTCCGTTCGCCACCAAAGATCCCACGTTTTGCACAACGGCACCTTGCGAAATCCAGACATTGGACATCAGGTTCACGTGGTGAAGCAAAGAGTTTTCTATAACGGAATCGTAAATGGAGCAGGAATAAATTCCCGTCGGCGCAGAAACGTCTCCCGGCATCAACAACGTCCCGTAAAAAGCGGGCAAGAATACCTTTCCAAAAAAAGAAGATCCGAAAATCCGATCCGGCGTAAAGAGCATGTCAACGGTAATCCGAGACCAATCTTCGGCGCGGTTGCCGTTCTTTTCGAGGATTTCAATTTCTTGCGGCGTCAGCGGGCGCCCTTTGCCAAAAACCTTTCCCGAACGGAACGATTCCGCATAGGGATTCATGGAGCTGGCCTTCAATACTTTTTTCAATTTGAACAATCGTTGCACGCGTTAAAAATACTATTTTAAGGTCCAACGCGAATTTCCCATTGGACACGGAGTTATGATTTCAGAATCTTTTTTGGATTACATCAACAAGCAAAAATACGATACCGTCATTTACCCAAACGACTTGTTCGACTTGCGCGTCCAAGAAGAAATGATTCGCGCCGATGAATACAAAAGTTTTTTCGTTTACGCCGAATTTCTGTTCGACGCCATCCACAAGGCACTCCCCGCCGATGACGAAAAAAAATTCTGGAAAGCCGTCTTCAAAAGCTTTGCGACACAGGGGCGCGGTTCCGATGTCATGGGATTTCTTGAAAACGACAAAGGCATCGGCATTCTTTTAATCGACTCCGACATAAACGGTTGGCAACGTTTGGCAGGCCGTATCCGGGAATATTCCAAAGATTCCGTCGCCGACATTTCAAAGCCGCTGAATTCCGTCAAAGCCTTTGTCTATCCCGCCTACATCGCCCAGGAGAATGTGTGAACGTCCTTGTCCTAGGCTCTGTTTATCCGCGGTTTGAAGAAGACAACGAAGTCCCTTGGCTCAGAAAATCCGTCGACACCCTCCGCGATTCTAGTGTAAACGTTGAAATTCTCGCCCCAGCTTATCGCGGACTGCATTCCCATTCGATAGACGGCATCCCCGTCCATCGGTTTCGTTACGCACCGCAAAATCTGGAAATTTTAACCCACGATGAAGGCGCTCCCACAAAAATCGCCAAGAATCCATTTTTGCAATTACTGGCCATCCCTTACTGCATCAGCGGATTTTTCAAATGCATCGCGCTCGCCCGCAAAGGGAAGTTCGACATTATCCACGCGCATTGGCCCTTTCCCCATGCGCTAATCGCTCTCGGTGCAAGCAAGCTGTTCCACATTCCGCTGGTGTTGAATTTTCACGGCGCAGAGCTTTTGCTCATTCGCAAAAAGAAATGGATTCGTCCGATAATGAAATTCATCATCGGACAAGCCGCCGCCATTTTCGTCAACAGCCATTTTACCGCTTCGAAAATTTCCGCCATCAGGCCTGTTAAAACGGAATGGAGTCCTTACGGCTCTCCACTTGCTTCTGGCGAAATTCCACCTCCCCATCCGCGAATTGGCCGTTACCGGATTCTCTTTGTCGGAAGGCACATCGAAAGAAAAGGCATCGAATTTTTAATCCGGGCCGCCGCCCTGCTCGACCCTGAAAAATTTGAAATCCGAATCGTCGGCAAAGGCAATTTAACAGAATCCCTCAAAGCATTGGCGGCAGAAATCGCTCCGCAGAATGTGATTTTCACAGGGCCGCTTTCCCCCGAAGAACTGCGCCAAGAATATCTTGAAAGCAACTGTTTCACATTGCCCGCCATTGTGGATTCCCGCGGCGATACAGAAGGTTTAGGCGTTGTCCTAATCGAAGCCATGCAATACGGGCTTCCCGTTGTCGCCTCCCGTGTCGGCGGCATTCCAGACGCTGTCGTCGACGGCGAGTCGGGAATTCTCGTTCCCGAAAAATCCCCCCAAGCTTTGGCGCAGGCATTTATCCGATTAGAAAAGGACTCCGATTTGGAAAAGCGTCTTTGGGAAGGCGCCAAAAAACGGATCCGCGAATGCTTTGATTGGAAAAAAATAGCCGAAAATCAAATCGAAGTTTACCGGCGGTTAATCTCTGCTAATTCCAAAAATCACTGACGGAGATTTCCGCGGACGGTATCGACAAAGGCGCGGACACTTTCAACGGGAGTCTCTGGCAAAACACCGTGTCCCAAGTTCATGATGTGCGGACGCGACTGAACCGCTTTCAAAATTTCTGAAACCGTCTGCGAAACGGATTCGGGAGACGCAAACAGTTTCGCCGGGTCCAAATTTCCCTGAAATACCGTATCGGGATATTTGCCAAAAATCTCTGACAGTTCTACCCGGTGATCGACTCCAACGACATCAACTTTTAACGCGGTAAAAAACGGCAACAAGTGCGACGCACCATTGGCGTAATGAATGATGGGCGCACGACTCCTGCTGCGGACAATTTCCACAACTCGACGGGTAAACTTTCCCGCCATTGGATAATAATCAGCAGAAGAAAGATGCCCCGCCCAAGAGTCCATGATGACAAGCGCATCCGCGCCCCATTCTGCCTGTTGCGCAAGATATTCGCCGGTCACATTCGCCACGGCAGACAAAAAGCGGTCAAATGTATCCGGGTCATTGTAAAAAAGGGCTTTTGTCCGGTGCAAATCCTTAGATGATCCCCCTTCGATTGCATAAGAGGCTATCGTCAACGGGCCTCCGACAAATCCCAGCAAGGCCTTTTCCGAAGACAACGTTGCCCGGATTTTTTTGAGAGCCTTTCCGGTGAAATCCAAATCCTGCAGCAAATTGACTTTTCGCAACCGTCCTATGTCAGAAGCAGCCCGCAGCGGATTTCGAACAACAGGTCCCTTTCCCGGCAAAAAAGCCAAATCAAAACCCATCGGTGGGAGCGTCACCAAAATATCGCTGAACAAAATGGCGGCATCCAAATCAAAACGGCGAACCGGTTGAAGCGTTGCTTCTGCGGCAGCATCCACATTACGCACAAATGAAATAAAGTCGGGGAATTTTTCACGAAGGCTCCGGTACTCAGGCAAATAACGGCCCGCCTGGCGCATTATCCAAACAGGCTTTTCCTGCGTTTTCCCCAAAGCCGCCCGGACAAAAAGCGAATCCATCAAGACGCCTCCCCGGAAAATACAGCTTCCACGCACCACCATTCATCCCGGGTCTGTTCGCGAACAATGCAAAATCCCGCTTCACGGAACCAATCCAGGACAAAATCTTTTTCTGCCGTAAGTTGACCCGTCAAAATAAAATGCCCACCCGGCGAAAGCAGGCGTTCCACATCTTTTCGCATGGGCCAAAACTCCGTTCGAATCATATTGCAAACGATACAATCGAACGTGGAGTTTTTCTGGAAAACATCCAAAAAGCCGAAAACCGCCCGAGAATGGTAACATCCGTTTTGCGCAAAATTTTCGGCAATGCAGGGAAGCGCGAGCATGTCGATTTCCGTTCCAACAGCCAACTTCGCCCCTAATTTATCGGCAATCATCGAAAGGATTCCTGTTCCCGTTCCGATATCCAAGAGCGTTTTCCCTTTTAATTCCAACGATTCCATCATGCCGGCAATCAAGGCTGTCGTCGCATGGTCACCTGTGCCGAAAGCGCTTTTCGCTTCCAATACAAGGCAAATCGCCTCTTTTTCAGGTGGTGTGAATGCTACCCACGGAGGCCGCACCCAAATTTTGTCCGATACGTGCACCGGAGTCGCCCGGTCTTTCCACCAACGGTCCCAATCTTTTGCCGGCTCCTCTTCGACAGCCAGCCGGTATTGCGGAAATCGAAGGATTATCTTTTCACAATCGGATTTTTCTTTGGCGTAAAAGCGGAAATCCGTACGTTCCGGTGTTGAAGATTCCAGTTCTTCTAAAGCGCCGACTCCGGCATCCATCAAAAAGAACGCCGCCAATTCATAATCTTCCGGCTTGCAGGACCCGGTTACTTTGTACCAAACTTCATTTGTCTGCATGGGATTTCCTCTTCCATGTTTTCTGGATAATCTGGCGTGGACTTGCAACAAAAAGACAAGAACCGATCATCACAAAAACAATACTCACCATTTTTGTCGGCGGAAACGGTTCCGCAAAAACAAGAGCCCCGGCAAGAATGGGCACAACCGCCCCAATCGCCGCGCTGAACGGAATCACAAATAAAGCCCGTCCCCGCGAAAAAGCGACCTGCGTAAAAACAAACGCCGTCAAATAAGCAGCGGCAAAAGTCCACACCCGAACATCCGAAATCCAGAACATCATTTCCGCTGCCGAAAGTTCAATTCCCCGTGAAGTCGCATCAATGGCGAGGCTCTTATACAACACATCCGAAAGGCCGTAACACACTCCCATCACAACGGAATCGCAAATTTCATTCCGGCGAAAAACAACGCGGCAAATCGTGGCAAAGAAAATCAACACAAAGACAAAAATCCAAAGGGCGGGAATGTTCTGCACTCCGGATTTTTCTCCAATTTCCGCCCCAGCGAACAAAAGCCCACAAAGGACAAAAAGAATTGCCGCGACAACACGCCGGTTAATGGACTCTTTCAAAAAGAGCCATCCGAAAACAGCCGTCAACACCGGATTCAAAGCAGAAATCGGCTTTACCAAGCTCAAATTGTAAAGAGCCATGGCGGCATAATTCCCCACATTTCCCAACCCAGACAAAGTAAGTCCCATCCACCAGCGTTTCGAAGTTAAAAAGCCCGCAATGAAACGGAGCGGATGACGTATGTCCGCCTTCATTCCCGATTTGGCGACGCCCGATTTCGAGAGGACGTTTCCGAAAGCGAAACAGACAGCCGCACTCAATGCAAGGATAAACAACAACATTTAACGCGCCCAGACTTCGGCGTAGACCCAGTAATTTCCAAGGCAACGCTTTACGTAATCCCGAGTTTCCCAATAGCTGATTTCTTCTGCGCGCAAATCCCACGGCAAATCTTTTCCGGCGGCCTGCCACCGTTTGGCGGGTTTGGGGCCCGCATTGTAATTTGCAAGCACATACATCGGATCCTTTTCGTATTCCACCAACAAATCCTTTAAATAGCGGACGCCCAGGCGGATGTTCATATACGGATTGTAAAGGAGATTGGGCTTGTAATCCAAAATTCCCTCTTTCTTTGCCAGTTTTTTTGCCGTCGGAGGAATGATTTGCAATAATCCGCGGGCATTCGCCGGACTCGTTATCAAATAATTGAACGTGGATTCCTGCCGCATGACGCTATACACAAACAAGGGGTCGACAGAAGAATCCGCCGCGGCGTAAACCCGCTCTTTAAAAGGCATTGGATAAAGGAATTTCATCACATTTCGCGGAGCGTCCGCCAAATATTTCCGCGGAATTTCATTCTGGAATTTCCGGGCGAGCGCATAACCGGGAATCAATTCATCAAACGAAAGGAATAGTGTTCCATACGTGTATTCAAAATCCAAACGCCCCCGATTTTTCTTGCGGGCAAAATGGAACAAGTCCAAAGCCTCTTCGGCAAATCCCAGTTGAAGAAGCCGTTTGACCAATTCATAGCGGCCCACACTGTGAGACGAATCCGCTTTTCCGCCTTGAATGGAACGAATCCAACGGATTGTTGCGGAATCAGACATGTCTCGCGGGGCAAGCCACGGAATTTGCGTGGAATCCAGCAGTTTATTTTCCAAAAGTTTAACGCGGGAACGGTGCGCATAATAGCCGACAGGAAAATCCCGGATACAGTCCAGATAAGCCGTTTTGGCCGCCGCCGAATCCCCTTTCGACAAATGAATGTCGCCAAGGAACATCCGCGCGCCACTGGAACTCCAGAGGAATCCTTCATCACGGGCCTTTTGGAATGCGGTTACAGCCGAATCCAATTTTCCCTGTTTGAAATAGCAGAGGGCTATCCGAAACTGAATCCATTTGACTTTATTGCTGGATTTAAAATGGGGATCCGACAAAGAATCGTAGCTGGCAATCGCCTCGGCGAAGCGCTGTTTTTGTTCAAGTTCAAAAGCGCGTACCCATAAATTATTCGCATTCTGGAGCGTGAACCGGAACTTTTCTTGGAAAAGGGAGTCCACACGTTCAGCTTGCGGCACAAGGCCGCTTGAACGGTAAAGCCGCACCAAAGATTGAAGCCACGCCGCCCGGGCTTCGACGCTGTCAATCAAAAACTGATACGCCGTAATCGCCGCCGAATCCAACTTCAAATTTTTATAAGCGGCAGCTCGATTTTCCCACAGAACAATACGCGTTTTGAGCGGAATCGTACTCGGAGAAAGTCTCCAATTGATGGAATCTTCTGACGTCTGGAGCTTTTTTGTCGAATCGCGAACCGGCGCTTTTTCTTTGTCCAGGGCAAAAACAGAATCGATTAAAGAAACGCATTCTTGGTGAAATCCTTTTGCGCAAAGCCTGTTCGTATAAATGATTTTATCTTCGAGGGTTTCGGAATCGGCGCGGCCCCGAATCCGACGCAAAGCTTCCCAAGCGGCATCCCCATATTCCGACGGGTGCGCCACAACGTACAAGTAAGCGGATTTCGCCGCTTTGAACCTTTTCGCTTCTTCTAACAGGACTCCTTTGCGGTAACGCAATCTGGGAACGCGATCATCATCGCCGTGATTCCTGAGAAAAACATCGATGGAATCCGCCTTGGCTTTGGGAGAAATTTTAGAATCGTCAAGGGTCAAATCCAATCGGATGCGGTCGGCAAACTCTTTCCATTCCGCGTCTTTGGGAAACTTCTCGTCGCCCTTCGCCAGCGTTTTCCGCGCGTTGGCAAATTGTTTTTCTTCGTATTGGGAACGCGCTATCCGCGACAGGATGCTTTTATCCAACGCGGAATCTTTTCCGAGAAGCGAGTCATAAGCGGGCAGGGCGCGCGCAAAATCACCGCGGTAAAAAGCGGCGGCGGCACAGGAAAAAGACTTTTCAAGTCCTTCCGGGAGCGTGTCGCAACTTTTTTGGCTGCGGTCAAACCGCACTACTTTATTTTGAAATTCATAGCCCGGAATCAATTCATCGGGCATTTTCGCCGCAACAGAACTCCAGGCAAGCGCACAGGCGAAGACACCCCAAAATATTTTAATCATTCTTGTCCATCGGATTTTTGACATCGTGAGTTGTGATAAAACTCGAAATGCCCAGGTCAATAATCATTTGCAAATATTTTTGACGTAAATAACGGTTGACACTCGAAGCCGTATCCATTTTGAGAACCGCCCGCGCCGTCGCTTTCACATCTTCGTAATTGACCGAGCGGATGATTTTTTTGCATTCCATAATGCTCCACGGAGTCATGGAAAGTTCATCTACACCCAGGCCCACCAAAACAAGAGTCGAAAGGGGGTCCGCGCTCATTTCACCGCAAACGCAGACGGGAATCCCTTCGCGGTGCGCCGCCCGGACTGTTCTGTCAATCATGTTCAAAACGGCAGGATGATGGGGTTCAAAAAGGCTGGCAATCAATTCGTTCGTTCTGTCAACAGCCAATGTAAACTGAATCAAATCGTTCGTGCCAATGCTGAAGAAATCCACTTCTTTCGCCAAAGCGTCGACCATCATCACGGCGGCAGGGACTTCTATCATGCAGCCGATTTTGACTTCCGGCAGGCTGACTCCGTCATCCAAAAGCTGCGTCCGGCATTCCTGATAAAGCCTTTTGGCTTCCCGCAATTCATCTAAACTGCTTATCATCGGGAACATAATCCGCAAATGACCATGTCGACTGGCCAAAAGGAGCGCCCGGAGCTGTTCTTTGAAAAGATCCTTGCGCGACAAGCAAACGCGGATGGAACGCCATCCCATAAACGGATTCGCCTCGTCCGTTGCCGACAAATCCGAAACCAATTTATCTCCGCCTGCATCCAAAGTACGAATGACAACCGGATAGGGATTCAGCTTTTTCAAAATGTGCGAATACGCTTCGCTCTGTTCTTCACAAGTCGGCGTCCCATTTCGAAAAAAGAGGAACTCGGAACGGTAAAGTCCGATTCCCGTTGCGCCAAAATCCAAAACAGAATCCGCTTCCATCGGAAGTTCGATGTTTGCGTGCAAAGTAATGTACTTGCCGTCGAGAGTCATCGGCTCAAGCTGGCGCATTGTGAAAAGTTCTTGTTTCTGTTTGTTGTAAACAGCCAACTTTTCACGGTAACGGTTCAAGTCGTCTTCATTCGGATTGACAACGACCATTCCCCCGGTGCCATCGATGAAAAGCGTATCGCCATCTTCAATGACCGCCGAAATATTGCGCAAACCGGAAACAGCCGGCAATTGCATCGCCCGCGCCAAAATGGAAATGTGGCTGGTCCGTCCACCGACATCTGTCGCAAACCCCAGCATTTCCTTTTTTTCAATGGACATCAGCATTCCCGGCGTCAGCTCGTGCGACACAATCAGGGAAGGCTTTTCCATTTTGAGTTCTTCAGGCTTTTGCGAAGATTCGTCCAATGCAGAAAGCAGGCGGTTGCAGAGATCCCGCAAATCCGAGGCGCGCTCCCGCAGAACTTCGCTTTTGTTGCTTTCAAACTGGGCAATCAGTGCGGAAAGGGAACTGTGCACAGCCCAACGGGCATTGTGAGCCTCTTGGCGAATGCTCGAAACGATTGGATTCAAAAGCATTGAATCTTTGAGCATCATCAAGTGCGAATCAAAAATACGCGCTTCGTCTTCGCCCAGGCTTTTCCCCGTCGTAACCCTCAGCGTTTCAATTTCTTTTTCGGCTGTAGCGACCGCTTTGCGAAAATGCTCTTCTTCGGCAGCGAGCGCACTGACCGGAAGTGCGGACGGATCCAGTGCAAACTTCCGATTTTCAATTTTGCGGACAGGGCCATAAGCGTATCCCGGCGAGGCGGCAACACCCACCAAGACAGTCCGGATTTTTTGACCCTTAGTCATATTGTTCTTCATGGAAGTTGTCGCGGAAAAGCTGTTCCAATTCATCCAGAACCTGGAGTTCGTCTTCGCCATCCGCTGTAAACTTGACCGTAGAACCCGGCGTAATGGCAAGCATCATCACGTTCAAAATGCTCTTGGCGTTGACCCGGTTTCCTTCATATTCCAAAGTCACGTCACTTTTCGATTTGCCGGTAATGTCCACAATCATGCCCGCCGGACGCGCATGAACTCCCAACTTATTTGTCACGACAATTTCTTTGCAATGCATATCACACCTGTCTACCGTTAAAACAAATCGATGTTCACGTCCAAGCCGTCACCGAGAATCGTCTGGAACAGACTGTCCGCAGAATGGAGGGTTTTCACCAGCTCATCATGCAACGCCCTGTCGTTCAAAAGGATTCCCGCCGTATTGTCTGTCGACTGGAGCTTCGCCGTTATCGCCGTCAAACGGTCCGTGACCGAATCCAATTTGGCAATGACACCGCCGGCATCTTTCATCAACCCTCCTGCATCGGACAACAGTTCTCCAATGGGAGCGGAAGCCGTATCAAGCAAGGCGTTCACCTTGACCGTCGCCTCGTTCAAATTCGAAAGGCTGCGCTTCAACTGCGGATCCGTATCGGCGAGCATCCGCGCCAAACGGTCTTCCAACTTTTCCGCTTTGTCCATCATCGTCCGGAACTTGATGCGGAATTCGGGATTTGCAATCGTCGAATCCATCACCTGGTGCACAGACGACAGCAAAATTTTCGTGGAATCGATTATCTCTCCGGCAAGTCCCAACGCCTCGGCGATGCCCGCGTCAAATTGGCCGTCCAACGTGTCGCCCGGCACATAATGATCTTTCGAATCATTCAAAATGATTCCCACCTGGCGTTCTCCCATGATGCCGATGTTCTGAACGCGAATTTCGGACCCGATGGGAATCCGGACATCATTCCGGATGCGAACGACCACAAGGACGCGATTTCCCGAAAGATAGATGTTTTCCACTTTTCCAAGCTTAACACCGTTGATTTTGACAGGATCGTCCAAAGTCAACGTGCTCACCTGCGGAAAGCGCAGGTAGTAAGTGTCAAAAACTTCCCTGGGATCCTTGTCGTTCAAAAAGAACAGACCGAAAATCAACACGATAATGGTCAAAAGGACGACAAGTCCTACAGCGAGATATAAACCGGTATTCTTTTTCATCTCAACAATAATTTAGTTTATTCGCCATCCATGCGGACAACAGAACTTGCCGCCGCATCGTTGTTTAAATGCCTATCCAGCCATTCGAGGAGAAGCGCATCGCGTTCTTTGGGCGAAAGCGCAAAATTCGAGCGTCCCTTTTGCTGCATAAAATGGTCCAGATAGCACATTAAAACGCCACCCGCGACAGAAACGTTCATCGATTCCGTAATTCCGTATTGCGGCAATTTGAATTCCACATCGGCACAGGCCAGCGTATCCGGGTGATTTCCGGAAAATTCACTTCCGAGGTAAAAAGCCGTCGGTTGAGAAAGATCCAAGTCCAAAACGGAATTTTCCGTATTCGTACTGGCCACGGCAATGCGGTATCCCTTCGCCCGGAGATGCTCCATGCAAGCTTTGCGTTTTTTGTGCAAATAAATATTCATCCATTTGATGGAACCTTTCAAAATGGATTTGTTGATTTTATACGGATTGACTTCTTCTATGACATGAACGTCTTCGAGCCCAAAAACTTCGGATGTGCGAATGACCGCCGAAATATTGTGCGGATCAAAGAGGTCTTCGAGCACCATGCAGAAATGCCGGGTGCGATTTTGCACAACCTTGAACAAAAGGTCGCGGCGGTGTTCTGTAATCCGCGAAAGACGCGCTTCGATTTGCGCCTGCATTTCTGGAGAAGAATAGATGTAATCGTGCATAAGACTTCCAATTTGAATTATTTTTCACCGGGATTTTTCTGTTTGAAAATCATGGGCGTTTCCGTGACAAAGACCGGCTTCTGTTTTTGATTTTTCTGAAGTTCCTTTTTCACCGCATCGCCCACGGTCCAATTCAACTCCCCGGCTGCCACACGGCGAAATTCCGAAAGTTCGCCGGCATAACGGTCGCTTTTGAGCACCGAAGACGTATCAACAGGCAAATGATTTCCGGCGACATAACTTTCCGACGACTCGGAAATATTTTTGATGATTTCTCCGATTTTTGAATTGACGACATCCCTGAAAAATCCCATTTTCATAATGGAATTGAGAACGGCATTCGCCGGAAAGACAATTGCACTGAACCGATACCGCACCTTATCGCCTTTGGGATACATATCCAAAACAGCTACGGCAATTCCATGCAAATTCCACCGGAGAATTTTGCAACGCCCGCTTCCGTAAAATACATTGTGAAATCCTTTCCCGACTCCTGCGCTGTCTTGCAAAACCCAGTAAAAATCGCCATAGAGATTTCCGCCGTTGTCCCCGCTGAAAAGACGTCTGTCAAAAGAATTGTAATGAATGTTGTATTCCGTTTTTTGAAAGACATTCACAAGAACTGTCGTAAACGGAAGATGGTCAAATAAATAACTCATCATGTCGCCCGTTACGGGAAGTTCTCCCTCGTTGGTATAGACAACCCGGAAGCGCCCACCCAAATGCCCAAAAATTTCGGCAGTGACCGGGCTTTTCAAATCGACACCGCGATGGACCAAATCCACGAACGGCGCACAGAATTCGCCATCGTAATCAATCTCTTCGTTCGGAGACAATTCCTCGACGGAGCATCCCGGCAAAACGACATCCAGGCATTCCTTTGCCGCAGAGCATGCGTTCTTTCGCAATTCCATCCGGTCCGAAGCCGCGTTGACTGCAGAAACGGACAACAGAAGACAGAGAAGTGTTTTCAAAGCGGAAATTTTCACTCTCTAAAATCCAAGCTGTCTAAAGGAATCACCGTAAAATCGCCCACTTCACGGAGCTTGTCTGCCGGACCGACAATGGAAATTGTCAACTTGGCAGGGTCAAAGTATTTGGCTATCATCGCCTTCACCTGATTCGCGTTGACCGCTTCAATCGCCTTCACATAATCAATGTAATGCGAATCTTTTTTTCCGAGCAATTCGCCCTGAGCAAAAAGCACAGTCGTACTGGCCGGCGAATCAAAAAGGCTGGGCAAACTTTCTATCAGCGTTTTTTTCGCCTGGATCAGTTCTTCTTCCGTCGGGCCTTCCTTCGCCAATTTTTGAATTTCTTCTTTGACAAGCCCAATAGCAAGCGCGGCGCTTTCCACCTTTGTCTGAAGCCGAATTGTCACAAATCCGCTGTCGCGGTAATCGTTGTCGGCATGACTGTGGATGCTATACGCCAAACCGTTGTCCGAACGGACACGCGCCATCAGCCGCGACGAAAAACTTCCGCCGCCCAAAATGAAGCTCGCGACCGCAGTCGGATAATAATCCGGGTCCGGTCTTTTGACAAAAGGCGCCGACATGGAAATATTCGCCTGGGTAATTTCCTTATCGACAAGATAAATGCCCGGCTGATTTTTTTGCCGTAGCGGCGGAACCGCCTTTTGAACGATGGAATCCGAGGGCCAAGATTCAAAATATTTCGAAAGCGCATTCACCATGGAATCTCTTGAAAAATCCCCGGCAATGGCAAAAACAATTCTTCCGCTGCGGAATCGCCCTTTGGAAAGCCGCACCAAATCGTCACGGGTGACTTTGCGGAATTCTTCTGCTGTCGCCCGCCACAACCGCGGATTCGGATAATAAGCGACGCGATTTTCCAACGCGGAAAGAATCGACGATGGCGTGTCAAAGCGGTGTTCGTAAGCGTTCGCCGCGTTCGCCTTTTGAATTTCCAGCGCCTTTTCGTCAAAACCGGGCTGGAGGAAAACGTCTTTTGAAAGGGAAAGCAACTGCGGAAAATCTTTATTCAAACATTCGACGCTTATCAAACTGGAAAATGTCCCCACGGATCCCGCAAGGGACGCTGCGATGAATTCCAAGGAATCGTCTAACGCCTGCGGAGAGAGCGTTTTGGAACCTCCCCGGCGGAACATTGCCGAAAGCAATTCGTGAGCGGCTTCATCAGCAAGGCTGTCGACGACATAATTGTCTTTGAAGAAAACGTTGAAGTGAATCAGCGGAAGCGTTCTGTCTTCTATGACGTATCCCGTGATGCTATCTGAAATTTTGACGCGGGAATCGGCAGGGAAAGGCGCCGTGTATTTGAATTCCGGGAAAACGATATCCTTGTAAGATGCCGGAATTCCATCGTTGCGAACAGGCTGCGTTGCCGTTTTTTGCTGGACGGAATCGGTTTTGACCAAAGGCTTGACCGGTTCGGATTTGGGATGCGAAGATGTTCCTGAACAAGCGAAAAAGAGTCCCGCCGTCACGAGAAACAAAACGGAAAATTCCATTTTCATTTTAATTTTCTCCTTTCAGCAAAAGTCCTACCGTCGCATTCTTTCGGCATAAAAATTTTCCGGCAGCCCGTTGCACGGCATCCGCCGAAACCTTTTCCAATTCCGAAGGCCAATTCAACAGCAAACGGTAATCGCCAAACATTTCATACCAGGCAAGTTGCGTCGCCACGTTTTCCATATCCTGAAAACTTTCCACCAGCGCCATCACAGAACGGTTTTTGACCTTTTGAAGTTCTCGCGGTGAAACCGGTTCTTTTTTCAGTCTTTCAAGTTCTTCCCAAATCACCGCTTCGACACTGTCCGGATTTGCCTCCGGGCGCAAAACGGCACTCACAGAAAATTCCGAAACATACTTGTTGACGCTGTTTCCCGCGCGAACCGATACGGCAAATTTCTTTTCTTCGACAAGCTTCTTGTAAAGCCTCCCCGAACGCCCGTTGAGAACGCCTTCGGCAATATCCAACGCATAAAGGGAACTGTCGCCAATCGCAGGCGTTTTGAAGACAATGTCCAAACGGTTTGGAGCGTCGGGGCGGAATACTTTCAAGCGTTTTTCGCCCACCTGTTCCGGATCGCGGACAGTGATGGGCGCAAACGATTCACCCGGAGGAATTTTCGCAAAATACTTTTTGACAAGGTCCATCGTTTTTGCCGTATCCAAATCCCCGGCGAGAACAAGAATCGCATTTCGCGGTTTGTAATATTTGCGGTAATGCTCCGCCGCCTGTTCCCTTGTCAGGTTCATAATGTCCGAAGGCCATCCAATCGTTGGAACGCGATAGGGGAACGCTTCGTAAATCAGCCCGTTCAGCGTTTCAAAATATCTGCCGGTGGGCCTATCGTCATAACGCATCCGGCGTTCTTCCCGGACAACATCCCGTTCCGAATAAAACTCCCGCAAAACGGCATTTTGCATTCGGTCCGCTTCGAGGTAAAGAAAGAGTTCAATCCGATTTTTGGGAAGAGTCACAATGTAAGCGGTCATCAAATCGGTCGTAAACGCGTTGAGTCCCGTTCCCCCGGCCTGCTGATACGCACCCCAAAGTTCTTCTTTCACCATGAACTTCCGTTCTACTTCGACTAAAGAATCGTATTCGGCCCGGAACTTTTTCGCCAAAGCGGAATCCCCGGAAAGAGCCGCCGCGCGGGACAGCGCCATCACAGAATCCTCTTTCGCCATCAAAACGGAATCCTTTTCGAAATCCGTCACCCCGACCGTTTTCGTCCCCTTGAAAAGTTCATGTTCCAAAATATGCGCAAGGCCGGAGCTTCCCGGGACTTCGTTCACGGAACCCGTCACGTAAAACAAACGGCAACTGACCGTGGGGGCCTGGGAACTCGGATAAAGAAGTACGGTTAGACCATTGTCCAGAACTTCTTTGTGAATGGGAAATTCCAAGGCGAACGCCGCCATCGGGATAATCAGGGCTATCGCCGCCAACCTTTTCAATCGCATATTCCTTCGCATGGAATTTTCCACCGTTAAATAAAGAGGACGGAATTCAATTTGGCACGGAATTCCCACGCCAGCGGATTTTTCGCGCCCAGCACATTGAACAGAATGACCATCGCCTTTTTCGCCGCACCATCCTTAAAATCCGGATTTGACACAACCAGCTGAAAAAAGACTTCCAGCGCCGAACGGTAATCCTTCTTTTCCGCCATTTGGCAAGCTTCGCGAAAACGCAAATCATCCCCTTCGACGGGATTATTTTTTGCCGCTTCGACAAGAAGTTCCATCAGGTCCAAAAGGGATTTCGCATCCGTATATTCCTGGCTGTTTGGAGAAATGGCAGACAAGAGTTCCGTCGCCTTTTCCGGATTTCCGAGTCCGAGTTCGCACTTGGCAAGCATGACGCGGAGATGGTCGTCTTCCGGTTTTTGGGCGATTTCCGCTTCGATCGCCGGTTTCACCTCCGCATACTTCCCGGCGGCGATATTTTCTTCCAACGCCATCCGAAGCCGCTCTTCTTCCGAGACAAAATGCCTGGAAAGCCGTTTTTTCAAATCTTCTTTCGACATGGATTCCTGAACAGCATCCTGCACTTCTCCTTTGAAAAGGACTACGGCAAACGGAAGCGCCTGCAGGCGGAACATTTGGACAAACGCCATATTGTCCGGTTCATCGAGGCTGACTTTTCCCAAAGTGAAGTCCAATTCGGACGACAGAGCTTCAAGAGATTCATTGAAACTTCCGCATTCCGGCATCTGGGACGAGGCGAACGTCAACACCACCGGGCGCGATTCCGCTTCTTTCATCAGTTCTGTCTGAAAATTATCGATTGTAATCGTGAGTACTTTTGCCATATCGCAAAATTTACTATTTTCAGAAAACGATGACTTCCATTTGCCCTTTCTGTCAATCCGAAACGAAAAAAATAGACCTTCCCCGCTTGGATTTGCGCATTTGTCCGCATTGCTTGGCCGGTTTTTTCCCAAGTGACAAGACGATGGCGTTCCGCCAAGAAGTTCAGGACAAAACACGCGAACTGTGGCTGCGCGTTTTGGAAGCCAGAAAATCCGATTGGGTTGAGCCCACCGAAAAGACGTGCTGCATCGATCACGGGCAAACGCTTTGCGATGGGAAACTTCCGGATTACGGCATCCCCGGCAAAGTGGCGACCTGCTGCAACATGTTCCAGCTTCCCGCCTCTACGATGGATTACCTGTTGCGCCAAATGGTAAACGCTCCCCGCGCCAAATCTTCAAAAGCGAAGCACCATTTCGCCTTCATCGTCTTTTTGAGCAAAATTATTGACAAAATTTTTGACACCGGAGATTCGGACGACGACGCTTTGGAAGCCATCCAATATCATTTGAAATTCAAAGACGTCCTCGAAAAATCCCCGGAGAATTGATGGCTAAAAAAACCGCAATTTTGAGCATCGCACTTGTTTGCATGTTCATCGTTTACGTCATCATTCCCAAACGGGAATTCATCATTCCCATATTCCCCCTCCAGCCGGACGAAACTCTCCTCGCTTACGATGACCAGGCAGACGGCGGTTCCTCCGTCTCCCAAATGAACCGTTCGGACTCCGCTCTGGACTTCCGCTGTACTTTGGGAAAAGAGATGTCCCAGGGCGCCTGGTGCGGACTCATCTGGGATTTGGCAGGGAAAAAGACAGGCCCGCGTTACGAAAACTGGAGCCTGGTGGACTCCATCCTGATAGAAGTCTTTTCCGAAAAAGACGCGGAAATCATCGCCAAAGTCTGGACTTTCGACCCCGACGTGACCAACCGGGATTCTCTCCGCACGTTCCGTCAACTGTTAAAGGAAATTCCCCTGAAAAAAGGTTCAAACAAAGTTTCCATCGCTTTTGACGAATTTTACGTTCCCGATTTTTGGTTCCGCGAAAACGGAGCCGACAAGGATTTGGTACAACGCCACAAGGAACACGTCGCCCGCTTCGAAATCACGCCGGGATGGAAGACCAAAAGCGGCGTTCAAGAACATTTCCGTTTCACGAGAATCGAAGCCAAAGGCATCGGTTCCTTTGAACTGGCTATTTTCTTGGGCTGTTGCGTCGTCATTTTAATCGTCGCCCTGGGATTCATCAAAAAGAAAACATGAAACCATCTTTCCGACTCCTCCTTTCTTACATTCTTTGCCTAATGGCAACCGTTGCATTTTGGGGAACTTTTCATCAAAAGAAAATTTCTATTTGGCCCTCGGCAAAAGGAATTTCCCCTCCGGAAATTTACACCGATGCGCAAGAAGGCGGATTTTCCACGGCAGAATTTTTTGCAAGCGATAGCGCCGCGGCCATGCGCGCCGTTTTAAATTCGGGCATTTATCACCCTCACGCCGGAATCCGCTTTCCCCTGATTTCAGGAACCCGAAAAATGGCCTTGGATGGAGTGAATTTTTCGGACATGGACTCCGTTTCCATCACATTCCGCGCAAACGCCGATGTCGCGCTCGTCCTGTTCACAGCCGACCCGAACGTTTCCAAAATCGGCGACCCTCTTTCCCTGCGTCCGCTCCGGATGGACATTCCCGCCACAAGGCATTACACAGAGCACCGCATTTCACTCTCCGCAATCGCAACAAATCCCCTTTGGTTCGACCTTCAAGGAATCGAACCGGATTCCGCCTTTTACTTAAACGACGTCGTCGCTGTCGCATTGGAATCCGGAAAGGGAACCCTGCTAGGCCTCCCCACCGAAATAGAAATTCAAAAATGGGAATTTTTCGGAGAAAACCGTGTGCTTTTCCGGATTTGCCTTTTTATATTGATTTTAACGACAAGCCTTTTTATTTGGGGGCAGGTGAAAATCCATGGCAAACAAACTTCAAAACGACCCGGCGACAATCGCAAATAGCGTCTCCGCCAGCACAAAGCTCAAGCTCAAATACGTCTCGTTCATTCTCGCATTCGCCTGCGGCATCGGCCTCATCTACTACTTGCGCGGCGTTCTGTTTCCATTCGTAGGCGCCTTCCTCATCGCTTACATTGTAAACCCTCTCGTTGACGCCATCGAACATCGGTTCCGCCTTTGGTTGCGAAAGCCGAAATTTCGCAAGTTGCCCAAAAGACTCGCCCGCGTGGCCGCCACAATCATCACGCTTTTCCTGATGATTTCGGCGATTACCCTCGTATGCCTTATTTTCATTCCGCAAATCAGCGAAGAATTTACCCGGTTCGGCGCACTCATCACCAAATTCATAGCGGACAGCACCTGGATTCAAAGCTTCCTCGCTTTGATTCCCTCGGATTGGCGGTCAGAACTGCAGAACTTCACAGAAGGCGCCCGCTTTTTAGAATCCCTGCAAGACATCAACTTCTGGCAAACGGCCCAATCGATGATTGGCAAGCTGCTCCCCGGAGCAGTGGGCGTTTTTTCGGGCACCGTTTCCGTCATCGTCACCTTGGTGAGCCTCGTCTTCATCGCCATGTACACAACATTCCTGATGCTCGACATGCCCAAGATTTCTTACCGTCTTCGCGTTTTGATCCCTTTAAAAACAAAAGACAAGCCCGATTTGCTCCGCAAAACGAACCTGTTGATGAAAGCTTATTTTCGCAGCCAAAGCCTTGTCGCATTGATCGTCGGTATTCTCTACGCAATCGCATTCGGCGTCATCGGATTTCCGATGGGCATCGTCTTTGGACTTTTCATCGGCATTTTGAATATGGTTCCCTACCTTCAAATCGCCAGTATGCCCATCGCATTCTTTTTGGGAATCATTTATTCCTTTGACACCGGGCTTCCTTTTTGGCAGGTCCTCATCATCATCGCGGCCATTTATCTGGTCGTGCAAATCGTCGAAGACATGTTCATCATTCCCCGGATCGTCGGCACAGAAATGAATTTGCCACCCGTTCTAATCCTCCTTTCGATTTCCGTTTGGGGAAAATTGCTCGGATTCATCGGACTCGTTTGCGCAATTCCGTTCACCTGCATCGTCATTGCCATTTTCCAAGAATATCTGGAACACCGAATATTTCCGCGAAGGCAAATGCCATCCAAAGAAATCCCACCCGATGATTTGGAAGACTGATGCGTGAAAACCCACACAAAATAAGGGCTCAAGCATATTTTTCAATAGAAACCCCTTGTTTTATGCGGGAAAAAAGGTATAATAAGAATATTGAATTTCATTTTCACTTAAGGAGAAAATCCATGAACAAGCAAGAACTTGTTGAATACGTTCAGAAGAACGCGAACATCGAAACGAAAGTGGCTGCAACTGCCGCCGTTAACGCTGTTCTCGCCGGCATCACCGAAGGCATCAAGAAGGGTGGCCCGGTCCAGCTCATCGGCTTTGGCACATTCAGCGTAAAGGAACGCAAGGCCCGCACAGGCCGCAATCCGCAAACTGGCGAAAATCTCAAGATCAAGGCGACAAAAGTCGTTTCTTTCAAGGTCGGTTCCGAACTCAAGGCGACCGCCAAGAAAGCCAAGACAGCGAAAAAGTAATTTTCCCGTTGTTTTCAAAAGGCTCGCCAACAGGCGAGTCTTTTTTCGTGAAGTGCGGGCGGTTCGGTTTGAATAATGAGAAATTAGGAATTGTGAGTGTGGACGGGAAACTCTTTTTAATGGGGTTTCGCACGGAGAGCCTTTTCGGCGGCTAGGCGAAGTTTGCACGATTTGGACGGCGCAGAAGAGCCGTTTTCGCGGAGGGGAAATTTGTTCGAAGTTGGCTGCAAGCGGTGAGCCGTTTTTGAAAATGAGAAATGAGGAATTAAAAGTTTGGAGTTAGAACGGCTCGCATCCTCGGCAAATCTCTTTTCCGACAATGACATTCCTGTCGAAAATGTATATTGAATTCATGCCTTTTCCCCGTCTGCCTTCTGCACTTTTCAGCCTCTTTCTATTCTGTTCTTGTGGCACAGAATTAGACTTTCGGGGAGCGGAGCGGCTTCAATTTTTCCGGGCGACACCGCCGAACATCAAAACGGAATACGAACTTATTTTGGGAAACTTGGAATCCCAAAAATACAAGGACATCCACGGGCCGGTCAAATCCATTCAACAAAAAAATTATCTGCTGACCCACGATGAAACCGGAAAACTTTCCCCGCCGCATTTTTCGGGAAGTGTTGAAATCCATTATCATGAAAACGGTTCCATCGCGGATTTTGTCAGCTTCGACAGCACAGGTTCGCTTCACCTTTGGGCTCTGAACATACACAAGGCCAACCGGCGCGAACTTTACGTGCACCGATTCGACTCGAATATTGACTTCGTCTTTTTCCTTTCGAACGACAACCGCATCATCGAAGAAAGCCTCAATCCCTTTTACCGCCAAAGTCCACTCGACAGCTCCTGGAATTCTACCGATGGCCATTTTTCATGGGAAGAAAACGCAAACAGGAAAATCACGGCGGCAACGGGAAATTTGCCCAGCGCCAGTTACCGGCACCTCTACACTTATAACCAAAAAGATTCCCTTATCCGCGTGGACGCTTTCGATTTAGACGGAAAAAAGCGCGGCTCCCTGGAACGCGAATTCAAAGACGACAAACTGCAATCCGTCAAATTCCGCTTTGACGAGCGGATCTTCTACCCGAATCTTTTGAATTTCACGGAATCCTATCAATACGATTCTCTGGGGCGGCTCTCCAAAATCATCACCAAACGTTCCAAAGCGTCTTCCCCGCAAAACGACACCGTCAGCTACGCTTATTCTCAAGCCGGCGCATCAACTGTCTCCGAAATTTATCGCAACCATCTTCTGGAATCCAAGACCATCTACGATTCCATCGGAAACGCGACATTCGTTGAAACGCACGGAACCTTTATCTATGAAGGCTCCAGCGGAACTGCGGAATCTTACGACACGGAACGTCTTGTTCGGCAAATCGAATATTACGGTCACACCTCCGATTCCAATCATCAAAAGACAGCGGGCACAAAAAGCACCCCAACATCCCTTTCCGCAAACGCTTTTTTCCGAACCCATTCCGATTCGTCCGCCTTTTACTGCACGCCGTCTTCAAAACAGATTCTGTGCCGCCAATTGCGTAAAGTTCCGGGAACGCTGTTCTTAAATTACGTCGAAAGCGTCTCTTACCAAAACGCGAGTGAAGTGTTCCTTGAAAAAAACGCCGCTCCAAAAAATTCGCCCCTGTTGCTGTTCAATGGAAAATGCGCCCTGGTCATTCAAAAGAATCCAGAGTTCAACGCGATCCTTTTTGAAAATTCCTTAGTCAAATTCAAAAGAAATCCCTACGAGCAATTCTTCGGCGACTCGCTGGTTTTTTCTAAAAAAGAATTTCCCTGCGAACTGAATTTCCCAGAACCGGTCAAAGACCTTCCACTTCAATAAGCTTTCGGCTGTTCGTGCTGCCCATCGCCACGCGGACCGCGCTCTTCGGTTTTTTAAAAAATTTGGCAACCGCGGCACAAACGGCTTCGTTCGCCTTGCCTTCGACCGGGGGCGCTTTGACTTCCACTTTGTAAGAACCGTCCGGAAGCGGAATAACGCCCTCCCGTTTGCTGCGGGCATGCACCTTGACCTGGATTTTCATTACAAGATAACAGGCGAAGTGTTTTCTTGAGGAAGCTCCGGAGTTTGCTCCTTTTCCATTGCAGAAAGAAGATCCGATTGGCTCTTGACCATCGCGCGAATCCGGATGAAATAATTCGTGCGGAGCTGCTTCAGTTGTTCGATTTCTGAACGGAGCGCTTCCGCTTCCCGTTTGATGTTTTCCACTTCTTTTTGCGCGCGGGTTTTCGCTTCGGCGACAATCAGTTCACCTTCTTTCTCCGCATTGCGCTTGACTTCGTCCAACGTCTTTTGCATGGTCATGGCGGCATCTTGAATCGTCTTTTCCACCTGTTTGTAATAACCCACGCGTTCTTCGGCAATTTTCAAGCGTTCCGTCAATTCCGTCCGGTTGCGGCCCGCCTCTTCAAAAGATTTGGCAGCCGTATCCAAAAAGGCCCTGACCTCGTCCGGGTCCAAACCGCCGAAACGTTTTTTGTGAAATGTCTGATTGCGAATGTCTAACGGAGTAAGTTCCATGAACAACCTCAACTAAGCTTCGTTCAATATAATTTATTCGCCAGGTAAGCTTTCCACGTTGTCGAAATAATCGTGCCAATGTCGGAATGTTCCGCTTTCCACCCCAAGAGTTCTCCCGCTTTCGCCGGATTCGCAATGAGGGCGGCAGGGTCTCCGGGGCGGCGTTCCACTATGCGGTAGGGGACCTTTTTCCCAGACGCCTTTTCTGCGGCCCGAATGACCTCCAACACGCTTGCGCCCGACTGCGTTCCCAAATTGACGGTGAAACTTTCGCCCGATTCCTTCAAATGTTCAAAAGCCATCCGGTGTGCCCGCGCCAAATCGTTCACGTGGATGTAATCGCGGACGCCCGTCCCGTCGGATGTCGCATAATCGTTTCCAAAAACGAGAACTTCTTTGCGCATTCCCGTCAACGCTTCCATGACCACCGGAATCAAGTTCGCCGGATTCTTTTCCAACCCGGTAATGCGTCCGCGAACGTCATAACCCGCCGCGTTAAAATACCGAAGCGCAGCAAATTTGATGCCGCGGATTTTATCGTACCAGGCGAGAAATTTTTCAATCGCCAATTTGGTGAATCCGTAATAATTTTCGGGATCCGTCGGATGGGATTCGTCAACAGGCATATACCGCGGAGAGCCGTAAACCGCCGCCGAACTAGAAAATACGATGTATTTCACACCGTGTGCCGCCGCCGCATTCAAAACATGCACAGAACCGTTGATGTTGTTTTCACTGTATTTTTCCGGGCAAGTCATCGATTCCCCAGCCGCTTTGAAAGCGGCCAAATGCACAAGGCCTTCCGGTTGAAATTTTTCCAAAAAATCGTTGATTTCTTCTGGATGCAGAATATCGCCGCGGGTGAATCCGGCTTCCGGGAACAGATTCTGTTCAAGCCCCGACGAAAGATTGTCGAAAACTTGAATTTCATGGCCGGCATCCAACAATTCGCGGACCGTGTGAGAACCGATATAACCGGCGCCGCCAAAAACTGCAATTTTCATAAGACCTCTGCCATTTCGTTTCTATCAAAGACCTTTCAAAGATATAAAAGAAAAACTCTACGGAAAACTCCGGCAAACAAGAAGCTCCCGAAAGGCAAAGCCGTTTTCTGCCATCATTTAAACGGCAAGCGCCAACTGAAAACGGATCATCCGATTCCGTCCAAAAATTCAAACCGTTCATAAGCCTCTTCAAGAAGTTTCTCTTTTTCAGCCAGAGCGCCTTGAATTTCTATCAGCTTTTCCGCATTGGTATAAACTTCTTCTGAACTTAAAGCAGTTTGCAACGATTCGATTTCTTGTTCCAGCGTTTCAATTTTTTCGGGCAAGGCCTCATATTCCCGTTCTTCTTTGTAACTCCGTTTTTTCTTTTCCCGATTCCGCTTTTCTGGAACGCCGCGTTTCGAAGCCTCTGCAAGCTGCTGCGATTCTTTGATGCGGCGCTTTTGCGCCTCCGCATAATCGGAATACCCGCCAATGTTTTCGTGGATGTTCCCCACGCCTTCGAATCCGAGAATTTCTGTCGCCACATTGTCCAAAAAATCCCTGTCGTGACTGACCGTTATCACCGTCCCCTTGTATTCGGCGACGAGATTCGCCAACAAATCCAAAGTTTCCATGTCCAAATCATTTGTCGGTTCATCTAAAACCAGCACGTTCGACGGATGCGAAAACAGGCACGCGAGCAGCAAACGGTTGCGTTCACCGCCCGAAAGCGCACGGATTGGTCCGCGCGCCCGATCCGCCGTAAAAAGGAAATCCTGCAAATAACTCAGCACGTGCCGTTTTTGACCATTCAGCACCACGTACTCTTGCCCATCCCCGATGTTTTCCACCAGAGACTTATCTTCGCGGAGCTGTTCCCGCATCTGGTCAAAGTAGGCGATTTGCAAATTGGAACCCAACTTCACCGCGCCGCTTTGCGGAGAGAGTTTTCCCAGGAGAATTTTGAGAAGCGTCGTTTTGCCGCAGCCGTTCGGCCCCACAATTCCCATACGATCCCCGCGCGAAATTTCCGTCGAAAAATCCTGAATCAGCGATTTCCCTTCATAGGAATACGAAACGTTTTCCGCCCGGACGACAAGCCTTCCGGAACGTTCCGCTTCTGTAATTTGCATTTTGACATTCCCCGCTCGGACGCGGCGTTCGGCGCGTTCTTTCCGCATTTGAATCAATGCGCGGACGCGGCCCTCGTTGCGCGTGCGCCTGGCCTGAATTCCCTTTCGAATCCAGACTTCTTCTTCGGCAAGGCGTTTGTCAAAAAGCTTGTTCGCCGTTTCTTCCTCTGCCAAAGCGGCATCCCGGTGCCGTACAAATTCATCGTATGGAAAATTCCATGAGCGGATACGGCCCCTGTCGAGTTCCAAAATCCGCGTCGCCAATCGGCGCACAAAAGCCCGGTCGTGGCTGATGAAAAGAACCGTTCCAGAAAACCGCGAAAGAATGCCCTCCATCCAGGCGATGCTGGGAATATCCAAATGGTTCGTCGGTTCATCGAGGAGAAGCAAGTCCGGCTCCATCGCGAGGGCCTTTGCAAACAAGACACGCCTTTTTTGGCCACCGGAAAGCGAATCGTATTCCGCATCCGGCGAAATTCCCGTTTTCCCCAAAATATCTTCTCCAGCGGCGTGGCGCTCTTGCCTGTCGCCAATCACTATCTGCCGGACCGTTTGGGGAATGCTCACGGGAATTTCTTGAATCATCCGGGCAACCCGAAGTCCGTTTTTGCAAACGATATCTCCCGAATCCGCCGCCATTTCACGCCCTAAAATTTTGAGCAGCGTACTTTTTCCTTCGCCATTGCGGCCCACCAAACAAATGCGCTCGCCTTCGCCAATGTCAAAAGAAACGCCATCAAGAAGCGCGGGAACGCCAAATCGGAGTGTCAAATTTTTAACGGAAATCAAAGCCATAAAAGTTTTCTAAAGATAAAAATTTCCCGTCGCCGGTTTGCACAAATCCCTTTCTGCGCCAAAAAAAATTCCATTCATCGCCACAATAATCAACTCTTCCAATTTCCGCCCCAAAACCTTTTAGAAATTGTAGTTTCAAAAGAAACACCGAGGAGCCTATGCAAACGCACAACACATTTGAATTACCCAACCTGCCCTACGCCGCCGCAGACCTTGCGCCTGTTTTAAGCGCGGAAGCAATTGAATATCACTATGGCAAGCATTTACAAACTTACGTGAATAATTTAAACGCCGCCCTCCCAAACAGCCCATTTGCCGGAAAGTCCCTCGAATACATCGTGAAACATGCGGATGGCGGCATATTCAACAATGCCGGACAGATTCTGAATCACACCCTCTATTTTCAACAATTTGCCGCCCCCAAAAAAGAAAATGCGCCCACGGGAAAAATAGCCGAGCGCCTCTGCCGGGATTTCGGATCGTTTTCCCAATTTCAAGAAACCTTTTTTGCAAAAGGAATGGGACTTTTCGGCTCCGGATGGGTTTGGCTTTCCGCCGATGCGGCGGGAAAGCTCGTGATTACGCAAGAGTCCAACGCCCAAAATCCGCTGACAAAAGGGTTTTCGCCGCTTCTCACTTTCGACGTCTGGGAACACGCCTACTACATCGATTACCGCAACCGCCGCGCCGATTACATCCATGCGCTGTGGAGCATTGTCAATTGGGACGTGGTGAACGGCAGACTTGAAAAAGATTAAACGTCATTCCGGATGATACGGATTTTGATTTTTTTCAGCCGCCATGGAAACGGGCGCGTTTTCTGACGATGCGAACGGGTACACGTTTTTCCCAGTTTTTTCATCATCTTCTTCAAATCCGCAAATACCGAAATATTTGTCAAAAAATTCTTTCAGCACCGCAAAGATTCGATTTTTCAATTCACTCCGGTCTTCACCGAGCGCATTCTTTTTGGCGAAAAAGCTTCTTTTGGGCATCAAATCGGGAAGTCCCCTTCCCATATCGCTCATGATTCCACAGCTGAACGCATTTTCCAAAAAAGCCCGAGTTTTTTCTTCGTCCAGCCTGTCTTTTTGAATTAGGCGCTTTAAGTCAGAATCTCGATTTTCACGGACAAATTCCCGCCAATCCTGATTCACATCCGTTTTTGTATTGACCTTTTTTAAAAAGGCATCAATCAATTCCTTTTTGCTGCGGAGTTCCAAAGATCCCATGACGGCCTTGTCAATTTCACCAAGAATGGCTTTGTCCCTGCAATTTCCCGCATGGTATTTGCTGACCAATTCCAGAATGTAATCAATGTTGATGTCCACTTGTTTAATGAGCTCTATTTCAAACTCCACATCATCCTTGATGCTTTCCTTGTTCAAAACCCTTGGCTTATACTTTTCGTAAAGGGTCAAATATTCACTTTGATAATCTTGCAAATCTCTGGCACAAAATTCATCCCCTTTGAATTCATCAAAACAGTTCAAAATATTTTTTAAGCGGAGCATCATTCCGTAAAGCCGAATAAATTCTTTCTCTTTCTTTTCGCCGAGAATTTCCGAAAAAATCCGCAGCGGGAATTTGCGTTCAATTTCTTTGACAACTTCCAAATATCCCCTAACATGATGCCCGTTTTCTTCGTATCCCTTATAATACTCTTCGAATGTTTTCAAAAGGACGATTCCACCCGCATCCTTGTCTCCAAAAAGGGCTATCGCCTCATCGGTCTCCTTTTGCAGGGAACGGAAACAGATGATATTGCCAAACGTTTTTACGGAATTGAGAATCCGGTTTGTACGGGAATACGCCTGCAAAAGCCCGTGCTGACGAAGATTCTTGTCCACCCACAACGTGTTGAGCGTTGTCGCGTCAAACCCTGTCAGGAACATGTTGACGACAATCAACAGATCCACTTGCCGAGTTTTCATTTTTTCCGACAAGTCTTTATAATAATTGTCGAACGCGCCTCCACTTCGGCAATCCATCTGTTGGGCGACGACATGTGACTTTTTGTTTTTGCCGCTGAAATTCGTTTTAAATGTTTTGTCGTAATCCAACATTGCCGAAGTCAAGAAGTCCCGAGACGGCGTGTCCAAAGTCGAAATGTCAAATTCTTCTTCGGGCAATGCGCCCGGGCATTCTTCATTGGGAGCAAAACTGAAAATTGTCGCAATGGAGAGATTGAATCCGGGATTTTTCGCCCGGCGCTCTTCAATCTGTTTTTTGAATTCGCCATAGTAAAGTTTCGCCGCCGGAATAGACGCCGCGGCAAAAATCGAATTGAATCCATTTTGCCGTTTCCCCGCCAAAGTATAAACCTGGTTGCGTTTCGTCTTTTGATCAAAATGATCCAACACGTAAGAAACTATCTCGCTGATTCGCCGAGGGTCCCGCAGGGCTTCTTCCGTTTCAATCGCGGAGACCTTTTTGTCTTTTGTCCCCTTTTTATCCTTTATCGTATTGATGTAATCGATTCGAAAAGGAAGGACGTTTCCATCGTTTATCGCGTTGACAATCGTGTAATGATGCAATTTGTCCCCAAACGCCTGTTCCGTTGTCCGCAAATTGGGAGAATTTCCACTTCCTGAATTTTGAGGGAATATGGGCGTTCCCGTAAAGCCGAACAGATAATATTTTTTGAACGTTTTCGTGATTCGTTGATGCAATTCGCCAAAATGACTCCGATGGCATTCGTCAAAAATCAACACAACCTGTTTGCCATAAATTTCGTGATTTTTGTTCTGCTTGATAAAACAGCCCAACTTTTGAATCGTCGTCACGATAATCTTGTATTCCTGATATCCGCCCTTTTCATTCCTGTTTTCCAGCTGCCGTTTGAGAATCGCCGTCGAAGTGTTTCCGTTTGCCGCCCCTTTTTGAAATTTGTCATATTCCCGCATGGTCTGGTAATCCAAATCCTGCCTGTCAACGACAAAAAGGACCTTATCGATAAAAGGCAAATCTTTGGCGAGAACCGCCGTTTTAAAACTGGTGAGCGTTTTCCCGGAGCCCGTCGTGTGCCAAATATAACCGCCCGCCTCCACAGTCCCCATTTTCTTGTAAGTGTTCGCCACATTCAGACGTTCCAAAATGCGTTCCGCCGCCGTAATCTGATACGGACGCATCACCATCAGGATTTTCTTTTCCGTAAAAATGCAGTATTTGGTGAGAATGTTCAGAATGGTATGCTTGGCAAAGAATGTCGCCGTAAAATCCACCAAATCCCGGATGCTTCTGTTGTTTCCATCCGCCCAGTAACTGGTGAATTCAAAACTGTTGCTGGTCTTTGAACGACCTTTAAAATGAGACGCTTCCTTTAAATGCCCATCCCTTGTCGTGTTGGAATAATACTTGGTTTCCGTCCCATTGGAAATCACAAAAATCTGAACATATTCAAAAAGTCCCGTCCCCGCCCAAAAGCTGTCGCGCTGATAACGGTTTATCTGGTTGAACGCCTCCTTGATGGAAACTCCCCGGCGTTTCAACTCCACATGGACAAGCGGAAATCCGTTTACCAAAACAGTCACATCGTAGCGGTTGTCGTAATTTGCCCCCTGCTTTTCGCCGATGACATATTGATTGATGACCTGGAGACTGTTATTGTGAATGTTCTTTTTGTCAATCAGCGTGATGTTTTTCGACAGCCCTTTATCATCCTTGAACGTTTTTACGCAATCTTCCTGGATTGTCGCCGTTTTATCTTCAATTCCTTGATTCGCATTCGCCAGTTCCTGTTTGTAAAAACGCTCCCATTCTTCGTCACTGAACTGATAGCTGTTCAATTCTTCAATTTTGCGGCGCAAATTCGCCACTAAATCCGCATCCGATTTGATGGAAACATATTCATATCCCTGCGCTCTGAGCTGTTTCACAAACTCCCGTTCTAAATCCGCTTCGCTCTGATAGGCATTCGCTTTGGAACGAACGGGCTTGTATTCGGCGACTACGGTAGATTCACTTGATTGGGCTACAGTCTTATACATTTTCATCTATTGCGGAATTCCCGCCATAGTAACAACAGCAATTCCATCTTGGTTTTCTACAATTTTCACAGCAGCAGAATTGGCAAAGGTGTGCATATAGCAATGATGAACGGTTAAAAGCAAGTCCTGCAATCGTGGATCATCTTCCAAATTGAGAATTTTCAATCCACATTCTTTTGCAGCATCGATAGAAAGGTGTCTCGCATGAACCTTTGTACTTTCGTGTTCATTCAACTTGTCTATTACGGCTTTTGCCTTAATTTTATTGTCCTTATCATCAGCAAACATAATGCGTTCCAATTGATTTTGGACTATTTCACTTGAAAGTTCAATTGCTTTTTTACATTCACCTAAAAGTGTTGGATGATACTTGCTCAGAATGCATTGCCATGCAGGAAGCGAGCCGGGATCTTTCTTTATTGCTGCAATGGCGTCTTCAAATTCTTTTAATATGGAATGACATGGGATTCCCCCAAATTGAGGGTCAATGGGACCAATGCTGGATTCTTTCCCCATATAAATGTATTTGGCCGAGCAAGCGATCATGGTTCCCGCCGACATCGCCAACTGCGGAATAAACGCCTGTATGTTTCCTTCAAACATACGTTGCAAATAATCAATGATTGATTCCGTTGCAGCGATGTCACCTCCCGGCGTGTGTAAAATTAAATCAAGACCTAGTTTTCTATCCATCTTGTCGATGGTCGCCATTAATCCATTTTTGTCGTCATCATTTATGGCTGTTTTTGCACTTCCGCTTTTTTGAAGCCATCCAGAATAATAAGCTATGGTATTTCGTTTGCGATATTCGGAAAAATTTTTCAAGTGATTTCGACGGACAAAGTCCAAAGCATTCTTCCGTTCGCAATTCTGAATTTCTGTTAAGACTTCATTCCAATTAGGCATACCCCCTCCATCTAGCGAGTTGTCGCATTTACAGCATAAGCAATATCAAAATCCTCGTATAGCGAGAACTTTTTGAAATTTCCTTGCGAATCTATGGCGGATTCTTGAGAAACAGGCATAGAATCAAACCCCTTCAGCATATTGATCAAGGTTTTATTCAACTCATCTGCGGACATCTCTGAAATTTTTTTCATAAAACAACATCCTTTAATTGAGGTCGTGCGTCCAATAGCGATTTTCTATACATATGAATATATAATAATATTTAATAACAGATTAACAACATTAAAGTATCTTATCAGCTTTGTAGACCATTCAGCCCAACCACTTTACTTTTTCTTCTTGAAATTCAAAAGCAAATCCCTGTAATACTCATATTGTTTTTTGCGCGTCTCAATTTCCGCGGGGATTCCTGCAGAAATGTCGTTGCAGAGAAAGTCAAACCGATCAAGGATTTTTACAATGCACTCCTGAACTGAAAGAGGCGGAAGCGGAATCGTAATTTCAGATATTGATGGAACACTAGAATGAACAACTTTGCTTTTTATTTTTCCTTTACTTTTTTGTTTTTGTGCCTCAAGGGTAGAAAGCGCATAAGAAAGATATTTAGGATTTTGATTATGCTTTAGAACTACAATATCTCCGCCGGCAAGGCATTTTTCATTTCCGACATAAGCCGTAGATTTTGCAATATCCTCAACGCTTTCTCCTGTTATTGCAAAAAGAATATCGCCATGCTCAAAATATTTAGGGCTTGCTATTTCAGAAAGTTGCGTATGGGATTTGCATTTATCAAACCAGACTCCGTAAGTTGTGTAAATCTCGCCGTAACGAACACAAGGAATTCCGTTTTCTGTAACTTGACTTCTTGTAATTCCTGAGCCTCTGTAAATATCTGTCGCCACATCTCCCAGGCGCACCTCCACATACCCAAACACATACTGGAACAGTTTAATTATTGCTTGCTTGCTTGCTTGCTTGCTTGCTTGCGCAAGAATCATGCCAACAGGTTCAAAGCTCAAGAGCAAATCGCGGTAATACTCGTATTGTTTTTTTCGCGCCTCGATTTCCGCAGGCAGCCCGATTTTTAGGTCGGCGCAGATTGCGTCAAAGTTGTCCAGCACGTTCACAATGCGCTGCTGCACGGGGAGCGGAGGAAGAGGGATTTGAATTCGGCATAAAGCATTTGAATTAAATTGAGGCTGACCGCCTTTTGAAACCAAATTATTTGCTTGATTCCAGTAAAGATTTGATTTTGAAAAATGCCAATAAAAACGGTTTAGTATTACAGAGTTGTCCAAAGAAATCTTTATTAAAAAAGAAGCGTATACAGCAGGTTCATCAGTTGGAACATATAGAGTTTTCCCAAATGTTGCACCCGTCCTTGCCATAAGTAAATCTCCTGCTTTCACACGATATTTTTCATTTTCAGGAGATAGATCAACATATTTTGCATCCTTGGGATTTAAAACACCATCATCATTTATATCTGTAATACGAATAAATCGAGCATTGCCACTATCCTTTGCTTTGTCTGTATACCCATAAGTAAAAGTCGCTATCTCCCCAAGCTTCTTGTATTCACAAACGGCTTTGCTCAAATCTAACGATTTCCGCTCTTTATCGTGAGTGCCGTTAGGCGCGAACAAATCCGTGTGTTCCCCATATCCATAAATAAACGGCGGCGTCAACAGCGCGTCGCGGTAGTATTCATACTGTGCGCGACGCGCTGTAAGCTCCGCTGTAAGCTCCGCTGTAAGC
>CAYNID010000003.1:120178-147670 GCA_964397425.1 uncultured Fibrobacter sp.
CGCTGTAAGCTCCGCTGTAAGCTCCGCTGTAAGCGACGTAAATTTGTCCAGAATGTGCACGATTTCTTTTTGCACAGCGAGAGGCGGAACGGGGATTTGGAAATTTTCTATGCTTGATATATGAACATGAGGAACTCCACCACCTTTTTTTGTAGCATAAATTTTTTCCTGAAGACTTGCTAAACAGTAATAAACAAATTTTGTTTTGAGGATTTCTTTCCCTTTTACCGAAAACGCATCACAAACAAAAATTTTTTCATTCCAATATTGAACAAAGCCCGCACCAGCTCCGCTTCCTGCAACAGTTATTGTTTCTCCATCACGATTGTATTGATTGCAATAAAACGCTGGCTCTTTTCCGCCAGAAATTACAGGATATTCTCCTTCAACAGAATTTGCTTTTGTTAAAGAAGTTCCTCTTTGCATTTCACACACTTCCCCCAGCGTCTTGTATTCTACGCCTTCCGGACAAAGTTCTTTTATCAGTTCATCTAGTTTGGTCATTTTCCAGGTCTCCGTTAAACATTTTTCAAAATCAGCGGAATCAATGAAGAGTCCAAAGTGTCAAAAGCAAAGCATTTTTTGCCCAAATCTTTTAAACTCGCTCCAATGTGATACAAATGCCGCATTGTGACGCCATGCTCTGTAAAGGCATAAGGAAGTTTTCGGGTTCCGCCCCAACTTGAAGTCGCATTTTGCGACATCAAGAAATTAAACTCTTTATCTGTCAGCTGGAAACAGAATTCTTCGGGAAATCTTTCAATATTGCGCTTGACCTGCTCATTCAAGCGCCTTGTTTCAACGCCGTACAATTCCGCCAAATCACGATCAATCATAACCTGCCGATTTCTGATTGTGAGAATTTTGTTTTCTATGTTTGTTTGTACGACTGCCTCATTTTGCATAATTTATCTCCACCCATGACAAAGTTCTTTTATCAGTTCATCTAGTTTTGTCATTTTACAGTTCTCCGATTTGCAAATTTGAAAAGTTCGAAACAGGAATTTCAAGTTCAGAAATTGTTGTAAGTTGCTTGACTGCGGTTTGACGCAAAAGTTCAAGGCGTTTTGGCTGGTCAATTTTTTGTTCAATCAAAATAGCGTTATAACTTTCAAGATTTGCGAGAACCAAAAGCTGGCTTATTGTTGCATCGTCGCGGACATTTCCTTTTTTAT
This sequence comes from uncultured Fibrobacter sp., assembly GCA_964397425.1. Lineage (GTDB taxonomy): Bacteria > Fibrobacterota > Fibrobacteria > Fibrobacterales > Fibrobacteraceae > Hallerella. The sequence goes on from CAYNID010000003.1 coordinate 121,354, forward strand.
TTGGATTTTTTACCCGCCATTCTTTTGCCGTCATCCCAAAAAGAGCAACGTTCAGCATATCGGCTTCGTCCGCATAAACATAAGATTTTTGCTGCGGAGTAAGTTCGGTCGGAATCAGATTTTGTTTTATTGCGTCAGTATGGATTTTGTAATTGAGTTTTGAAAGTTCACGGTTAAGATTCCAATTCAACGAAAGGCGGCTGTTTTCATCGGACTTTAGACGCTTATAATCCTTTATGATGTACAACTTAAACTCTGGCGAAAGCCATGATGCAAATTCCAAGGCGATATCACTATGAGCAAAAATTCCGCCGCCATAACGTCCAGACTTTGTGATTATTCCTTTTCCGTTCAGTTCATCATTCCATTTTTTGATAGAAAACGTGAATGCATTGCTTCCTGCGCCACTTTTAAACGTATCGAATTCGCTACGTTTAAAATCTGGATTATGCAGAGTTTCCCAAAGCCCTAAGAATTCAACAATATCACGACCACGAAGCCAAGTATGAATTGTAATTCGTGGATCTGCACTTCTGTAACGTGCAATGTCCGTAAGTGAGATGAACTCATTTTCAAAATCGGTCGTGTAAATGCCGATCTCAATTCCTTGTGCGTGTATGGTTTCCTTTATTTGCTTCATTTTCTTTTTTCGACTTTTTATATATTCTACTTTAAATTTCGAGTTTTAGCCACTTTTCCTTCCGCCTGCATTGTCAGTTGATTAGTCCGAACAAAGTTCTTTTATCAGTTCGCCAGCCTTGTCGGCAGACAGGTCTAGTTTTGACATTACGCTTGTTCCATAAGTTTTACAAAATCATCAGGAGAAACAACGGGAGTTTTGCTTTCTGAAAAATCCTTTGAGTTTCTTGTGATTATATAATCCGCAAAGACTTCACCGGCGCATTTTGACTGTATGCAGTCTTCAAAGTCTGTGAACTTTTCTTCATTCAGACTTTCAATAATTTTATGCTTGTCAACAGAAACCACGTCAAGAATATCAAGCAAATCAAGAAGAATCCGCCTGCGCTCTACCTGCGAAAAATCTTTTCTAAGAATATAAAAAATATCAGGGACTGCATTCGCCGCAATAAATCCCTGAACCTTTCCTTCTGTGCAATAATTGTCTATGATTTTTTCAGCGGACACAAAACTCGCTCTTCCGGCAAGATAATCAATCACAATGTTTGTATCAATAAGAATCACCATAACGCTCGTCCCGCCATTGCGAAAGTTCTTTTTTATAGTCAAAGTCCGCATTCAGTTTTCCCCGGAACTGTTGCAAATCAAGGCTTGCTTTTCTTCGGCGCGAAAGATTTTTGGCTTCCTCGTCCGTTTTGTCAGAAAGATTCTGCATTATTTTTATCACAAACTCCACATTTTCATCAGAAAGCGACTCAATCATTGCAACGGCTTTTTCTTTTACAAAAGTCATAGGCTTCTCCTGCTTCTAATTATAGCATATATTTTTATCGTAAGCCACGTAATCCTTTCTCCAGCATTTTGCAGTGCTAAGGACCATAGCAGTCTTTTTTGTCTGCATCTTATACACTAAAAATTCAATTCTATTGTTCACTTTCTTTCCATAGTTAAGAGTTTCCCCCTTCAATCTCCGCGACAATTCTGTCTATTTCCTTGCGCAAAACATCTTCCCGTGCGACAATTTCAGAAATTTCTTTGTTCAAGACTTTGATGTCGATTTTTTCGCGGGTGTCTTTGGCTTCCACATAGCTTGACACGGAAAGGTTGTAGTCCTGTTCGGCGACATCATTGTTGCGTACCAACTTCGCAAAATACTTTTTGTCTTTGCGATTCACCCAACCATTTACAATATTTTCAATGTTTTCCTGAGTCAACTTGTTGGAATTGGTGACTTTTACACATTCCCGACTCGCATCCAAAAAGAGAATTTTCCCATCGACCTTGTTCTTTTTCAACACCATGATACAAGTCGCAATGGACGTTCCAAAAAACAAATTTTCCGGAAGTTGGATAATCGCATCCACAAAGTTGTTGTCCACAAGATATTGCCGGATTTTCTTTTCTGCACCGCCGCGATACATAATCCCCGGAAAACAGACGATAGAAGCTGTTCCATCCGTCGAAAGCCAATTGAGCGCATGCATGACAAAAGCCAAATCCGCTTTTGATTTAGGCGCAAGAACTCCCGCAGGCGCATAACGCGGATCGTTTATTAACGTCGCGTCACTGTCCCCGTCCCACTTGACGCTGTAAGGCGGGTTAGAAACAATCGCTTCAAACGGTTCATCGTCCCAATGTTTTGGAGACGTCAACGTGTCACCCAGGGCTATGTCAAATTCATTGTAGGCGACATCGTGCAAAAACATATTGATACGGCAAAGATTATACGTCGTCAAGTTGATTTCCTGCCCATAAAAACCTTGACGAACGCCATTGGGACCTAAAATTTTACGTGCTTTCAACAGCAACGAGCCCGAACCCGCCGCAGGGTCGTAAATCTTTCTGATTTTCTTTTTTCCATAAACGGCAATGCGCACCAGCAACTCGGAGACTTCTTGCGGCGTAAAATATTCTCCACCTGATTTTCCCGCATTACTCGCATACATTCCCATCAAAAATTCATAAGCGTCCCCAAACGCATCAATCGTATTGTCTTGATAATTGCCCAGCTTCATTTCGGCAACACCGCGCATCAGTTTAACCAACTTGTCACACTTTTGCGCAACCGTTTTTCCCAGCTTGTTGCTGTTTACATCAAAATCGTCAAAAAGGCCCGCGATATCCTCTTCAGAAGCCGTCCCTTTCGCCGAACCCTCTACAAATTTGAAAACCTTTTCCAAAGTCATGTTGAGATTTTCATCTTTATCCGCCCGTTTCAACACATTGCCAAAAAGTTGACTGGGCAACATGAAAAAACCTCTTTCTTCAACTACCATGCCCTGAATATCTTTTGCGTCTTCATCCGAACAATTTGCGTAATCAAAATCCTTTTCTCCAGAAGCCCACTGATTTTCGTTGATGTAATTGACCAAATTTTCGGAAATGTATCGATAAAACAGCATCCCAAGTACATACTGTTTGAAATCCCAGCCATCAATCGCCCCGCGAAGGTCGTTGGCGATATTCCAAATGACGCGATGAAGCTCCGCCCGTTCTTGTTCTTTTTTGTTGTCTATCATTTTGATTCCTTTCGTTTTCCTAAAAAATAAATAAACTTCCCCAACGGTAAATTCATCAGAAAAATTTCCCCATAAAAAAGAAACGGCCTCACTTGCAAAGTGAAGCCGCATTGAAGCATTCAAAAGGATTAAGCTTCGAAAAGCCACGTCGAAAGATAACGTTCACCCGTATCCGGGAGCAGCGCAACTATCGTCTTTCCTTTATTTTCCGGGCGTTTCGCAATCGTCAACGCCGCTTCAAGAGCCGCCCCCGAAGAAATCCCTATCAAAAGGCCCTCTTCTTTTGCAGCACGGCGCGCAATGGTCCCCGCCTTGACGTCATTTGTCAAATAAATTTCATCAATGACCGCCGGGTCGTAAACTTTGGGGACAAATCCCGGGCCGATGCCCTGGATTTTATGCGGTCCCGCCGGCTGTCCAGAAAGCACCGCCGAAGAATCCGGCTCCACAACGACGACTTTCACATTCTTGTTTTGACTTTTCAGATACTTGCCAACGCCTGTCACCGTTCCCGCCGTTCCTGCCGCAGAAACGAAAACGTCGACTTTGCCCTCGGTGTCTTTCCAGATTTCAGGTCCTGTCGTCCGGAAATGGACATCCGGATTCGCCGGATTTTCAAATTGCTGCGGGATAAAGGAATTCGGCGTTTTTTCGGCAAGCTCGGCAGCTTTCGCGATAGCTCCCTTCATGCCCGATTTGCCGTCGGTCAGCACCAGTTCCGCGCCCAAGGCGGCGAGGAGTTTGCGGCGCTCCACGCTCATAGTTTCCGGCATGGTGAGGATGATGCGGTAACCCTTGACTGCAGCCACATAAGCGAGCCCTATGCCCGTGTTTCCGCTGGTCGGTTCAATGATGACGGAGCCTTTTTTCAACTTTCCGTCTTTTTCCGCCGCTTCAATCATCGCGAGCGCAACGCGGTCTTTGACACTTGAAAGCGGATTGAACGATTCCACTTTGACATAAACTTCGGCTTCGCCGTCGTTCAACTTGTTGATGCGGACCAGGGGAGTGTTTCCGATAAGATCCGTAATTTGATTCACTTTCGCCATGGTGACACCTCCTTGTATTGGGTTCCACGGGAATTTTCAAATAATTTAAATCGAAGATTCTGGATTGGCAAGGCTAATTCCTACTTTTTTAATTGTTTTTGTATAATTTTACAGAAATTCACTTCAGCCGGTCGAATTTTTTCATTTCTTTGTCCAAAAGGACATCGACAAACTTCGCATAAATCAGAGTCGTTTCCAAGTTGCGGTGCCCCAACAGCTTGCTCGTGACCGGTAGCGGAATTCCGATGGTAATGCACGTCGTCGCGAACGTGTGCCGCGCCATGTGGCAGTGCACATACCGTGAAACGCCCAGTTTCCGGACAGCCCGGCGGAGCCTTTTGTTGAACGTCGAATTGTCCGGAATGCGAAAGATGCAGCCATCCACCCTGCGGGGCAATAAAAGCCTCGCTTGGGCAGGAATCGGAATGTAAACGGGATCGCCCGTTTTGTGCATCCGTTTGAGAATTTTCCCATTCACCACTTCCCGCCATTCCAGCGTCCGCAAATCACTGAACCGCAGCCCCGTAAAACACGAGAACAGGAACACCCGCACGGATTCCCCCTCCATTTCGGTCAAAACACCTTCATTGTCAAAAAAATTCAAGTAAAGGCTTTTGAGTTCTTCCAAATTCAAAAAGCCCCGATTCGAATAAACCCGCGGAATTTTGATTTTTTCAAACGGATCTTTGGGCAGCCGCCCATCACTCACAAATTTGCGCGTAAAAATCCGCAGAACAGAAAGCGCCTTGTTGATTGTCGCCGGTTTATTTCCGCACTCCACAAGATGTTTTCGGTAATCGCGGATGAATTCCACATCCACCCCTTCCACAGGAAGCCCCGGAGAAAACAGTTCCACCTTTCGCAAATTCCAGCGGTACGTGCTGACCGTCAGCGGAGCGAGTTCTTCGGCGTCTTCTTTCAGGTATTCTTTTGCCAAATCGATAAAAAGCATAAAGCCTCCTTGTTGAATATCGATGGCAAAACATTAAAAAGACCCGGATGAACAGCCGGGTCTTTCGAAAGTCAACAAAATTTCATTCGACTCATTGCAGGCGAATTTTCGCCGTGTAACGCAAATTGCCCTGTTTGACAACGAGGAATCCCGTGCCGCGGAATCCCGTGGAAAGCTGGACGCTGTTCACACCGGAACGCGTACTGACCGTTTTTCTCACAACCGTCTGCCCCATGGAATTCAAAAGCGTCACCGACGCCATTCCTGCAGCAGGAACGTCAAACCTGGCGTTTACGACACCCGGAACAACGTTCACATTCAAGCCGTTCGCCGTGGCAACGCGCAAAGGCTTGACGCTGGTCGTCTTCGAAGAGACGAGTTCCCCAGAAGCAATCCCGCTGAGTTCCGGAACAGCCTTGTTGAAATTCGCCAAGGTATCTCTTCCCGAATTGTCGCACTTCAGCAAGGTGATATCATCGATGAAAATGTTGCCGCTCAACTGCGTTCCATAAAGGTTGACGCCAATCGCCATGACTTTTTTCTGGTTGTCAAAGCTGATGCCAGAAGCGCCAAAGGGAACCGTGTAATGTTTCCACGTTTTCGAAATGTCACTTTCCGCGAAATTGTAATCCGTCCACTCCCACTCTCCGCTCATGGCGAAGAAACTGAGCGAAGTCCAACCATAAGTTTCCCCTGCAGCAGGGCCTTCCGACTTCACGTCGACTTTGGCGTAAAAATCCACGGCGCAATAATTGCTCCAATCCTTTCCGCCAACGGTAACAGTCATCGTTCCCACATCAGAAGAATCCGACTGTTTGCTCGTATAAGTGATTTTCAAAACGCGGTTTTCGCTATCGCCAGCCCATCCCACCAAAGAATCAATGTTGCTGTAAGGCAAAGAATCGAGCCCATAGGCAATCCGCATTGCGTTCAACACGTCGTAATCCATGATGCTTCCAACCGTTTCCGATTGGCGGCGGATAATCGTATTGTCGTTGACGCCTTCCGCTCCGGTATCCCATGCGAACGTGACAAATCCATACTGTTTGGCAAGTTCATTGACGCGCTTGTACCACGCCGCCCGGGACTTCAAATGCAAACGGAGATTGGCAGAGTCAGAGATGGAATTCATCCGTTTAATCGCCGCATATTCGCCGATTACGACCGGAATGCCTTTGGCGGCGAAATCCGCATTCAACATGGCAAAGACAGAGTCCGTGTAAGCTTCCCCCGCATATTGATTTTCAACCGTCTTTTTCTCCGCCTTGCTGTAATTGGCGTTATGCTCGGCATCTGTCGTCGAATAGTTGTCTTTTCCCCAATAATAGAAGCAATTTCCCCAGTCCGCATCTTCGGTCATCAACGAAAACTGATACGGATAAAAGTGGAATTCCGCCATCAAGTAACCTTCTCCCGCCGGATCCGAAGGCATGTCGCCCTTGAGAAGCGCGTGCATCAAAGATTCATCCGTCCGCGGAGATTGCACGACAATCGTACGGGTCTCATTGTTTCCACCCGTGGCACGGACTGCGGCAATCATCGTTTCGTGATAACGCTTCAACAACGCCATGCGGGCCTCGTCAAAAGGAACCTGTCCAGAAGAGAGCCAGCCATCGTTCACGCCCGGTTCGTTCGCGCTGCCAAACAAGACGTGTTCATCGTAATTTTTGAATTTGTTCGCAATTTGCGTCCAAAAGAGTTTTTGCAACCGGTTGACGTTCGCCGTATCCCCGCTGAATTTTCCCGTTTCGCTGACAGACGTTATTCCGGGAATCATCACGTTGTCTTCGAGCCAGCCCGTATCCCAGTGGCTGTTGACAAAAGCGTACATGCCGTTATCCACCACATAATCCACGACTGTTTTCACCGAATCCAGCCAGGATTCATGAATCGTCCCCGTCGAAACGTCGGCATGCGTATACCAGGCCGTCGGAATCCGCACGGAACTGAAACCAGCAGCCTTCAGAGAATCGACATAAGCCTTTGTCGGAAGAGCGTTTCCCCAGCAGGACATATCCTTGCAAGCTTCGCTGATGGGAACTTCCATCGTATTGCCAATGTTGATGCCAAAGCCCATTTTGGAAACCAACTCCGTCGCCTTGGGAAGGGCGAACGCGCTGCCCGCCACAAGCGACACCGCCACCAGGGAAATTAAACCTTTCATAAAATCCTCTAAAGAAAATGGTTATTTCAAATTTAGGATACACGCCGACTTTTCGGGTGTTTGTAAACTTTTGTTAATTGCAAAGTTTTTTGCAAGCCCAAATCAAACTTCCCGTTTTTTCCACTTCAACGTTTTTCCGGCGAAAAGCGGCACAGCCCCGTCAACCGATTCGGGCACGGTCCACGGTTCTTCCACATACACGGCTTTCTTTTGCGGACGGGAAATCCGGTAAAAATCCGCCCCGAAGCCGCCGACAAAATCCGCCAATCTGCCCAAATGCCCCGCTTCTTCAAAAATCTGGATAAGGGCGGGGAGCGCAACGGGCGCCGAGTAAACGCCAGCCGCCCCGCAGCAGCATTCTTTTTTTTCTTTCGCATGCGGAGCAGAATCCGAGCCGAAAAAGAATTTGGGATTTCCGCTAAAAGCCGCCGCGCGGAGCGCTTCGCGGTCTTCCGGACGTTTGGGGAGCGGTTTGCAAAAATGGTGCGGCGAAAGAGACGCGCCGACAATGTCGTCCAACGTGTGCAACAGATGATGCACCGTGATGGTCGCCGCCACATTCTCCGGCATGTTCAAAACGGCGTCGACAGCGGCTTTCGTCGAAAGATGTTCAAAAACAATGCGCAGTCTGGGGAATTTTTCCGCCAAAATCCGTACCCGGTCGATAAATATTTTTTCGCGGTCCAGGCAAAAGGCTGCCGGTTCTTCGCCATGCACGCACAGGACGATTCCCAACTTTTCCATTTCCGCCGCCACAGGGAATATCGATTCAAAGTCCGACACGCCGTCTTCGCTGTTCGTCGTGACTCCTGCGGGGTAATATTTCCCTGCCACGGCTCCGGCCCGCTGCATTTGCGCCAAATCTTCAGCAGACATCCGCGCGTTCAATTTGAACGTCATCAGCAGTTCAAGCGAAGGCGCCACCGAACGAATCTGGCGACTGTATTCGACAACCCGTTCCGCATCCGCAATCGGCGGAACCGTATTGGGCATCACCAAAACGCGCCCAAATTCCCGGGCAACCGTTTTCGCATAATTTTCTAACAACGTTCCTTGGCGCAGGTGCACATGGAAATCATCGGGGAGCGGTAGCTGTAACGTTTTCATCTCCCGCTGAAAATAGCTTTTATTTTCACATCTCGGAGTCCAGGGCTTTGAGGCACTCCTAATTCGCCCATTTGCCAGCCCACTTGCCCAAAAATCCAAACGGCAGCGTTCTGGTAATTCAGAATTTACACGGTTTTCTCCGCAAAAAAATCTATAATAACAGCATGAAGAATAAATTTTTCATTTGGGCATTTTTGATTTTTTCCGCTACCGCTTTGACATTTTCCGCTTGCAGCAGTTCCAGCAGCGATTCGGGCACAGGCGCAGAGACGAGCGATGAATGCACCGACCACCCAGATTCTCCGAATTGCTCCACAGAAGATGACTCCAATTTAGAAGAGCTGTAACAGCCCACAAAAGGTTTCCCCCACAAATTTCCCGCTCCGTCAGAGCTTGCAACGCCAATTCTTGTTGTGCGTTTTCAAAGAGTTGTCCTTTAAAATTTCACCGTCCAAGTTCTCCCAGACGAAAACTTCGGCTCCGTCCATTCATCATCAAAATCTGAATTTTTAAAATGAAAATCGCCCAACTTTTATATATTATGGAAGATTAATTTTAGACCCTCAGACAGGGGGGACGATTCCCCCATAGGAACACCGATGAAAAAGAAAATCCTTTTCCAAGATACCTCTTTCCGCGATGGCTTCCAGTCCATTTTCGGAGCACGCGTTTTTACAAAAGACTTTATGCCGGCAGTAGAAGCGGCAGCAGCGGCGGGCATCACCCATTTTGAAGCGGGCGGCGGCGCCAGATTCCAGGCTCTTTACCAAAATTGCGGCGAAGACGCTTTTGACATGATGGACACGTTCCGCAAAACGGTCGGTCCCAAAGCACGTTTGCAGACTCTCGCCCGCGGCATCAACGTCGTCGCTCTCGCGCCTCAGCCTTACGACATGATTGACCTGCACGCCAAAATGTTCAAGAAACACGGCATGACGCGCATCCGCAACTTTGACGCGCTGAACGACGTGAACAACTTGATTTATTCGGGCAAGTGCATTACGGATGCAGGCCTCGAACACGAAGTTGTCGTCACCATGATGGAGCTTCCGCTCGGCTGCAAAGGCGCGCACGATCCGGAATTTTACGAAAAAGTGCTCAAGAGCATTTTGGATGCCGGCGTTCCTTTCGCATCAGTCTGTTTCAAAGACGCATCCGGCACGGCCAATCCGCGGAAAGTGTTCGAAACGTTCAAACGCGCCCGCAAACTTCTCGGCGAAAACGTCGAACTCCGCATCCATTCTCACGAAACATGCGGCACGGGACTCAGCCAATACTTGGCGGCGATCGAAGGTGGCGCAGACGGCATTGACCTCGCCCGCAAACCGCTTTCCGGCGGAACTTCCCAACCCGACCTCTTCAGCATGTACCACGCTTTGAAAGGCACCGATTTCGCACTCGCCCTCGGCGAAGACGGCATCGTCGACGACAATTCCATACCCAAACTCATGGAAGCGAACAATGTCGCCGTGGAATGCCTCAAGGATTACAACTTCCCGCCAGAATCCCGCCAGATTTCTTCGGACGTGATTTTCTCCCCGATGCCGGGAGGCGCCCTGACCGCCAACACCCTGATGATGCGCGAAACGCACACATTCCATCTGTATCCGCAGGTCATTGCGAATATGTCCGAATGCGTCCGCCGCGGAGGTTTCGCTTCTTCCGTGACGCCGGTCTCCCAGTATTACTTCCAACAGGCCTACGTGAACACGGTAAACAAGAGCAAAGGACTTGACACCTGGCACAAAATCACCGAAGGTTACGGCAACATGCTCCTCGGTTACCTGGGCAAGACGCCCTGCGAACCGGATCCGGAATTGGTGAAAATCGCCGCCGAACAGATGGGCAAAAAACCGTTTGCCGAAGTGCATCCGGGAGTCAAGTGCGCCGCCGAAATCATCGAACCGGGCATTCCCCAGGCAAAGAAGCTCCTGGAAGAAAACAACCTCCCCGTCACAGATGAAAACATTTTCATCACCGGCTGCCTCCAGACCAAGGGCGGCAACAAGGGCATCGACTTCCTCAAGGGCAACCGTCACATCGGCGTTCCCAAAAAAGATCCGAACGCCCCGGCTCCGGCCGCTGCCAAACCGGCTGCCGTCAACACCGCCGGCATGAAGGTCCAAGCGACAAACACCTACCGCGTTGCCTTGAACGGTCAAAGCTGGGACGTGCAAGTTAGCTCCCTCAAGTAATTCCAATCAGCGATTGAAAAGCCGCCCCGCCGGGGTGGCTTTTTTGTTATTCCCAAAGAGCACCAACGGGCTTTCGCCCTTTCAAAAAGGGCGGTGTCAAAAACGCGTTGAATGGGGTGGATTTCAAACGAAAACCTTTTCTGCCGATGGGGTGAATTTCGCCCGGTTTCCACGTCAAAGGCGGGATGTTTTCGCAGAAAGGAAGGTCACGCGCAAAACAGAAACGCCTTTTCGAAATCAAGCGAAAGTCTTCTTGAAGCACGGCAAACATTTTCCCCGGCCTAGTTCCGCAACCGACAAAACGCTTCTCCGCATGGACAAAAAATCCAAGAAGAATGTTCGCGGCGAATTCCACACGCGCTTTGGAAGTTGTATTTTACAATTATGGACTTTTTTTCGGAAACATCAGACTACCGGGACCTTCTCAATTCGTTTTACGAAAAACGCAAAAAGGAAATGCCTTTTTACTCTTACCGCATGATGGGCGAAAAACTGGGATTGGATTCCAGCTACTTATACCGCGTTTTACAGAAAAAGCACCACCAGCCCGCACACGCAATTGAAAACCTTCGGCTTGCTTTATTCTTCAAACGTATCCAAGGACCCTGAACAAAAAACAGAACTGATGGCAAAAGCCATCGCCCTGCAAGACGTGGAACGCCACAGTCTGCAAAATGCCGAAATCAAGTTTTTGGAAAACTGGTGGATCCCCGCCGAAGAGCGGAACGTTTCCACACTCACACTTTCTGTCGACAAAGCCGGCTTTGACGATTTAACGGAAATGGCCAAAGAATTTCGCCGCCTGGTGCAAAAAAGAGTCAATTCCGTTCAAAAACCGGATCGGGTTTTGCAATTTTCGCTCGCATACGTCAAAAACGGAAAATCCTGGCAACATTTTGAAATCGATTCCACCTGGACCCGTTATGTCATGACTCCAACATCCCTTTTGCCGCCAGACAGCATCGGCGGCAACATCGGATGGGAATCCGTTAAAAGTCACGTGACCAATGTTTCCATCTTTGGCGGTGCCGGTGGCGAATTTTGGATAGACGACCTCGTCTTTTACGGAATCGACTTTGAATAACTTGCCGCGGATTACTTCATTTTGGTTAGATACGCCGGCGACGATCCGTTTTTGATGATGCAATTCAAAATGCGCGAAATATCCCAATCATCCCGGCGGATTCGGCGGCGGAGCAACGCGACAAAAACTTCCATCAGCATCCGGCAATCGTAAACGGCACGGTGCATTTCGGAATTGTCAATGTTCAATTTGATCTGCCCCTTGTCGCGGCTAAACATGTGCGCCAACGCGCCCAATTTGTGACTGCTGAGCTCCGGCAAAATGGATTTCGAAATGCGGAGACTGTCGACAATCGGATTTCCCGGCAACAATTGAGGATGTTTCGTATAGGCTTCGTGCAGAAATCCCGTATCGAAGTCCGCGTTATGCGCCACCAAAATGGCAGATTGCCCACAAAAAATGGTGAATTTTCGGAGAGCGTCGTTAACCGATGGCGCATCTTCCACCATCGCATTGGTAATATGGTTCACCTTGGTCGCCGAATCGGGAATCATGCGCGAAGGTTTGACAAAGGTCTGGAACGCCCCCAGTTCCTTTGGCCGAACAATGCCGTCATCATCATAAACCGTGAACTTCACAGCCCCAATTTCAATAATTTCGTCCGTTTTCTGCAACAATCCGGTCGTTTCCAAGTCAAAAGCGACAAAGGTTGAATAAATCAAAGTAACATCCCATCTGAAAAGTGAATGTCACAAAAATAGATTAAAGAAAATGTCAATTTTGACAGCCGGCGGAATTCCCCGCATATTCCCGGATTTGTACAAACACTTTGGAAAACGGAAGCGGAATCCGGGCAAAGTCCCAAGTCGAAAGGCGAATGCTCGCACTGTAACGGATTTCCAGCATCCAAATCGGCACCCCGGCCTTTTCCGACAGCCAACGCGTTCCCGGCTTTTCGACAAGGACCGGCCCCCGCGGACCATCCAAAGCCATCGCACAAGGCACTCCCGATTTCAACCATTTGAGCATTTGCCGAATTTCCATCGATTTCGCCGAACTTGAACCGCGGACAATCCGATACCCCAAGTCCGAAGCGATTTTAGCCAAAAATTCCCCATCGTCGCTGGGAGAAACAAAAGCGGCAAGGCCTTTCCCGCGGAACGCCGCCGTGGCGGCGAACAAGTCCCGGTGCCACAGCGCAAGAATGCCCGCGCCACGCCCAAATTCCAGATTTTTCGGGGAAATTCGCAAAGAAAACAGCCAAAATTCCGCTATCTTGCAAAAAAAACGCCGTTTTAAAGAAAGTTTGCCCAACATCATCTTGGAAAATAAAAAATATTTCTTATTTTTGGAAAAAATGGCGACGTACCCAAGTTGGTAAGGGACGGCTCTGCAAAAGCCCTATTCCTCAGTTCGAGTCTGAGCGTTGCCTCGAAAAGAGACGGATTTTCATCCGTCTTTTTTTGTTTTCCGGACCGACTGCGAATATTCCAAGCGGGATTATTCGTGATGCGATTTCCCAGATAAAGTATATATTAATTACATGAAGCAATTTCAATTCGAATACACCAGCATCGGGAAGCTTAAACGCGAACTGGACAAAATCAACCAATGGAGAAAATCCAAGGTCACTTCTCGCGTCATCTTCGAGTGCTATGCAGAAGACATCGACCGTCTTCAAATTGAAAATGCCTGCGAAGTCTTTGACCAAGAAATGCCGGATGCCCTGTATATGGGCTGTTCCACAAACGGCAGCATCATCGAAGGCGGACTTTCGCACTCCCCCATCGGAGTGGTTTGCACCGTTTGCGAATACCCAACGACAGAAGCCAAAATTTTGCATTACCCCATTTCAGAAGAATCGGCGGAGTCTGTCGTGCAAAGCTTAAAACAGGAACTCGCCAAGAATCCATGGGTCAAAGCCATTTCCATGCTGGTCACTATCCGCGGCATGTCCATGACCAAATTTTGCGATGCATTCACCGGCATCAACCCGGACATCAAAATCTTCGGCGGCGGAGCCTTTAATCCCGATTTGAACAACAACGACGCCTGCGTTTTCAGCAAAATTTGCGGTTATTCCGAAAAAGGCGTCGTGTTTTTACTGATGGGCGGCGAAGATTTGAACGTCATGTCCACATTCATCACGGGGTGGAAACCGCTGGGACGGGAATTCAAAGTCACCCGAGCCGACGGATGCATTCTCCGCGAACTCGATGGACGGCCCGCGAACGAAGCGTATTACCGTTATTTGAACATTCCCAATGACGAGCATTTTTTCAACAACACGTTAGAATTTCCATTTTTCTACAAACATCACGGAATCGATATTTTACGGGCACCCATCGCCAGCAACCCAGACGGTTCCCTGACGATGACTTCGGACATGGAAGAAAACGTAAGCGCCCGAATCGCCTACGGCGATCCCAAAACCATTCTCAACAGCGTCCAGGAAGACGGCAAAAAAATCGCCGATTTTCAGCCGGAAGTCATCAAGATGTTCTCCTGCGCGGCAAGGCGTTCGTATTGGGGCGCAGACGAAGTGAGCAAAGAAACGTTCCCGTTCCAAAGCATCGCTCCGACTTCGGGATTTTACACCTCTGGTGAATTTTTAAAAACAGGCGATTACCTGAACCAGCACAACGTCACGTTGGTCATTGGCGCCATGCGCGAAGGCAAAAAAGACGAAAACGTCCACTTCGAAATGCAAAGCGAAATCCTTTCGGGAAAAGTTTCCATGATAAACCGTTTGGCCACTTTTATCGATGCCGCCACAAAAGAATTGGAAGAAGCCAACCGGAAATTGTCCCAATCCGCCATTTTGGACAGCCAGACAAATTTGCTAAACCGGAACGCCATCCAAGGCTGCGTCGAAAAATCCCTGGAAACGTTCCAAAAAGAGGGGCAAAAATTCTCCCTGGCGATTATCGATATCGACAATTTTAAACAAATAAACGATTCCGTCGGCTTCAACAAAGGCGACAGGATCATTCAAAAGCTCTCCGATATGATTCAACAATCCCTGCAAAAACTTTCTCCAGAAGCCACTGCGGGCCGGTGGAGCGGCGAAAAGTTCTTGTTGCTGCTGCCAAATTCCAACAAGGAGCAGGCTTCGCGCGTTGTCGACGTCATCCGTTCGGCGTTCGCCGCCGTGGATTTTTCGGACGCCCATTATCAAACGTTGAGTGCCGGCGTGACAGAAATCCACCCCGAAGATTCTTTTGATTCTCTTTGCATCCGAGCAAACAACGCCTTGCACGATGCCCGAAATCAAGGGCGGAACTGCGTCGCAATCAAGTAAACACAGGGTTCACTATGAAAAAAAAATCGAAACTGGATTCCTTGTTTGAAGCATTTTCCATCGTTTGCAACGGAAGATACGTTTACGTTTGTGACATCAAACAAGATATTTCGAGGTGGTCCAAATCCGCCGTAGACTTTTTTGGACTTCCCGCCGAGTACATGGAAAACGCTCAAAGAATCTGGAGCGACTTTTTGCACCCCATGGACCGCGACTATTTCAATGAAAGCATCAATGCCATTTTCAACGGCGAAGAAGAAAGCCATACGTTAGAATACCGCGCCAAGACCCGCAACGGAGATTACGTCGTCTGCGTTTGCCAAGGAGTCGTCGTCAAAGACGAAAACGGCAAACCGGAATATTTTTGCGGAGCCATCAAAAATCACGACAGCGTCAACTACATCGATGAAGTGACAAACCTCCGTAGCCTTTACGGATTCTTAGACGATATCCGGACCGCGTTCAGCGCCCAGAAGCCGCTATCCATTTTGATGATAGGCGTAGAAGACTTTCAGCGGACAAACGACATTTTCGGCTACATGTTCGGCAACCGCGCCCTGCGAAAATTCGGTTCCCTGCTTCTTGAAGAATTTCGCAGAGACTGCTCCGTTTACCGCATGGACGGCACCAAGTTTGCCGTAACCTCTTCTAAAATACCCTTGTCCCGTCTTGAAGAAATTTACACCGAATTGCAAGAAATTTGCGCAAAGAAGTTTTACGTCGGATCCGACAGGCTCACCCTTTCTCTCTGTGCAGGTGCGGTTCTCATTGACCATTTCAACATCGATTCGGACACCGTTTACTCTTGCCTCAAATACGCGATTCACGAATCCAAAGTCAACCATCATGGCGAACTTTACGTTTTCAAAGACGTCATCAACGATGAAAACCGGAACAGCCTGACACGGCTCAACGTCATTCGCGACAGCATTGTCGACGATTGCATCGGCTTTGAATTGTATTTTCAACCCGTCGTCGACGCCAAAACAGAAGAACTCCGCGGCGCCGAGGCCCTTATCCGTTGGAAGAACAAGGATTACGGCTTGGTTCCTCCGTTTTTGTTCGTTCCCATTTTAGAACAAGACAGCCTTTTCCCGGAATTAGGACGATGGATTTTGCGAAAGGCCATGGAATGCGGAAACCGCATCCGGGCGAAACATCCGAATTTCGTGATGAACGTAAATCTTTCCTATGCGCAACTTGAACGGACCGATTTCGTCGACATGGTCTTTGGACTTCTTGACAAAACAGGCTTCCCCGCGCAGAACCTTTGCCTGGAAATGACGGAACGTTGCCGCCTTCTCGACATGAAACTTCTCAAAGGCATTTTTGAAAAGCTCCGCGCACGCGGCATCCAGTTAGCCGTCGACGATTTCGGGACCGGATTTTCTTCCTTGGACGTTTTGCGCAAATTGCCGGTGGACTGCGTCAAAATAGACAGAGAGTTCGTTTCGAACATCCAGTCCAGCAAAGACGACCGGAACACCATCAAATTCATTTCGGATTTGGCGAACTCTTTTGATGCAAAAGTTTGCGTCGAAGGAATCGAATCTCCTGAAATGCGAGACGTTTTGCGAGAATATCCGGTTTCCTCGTTCCAAGGATACCTCTATTCAAAGCCCGTTCCCATCGATGAATTTTCTCAGAAATACCTGCTTTGACCATACAAAAAAGTCCCGCAAAATGCGGGACTTTTTTCAAACCTTTTCAATCAATATCTCTTTCCCTTGCGGGCGTCGATTGTAATTTGAACGGTCTTTTCGCCTTCGACTTTCACAAGCTTTTCTGCGGAACGACCGTTGCTGCATTCCGCACGGACCATGTGGTCGCCGGCATCGAGATTGTGAACCGTCAGCGGAGCGCCATCCGTTTTGTCCGCATTGTCACCGTCCACATAAATCGTGCACTTGCCCGGAAGCGTGGTCACTTCGATGTGGCCTTTGGGGATGACCGTTCCAAAATTGAATTCGTTCGGCTTGTTCGGCCAAATATTGACCCGCTGGTTGACCAGTTCATATCCTTGGTCCACGACAATCAGAGTTTGTCTTCCAGAAGAAACGTCCCGATTTTCGATGGGGCTCTTTCCCAAAAGTTCACCACCCAAATAAACTTCGCTGTTGGGCGGATTCGTGATGATTGTCACCTTGGCCGGCTGTCCGCGGGGAGGCGGTTCTTCGGCCATTGCGGCTACGGCACAAAAAGAAATCGTCACAGCGCTAAGGGACAAAAGTCTCTGGAAAAATTTCATGAGTCAAACTCCTTGTTCATCGCCTTTAAGATACAAAGAATTTCGGCCCGGCGGGAAGTTCCTGTGTAAAAAAAGCCCCCACAAATTATACTTTTGTCTTCAAATGAAAGATCTCTATCAAAAATTGCGCACTTTTACCGGAAAAAGCTACGGGCTCTACAAGAGCCTCGCCGGAAAATCCTGGAACTTCGGCGATTTCGAACTGGAATTTGTCCATGTGCAAGGCGATCCTTACGCCCCGGCATCCCGATTAAAGTTCAAAGCTCCCATCGAAACGCTGGGCATTCCCGTCGAATGGGGAAATTTTCCCTTAAAACGCCTGGCTTTGGCTGATTTTTTGCTGAGAAAACTCCGCGCCGAAATCGATTCTCACGCCGACGAAAAATTCCCGGTGAACGTCCTGTCTCCAGGGCAAGAAGTTTTGGTCCGCAACGCGCTCTGGGTGGGCGGCCCTTCGGAAAACGGCGGGAAAGCGACAGTCGAAGTCCTGCTCTCGGTGGAACTCCCCGGCGAAAAGCGCCAAATCGACGTTCCCGCCGCCACCGAACTGTTGACCTCCACCATCCCGGATTTACTTCTTTCAATTTACCTGAATTCAAAATCCGACTGCGATGCCGCGGCAAACGCCATCAGAACGTTGGAATTTCGCGAAGAGTTGCGTTCCCAGGTGCAACGAGAAGGCCTTGTGGCATTCGTCCCCAACGGAGCCGTTCTCCCCAGGGAATCCGGGACAAGCGACTTGCCAAAACCCGCGGCGGTCCCCTTTGAATCCCCCAAAGAACTGCTACGCACTTTTGACGTTTTCGGGGAAAAAATTTCGGGCATGGGAATTCCCCGCGGCATCACCATTATCGCCGGAGGCGCTTACCATGGAAAGTCCACCCTCCTCAAAGCGTTAGAAGCATCTTCCACGCCACACATTCCCGGTGATGGTCGAGAATGGATTGTCGCAGACCCTTCCGCCGTTCGGATTGCCGCGGAACCGGGAAGAATCGTCAAAGGCACGCGAATCGCCCCCTTTGTCAAAGAACTTCCTTTCGGCGTTTCAACCGAAAAATTCAAGACAAGTTCCGCCTCGGGTTCGACCAGCGAAGCTGCAAATGTTGTCGAAGCCTTGGAATTTGGCGCAAGAACCCTTTTTATCGATGAAGACGCTTCGGCGGTAAATTTTTTAATCCGGGATTCCCGGATGCGTTCTCTTGTCGGCGAAAAAGACGAACCGCTGATTCCGTTGGCGGACCGAGCGGAAGAATTGAAGAATTTGGGCGTAAATCTGGTGATAGTCGTCGGCGCTTGCGGTGATTTTTTGAATGCCGCCGACACGGTTCTCGTGATGAAAAACTACAGACCGGTTTGCGCAACGGCAGCCGCCGCGGAAATCGCGGCCAAATTCCCGCAGCGAGAAACGCCACAGTCACTTCCGCCTTTTGGAAATTTTTCCTGCAGGCCACTTTGCGAACTTTCCAAAGAATTGCTCCCCGGACTAAAGCCCCGCAGCCAGCATGAACGCCAGGTCAAAGTGCGCCTCCGCGGGTCAGAGCTTTCCATCGGATACACCCACGCCGATCTTCGGCATTTGTTTGCGTCGCCCCGAACAGCCCAACTCAGCGGACTCGGACTTTTTTTGCTGAATTTGCTGCAAAATGCAGACGACACCCCCGCAAACGAAGCCATCCACAAGCTCAGCGTCCAAATCCGGAATGTCGGATTCCGCCGTTTGCCCCAAGGTTTTTCCAAAGACGCCGAACTCCCTTCGGAACAGGAAATTGCGGCGGCATTGCTTCGAATGGCGAATTCCACTCCAGATTGAAGTCAAAAACATTTTTAAGAACATTTTTTCATAAAATCACAGTTTAGTTTGTAAACTCCATTTCACTCATTTCTCAAAAACGAACAAAATTCGACAGAATTTGTAAATTCAACCCTTTCTCAATACAATAATATTTACCATTTCCAGATTTAGAATTAGATTGTAAAGTGAAAATTTTGAGAACATTCTCAAAATAAAAGGAGGACTGCATGACCTTAAAAACAATCCTTTTCTACATCGCCGCCGGAGCCGCCATTTCGGTTGCGGAAACCGCACCAGATCTTCCCCTAGTCGGCTGGGCAACTCAAAACGGAGGCACAACGGGTGGAATGGGAAAACCGACGGTCACCGTGGATAACGTAGACGATTTACGCAAATATGCCGAAGCCGGAAACGCGACTATTCACGTCAAACCGGGAATTTACACAGTCGCATCAAAAAACGCCATCGACGTCGGATCCAACGTGACCATTTACGGTTACCGCGGCGCCACCCTCAAACAAACCTACACCGGGACCACCAACGAAGACAACACCGTCCTCAATATCAAAGGCGACAACGTCATCATCCGGAACCTTATCGTCCAAGGCGCGGGCGCAGTCGACAAAGACGCCGGAGACTGCATGCATGTACAAGGCGGAACGCGCGTCTGGATTGACCACGTTGAAGTTTTCGACGGCGAAGACGGCAACCTGGACGTAATCAACGGCGCCAATTACGTCACCATTTCTTGGTGCAAATTCCACTACACAAGCGCCTCCTCCGATCACCAGTTTTCAAATCTCATCGGCAACAGCGACAAAAAGACTTCTGACCAAGGGAAGCTCAAAACCACGTTCCATCACAACTGGTGGGCAAACGGTTCCAAAGAACGAATGCCCCGCGTACGCTTTGGCCAGGTTCACGTGGCAAACAACTTATTCGACAGCAAAGACGCCAGCCATTGCGTCCGGGCGGCCTACAAAGCGGACCTCCGCGTCGAAGGCAACATTTTCATCGGAGTGAAAAAGCCAATTGACCTTTACAACGGCGATTACACGGCGGTTTATTCCAACGGAAATTACACCGAAAACACCAACGGCAATTCCGAAAGCGGCGCGAACAGCAGCGCGTTTACGCCCAGCTACAAATTGACCATCACCGACGTCAGAACCCAAGAAAAAGCCTACGCCCTGCGCGATTCCATCCAACGTTATGCGGGGGCAAACCTTCCCGATCCGAACGCATCCGAAATCGGCTTGCCCGCCTCTTCCAGTTCAAACCCATCGTCATCTTCCGTTTGGAAATCCTCTTCCAGTTTTTCGGCGGCCTCTTCCGACGCAAAAGAATCCAGCTCCTCGGCAAACAGCCTACAGGCAATTTTGACAAAACACGGAGCCGGCTCTTCGACACAAAGCGTTTACCAAGGCGCAGAAATTACCAGTTTTTATTACACCGTGGAAAATGCGACAGGCGCTTCTGCAGCAGGACTCCCCGACGGCATCTCTGGCGTTCTGGACGGAAACCGTTTCGTGATTTCGGGGACAGTTTCGCCCACGGCAGCGGCTAAAACTTACCCGTTCACGATAACGACCACCGGCGCCGCCGTGAACGACTCCAAAACAGGAACTTTTACCGTTCTTCAAAAAGAGGCTTTCCGGAGCAGTTCTTCTGTCCAAAATTCAAGTTCTTCCGCAGAAGGAACCGCACCACTCTTTGCGGCTCAAAAAAAACTTTCGTCCCTGCAAATTTCCCCATCCAATTCGGGCGGCATCCATCTTCACTTTACCGCATCGCAGTCTGGAACCATACACGCGACCCTTTTTAGTCTCACGGGCGTACCGCTGCAATCCGAGAAAATATCGGCGACGGCGGGAGAAAACTCGCTGACTGTCGCAAACGAAAAATTCCATGCCGGATTATACATTTTGAACCTGCGCGGAGCCGGCTGGAACATTTCCCGACCCGTGGAATTGCGCTGAATTTTCGTCCCATTCAAAGCGAAACAGAAGAGCACGCATCCTCTGAATTTTCAACGGGGATGCGTTTTCGCAAAGAAATTCCCCCATTTTCAAAAAAGCCGGAAATCAGACTTCAGATGGAATCGCCCACACATTCCAATCTGCGCAATTTTATTTTCTTCTTCCAATTAAAACTTTTCGGGAGGCTCACGTCAAAAACGAAGCTCGACTTTTGCGTTTTTTTCGCTTTTTTGCATTTTCACGGTCCAATTTACCTATTTTCTAAAAGTAAAAAGGAGACTTTTATGCAAAATTTGCCCTCTAAAGAACAGATTGTCGCAGCCGTTCGTGACGAGCCGATGGTTGGCAGCCAACTCCGCCGGGCATTAGGCATTACAAAGCACAAAAAACTGGAATTTAAACAGCTTTTAGCCGAAATGGTGAGCGAAGGCTCCCTCGCCCGCACAAGCAGCAAAGAATACACGCCGGGAACCGGCGAACCGAAATACGAAAACACTTTAAAAGACAACCGCCGAAAGGCAGCCACAAGCCGCCGAAAGGCTTCTTACGATGACGACGAGGGCCGCGTCCACCGGGGAATTCTAGCTCCCGATGGAAACGATTGGTGGCAAGTGACGGATTCCGCCACAGGGAAAATTTACCCCATGGCGCACCGCAGCAAAGCGCCAGGAAAAGAAGGCGACGCCATCGCGTTCACTCTCTATCCGCATCCAAAACTCAAGCATTCCATGCTTGCCAAAATTGACCGTTCCGCCATGGAAGGCGAACTTTCGTGGAGCGGTGTCAAAGCGCAATTTGTCAAAGACGCTTCATTGCCTTCGGGATTTTCCGAATCCATCATGGAATTCGTGAACAAGCAAAAAGAGCCCTCCGAAAAAGATTTGAAAGATGGACGCGTCGATTTGCGCGGAACCTACATTCTCTGCATCGACCCCGATGGCGCCATGGACCACGACGATGCCATCTCTGTTGAAAAACGGCCCGATGGCGGATTCCGCCTCGGCGTGCACATCGCCGACGTAAGCCATTACGTTCCCGAAGGTTCGGAACTCGATGACGAAGCCCTGACCCGGAGCTTTACCCAATATCTGCCCTGGACTGCCGTTCCCATGCTTCCCGACCGCCTTTCGAGCGATTTGTGCTCTTTGCACCAAGGCGTTGACAGACTCGCTTTCAGCTGTCTCATGGAACTCGACAAGCAAGCCCACGTAGAATCCTTTGAATTCAAAAAAAGCCTGGTGAACATCACGGCGGGCATCACTTATGGCGAGGCGGTAAAACGCCTTGAAGCCGGAGACGCGCATGTCAAAGCGTTACAGGAAGTCGCCGACCTTTTGCGGGAAAACCGCCGCAAGACGGGAATCCTGGAATTGGGAAGTACAGAATTCGGCTGTAAATTTGACGCGAACGGAGAACCGGAGAAAATCGTTCCCCGCGAAGGAAACGAATCCGACCATTGGATTGAAGAATGCATGCTCATCGCCAACCAATGCTGCGCCAAAGAACTTGAACGCCGCCACCTGCAAGGCATTTTCCGCATCCACGAAGCTCCCGATACCAAAGACATCATGGAACTTTATTACCAAATGCCCGATTTGTTCAAGGACAGCCCCATTTCTCTTCGGGAATTGGGAAAACCGCGGCGAGGCGATACGAACCTGAACCCGGAAATTTTCAAGCTGTATCAGCACCTGATTCAACGGGCAAACGGCGAAGAAGAAATCATCATGCGGATATTGCGCAGTATGCAAAAGGCGCATTACGACAGCAACTGTTTTGGACATTTCGCCTTGAATTGGCAAGATTACGCCCACTTCACCAGCCCAATCCGCCGTTATGCGGATCTTTGGTGCCACCGGGAACTTTCCCGCCAAACGCCCAAAGAGACCGATGCAAAACGGGCGTGGGACGTTGTCGCGGTCTGTTCTGAAATTTCTGCAAACGAAGTCAAAAATCAGAAGACCGAACGGATGTCCCTCAAGGTTTGCGCCACATGGCTTTTGCACAAGCACCTGGGCGAAGATTTCGACGCAACCGTGACCGGCATTCAGGAATGGGGCATTTACGTTGGCGTGAACGATCCCCAAGCCGAGGGCCTCGTCCGTTTCCGCGACATCGCCGGCTCCGATTTTTACATTTTCAATCCGGACAAAGGCGTCGTTTACGGAAAACGCAGCGGAAAGACATTCGCCCGCGGAGACAAAGTCCGTGTGCGACTACTCAGGGCCAATCCCGTCCGCGGCGAGGCAGACTTTGCCATTTTAGCGAAAATCGGCGACGGCAAAGTTTCAAAAATGGCCAAAAAGGATAGGGCCGAAGCGGCAGAAGAACTGGGACTGGTTTCTCAGCCAGATGAGCGGGATTTGGAAAATCTCCGTCCACGCGAAAGGCGCAAAATCAGAGAAGTCAGCGGAAACGACCGCAAAGCGGACAAACGCCGAACGGAGCGTCCGAGGCGCAGCGCGCGAAAACTCCGCGAGGACGACTTTGAAGACCGGAAAAATCCGCGCAAGTCCAAAGCATTTTCTCGCAAAAAGAAATCTTCTTTTGGAAACTCCCGCCGCGATTCCGGAAAAATCCATTCGAAAAAACGATGACGGAAGCCCCCTTTCGCAAAGTCCTGTACGCATCTTATCAAACGGAAAGCGCCTTGCCCGGTTACGTCCGCTATGCGTTAGAAGGACTTTGCCAAACAGGATTTTCCGTTGTCTATTTGACAAATGAACGCGACCTTGATGCCGCTTCCCATGCCTTTTTAAAATCGCATCAGATTGAACTGTTCTTTACGGAAAACCACGGCTACGATTTTGGCATGTGGAAACGTTACATCCAATACACAGCCAAGTTCCGACGCGAAACTTGGGAACGTCTTGTTTTGATAAACGACTCCATCGTTTATTTTCAAAACCGTTTCGTCAACATTTTCCATGCGGCAGAAGATTCCTCCGCAACCGTCATTTCGCTGACACAAAACAATGAAATCGCTCCCCATCTGCAATCGTTTTTTCTTTTCTTCAAAAAAGAATCCATCGGGCCTTTCTGCGAATTTTTGCTGAATGAACCAGAAGGCGACAATTTTTACGATACGGTAAACCGGCTAGAAGTGGGATCCAGCGTATTTCTGCGGAATCAAGGATTCACCCTTTCATCCCTGATTCATACAGAACGCCCAGTTCTCTTTTCTTATCCGGAACTCATCCGGGAAAAGAACGGTTTTGTCAAACGGAAACTGTTGGAACGGCGCTGGACACGCTCCGAAGCTCTGCATTTTTTGCGCCACGGAGCCACAATCCCTTTGCTGTTAAACTACGCGGAATACATCAAAAATCACGGTTCCCCAGACAGTGACTTCAATCTCGACTGGCTTTCAGAACCAAAGAAGAATTTCTTTCAAAAATCATGGGATTCTTTCCGGTTTGCCTGTTACCGCTTATATTGGAAAATTTCCCAAAACCGTTAAAAGGTTAGACGTTATTTCCCGATGCAAAATCCGCTGAATATCGTTTGGAGCACATCTTCGCTTGAAATTTCCCCGACAATGGAAGAAAGCGCGTTCAAAACGCCACGCATTTCAAACGCGATCAATTCAACAGCCGGATTTTCTTCCAAAAGCGTTTGAACCCGTTCAAGACCCGCGTCCGCATCCCGCAAGGCGGCGCATTCCCTTTCGCTTGTAATCCAGTATTCATCGCCCACTTCGCCCTGCGGAAACAGCTCTTTGTCCAATTTGCCGATTAGCTCCGAAAGACCCGTGTTGTTCTTGGAAGAAACAGCCAAAGCCCCTTCGGGCGCATTCCATCCGTTCACCAGATCCATCTTGGAATAAACGATCCAGTGCGCATTCGCTTTCGCACATTCCATTTGACTGTTCAATTCGCAGGAATTTCGCTGAGTGGCGTCCGCCAAAAAAATGGCCAAATCCGCTGATTCAATCACCGCGGCGCTTTTTTCCATCGATTGCCTGTCTAAATCACTTTGGAATTTGTCCGCAATACCGGCGGTATCGATAAGGGTCACTTCGCCAGAGGGGAGCGGCAAAGAGACTTCGATAAAATCCCGAGTGGTACCGGGGACATCGCTGACGAGCACGCGGTTTTCACGCAGCAAGGCGTTCAGCAAGCTGGACTTCCCCGCATTGGGCGCACCGTACAAAACCACTTTCGGTTTTCTGTTCAGCACCCCGGAATTTTTAAAATGCGCAATCAGATTTTGAACGCGGCGACGAATTTCCACCGTTGCGCCCTTCCAACTCAACACATCCGGATCCGCTTCTTCTTCTACGAAATCCACATCCAGTTCTATCCGCGCAAATAAATTTTTCAATTGCTGCGACAGTTCCCGAATTTCCGTTGAAAATTTTCCGGACAGCAATTTATGCGCATTGTCAAGCGCCGAAACGGTTTGGCTGTGAATCACATCAGCCACGGATTCCGCTTGGACCAAATCCATTTTGCCGTTCAAGAACGCTCTTTTGGTAAATTCTCCCGGGTAAGCAATCCGCACATTTTCCATTGTGCAAAGCGCTTCCAACAATTGCCGCACAATCAACGGGTTTCCATGCGGAAACACTTCGAGTGAATCTTCCCCCGTATAAGACTGCGGACCCGCATAAAAAATGAAAACTACCGAGTCGATGTTTTTGTGCGTTTCCGGGTGACAAACGTTCGCCAACGTCGCCATTCTGGGAACAGGATTTTCCGTGTGAAACATCTGGCGCAAAATACAGCGAACTTCCGGGCCACTGACACGGATAATCGCCAAGGCAGAAGTACCTTGCGGAGTCGCTGGTGCTGTTATCGTCTGTTCCACGGCGAAAATATAGCATTTAAGAGGGCAGGCTTTCAAGTGGAGCAATCGACTTGCCCCAAGCCTCATTTTGCGCGGGCGATAAAAGCTTGCGAAAGTTAAAATTGTGAAGCGCAGTCATTTTAGCAGAAGCAACCGTCCTTCGCCTATTTTGAGAATGGACGGAAGAATCGAGACGCGTATCGTTTCCCCGACAACCCCTTTTTGGACAACCTTACCGTTCATGTCAAACACGAAGTAATTTTCGCCCCGAAGGGATTTGGGTATTTGAACAAGGCCGCGGTCGAAAAGAATCGGATCCGTGGAGCGACTCTGTCTTTTTTCAATGGAAGCCGCACGGCAGTCTTCGCTTGCCCAATCAATGAACTGTTGAGGCGGAATCCCACCCACATAGTGATATTGGCTAAGAAAAAACAAATCCGTTTCATAGTAGCCGGAGTCACTCAATTTCATCGCCTCCACCAAGGGTGTCACGATGCTGTCCGCTTGTTCGTATGTCAAATCCAGCATTCCGCATTTTTGCCAATGGAGAAATTCATCCC
>CAYNID010000003.1:147770-242605 GCA_964397425.1 uncultured Fibrobacter sp.
CATACGAATTCGTTCGGGAACAAACGGAACAACCTCTATATTTGCATATTGATGTACAACAATCTCGTTCGCATAGAACTGTCCATATAAATCTTTTTTATAAGTTTGCCCCAAAACAATTTTGGCGTTTGGAGCAATGATTGTTCCATACCAATTCGTTTCAAAGAAAATACATTTTGAACCGGCATAGATAAACTTAAAATTTTGCGCCGGAACTTTATTAGAGAATCCGCGACCCGTGACATAATCAAAATCGGACTTCCAAATCACCGAGTCCTTGACGTAAAGAACTGTATTCCGTGATTGGCTGACAAAGCGAACACAACTTTTGGCTTCTAATTGCAGATCCCCCACATAGACGTTTCCCATCGGGAGGTAGATCGTGCCACCGGATTCAACTTTTAATCTCTTAAAATGGTCGTTATCATTTAAAATACAGGTATCTCCCTGTTGAATGATTAGAACGGAATCTCCCACATTATAGAGCGGTATTTCGATATTTAGTACCCATGGCCATTGATTTTGGGCGAAATATTTTTCAATTGTAGCTTTGCCATCGGGCCTAGTGGAATATAGACTATCTGAACCATAAAAATTTACGACAAACGTGCTGCTTGGATTGTTACGAATAAATACATTGTTCCGAGCGTGTAAGTAGGCGGCGGAAGTGCGTGCCCCCATAATGATTCCATATTCGGAGCCAGTCCCCTCGGATGCGTAAATACAATACTCGGCATCCTTTTGACAAGAAACTCCGTCGTTGACCTGCAATCTTTCTTTCGCATATAAGGCGAGATCTTTGGGGAGTTCATTTTTTTTCAATGTATCGTTGGAATTATATCTATACGGCTCCGGATCCACTCCATCGAGCAAACCGTCGTTGTCGGAATCAGGATCTAATTCTGCACGAAGACCATCGCCGTCTACATCCGACATATATTCTCTATCAATACCCGCAATAATCCTTATGCGAGACAAATCGAAGTCTATTTTTTTGTAAGATCCGATAAGGTTTAACTCGCTTTTTTCCAAAATGGTGTACGAATGGATTTCATCCTTATCATTTACACCATCAGAGTCTGAATCCGCTAAATGCGGATTTGTCCCAAAACGATAAACTTCATCAAAATCGGTGATACCGTCGCTATCGGAATCCGTCCACTCTATCCGTGAAGTGGTTTTGTTGGATTTTTCCATTCCAAGCAAGGGATCCATGTTCCGAACAAATTCAGGAACATCAATGATTACATATGAACTAATTGTGTTGAGTAGAGAGTCGGCCAAAAAAACACCGTAATTGCCCAAATTGTCTACGTTGACACAGCGTACAAAATTTCCTTCGGTAGTCTTATAATAAGCATCGATTAGCATTGCGTGACGGGTTGTTGAGCCCCAACTCATATTTATATAAATCTCTTGATTGTTCGCTAGATGATTTTTTACATCATCGAACGTCAAAGGAAGAGAACCCTTTTTCGTGAAGTCATAACTTTTTGTTGAATCTAATGCGTATTTCAGACCCGTCTTTATTTCAGCTTCATATTCTCCGGCTTTACCATTAAGCCCAAAAGCATTTATTTTGTCGAAACCTGCTGAGCCGTGTGTTTTTGTGTACCATCTGATTTCATCCAGCGTCAAATTTCCGCCGTAATACTCGTTCAAATTTTTGATGGCAATCGCCCAACAAGAATTAAACTCGTTTTCATCCAAAAAAGTCCGGTTCGAATGCGGTCTGTCCCATTCCCGTAGGTCCGCATATTCACCCCATCCCACAACCAGCATCGGAGTATCCTTGTGCCCTGCTACTGATTCTATTCCATGGACCAATTGTTCCTGTACGTCAACACTTGAAAATGTCCCAACGGACAAATAGTTGACCAACGCACCAACTTCAGCTGCTCCATATTCTGTCATATGATTTTTAGCTTCAACCTTCCACAGGTATTCTCCTGCACCTAGAGAAACGGCTTCGTTTTTTTCAGAAGTTTCTTTTTGATATATCAATTGAGAATCTTGTGAATATATGGAAAGCCTGTATTTTTCGGCATTTGGAACGTAATGCCACGCAAAGGGTATGGAGTCTCCTTCGTCAATTAGCGTCTTGGTTCCGGAAACAAGTACCAGTGGATTGGCGTTGGGCAGATGATTTCCGCCTATATTCAGTTCAACCCTGTTGTTGATTACAAAATCTGAAGACGCGATGTAGCTTGGATCTTTGTATTTGTCCCTAGGTTGCCAATCGGCATTGTGTATTCCAATGCAGAATCCGGCCTCGTATGGGAAAATTCCAGGTGGCAAAGAATCAAATGAAATGGTCAAAGCCCAAACGCTTTCATTCAGCGAATCCAAACTGATTTCCGCTCCGTGCAGATCAAATGTGTCTAGAATCGGATGATTTTTGACAAAGTATTTCACAGAAACATCATGAAATGTATCTTCGGTTTCGTTATTTATCCGCAATCGAAGGACAGTCAAATTTTTCGAATCCACCTGTTCGTCTAACGATTCGACCGTTATCGCAAAAATATTGGCGGCGAAAGCCAACAAAAAGGACAGCGCAATTTTCACTTTAACCTCCAAATCAACGTTCTAAATTTAGATTTTTTTGCAGAATGATACATTTTCAGCACATTCCCCATTGTAAAGCATATAATATCCCCAATACACCTCAACGGAATCCAGCTATTAAACTTTTTGGGGCAGGTTCTACATTTATCTGTTCCTCGACTCGGAAATTTGATTTTTAGGAACGGGGAATTCTAAAAAGACGGTTTCCGTTTCGTCCGCAGAATTTTCACCCGCTTCTTTGCAAATCGCATTTTTCACGATTTCCGCCAATTTGAATTGTAGAACTTCATTTCGGCGGTAATCGCGCATAACGGATTTTACATCCAACTGGATTCCTACAATATTATGATAGGGTTTTGATCCATTTGTCCAATCGGCGACAGCTGTTCCTAAAAAGTTCATTTCGCCCGGAGCCGCGCCACCGCGAAGCGTTTTGCAGCAACACGGTAACAAAAACACGTTGAAAATTTTATCGCCATCGGCAAACCCCTTTTGTTCCACAAATTCTGCATACACAATTTGCTTGCTGATGGAACTCGAAGAGGGAAGGCGATTCTTCGTATAGAATTTTGCGTCAATTACAAAAATTTCATCAAAATGCCGCATGATGGTATCGGGACGCATGGCAAACTTCTGATCATCCGCATTTTTTACTCCACCCGCAATACGCCATTCGCAATGAGGATTAAAACATTCTTTATTTTCATTTCTGTGAAGATTACCGAAAATGCGGTCCAACAATTTTTCCCAAATCGGCGCAAAACTGGATACCCCATAACAATACTCACGAAGAGTTCCGTCAACAGTATTTCCTTGCAAATATTCCAAAATCACTTGCAGGGAATGAAAAAGACGCAGTTTGCGGTCGTTGAATGTTTTGGAACATTTCTCATTGAGCACCGCAGAAAAAAGTTCATAGTCAAAATCGAGTGTCGATTCAACATCCGCTTCAACACCGTAAAGCGGACCGATCAGCTTTTGCGCCTGCGCCACGCAGAATTCATGAATCAAACTGACAAGTTGATTTTCATTTTGAAAATCGCAACGAGAAATCAAGTTCAAATAAACAATTTCAGAACCGCTTTCCCCATCTACAACGTGAGGGCGAATTTGTTTTATGGTCCTGTTCCAGTTTACTTTGCCGCGGACACACCGCTTATAGCTTTTTTCTGTTTCCTTGAACAAACCAAAGTTCAAGTAATCGTTGAGAACAAAGAAAAATTCCTGCAGAGGAAAATCCAATTTGGTTTCAAATTCAAAAGACGATGCACAATTGGAATGTTCCGCTTCAATTACCAAATGATGATCCGAAAGGATTTTCATCAAGTCCGAGAATGCATTTTGAATTTCTTCATCGGAAGTATCGTCAAAATTCTGAAAACATCCATAAGGAAAAAAGATTTGAGGTTTTCCGCCAGCAAATTTTACCCCTACGAATTGGTCTCTTACATCCAGCGAGTCACTTTGTAAAACGCAGAAACTTTTAAATTCAACATTCATTTACGCTTTCCTGAAATTTCACGTCTTTGAATACATCAGAAAAACCTCCGCTAATAAATTTTTCAACCAGCTGTTCAATCGATTTGCAATCGTCTTGAAATATATTTTTTCGTTTGTACTTAAAAGCGTCATTCCAAAGATATTCCAGAACCTTTTCACCAAAAAGTTTTTTTGAAATCTCGCGATAAATCAAACCATCTTTGCATTTTTCTTCGCCCACGATAAAATAGGCGCCAAGGCGTTTGTCCTCTGTGCTGGTCATGGAAGAATGATTGTCGAGAATCAGTTCGTTGATTTTCGCCCAGAATTCGCCCCAAGTGACATTTGTGCCTTCTATTTTTGTTTCGCGCTGCTCCCTATGATTTTCTCCATCCAATGAATTCTTGATGAGTTCGGAATCAAAGCGGCGTTTAAAAGCATTGTCCAAAGTGAATACATTCTGGTCGCAGGTATTCATGGTCGCGTAAATGGAAAAATTGGGAGGAAGACGGATTGCAGTATTCGCTGTAAAATGAATAACGGGCTTTTCTTCTGTCGTATAGTCCGAAGCGGAAATTTCTTTGCGGATAATTCCGTTTACATCCACATGATTCACAAAGTACTTGCTCCAGCCCGCCGTATACGTATTACCGCCTACAGAATCGGACTCGCCTTTTTTGTGCCTGTCCAAAAGCTGGAAAATTTCTCCAAAGATAGAAGCCGCATTCCCGCGGTTGATTTCTTCAATGATCAAGAAATAAGGCCTTGCAGGATTGGCGTAGGCACGCGCCAAAATGCGGGAAAAAGGCCCCGCGACAAAATCATAATTTACGCCCTCTCCGGGTTTCACCACAGGCATCACCTGTCCCACAAAATCCGCATTGGTGTATTCCGGGTGGAATACCACGCGCTCAACTTGGGATTCTTCATCGGCAATTTCGCCATTTTGCTTTGCGGCTTCAAGCAAGTCCGTAATTTTTTTGGATTTTCCGCAGCCAGGAACTCCGTAATAAATGATTTGGGAGGGTTTGAACTCTTTAACATCCGACTTTTTTAAACCGGCTCCATTCCCATTTTCTTTAACAGTCGGCTTTTCAGAAAAGCTTAATTCCTTAGAGGTCAGCATCGCTTTCTCCGCAACCAACTTTACTCTTGTCAAAAAAGAATCATCTTGAGGCATTAGCGCATTAGCAACATCTTCCGTATAACGACTCATTAAAAATGATTCAACATATTCTTTTGACAAAGATTCAGATTCGATGTTTTCATTTCTGATGAGCCAAATCACCAAAGCGTATTTAAAATTTTCCTGCTCCAAATATTTTCTTTTAAAGGCGGTCAGCCCAGCTTCTGCGATTTCGAATTTTCCATTTGAAGCTTTCAAAATAATGTTACTTTTGTCTCTCGATGGGTATTCATAAACTACAGTAGGATTTTTTCTTGAGTCGTCAATGAATCCTGCCGAAAAAAAGTTGGATCCAACCTTGTAATCCTCGTCCTGTTTAAAATCGTTATAAAAATTGCAGGTATATTCTTCTTCATTTATTGAAACCAGTTCTCCGACATACTTAATAAAATCACTTTTGTCTTGAAAATCTGTGCTATCTACCGCAGACTTCATGTTTCTCTTTTCAAATGCCGATGTGGCAAGAAAGTACCTCATTCCGCTAAAGAACTGTGTGCATCCTTGTTTGGTCAATTCATCAAGATTGCTTGAATACAACAGATGAATCTGTTTAAAAGCCTCTATCAGATTTTCTTTAGAAATAAACATCTTTACGCCTCCTCCAATAGATCTGTCAACGTTTTTGCAACAACCCACGCCATAACTGGGGGAACAGCGTTTCCGATTACTTTATATTTTGACTGAAGTGGAATGGAATTAAATTCGAAATTATCCGGAAAAGACTGAATTCGAGCAATTTCTCGTACTGAAAAACGACGATGTTCAAATGGATGTGTAATTCCGCAGTTTTCGGGTTGAGCAGAAGCGGTTATTGTTCCATTAATTTCCCCTAAAGCAAATCTTCTAAAAAATTTCGGTGAGTGATATTTTTGAGGATTATCGTAAATTCTTTTGAATCGAGGCGTTAATTGGCTTGGGGGAATATTTTTCCAAGAGCGTCCTTCTTTCAGACGATTAGGAATGTCGCAATACGAAAAATCCTTACTGAAAAAATTTAAATCATCGTCACACGAACCGATTTGTTCTATCATCTTTTGCGTAGCTGCGGTATACTCCCAAACATCATCTTCAGGGACATTTTGTAAAATGCTTCCCAACAGCAATTTTTCTTGTTTACCATAATTCTTAGAAGGAATATTATATTCAGCAACAGTTTTTTCAAGATTTGAAAATTGAAATTCTTTGTTCAGTCTCTTATCTATGCCTATGATTAATACGCGAAAACGATTTTGCGGTACACCGTAATCAGAGGAACATACTAACTGCATGGAGACTCTGTACCCCAACAGCTCCATTCTCTTTCTAATTTCTTCAGGAACCGTTGTTTTTCCGTCGGGCATTTTTGAAGATAGTATGCCCCGAACATTTTCGAACAAGAACGCTTTGGGCTTACGCCCTTTTTTCGATTTTTCTTTTATAACCCGTTCGCAAACTTCAAAGAGCGTTCCTCTTCCGTTGTCATCGTTCACTCCTTTTCTATTGCCGGCATTTGAAAATGGTTGACAGGGGAATCCTGCAAGCATGATATCAAAATCAGGCATTTCATCTGTTGCGATTTCACGAACATCCTTGCAAACAGATTTGACCCCATCCTTTGTCAACAATTTATTGCTGTTATAACATGTCGAAGCATCAATATCAAAATCATTTGCAAACACAATTTTTGTGTTCAGCCTGCAAAACTTTTTATGAAGAAAACTAAAACCTCCTAAAAAACCTAAATCAAGCCCTCCACAGCCAGAAAATAAAGACAAAACTTTTATTTTCTCCTGTTGCATTTTTTTCGCAGCCATCTTTCTCGTTCCTCGAATTGAAAGTGAACGAGTTCACCCTCAATCGGGAGCAAGAAACCGCGATATCAAAACAAGCTTGGAAAACGTCCGAAAGCGCATGTAAATACACGCGCAAATTCCCGGGAACCGAATGGATACGGTACACCCAGGTTGGCGACCCATGCGTTCACAGGTCAACGAACGTTTGTCTTATTCTATGGTTTTGAAAAGTGTCGAAGTTTTCAGCTGTCGAACAAGAGCAAACTCAACAAGAGCCGTTCTTGCGACAATTCTTCTACACGGATTATAAAAAGGCGTGCGGTTGAATGCATCTACCCAACTGAAGGCCTTCGACTGCCTAAACCAAGTAAACACAAACAACCCACGCCCCATAAAGGGTCGTTTGCGTATAGGCAGATCTATTAAATATGCATACGACAACGATGCCGCCAGAAAATTCTGGAAGCTAGCGTGAGCGTTTGCCTTGTACCGGGTTTTTGAAAAGTGTCGAAGTTTTCAGTTCGGAACAAGAGCAAAACTCTTTATGTATGTAGAGAATATAGAAAACTGACGGCCACTTTCGTAGAGATTGCGTCTCGGATAAATCATTCTATTTCTATGACGGCACGGTTTTCCCTATCGCCCCACTGCACCTGATACACTTTACCGTTGAACTTGTCCAGCAAGAGGAAATTGTAAATGTTGTCCGTCGAATACAGCGCAAACCTGCCGTCAAAAACCTTTCCTTCTCCCGCGAGATTTTTTAACGACAGATCCGTCTGAAAACGGTAGTCATCCCCTTCGACGGAAAACTGTACTTGCCAAATCTTTCCCGTACGCGTATCGAGCTTCAAAAAGGTCCACATGTTCGTCGTGGGAAACAGCTCATATCGACCTTTTCCCGCATCGTTCCCGGCAAAGCAAAAAGCACAAAAAACTAGGCAAACCGAACAAAAAATTTTTATCATCGAAAACCCTCAACAATGTCTAACCCAAAAAATAACCTTTATTTTCAAAAACGCAAAACAGCGGCACGAGTCGCTCTCGAGAAATCTTTCCCGTCCAAGATTTTCTAAATTGATTTTCAAATTTCACCTTATGGAGTTTTCAATGAACGCCGCAAAGAACGACAATAAGAATCCAGAAAAGGAACAGACTCCGGACTTCATGAAGAAGGCCGATGAATTTTTTTCGAACAATCGTAAAATTTTCCTGTGGAGTCAAGTCGACGATGAAAGTGCGGGAAAAATCGTAAAGCAGCTCCTTTATTTGGACTCCCTTTCTCACGAAGATATTTTCTTTTTCATCAACAGCCCGGGCGGCGTCATTTCCAGCGGACTCGCCATCTACGACGCCATGAACGCCATCAAAAGCGATGTCGTGACCATTTGCTGCGGACAAGCCGCTTCCATGGGAGCCGTCCTCCTTACCGCTGGCGCCAAAGGAAAACGCTACGCCTGGCCATCGGCACGCATCATGATTCACCAGCCCCTCATCCAAGGGCAAATGGAAGGTCCTGCCAGCGATATCAAAATTCAAGCCGAAGAAATGCTCCGAATCCGCTCCATCACGACCGGAATCATTTCCGAAACAACCGGAAAATCCGTTGAAGAAGTCGACCGCGATACGGAACGGGACAACTTCATGTCGGCAGAAGAAGCCAAGTCTTACGGACTCATCGACGAAGTGAAGAGCATACTCTAATGGGATTTTTTTCGGCAATCAAAAGCGGGCTGAAAAAGACCCGCGACGCACTCCTCGGAGAAATCAAAGGCATCGCCGGCAAGGGCAAAGTCACCGATGAAATGCTCGAAGATTTAGAAGAACGCCTCATCAAAGCCGATGTGGGAACAAGCGCGGCGTTCATGCTGACCGATGCGCTCCGGGAAGAAGCTTTGGGAAAATCCCTTTCCCAAGAAGAAATCCTGGACATTCTGCGCTCCGAGGCGGAACGATTCCTCGTTGACCCGCCCAAATTTGAATTCAAAGGAAACCCCCACGTTATTTTGGTAATCGGTGTCAATGGCGCGGGAAAAACGACGACCATCGGCAAACTTGCCAAAAAATTCGCCGATGAAGGTCACAAGGTGATGATAGCCGCCGCCGATACCTTCCGCGCCGCCGCCATTGAACAGCTTCAGGTGTGGGCGGAACGCGCCAAAGCAGAATTTGTCCGCCACGAAGAGGGTTCTGACCCGGCTGCCGTTGCTTTCGACGCCTGCGCGGCGGCAAAAGCCCGTGGTTGCGACATTGTCTTCATCGATACAGCGGGCCGCTTGCAGAACAAAGATTATTTGATGGAAGAACTGGCGAAGATTGTCCGCGTGCTGAAAAAACAAGATGCAGCCTATCCTCACGACATGCTGCTCGTCCTTGACGGAAACACCGGACAGAACGCCATCAACCAGGCCAAGATTTTCAATCAAAGCTTTCCCCTGACAGGGTTGGCTGTCACCAAACTCGACGGGACAGCGCGGGGCGGTTCCGTTCTTTCCATCGCCAGCTCCCTCAAAGTTCCCATCCTTTGGGTGGGAATGGGCGAAAAAATCGAAGAGCTGGTTCCTTTCAACAAGGCAGACTATATCGATGGCTTGTTCAAAGAATAAGTTCGCCGCTTTGACTTTGACCGCCCTGACTTTATCCTGCTCCGGGAATTCTTTTGACATTCCCCCGGAATTTCCCCGCTTATACGGAGACCTCCGGATAGCTTCTCGCGAATTCGGAGAACTTTCTCCCGATGGCCGCATCGCCCGTACCCAAATTTTGGAAAGATACGGTTACACGGCGCAAAAATTCGACTCCATTGCAGAACGCCTACAAGGAGATGCCGATTCCTGGAACGTTTTTCAAGAATCCGTTTCCGCTTACATCGATTCGATAGCCGTCGCCTTCGGCGCCATTTCCCCACAAAAAAACGTCAAGGATAAAAAATGAAGCGCCTTTTCATTTTCTTCGCGTTGGCTGTTTTCTGCGGGGCAGGAATCGCTGCAGGCAAATCCGATTCCATTCCATCTTCTGTGCAATGGGAACGTTACTCCGATGCGCTGAATTCAGCCCGCCAAGACAACAAGCTGATTTTTGTCGACATTGTTGCGGACTGGTGCCTTCCCTGCCGCGAAATGGACAAGACTACTTATCGCGATGAAACCGTCGTGCGTTTATTGAATTCCAAATTTCACCCGGTGCGCCTCAACCAGGCCTCCCAGGATCCCATTTCTTGCGATGGAAAGACGCTTCCCGCAGAACGGTGCTTCTTTGACGTTTGGAACCTCATGGCCGTTCCCTCGTATGTCCTGATAGCGCCGAAAGGCATTTCTATTCTCACTTATTCCAATTCTTTAGACGCCATTCAGATGAAACTTCTTTTGCTGCAATTTTTAGAAAAAGAAAAGGAGTGGAGGAATCAATGAACTTCATGCCCGTGGAAATCGCCTTTTGGACATTGCTCTTTTTGCTTGTGCACTGCTACGTCCTTTTTCCTGTCACACTTCCCTTCTTGAGTGAAATTTTTTGCCGGAAAAAACGGAAAATTTCTCCGCATTTCCATTTACCGAAAGTCTCCATCCTCGTTTCCGCTTATAACGAAGAATCTATCATTGAAAAGAAAATCCAAAACTTTTTGGAACTGGATTATCCCAAAGAGTTGTTGGAAATCCTTATCGGAGACGACGGTTCCAAAGACAAAACAGCAGAAATCGTCTCCCGTTACAGTGACCGCGGAATTCATCTAGTAAAAGCTCCGAAAAATGCGGGAAAAGCCGCAATGCTCAACAGACTGCAAACACTGGCGACAGGTGAAATTCTCATTTTCTGCGACGCAAACACGATGCTCTTTCCGAATGTCATCCGCAAACTGGTCGCTCCTTTTTCCGATGAAAAAATCGGCTGCGTCTGCGGGCACTTGATTTTGACAGACAAAAGCGACAGCCCTTTGGGATCCGGCGAACGCAGCTATTGGGACCTGGAATCCGAAATCAAAAAATTCGAAGGCATTTTGGACCGTCTCGTCGGTGGAAACGGCGCCCTTTACGCCATCCGCAATTCCCTTTACACGAAACTTCCCGTGAAAAAAAGCGTCATGGACGATTTCTTCATCACCGTGAAAATTTTGCAAAAGGGTTACTTTTGTACATTCGATCCCAGCGCCATCGGAACAGAACAAACCTCCAAAGAAGGCGCCGGGGAATACCGGCGCAAGGTCCGCATTGGACGGGCCAATTACAACTACCTGTTCTCTTATTTGCCCCTGCTGAATCCATTCCGTCCTTTGATAGCTTACCTCTTCTTTTCGCACAAATTGCTCCGGTGGCTGACTCCGCATATAGCCTTGGCCATTTTCATCTTAAACATCATCCTGATTGAAACCATGCGCCCCGTTTATTTTGTTTTCTTGGCGTTTACCCTTCTTTTCCTCCTTTCCGCCATCACCAAGATATCCAAAAGCGCTTACTACTTTTTGCTCATGAATTTTGCCATGTTCAAAGGGAGCCTGCTCTCCTTGAAAAAAGAAAACGGTGGCGGTTGGGCTCGTGAAGCCCGTGGCGATGAAACAGAATCGTCGCCAATTCAAAAATCCATTCCGATTTTACTCGCCTCCGCCTTTTCCCTTGCGCTCTTATCCCCCGGAAAAGCAAACGCCCTGACCGCCGACATCAACGTGGGAATCGTCAATTTTACAGAAGAACTTTCCGATTGCAACCTGAACATTTCCGGCCACTGGTGGCATCCCATCGATCAAATGGTCTTTATCGGAGTGGGCGTCGATTATCAACGTTTTGGAAGCATCAATTTGATTCCCGTCATGGGAAGCGCTTATGTCAGGCTTCCTTTTGGCAGCGTCATCATGCCTGCGGGGACTTTCGACTTCGGATATGCCTTCGGCGGTGATTCTCAAATGATTTGGCGTGCCGGAGGCGGCTTGGATATCAAGCTGGGAGAACATTCTTCCCTGCTGACTTTCGCCGGCTATCAAAATCTGAAAAAAAGCGGAGATATGGTTTATCTCCGTTGCGGATTGCTCCTCGAACTTTAATTTCAGCAAACCGGCATTGCCGGATCATTCCATTTCAAGATCTTCATCGGCGACATTCAGTCCGGCGACAATTTCCAAAGCGTCCGGTTCATCCAAAAATCTAGCGACAAGACCAGTGCGCTTTTCATTCGTCTCGTGCGATTCCAGTTCGACGATATCATCAATTTTCACATCGATAATCACCTTTTCAGTGACAGGAATTTTCAACAACATTCCCTTTGCGATATCACCTTCCAGGACAGAGCCACGAAATACCAAACTTTTCTGGTCTTCACCAAAGAGCGTTCTTTTCACATGAAATTTTGCCATACGACAAAAAGTTAAATTATTCTCATGAACTTGCAAATAGGAAGAATCCCTTTTTTGGTCTGTGCCCCGTTTTTTCACCTTTTTTTTCAAAAAAAAGACCAATTTCAAGACTTTTCCTTTGTCGATGGAGTTCCCAGTTCCTTGAACCGGCTACTCCAGAATGGCGAAATTCATCTCGCGCCCGCATCATCCATCGTTTACGCACAAGCTCCTCACGATTTGATTCTCGCCCCGGACATTTGCACTTCTTGCAAACTGGAAGTCCATTCCGTCGAACTTTTTTCAAAATTTCCCCTCGAAGAACTTTCGGGAAAACGCATCTATCTGACAGCACAAAGCGGAACTTCCGTTGCCCTTCTCCGCATTCTGTGTTCGGGCTACGCAAATATTCAACCGGAATATGTCGCGGAGCGCTCTGACTGTGACGCCGCCCTTTTAATCGGCGACGAAGCATTGCAAGAAAACTGGAACGGCAAATGGCCTTTCCGCTATGATTTGGCCGTTCTCTGGCGAAAGTGGCAAGGGCTCCCCTTTGTCTTTGGAGCGTGGAGCATCCACAAATCCGCTTTGTCCAGAGAACTGTCCCCGAAACTGGAGACATTCCTTTCATTTGTACGCAATTCCATTCTTTCATTTCGAAAGAATCCGCAAGCGGCGCTGACAGAATGGTCCAAGCATTACCCCTTTCAATTTTCAGCGGCCCAGTTGAAAGACTATTACTGTTCCCTAGATTATGAATTTACGGAAGACAGGAAAAAGTCGTTGAAAATTTATTTCAAACTGTGCGCTGATTTTGGAATTTTGGATAAAGCTCCGACGTTGCATTTTTTATAAACAAAGAAAGCTTTTCGCCAATGGATTCCCAATTTCCATTCTGCATTTGTTCTGCACTAAAAATGCTCCCGCCGAAAGCGACCAAATCGCAGCCACTCCGCAGGTAATCCGCTACGTTTTTTGCCGAAACTCCACCGCAGGCGAGAAGCGGTATGTCGCGGAAGGGACCGCGCAAAGCTCGAATGTAAGACGCCCCGCCGACATTTTCCACCGGGAAAATTTTTACGCAAGTCGCTCCCCATTCATAGGCGTTTTGGACTTCTGTCGGAGACAGCGCACCGGGAATGCTTGGAATCCGGCAAGAAACACAGGTTTCTATCACATTCTTTACCGCATTCGGCGACACGATGAATTCCGCCCCCGCCGACAAGGCCTTTTCCAAATCCCTTTCGTTTCTAACCGTTCCTGCGCCCACGCGGATGCCCAAAGGATTCGCCACGTTCCGAAGATTCCCGATGATTTTTTCTGCCGCAGAAGTATTCATCGTAACTTCAATCGCTTTCAAACCGCACTGCGACGCTGTTTTCACACAGGATTCTTCCGCGCCTTCGGGAATGTCTCGCAAAATCCCTATTACAGGCACTTCTTTTAAAAATTCCAAAAAAGTTTTCATCGTTCCGTTAAAAATGCGCCCCAAATGGAGCGCATTTCAATTCCATTAAATGTTGATTTCGTTTTGCATCATCTCGTAAAATTTGCGATACTGATCCTTTTCCGGAGTTTTGCGGAAATCAATCGCCGAGGACGGGTGCAAGTTCAAAGAGCCCGTAATCATTTGCGGAATAATGTAGCCCCATTCATATTTTTGATGCAGAGGAACGAACAATTCCGTAATGGCGTCAAGGACCGGGCGAACATCATACTTGGGATTCTTGAGGAAGCTGAGCAACAATTCCGTTGTGCAATTTCCTGCGCCACGGCCCATGCCGGTCACCGTGCAATCCAGATAATCCACGTGATCGATAACCGCCTGAATGGTATTGCTGAAGGCGAGCTGCTGGTTGTTGTGTCCGTGGAAGCCGAACTTTTTCGACTTTACGTGTTGACGGTACCGGTTCACGCTCTGATCGATATCTTCTTGATAAAAATGTCCAAATGAATCCACGAGGTAAAGAACATCCGCCTTGCATTCATTTTCCACTTGATCAAGCGCTTCATCTAATTCCGGGCCGCGGTCACGGCTCACCGCCATAATGTTGAGAGTCGTTTCATAACCCATATCGTGGAAAGTGTTGACAAGTTCAATGCCCTTGTCGATGTTTTTCACGTAGCTGGCAACGCGGAACATCTGATAGGGCGATTCCGAAGCCGGCTTGATGGCTTTCAGGTTAACACGCCCCACGTCCGCCATGACAGCCATCTTGACATTGCTTTCAATGCCATCGCGCACTTTCCAGAGAATATCATCTTCACAGAACTTCCATGGACCGTATTCCTTCGGATCAAAAAGGTCCGGCGAATTTTTATAACCCATTTCCATGTAATCAACGCCAGCCGCCGTCAGCAATTGATAAAGTCGACGCACAAATTCCAAACTGAAATCGTGCTTGTTGACAAGTCCGCCATCGCGGATAGTGCAATCGAGAACTTTGATGGATGGATAGTACATATTCTTTCCTTTTCCGGAATCCGGAGCCTGTGAATGGTCCAAAGATAGTTTGGATACATTCCTTTTGGGCGACATTTCAAAAAACAAAAATAAAAAACGTTCTTTTTAACGCATTTATTGCGTAGAAAACATTTTTAAATTGAAAATTTTCCCGTTTTTCCAAACCCTTTTCAATTTCTGTTTCAACTTTTCAGGAATTTTCTTTTTCGAACAATTCCCTTTTACCTTTATCCATCCTATAATCTATGCAAATTTTGCGTAGATTATCTCTTTTTTTGGAATTTCCTTTCTATCTTTTTTTCATGCTTTTCATTCATCAATATCCAGACTGGACAAATTTTCGCTTCGCGAAAAAAGCCGTTCTCGACAAACTTTGCCGCGTCCGTTTCGCCCAGGGAGAACTCCGCGGAAAATCGACTTTGGCCATTTCCAAAGCCACCGCAGAAAGCATCCAACAAGAAGATTTCGAATCCCTGTTGAAAATCGACGGGAAGGATTCCCCACCGCCCACCCTTTTTTCTGCAGCCAGAAACTTTTCATTGCCGATGACCGAAAAGCGCTTATTCTCTTTGCACGCTTCCCTTTTTCAAAATGGAGGATACTACCGAAAAAGCGCAAACAACAAATCCATTTCCTTTTCCGGCGTTTCAACCGAGCGGATTCCCCGTGAAATTCAAAAATGGATTTTGTATTTCAACGATTCCACAACAGATGCGGTCCTCAAAGCGGCCATCGTTCATTTCTGGATTTTGACCATCCGGCCATTTGGTTTTGGCAACGGCATACTGGCAAGGCTCTTTTGCGACATGCTCCTTTCCAAAAGCGAAAATTCCCCCATCCATTTTTACGCATTGAACAAAGAAATTTTCCAAGACCGCGACTCTTATTTTGAAATCCTGTACAAGTCCCAGACTTCAAACGGGGATATCACAGAATGGATTTTATGGTTCCTTTCCAAACTGGAAACATCTTTGTCGAACGCAGGCCAAAATTTGCAAAAACAGTTCGCTTTGGCAAAAAGGCAATTGTCCTTCAGCGGAGTAGCTTTTCACGAACGGGAACAAGCTTTAATCGAAGATTTTCTCAAAAATCCGGAAAAAGAAATTTCTTCTTCGGAATGGGCGCTTAATGCCGGAATTTCTCACGATTCCGCTTTGCGGGACTTGAACGATTTGGTACAAAAAAACATCCTTTCCAAATCTGCGGGCAAAGGGCGCAACACGAGATATCGCTTGAATAGCGAAAAAGTTTAATTTTTTTCCCACTTCCCCGAATCATATTTATGCAAAAATTTATATTTATGCAAAAAGGATTTTTACCATGAACTTAGACAACCAAACCCTATGCGTTCAAAGTGGCTGGCAACCCAAAAAAGGCGAACCGCGCATTTTGCCCATTTATCAAAGCACCACTTTCAAATACGACACCAGTTCCCAAATGGCCGATCTTTTTGATCTCAAGGCCGATGGTTACTTTTATACTCGTCTTCAAAACCCGACAAACGACGCCGTCGCCCAAAAAATCACAGAATTAGAAGGCGGCATAGCGGGAATGCTCACCAGTTCGGGCCAAGCCGCAAACTTTTTCGCCATTTTCAACATTTGCGAATCCGGCGATCATTTCGTCAGTTCTTCCGCTATCTACGGGGGAACATACAACCTCTTCGCCGTCACCATGAAAAAACTCGGCATTGAAGTTACTTTTGTCGATCCGGATGCAAGCGAAGAAGAAATCGACAAGGCCTTTAAACCCAACACCAAAGCTTTTTTCGGCGAAACCATTTCCAATCCCACTTGCCGCGTCACGGACATTCAAAAATTCGCAAATATCGCCCACAAACACGGCGTACCTTTCATCATCGACAATACTTTCGCCACGCCCATTTTGTGCAAGCCCTTTGAATTCGGGGCAGATATCGTCACCCATTCAACGACCAAATACATGGACGGGCACGCCATGACCGTTGGCGGTGCGATTATCGACAGCGGAAATTTTGATTGGGAAGCCCACCATGACAAATTCCCCGGCCTGACAGAACCGGACCCCTCTTACCACGGACTCGCTTACAGCAAAGCGTTCGGAAAAAAGGGTTATATCGTCAAAGCGACAGCCCAATTGATGCGGGATTTCGGAAGCATCCAATCCCCGGCAAACGCTTTCCTTTTGAATGTCGGTCTTGAAACTCTCGCCCTCCGGATGCCAAAGCACTGCGAAAATGCGCTGAAAATCGCCGAATTTTTGCAGAAGCATCCCAAAGTCGCCTGGGTCAACTTCGCCGGTTTAAAATCCGATTCTTATTACGAACTCTCCCAAAAGCAATTCAAAGGCGGAATTCCCTGCGGCGTAATGGCTTTTGGAATCAGGGGAGGCCGCGAAGAATCCATCCGCTTCATGGACTCGCTCAAATTGATAGCGATAGTTACCCACGTGGCCGATGCCCGCACTTGCGTGTTGCACCCAGCCAGCCACACGCATCGCCAACTGACAGACGAACAGCTTTTGGCAAACGGCATTCGCCCCGATTTAATCCGCCTTTCCGTGGGAATTGAAAATCCGGACGATCTCATCGCCGACATGCAGCAAGCATTCGAAAAAATTTAACCGAAATGTTCAAATCCCGGATTCCATGAATCCGGGATTTCTGCATCAAAAAAACCACTTGCGGAACAAGTGGTTCATAAAGTTTTTTGAAAAAAATTCAATAAAAAACTCAGTATTGAATTCCGGCTGATTTCAAAACTTCAAAATTGCTGGAATCTTTGACGGCGACATTGGTCAACCATTGGTATTCGGCAAATCCCGCCAGCCCAACTCGGATACAGACTTGCTCCCGGGCCTTTTCGTAATTTTGCAAAATGACGACTTTATTTTCACCCTGGGCCTGTTCAATTTTCAAAGACCATTCCTTTCCGAGCATCAACAGCGCTGCACTGGCATTCGCATATTGCTTCGCTTTCTTTTCGTCCATCGCCGTTGTTTGTGGCGGCGTGAATTTGGGCACGCTGACGGGAGAGACAACCGGTGCTTGAGAATTTTTTTGCGGAAGAATAGGAGTTACTTCTTCTGTTCCCTTTCCACATCCCAAAATAAAAAGGGAAGAAGCCAACCCGAACAAAGATGCAAAAAGCTTTTTATTCAATTTAAGGCTCCTTCCAAAAGGTAATAGCGGTTTGTGGGGTCGAACCACAGACACACGGATTATGATTCCGTTGCTCTACCGACTGAGCTAAACCGCCAGGTAAGTCCAATTTAGAAAGATTTCTTTAAAAATTCAAGGGTTCTTTTGAAAAATACCGAATTTCATCAAAGATAACGCAACTCCGTCGAAAGTTTCCCGGCGCTGTATTCAATCAGGCGCCACCCCGGAGATTTGCTCAATATTTTAAATTCCGCGGAATCCGGATCCAATTGCATCTGGGTTGCCGGAGTTACATAAACCGTT
This sequence comes from uncultured Fibrobacter sp., assembly GCA_964397425.1. Taxonomy (GTDB): domain Bacteria; phylum Fibrobacterota; class Fibrobacteria; order Fibrobacterales; family Fibrobacteraceae; genus Hallerella. The sequence goes on from CAYNID010000003.1 coordinate 166,002, forward strand.
TGTTCATTCCCTCGTTCAATGGTCATGTCAGAATGATAATGCCCCACAAATATGGAATGCAAATGGCGAATTTTATCCAAAGTTTCACCCACTTCCTTCCAATTCTTCAACGCATAGCGGGAATCCATGAACAGATGCCCACAGAGACATGGCGGATGGTGCATGAAAATAAAAATTTCATCATCCGATTTTTCAGATTCCGCCAAAAGCCAGTCCAACTGTTCCCGGGACACAAATCCTTTTGAGCTGTCCAAAAAGAAAAAATCATACCCCTTCACTTTTTTCCGATAAAAAAGTTCGCCGTTTTCCAAGCTTGAATTTCCAAGGCAGCGAACCATATTTTCCGCGTTGTCATGATTCCCCGCAACGACACACCACGGTCTATCGTAACGTTTGATGATTTCTTTGAAAAGAAAATATTCCTTTTCAAAACCATGTTCCGCCAAATCTCCGGTAAACACGAGAAGATCTAACGCGAAGCGGGAAACATCGTCCAATATCCTCTCGAAGCTTTTGACAGAATCCAAGCCGCTGTTCAATCCTTCATCCAATTCAAGATGAACGTCGGTCACCTGTCCTATGCGAAAAGATGCCTCTGACTTATTCATGATTTCAAAATCTAAATAAATCCGTTTGTGTTCAGAATAAGAATACTGACAATTCCCATTTCAAAGTGACGGCCATCAAATCAACATTTTTTATTCACACTGGGGATAAAATCATATTGAAAATAAGGTTTTCAATAGGTGTTTTCAGATAAAATTGGGAAAGACGTTGATAAAACAGGTTTCAACCTCTTTCCACGTTGATTGTTGTGAATAAATTCAAAAGTTATCAAAAGAAAAAACATATTCACTTCTTTTGTATCTTGTTGCAACTCATTCACTTATAAGGATAATTCCTCATTTTTTCCACATTTCCACCCCTTCAATATCATAATCCTTTATATATATAAAGGAAATATTTAAAGAGGGCTGTGTATAGAGGATTAAGCCTTTTTCCCCTCCAAAGCGTCTGTAGAAACTTCACAATTTCCCTTCAATTTGGCTCCACATTCAATGACAAGAAGTTTTGTCTTGATGTTTCCTACTGAAAAGGATTTGTCTTCCAAAATCAGCTTTTCGCTGCATTCAATGTCTCCATTGACCTTTCCAGCGATGGTGGCATTTTTGGCGTGAATAGTCCCTTCGACACATCCGGAATGCTCAATGACAATATCTCCTGTGATGGAAATATTTCCTTTCACTTTTCCTGCGATGCGGATATCGCTTGAACCGGTAAGGTCACCGGTGATGTTGATGGAAGGACTTATTTGTGTGAACTGGTTGTCTGTTTCTTTTGCCATGCGTATTCCTCGATAAAGAATTCTGGGTCAATTTGATGATTGTCTTTTAAAATTTCATAATGGATATGAGGTCCCGTCGAATTGCCGGATGAACCGACTGTTCCAATGACTTCGCCTTTTTTTATCCTGGCGCCTTTTTTGACATGGGCTTTTTGAAGATGGGAATAACGGGTAACGTATCCGCCGCCGTGTTCAATTTGAATATTCAATCCCAAATCTTTCGCCTTGGAAACGCTGAGGATTTTCCCGTCCGCCGTCGCAAAGACAGGTTCGTTGTTTTTAGCGGAAATGTCGATTCCTAAATGATTTTCTTCCATGGAAAAAGATTTGCTGATAATTCCCGTTGTGGGGATGATATTCGGTAAATTGTCCCAATTTTTCCGTTCGCCGTCGATTCCGCTTCGGTATTCGGCGTTGAATCTGTTTTGGGGAAGTGGCGCAAAATGAAAACGGTTCTTTTCGATGATGGCAGAAAGTTTTGTGGAATCGGTTTCGTAAAAAGTTTCCAGGATGTTCTTTATTTGCCCTTCCATTGTAGAAATGGAATCCAATTCAGAGAAAAAAAGCTCGTATTCCTGCTGTTTTTTGATAAGAGTTTCATTTTGACTTTGAATTTGTCGAGAACTGAGAATCATCGCGTTGATGACGGACAGTTTGTAAATGAAAACGCCTCCGAGGAGCAAAAGAAGCAAAAAAAGAACGCCCAACAATTTCCATGCGAAAGAATGAATTTTCAGGGAAACTGTTTTTCCGGAATCGGATGGAATGATTTGAATGATGTGATAGCGGTTTTTCAATCGGATCCTTCCATTTTTTCTTGAATTCGAGTCAAATCTTCAAAAGAATAGTAGTCAATGATGAGCTTTCCCTTGGAAGCATCCGGAGTCGCTGTTTGCAATTTCACAGATGTTCCAAAGAATTCTTCCATTTTTTTCAAAAACGCCAATAAATTGGGATCCAATGGATTTTGAGTATTTGACTTTTCTGAAGTTTTTTCTTGTTTTTTCACTTTTGTCAGATTTTCAATTTCCCGGACATTCAATCCCTTTTCAATGATGTCTCGGGCAATTTTTTCCGGGTCTGTGATTTCTGGGCTCAAGAGCGTTCTTGCCGCACTTTGGGAAATTTTTCCTTCTCCAATCCAGATTTGTACTTGTTCGGGAAGCTTGAGCAGGCGCAGTGAATTGGTGATGGCCGAACGGGATTTTCCAACGCTTTTAGCCAAATCATCATGGGTGTATCCGTAATTTTCTATCAATTTTTCATAGGAATTGGCGACTTCAATGGCGTTGAGATCCACCCGTTGGATATTTTCAATGAGGGACCATTCCGCCATTTTTTTGTCAGAAAGGAGCTCATGAACATAGGCATCGATAGTTTGAAATCCAGCCAACCGGGCTGCCCGCGTCCGCCGTTCACCGCTGACGATTTGATACCGTCCGTTGTATTTGCGAACGGTAATCGGTTGAATCAGACCTTGTTCTTGAAGGGTTGAAGCCAGTTCCGCCAACTCTTCTTGATTGAATTCTTTTCGAGGTTGAAAAGGGTTAGCGTCAATCAGGTCCAGATTGATTTTTTCAATTTTGACTAAATTTCCGTTTTCGTCTTGATTGATTTGTTCATCCAATGAAAAATTGTGGGTTTGAATGATAGAATTCAGTCCCTGTCCAAGACCCATTGATTTTTTACCCATGGTTGACTACTCCATTGATGATTTCTTCTGCCAATTTCATATACGCTTGTGCGCCGATACTTTTTACATCGTAAAGAATTGCCGGTTTTCCGTGAGAAGGCGCTTCGCTGAGTCTGACGTTTCTCGGAATCATGGTTTTGAATACGCGTTCTTTGAGCACAGTGCGAACTTCTTCGGCAACCTGATGAGAAAGGCTCAAACGCGAATCGTACATGGTGAGCAGTGTGCCTTCGATATTCAAATGATTATTGAGATTTTTTTGAACAAGGCGGATGGTATTGAAAAGTTCCGCTAATCCCTGGAGCGCGTAATATTCGCATTGAACGGGAATCAACACGCTGTCTGCCGCAGTCAAGGTGTTCAACGTCAGCAAGTTCAAGCTGGGAGGAGAATCGATGATGATATAATCGAATTGATCTTTTAACAAAGAAGTGATTCGACTCAATCGATGCTCCCGGCTCATGGCATTAATCAGTTCCATTTCCATGGCTGCAAGATCAGGACCCGCCGTGATGAGTTTTAAATAATCCAAATCCGTTTTCAAAATGAATTTTTGCAAGGCTTCTTTGGAAACGGAGTCCGGACTTTCTGCGAGTATCAATGCTTCATGAATATCTTCTTCCTGGCTTTCTAAATAACCCAAGCCTTGAGAGGCGTTTCCTTGAGGGTCCATATCGATAAGCAGGGTTTGTTTTTCCAATGCGGCAAAATTGGCAGCCAAATTGATTGCCGTTGTCGTTTTGCCGACACCTCCTTTCTGATTGCAAATGGCGATTATTTTACCCATAAATTCCTTTGATGACTAAGGAGTATGTTAAAGATTCTAGCGGAAGATGGTAATCTATCAAGTGAACATTGGGAAGGTTTTCCAATTCTTGAGAGATTTCTTTCGTTTTAAAAGTGAGAAAAAGTCCGTTTTTTTTCAACCCCGGTTTCGCCCTTTCGTAATCGGCTTTAAAACGGGATAAGGCTCGACAGGAAATGATGTCGCATTGTGTTATGCCAGATGTTTCAAATCGTTTTCCGACAATTTTCAAATTTTTCAAATTTAATGCTTTTTGAGTTTCTTCTAAAAATAAGACTCTTTTATGACGGGGTTCCGATGCGTAAAATTGAATTTGAGGACAAGCGATTGCTAAAGGAAATACAGGACATCCCCCGCCGGAACCCATATCTGCCCAAATCAAGTTAGGCTTTAAAATTTTGTTTTTCGATAAAATAATATACGGATAAAGAGAATCCGCTATATGTCGGGTTAAAAATTTCTGACTGTCGTTTTTAGAAATCAAATTGACTTTTTCATTTCCTTGAATAACGAGTTGTGCGTACTGGTAAAATTTTTCCAGCGTTTCTTCCGGGAAAGAAATTTCATTTGAAGAAAGATAATCCAAGAAAAGAGTTTCTTGCTGAGAGTCAAAATAATGTTTCACGTGAAACAATTTAGAATTTATAGTACAAACGGGAAAGAATAAAACAAAACATTAAAACGATTTTAGAAGATAAAAAACGAATAGAATGTGGATAGAAATAAAAAAAAATGGGAACGATTTTATATAGGATGTTTCACGTGAAACATTGAATGGTCAAAAATTGAATTTAAATGTATATTTTGAAAAAAAATGCCGCCGGGTATTCATCTGTATTTTCCGTTAGGCCTTAGAAGGAAAATCAAGGAAAATAAAGATGTCTTGGATTCTTTTATTCGTTGCTGGATTATGTGAAGTTGTTTGGGCAGTGTCTTTGAAATTATCCAATGGATTTTCAAAATTATCCTACAGCATTTTGACAATTGTATTTTTAATCGTGAGTTTTTTCCTGTTGGCGTTGGCTTTGAAAAAACTTCCTGTTGGAACTGCTTATGCAATTTGGACTGGAATTGGTGCGGCAGGAACAGTTTTAACGGGCGTGATTTTTTTACAAGAACCTTTGGGAATTTTGCGGTGCCTGTGTTTGATTTTTATTTTGGTGGGAATTGTCGGGTTGAAAATTTGCTAGCGTTGAAATCAAAGCTTTAAAAAAAACATTCCTTGTTAAGTTTCTTTTTAAACCCAAAATTCAATGTTCCGTTTCGAAACTTCGAAAACTGGGTCGAAATATTCCTTTTGTCTTTAAAAACGGCGCCGATAAAAATGAGAAAGTTTTGTGGATAAAATGAATCAAATAAAAATTTTTGGGTGAATAAAATTCGTAACTCGTTGAAATGGAATCATTTGAAAAGAGAATAAATTTAAAAAGGAAAAAAATTATTTTGAATTTTTTGTGGATAGATATCTTCGGTGAGTCCAACCAAACCAAATTTCGGGGGATTTTTTGATTTGAATTTCCATCCAACGATGAAATTGAAAATATAAATCTTCTCCGGATTCAGCATGGATTTCTTTAGAATGTATCCATAATTGGCTGTTTTGTTCTTCCAACCAACAGAAAAAGATGGGAGTAGAAGGTCTGTGTCGAAGGATGAACTGCGGAATGGGATTGCAATGGACGGGTTTTCCCATCAATGTTCCGTGGATGAAATGCGGATGTCGAAAATCTTGATCGGCGATAAAACAAAAAAGTTGATGGTTATCCAAAAGGCGGATTATGTCCCTGGGATTTTTTATAAACTGTGAATAAGGTTGATTGTCAATCGAACGAAGTTTGGACTGAACCCAGTTTTCTAAAAATTTGGGTTTTATCCGGGCGTAGCTTGCCACCAGAGGAATGCTCATGCGGACAAGCCATGGGCCGAGATTTTCATAACCTTTGAAATGGGCGGTCAACATCAGCCCGCCTTTTTGCATTTTTTCAAAAGTCGACAAGCATTCAGGACAGATTTGAAAATAGGGATTGTTCTTTTCGTAAATTTGAGTCCGAAATATAAAATCAGTGGCGTCCTGGGAAATGTTTTTTAAAAGATGATTGTAAAAGGTCTCCTTTTCCGCTTTTTTCATTTCTGGACAGACGTAATCCAAATTGGAAAAAAGGACTTTTTTTTTCCAATGGAACGCGGATAAAATGGCGTACAAAAATTTTTGAAAAAGGCGGGAAATCGTTTTCATCTTTGATAAAGCTAGAAATTGAAAATTCATTTGGCGAAGAAAAGGATTTCAAAACAAATCATTTTGGCATTTCGTTTTAAAACTTGTTGTTTTTTTTTGAAATAGCGAAACTTCAAAGAAGCTCCCAAAAAAGAAAAAAGGAAGAAAAAGACTTTTTGGCACGGGTTTTGCAATGCTCTTGGGTGAAAATAAAATAGGAGATACGATATGTACAACACTCAAATGATTCCCACTCACTTCTTTGGACTGGATAATTTCTTCGATGCATTTGATAGCGAAGGAAAAAATTCCGGTGTTTTTGCGCCACATGCCGCTGTCGCAGAAAAGGATGGGCGATACACTCTTGAAGTGGATCTTCCCGGCGTAAAAAAGGAAAACATTGATCTGAATCTTGAAAACGATACGATTACGGTCAAGGCTTTCCGGAAAACGGCGACTGCGGATGTCAAGTTTGAAAGGTCTTTTAGACTTTCCAAAGATTTAGATGCGGAAGCTGCCGATATTTCATTTGAAAATGGTTTGCTTTCTATCGGACTTGGCAAAAAGGCCTCTGCTGCCGCACGGAAACTTGTCATTAAATAAAATGAATTTTTAACAAGGAGATAGATTATGTATCACAATCAAGTCGTTCCGTTCTTTGGATTCAGCGATTTATTTGATACGCTGAATGAAGATGTCAAGGCGTGTGATTCTTGCATGCCCCGCGCCTCTGTTTCGGAGAAAGGCGGCATTTACACTCTTGAAGTCGAATTGCCCGGTGTCAAGAAGAGCGATATCGATGTAAAGGTGGAAGGCGATACTTTGAGTATCAAAGCTGCCCGTAAAAATGCCACTTCTGAAATGCACTATGAAAGATCTTTCAAGTTGGCAGAGGAGATCAATCCGGATTCTGCGGAAGCTTTCCTTGAAAACGGAATTCTCACGTTCAAGTTCACCAAAAAACAGACGGCATCTTCAGCACAGCGCAAGTTGACCATCAAATAATGAAAAATCAAAGGCGGCTCATTCGAGCCGCCTTTTGTGTTATCAGGCATTTTTCAAAATGGACTTTCCATCGCTAAAGGCCTTCCCCACTTTTTCGCCCAGAACGCGGTAAGCGTGAGCGGAAGAATCGTAAGAAATGGGTTCTACTTTTCCTAAATCGACTTTTCCCTGTTCATCCAAAACAGTTTCGTCCGCGCTGGTATTGACAACTTTTCCTACAAGATAGGTGCTGCCGTCAATATCTCCGCTGATATCCAACACTTCACATTCGAGTGTCAGAGGATATTCTTCAAACATGGGAGCGTCAACATGGGCGCTTTTAATCACGTGCAAACCGGATTTGGAAACCTTGTCGGGCATTTTGTTGCCGCTGACAATTCCCAGAAAATCAGAAATGATTTCCGTTTTCCGCGTTCCGAAGCTCACTGTGAATGCTTTTCGCTGTTTGATATTTTCTGTCGTTTTGTGATCCGTTGAAAGGCAGATGGCGATTTGATCTTCTTCGCGCTGTCCGCCCCATGCCGCATTCATCGCATTGGGTGAACCGTCTTCGTTGTATGTAGCGATGATAAGGACTGGCAACGGGGTGATGATTGCTTTAGAACCAAAATTTTTCCGCATAAAAATCTCCTTGTTGTCTATAAAGTATAAAATTGAATTGGCTGAAGAAATATTCTACTGATGGGTTTTGAAATCAAGTGAGGAGCTATTTATGCTATATTTAGAATATCTTGTGAAGGAATTTTATGAAACGGGTAGCACTTATTCTTTTATTTTTCTGCTCTTGGGGATTTTCTGAGGATTACTATTTTAATTACACACAGTACACGTTTTGCAAATACAAGACAAATCTTGAAAAATATTGTGATGAAGAAGAGGCTGTTTGGAAAAACGGTTCTATTCGGGTAAATGTTGCTGGGGACTCTCTTCTTTTCATATTTTTGAACAAGGAAACCACTTATCGGATTGAATTAAATAATATCAAATCGGATTACAATGGGGATAGCGATGAAATTTTGATTTTCACCGGGCGTTCTGGACAGCATAATTATATGTTTGTTGTGGGACCGGATTATTTCAACCTTGTAAGGTCCCAAAGTTGGGGATTGTATTTTTTGAATAGTGAATCCAAGCGGAAACGCCTTTCGGCGAGTGATTTCGGTTTGCTGAAATTTCCGATTCTTTCAACGGCGATGTGTTATTACAACGGGCAAACGGATCGTTACGACAGCAGCTGTATCTATTATAATTACGATGAGCCTAGGAATTTTCTTTTGAAAACGGTTTATCGGAATAAAAAACTGCACCTTTATGTGGATACTTTGTATGCATTGAATATTTCCGAAGTGGAAAATATGAAAAACAGTGATAGCGCAAAAATTTTGTTGTATTCTGGCTGGGACGAGGACGGAAATGATGCGTCGGTAGCGATCGGACCCGATTATTTCAATGTGATTTTTGACAAGGCGTTGAAGCTTTCTTTGATGGGGGAAAAATTGCCGGACGATTTGGTACGTTCAAGCGAACGGGAAAACTCTTGGACATCGGGAAGTTCTGTTGCTATCGCCCCTGATATCTTGATTACGAACGCCCATGTGACAAAAAACATGTCGAATATGGGACTTTATCTCGATGGAGAGGAGGTTCAAAATGATGGTTATGAACTAGTAGGAGAATTTTCGGATGACATTTTGGATTTGTCCATCATTCGGGTCAAGGGGGCTAAGTTGAATTCGTGTGCGCTTTCAACGCAAGAACCTGTACTCGGTTCTGATGTTTTGGTGTTCGGTTATCCACAAATACAATACCAGGGCGCCGATTTGAAAGTAACTAAGGGAATCGTTTCCGGGAAAAATGGTTATCGCGGGGATGAGTCTACTTTTCAAATCGATGCTGCAGTTCAGCATGGAAATTCTGGTGGGCCGATCGTCTCCGATGGGAAAATCATAGGGCTCACTTCCGCCGTTTTGAATGTGGAGGGTTCCCAAAACGTGAATTTCGGCATCAAGGCTTCCAAAATCTATTATTTGTTGAAATTTTACAACATCACGCCGAAGGCTACTACAAAAAATTTCGACAAGTGCACGTATCTGCTTGTGGGAAATTGACGGGTCGCTTTTTTATATTTTTGGAATAAAAATTTTTGGAGAATTGGAACGATGCCGTTTTCTTTAGAATCAAAGCCGTTAGGAACGATAGAACGCTACTGTATCCATTCAACGGATAGCGAACTGGAAATTCTCGCAGGTTGGGGGGCGGGCCTCAACGCTTGGCGCATACCCTTTAAAGGAAAAACCCTTGATTTGCTTTACGGCTACCGCGATGCGGAAACGTTTCGGAAAATTCAGGCGGATACCAACGCCGGAGTTTGCCTTTCTCCCTTTCCCGGTCGGACAGCTTATGCGCGGTGGAATTGGAATGGAAAATCTTATTCACTAGTCAACAATGTGAGCTGGGCTCCGCATGCCCTGCACGGATTTTTAAACGTCCTTCCTTGGAAGTTGGTCACATTCCATTCGGATGATCAATCGGCAACGCTTGTGTTGGAAAGGGATTTTTATGGAGACCCGGCTGGATACCCGTTTACGTACAAAGTAACAAACTCGTACCGTTTTTGGGGCAAGTCGTTCGAAGTCAAATCCTTGGTGGAAAATACAGGCGCGGAAACTCTCCCCTACGCCGAGGGATTTCATCCTTATTTTATGCTGGGTACAAAGGTTGATCATTTAAAGTTGACTCTTCCGGAGTGTCGCCGGGCTATTTTGGACAGTGCCGACATTCCAACTGGAAAATTCGAAAAGGAATCCCGCTTTGACGGAAAACAGGTTGGGAGCGCTTTCATCAATGACTATTTTGAATTTGAAACAGAATCATCGGAACGGGAATCTGTTTTATTGGAAAATCCGGACTTGGACATTCAATTGGATGTTTGGCAAAAGACGGGGAAAAATTCCTGGCGAGGCATTCAAATTTACACGCCGCCAGATAGGGAGAGTATCGCTTTGGAACCGATGACTGCCGAACCAGATGTGTTGAATCATCACCGGAACTTGGTCGAAATTTTACCTGGAAAAACGGCGGAATTTGTCTGGGGAGCCGAGATTCATTGAATGTTTTTTGAAATGTGAACTTTTTTTTATAAAACTGTTCTCTTTCTCAATAAAAAAGAATAGTTTAAGCGCGTTAGAAAATTCCCAATGTCGGGAGTTTTTAGATTGGAAGGGTTTGCATGAAAGAAAAGTCACCGGCAAAAATGAGCCAAAAGGATTTGGAATATTTCAAAGCCCTGTTGATGGAGCGTCGCCGTCAACTTGTCGCGTCGCAAAATGACGCTTCCAGTAATGAAACTTTTCAGGGACAGCGGGATCAAGGTGGAGAAAATGCCAGCTACGCGACCCATTTGGCGGATGCGGCCTCCGATTACAATTCCCTCGAAACGAATTTTGATTTGGCTGCCCGCGATGGAAAATATCTGGTCTATTTGGAAGAAGCCCTCCAACGGATTGAAGCGGGTACATTTGGTGTCTGCAAAGTTTGCCACAAGCTGATTCCCAAAGCGCGTCTTGAAGCGGTTCCCACTGCGACAAAATGTGTCGGTTGCAAATCGGAAACGAAAAAGCGCGAACACGAAGAAAGCCGCATTGAAATGGCGCGTTTGTATGCACAGCAACAGCGCATTTCTCAAAGAGGCGATTCCTGAATTCTTCGGACAATTATCGTCGGGTATTTCTGTTTGGATCGGGATTCAGCAAATCCTTTTGTCCAGAAATGCCTACGATTAAAGATTTAAATGGACGCATTCCCGATGGGATAGATCCAAAGTATGCGAAGCTTCGAAGTTATTGCTGCTGGCTGCGCGATCTTTGCCGCGGTGAATCCGATTATTTGAAAATAGAATCGATTGCGACCAACATTTTAACTGCCCAAATCTTTTCAGGGGAAGAAGAACGTTTGCAAAATGCCGCTTTGCGCTTTGAATTGCTGCATTTTATAGCGGCGTCCATGCGGAGAACAGTCCCCCTTTCTGCGGAAGCGTCCAAAATCCTTTCCCATTTTTTAACGGCGGTTGCGAATGACCGCGAACGGGCGGAACGTGAAAATCTGATTTTATCCTTTAACTATGATTTGTTGTTGGAAGATCAAATTCGGCAGAATCCTCAATTATTCCAGACTGTTTCTGTGGATTACGGGGTGAACGTGGAACGCGCAGATCGTTCGGCGGCGCAAAGGGTGAAATCCAAGACGATAAATCTTTTGAAGTTGCACGGTTCCCTCAACTGGTATTTGGTAAAAGGCGCAAGCGAAGAATTTGATTTGAGAAATGTCTGTCGCGTAGAAGCCGGAGATTGCAGTTTTCCCCTTTACAAAGGCGACAATCCGATTTTTATTCCGATGGCTCATGCAAAAGATTCTTTTTTGCGCGGGAGTCTTTTCAATGTCATTTGGGCAACGGCGGACCACTATTTGTCGAATGCCGAAGAAATTTACATCATCGGTTACGGTTTTCCGCAAACGGACACCAACTGTTTTCCGTTTTTGTTGAAACATCGGGAACGCATCCGGAATGTGGTTGTATTTGAAAAAGCCGGAGATGCTTCTGTGGCCAGGCTTGAACGGCTTTTTGACAAGGGAATTGTCGTTTGTGAAGACGCGAAACACTTCCTTGAAAAATGGATTTTAAAGGAAGTGAAGCTGGGATAATCAATCCCACTGAATGGTTGGCGGGGGATCTTTTAAATGGGGATTTTTCTTTGCCGCTTCGAATTTCTTTTCAATTTCAGACAAACGGTTCTTCTCGCGTTCGCGGGCGTCGGCAAATTTTTTATCCAAATCCAGGGAACGCGTTTTTTCTTTGTTCAAAAAGTCTTCCAGGGATTGTTTTTCTTTTTTGAATTCCCTGTGTTCCAAAACGTTTCCCGAATCCTTGTCAACGACCAGAATTCCGTGGCACATCGGGCATTCTATTTCCATTGTCTGCATCAGTCTTTTCGGCCTCCCAAAAGTCCTGCGCGGTAAGCCCAATACAAAAGCTGCATGATGGATGCGATTGCCGCGGCGACATAAGTCAGTCCCGCTGCTAAAAGTACACCGGAAACGACTTGACGTTCTTTGCCTTCTGCAAGAATATTGAGTCTCGCCAGGCATTTTTTCGCCCGGGAAGACGCATCGAATTCAACGGGAACTGTAACCAGCGTAAATAAAGTGGCGATTCCGAACAGGAGTACGCCGACAATGGCGACATTTTGTCCCATGGCCATTTTTCCGGCAGACATCAGGATGATTCCCAAAATGACAAGCCACGGACCGAAATTGGAGCCGATATTTGCGGCGGGGACGATGAATGATCTTAACCACATGGGGAAAAAGTTTTGCGCGTGTTGAATGGCGTGGCCGACTTCGTGTGCGGCGACTCCGGCGGCGCTTGCGCTGCGACCGTGATAAACATCGTGCGAAAGGTTCAACGTTTTGTCCAGAGGATTGTAATAATCAGAAAGGAATCCCTGTGTTTCGCGGATTTGAACGTTGTAAATGCCCGCATCCGCCAAAATGGCCTCGGCGACTTGTTTGCCAGTCAGTCCGCTTTGAATTTGTACTTTTTGTCCGGCTTTGAAACGGGATTTCACCAAAGCGGAAACGATGCCGGAGAGGACCAGCGTGACTAGCAGGATGCCCATGTAAAGGGGATCAAACATCATAAATCAAAATCTCCTAAATCCACCATAATTTACACAAAATCAAATAAAAAAAGAGAATGCGTGCGGGATAAAAGGCCTATTTTTCTGGCCAATAGGGAAATTTTTGTTCTGCCGCCAATTTTCCGCTTTTTTCCGGTGATTCCGTTTCGAAAATTTCATCCATCGCTTTTCCGAAATCAGCCCAATTTTTTCCGCATCCTTTGAGAATTTGCTGGAGTGTGGCCAATGTCGTCGATTCAATACCGGTTTCGAGCCTGGACAGATGGGTTCTGGAAACACCGCAAAGATTCGCCATTTTTTCTTGGCTCAAATGCATTTCGGCGCGCCAGCGGATGAGGATTTCCCGCAAAGCTTTCCGGATGATGGGCGAATCTTCCATTTTTTCAATGCTATCAAAAATTTTTGGATAATCCTGTAACCAATAAGTTGCAGAAAATGCAGGGAAATTTTCCATCAAAAACGGAAGAGCGGGCATTTTCCACAGGAGAAAATTTTATTTTATGGCCACGTTAAATTTCGCAAAAGGAAATCAGTATGAAAAAAACACTTGTTCTCGGTCTTTGCGCCGTATTCTTCTTCGGTTGCAATGAATTTTGCCAAAAATCCGGTAAAGCTTCTTTGGCAACGGAAAAAGAAAATGTCAGCTACGCCATTGGAGCTAATTTCGGGATCCAGGCTTATCATCAGATGGTTGTCCGCGATTCCATCGATTTGGATATGGACGCTTTTTATCAGGGATTCAAGGACAGGTATTCTCAAGACAGTTCAAAATATTTGATGAACGATTCCATGGTCAGCGTTACCTTGCAAGAATTTTCCATGAAACTCATGCAGGAAAAAATGAAAAAGGACAGCGTTGTCGCCGCCAAAGCGATGGAAGAACAGGAAGCTTTCCTCGCCAAAAATAAGACGGCGGAAGGCGTCGTTGTGACGGAGAGCGGTCTTCAATACAAAGTAATCACGGCGGGAACGGGCGAAACTCCGACCGATTCCTCGGTGGTCTCCGTTCATTACACGGGAAAGCTTTTGAACGGCACCGAATTTGACAGTTCCATCAAGCGTGGTCAGCCGGCAGAATTCCCTGTCAAGGCGGTCATTCCCGGTTGGACGGAACTTCTCAAGTTGATGAAAGTCGGCGGAAAAGTTCAAGCTTGGATTCCGAGCAACCTCGCCTATGGTCCGTCGGGACGTCCGGGTACGATTCCGGGTAACAGCCTTTTGGTATTCGAAGTGGAACTTCTTGGGGTGAAAGCTTCGGCGAAATAATTCGTTTTAGGACAAAAGCTCGCTTTTGGCGGGCTTTTGTTTTTTTGTTTTGATGATTCGACTTGTAATTATATCCCTGACGATTTTTTGTTGTATCGCCTGCTCGGATGCAAATAAAATTGACGCATTGAAATCCCAATCGGATTCGTTGTCCCGGGAACGTTTTAAAATTCAATCGGATAGCGTGGAATTTGAAAAATCCCGGTTGCCACAAGTTTCCATGCTTGCGGATACGGTTAAAGCGGGCGAAGGACTTTATCAAGTTCTGGAACGGCTGAAAGTGGGCTTTTCAGACAGGCGCTCCATTGTACTTTCCATTCAGGACAGCGTTGAATTTTCGAATCTTCGAGTCGGTCAGGCTTTTCACGTTGCGCTGGATTCTTCCGGATCCGTTCAGGTTTTCCGGTATGCGCCAAATCCAGCTACGGTACATCTGCTTTTTAAAAATGCGCAGACGGGAGAATTTGAATACAAATTGATTGAAAAACCGCTGACGGTAAAACAGTCTATTTTTGAAGGTACCATTTCGGCGGGAGGGACTTTGCATGGAACATTGATTTCGGTGGGAATTCCGGCGAGAATGTCTGGAATTGTTGCGGGAGTCCTCCAGTGCAAAATTCCATTTTCGAGTGTACAACCGGGAGATTATTTCCGCATCATGCTCGAAGAATCTTTTTTCCAAGATTCGGTTTGGATTTCGGGAAAGGTTCTTTATGCGGAATTTAACGGCAAAACGGTAGGGCATCACCAGGCATTTCTGTATTCTGACCCGGATCCTAAAAGTACTTACAACGCCCATTATACAGAAACGGGAGAAGCGCTGATATTTGATGGATTGCGTTATCCGTTAGACCGCCTGCATGTGACCAGTCCGTTTGGCAGCCGAATCCATCCGATTACGGGAAAACGCAAAATGCACAGCGGAATTGATTACGGAAGTCCAAAAGGGTCACCCGTTTATGCGGTGGCGAAAGGAAAAGTTGTCGTTTCCGGATTCGATCCTTATAGCGGAAATAAAATTGCCATTCGCCATGCGGACAATTCGACCAGTTATTATATGCATTTGAATTCCCGCGGAGTCAGTGTGGGACAATCCGTGAACGGTGGGCAGATTATTGGACGAGTCGGCAGTACGGGCCGCAGCACGGGACCGCATCTGCATCTGGGATTTAAAGATGCCAAAGGAAATTGGATAAATCCGAAATCCAAAACGATGATTGCGACTCCGAAACTTCAGGGCGAACGCCTTGCCCGGTTGCAAAGTCAAGTTGCGGAAATCCGCAGACAAATTGAACTGGTGGAAAAAGTCGAACCCAGAACGATTGACAGTTCAATGGTCAAAGTCAAACAGCGAGTGGTCCAAAATCCGTAATGCCATTCCTGTTCTGAGGTTTTGCAGTAGAGTTGCCGGAGAAGGTTTTTCTACGGCTTTCTTTTTGACTTTTCCCCAGAATGGCTGTATTTGTGTGCTGTAACCGGCAGTCCGTTTGAAAGTTCCCTCTTTGGCCAGTTCTACGGCTTTTGTCAACGCTGAATCCGCATCCGGGATTGAAAAATCCGGTTCAAAACCATAAGTGTGATACGTTTTTCCATCTTTGTCGTAAAACAGGGTGTTGGTTACGGCGCCGAATGCAGTATCAGGAGTTGTCACGTAAATCTGTCCGATTCCTTTGCCAAAAGAAGTAGTTCCGACAATGGGCGTTTTCAAATTGGCTGTAATCGCCGCAGCGAAAATTTCGGTACAACTGGCGCTTTGATTGTCCAGCATCAATACGTAATAACGGCCTTTTCCGATGCCGTCTTTAGAGGCGGTGAAAATGGATTCTTCTGTGGCGCGCTGATTCTTTTGCATTCCCCACTTCTTTTCAATGATGACCGTATCGCCTTGGGATAAAAGTTCTGCACTCATCCGTTCGCAAAGGTCCACCGTACCGCCGGTGTTTCCGCGTAAATCCAGGATGATGGATTTCGCCCCGGTTGTTTTGTTCAGGGCATCTTCAAATTCCTTGGCGGAGCCTTCTTTTGAAAATCCATTCGTCGTTTCCGTAAATTTTGTGATGCGGATCCAGGGAACGCCGTCTGCAGAATCCAGATAAACGGTGGGAGCCAACACATTTTCCCGCGTCATGGATATTTCGAGGGTATCGTTTTGCCGTTTGACGGTGAATATGAAAGTGTCTTCGGATTGGGAAGACAGCAATGCGTTGTACAAGGAGTCGTTTCCCTGCAGGGAAATTCCGTTGAGGGAAAGAATGGTGTCGCCGCGGGAAATTCCCGCCGAAGCCGCCGGACCTTTCCGGTAGACGGTTTGCACGGATAGGATGCTCGACAGCTCCATGCCAAACGATTTCGGCTCGGTCGTCGACTGTGAAATGGATTCGTTGACGGTGTTGAACATTTCGTGCGGATAATAAGTCGTCATGGGATCCGTCATGTCGTAATACATGAAGATGATGTCCGCTACGTTTGCGTATTTAGCCGGAAGAAGATTGGCGTTCGGATTGTTGATGTACGCTTCCGGTTCGCGAAGTTCTTTATCCGCTTTGTAATAATAATAGTGAAGAAGCGCGTAGTTGAAATTGAATTCCTTGTCGCTTGTCGAAACAATATCCGGCGGCGAGTGGGTGTTTGAACATCCCACTCCCCAGAAGATGGGAAGAAATCCCAGCAACAGGAAAACTTTAATCGTCTGAAGCGTGGACATTCGACTACGAATCGATTTGCAAGCCCTGTTTCGAGAGAAGATCTGTCGGGAGCGGACCGGACAGAGGATTGTCTATCAGGGATAAAGATTTGAGCGAAGCGCAGTTGACCAGTTCTTTGGGAATGGTTTCAAGTTCGTTTTCGTCCAACACGAGTTCGTGTAATTTTTTCAAATTGCCCAAGGTGATGGGTAAAGAAGTCAGACTGTTGCCGGAGACAATCAGGACTTCCAAATTTTCCAAGTCACCAATGCTGTCGGGGAGGGAAGAAAGACCGTTGTTGTCGAGATAAAGTTTTTCTAGGCGGGTCATTTTTCCGAGGGAACCGGGGACTTTGGTCAGCATATTGTCGTGCAGGGAGAGTTTTTCCACAGCGGTCCAGTTTCCAATGGAATCCGGAAGTTCTAACAGCTGGTTACGGGCGATGTTCACCTTTTTGAGGTGAATCAAATTTCCCAATTCCTGGGGAATTTCAGAAAGGCTGTTGTAACCGAGATAAAGGTTTTCAAGGGAAGTGAGCCCGGCTAAAGTTTCGGGCAAATCCATCAGGTTGTTTTCGCTGACGGAAAGGCTTTTCAATTTGTTGAGCCGACCGATTTCATCGGGGAGTTCCACGAGCAGGTTTTGGTCTAATATGAGCTCTTCAAGATCTTCGAGTTCGAATAATTGCGAAGGGAGCAGGCGCAAATGCATGTCCGTCAGGTCCAGTTTCTTCGCTTTTTCGGCTTTTGCCTTGGCAATGACTTCGAGAAGGTTCATGGTGCGTCTCCGTTTTTATCAAACGATAGAATTTTTGTGAATCTTTGAGAGCGATTTGTCCAAAAAGACAAGACGAAAAGAAAAATTATCGTTCCAACTTGGAAGATTTTTGGGGCTTTATTCTTCTAAAATGGGGACGATTTCACCAAAACGGGGAACGATGAACTGATTTTCGGGAATATTCAGTTCTTTTTTGGCGCGGGAAAGGTCTTTGGGTGGATCTTCCAATCGTTCGTAAACCATGCCGAAGGTTCCCCAATGCATGGCTAAACTTTTTTTGGACTGCACCATCAGATGCAATTGGGCGGCTTGCCGCGGACTGACATGGACGCGGGTGTAGCGCGAAGGTTTGTAACTGCCGATGGGTAAAAAGGAAACGTTGACGGGGGCGAATTTCTGGGCGATTTCTTTGTAATAGGAGCCGTCTCCCATGGCTATATCACCGGCGAACCAAAGCGTTTTCCCGTTGAATTTCACAATCCAGCCGCCCCAAAGGGTAGAATTGCGGCTGGATTTGAAAGCGCCTCGGCGGCTTGTGTGGTGGGCGGGAACAAAAAAGAGCTGGATTTTTTCACCGCCTGTAAAAGCAGCCGGTAAAGAGAAACTTTGCCACCAGTCCAGTTCCACGATTTGCGATTTGGGAATTCCCCAATCCTCGAGGATTTCGGAAACTTTGAGGGGAACGGCAAAAAGGCATTTGGGCCATTTTTTGTAAATGCGTTTAATGCTCCCTTTGTCGAGATGATCGTAGTGGTCGTGGGAAATCAGTACCAGATGAACTTGGGGAAGGGAATCCAAATCGCGTCCCGGCGGTGTTCCGCGTTTGGGGCCAAACAGTTGGATGGGCGACGCCCTTTCGCTGAAAATCGGATCTCCCAGAATGCCGAAATTCTTCAACTGAATATAATAAGTGCTGTGGCCAATCCAAGTGGCGGAACTTTGACTGGAATCGCTCCACAGTTCTTCATTGCCGCGGATGATGGGCATCGGATAAAGTTTTGTCCGGTAAGTGGGAACCAGAGAATCGACTTCCATGGTGTCGCGGATTGGGGCTGTGGAAGTATCCGTGTTGCGGAAATGGCCGTTTGGAAGATGGTGTGCCGGTAAAGTCTGGGAATTGTCGCCCGCACCCATCGTTGAAGTGCTGCATGCCGTAACGAATGTGGCGAGGAGCAGGGCAAGAAGAAATGGAAAAGGCATGAAGTCAAGTTACAAAGAAAAAACGCGTCGGGTGAAATTTTGCAGTGGCTGTGGCGAAAATCGCATAAAAACAAGAAAAAAGTCAAAATTTCAGGAATTGACCTTTTTAGGGCTCTTTTCCAATAAATTTTCTATTTTTAAGATGTGACCAAAAACATGGGTAAATCTTTTGAAACACATTTTTTTTGCGGAAAAATCCGAAAAGAAGTGATATTTTAATTATCTATGTATATGGATTCAAAAACTCCAGGTATGGAGTTCCTAGAGGAATAAAATGGAACTGACGAAGGCGCAAGAACGTAGACTTTCTTTTGTAGCTAGCTTGCTCAGCTTAAACCCCAACGATCCGACAGACCGAATCAAAGCCTTGCGGCATTTGAATCTGGATGAAGAAGGATGTTTCCACGGTTTCCAATACTCTCAGGGATTTCTCGAAATTTTCATATTTATCGATGAAACGACTCCGTTAGAAAAGGCCGTTCACAACCTTTCCCATGATTTGAAACAGCTCCAGATTGCCGTTTTCCGCACAAGCGATCCGGACAATCCGTTTTTCATGTCGCTTCGCGAAGAGGCGGACCCGTGGGATGTCGTCAAAATGGACGCGCCGGATTCAGAAGAAGACGAAGACCGTCCGCCTAGCCGTCCTTACATGGAAACGATTGAAATTTCTGTTTTGCGGACTCTTTCCAGCCGCTATGTGACCGATGCGGAAATGGAGCGCACGCTCAAGGATATGCGTCGCAAGCTGAACATTTGGAAAAACGATGTGCATGCGAAGTTGGATATCCGCGCCGAACACGATGATTTGGCTAAAGATTTCCTCAACAGCGATGACAAACTCAACATTGTGATGCAGGATGAGCCGTTGCACGTGACCAGCCGCAGTGGCGAACTTTTTGTTGGATTTTGCCCCATCCGCACGATTTTTGATTATCACCAGTCTTTGGGCAAGCGGCTTAAGACAAAACACAATATGGCGATAGTCTCGAGCAACATTCGTACGTATTTGGGCAATTTGACACACACGAATGCCGCGTTGATCGATGCTTTCCAAGAAATGGAAAAGGGCGGTGACGCCAGTGATTTCCCCTTCTTGCATAACGGAATGACCCTGACGGGAGACGATTTGCGTTTGAAAGACCGCGATGGGAAGAAAGTTTTGCAAATTGAACGCCCGAAAATCATCAACGGCGCCCAATCCCTGTTTACTTATGAACAATATTTCAAAAAAAGCAAGAATCCGGTAAATCCCTTTGTGCTGGTGAAGGTTGTCGTGCCTTATCCGGAGGCGGATTCTTTCTTGCGGCAGGTGACCATGGCGAACAACCGTCAAAATCCGGTGTTCAGTTACCATCTCCGCGCCGCGGATGATTTGCAATTTTTCATTTGGCAGCGTTACCAAGAAGAAGGTTTCACTTATGTCTATAAAGATGGCGTGAGACTCAAGGCTCGTACCCGCAAACTTGAAGTGCGGATGCGTCCGGAATTGGCGAAAACGTTGTTCATGATGGACGGCAAAATTTCAGAAAGCCGTTCTTCGGATTGTATTTTCGACAAAGAAAGCCTTTATCAACATTGCTTCGGAGCTTTCCTCCGCGTGGCCCCGGATAAAGAACGCGATTTTGTCCGCAAAACGATTGTGTATACGAAGGCTTGGCAGCTTTTGACGCGTCTTCCGATTAAAATCCGCAATATCGTGCCGGGCAAGGGCGTATCTATCGAAGCGAACGATGCGAATCCGCTGACTCGAATCACGTGGAATGGCCGTTTGGAAGACAAATTCTTGTTCCGCAGCGCGGTTCGTGATGTTGTCGTGGCAGTCGCGCTTCGCCATTGGCTGGTTTACGGCGATCCCATCCGCGACTTTGAATATCTGGTGGCGAATGAATTGGATTTCCACAATTCGCTTTTGAAATACGCTTCTCGGATTTATGGCGATTATTTGAAGTCAATTCTCGTTGGCTATTTCAAAGACAACAAGGATTACTACGACACCATTACGACGATTGACAAAGATTCGGGTGAAAACGTGGAACGGCGTCTTTGGAAAGGTTTTGGAACCACGGCGACTTATGACAAGATTATGCAAATGCTTGTTGAAAAAGACAAATCGTGGGAAAAATGCCTTGGAGATATCGAAACCTTTTTGAAGTAAGAGCGGTTTCTTTGATGATTTAGCGGCAGGATTTCAAAATCCTGCCGTTTTAAAATTTTTCGCGGAGAACTGTTGTCAAAATTCCGTTGATGCGGTCGTTGGATTCCATGTTTTGAAGATTTTGGAATTTATCTTGAACCGAGGGCTCGCCGCAAATGTCCACGCCGATGACCGTTCTGGATTCAAATATTCCGCTTAAAAGTTGGAGCAATTTTCGGAATGGAAGGCTCCCGCCGTCCCAATTGGTTTTAACTTCGGCTTCTGGCAAAACATCTTTGTCTACGGAAATGTAAACGAGAGGCGAATCGCAGGGTTGCTCCCGTAAACGGGAAAGGAACTTTTCTTCAAAATTCGAATTTCCGCATTCCGATTCCAGGTACAAGTTGATTTTGGGTCTGTATTTGGAATCAATTTCCGCGGCGAGTTCATCTTTGACACCGATGAGGTGGAGCGTTTTCAAAAAAGGATTTTCTTCTAAAACGGCGCGGATCCAGCTTCCGCAGGAAAGCATCCCTTCAAAGGCGGGCTCTTGCATGTCGGAATGGTGATCAAAGACAATCAAGTCGAAATTTTCGCAGATTCTGTCTGTCCAAAGTTTGGAAAGGTAATGGTAATTGCCCGAATCAATAAAGTGGACGCATTCAAAATCTTGTTGGCGGAAAGCATGTTGAATCTCTGATTTTGCTTCGCTGTCTAAATAAGCGTTGGTTCCGCGGATATTCGAAGCGTCCCATTTTTCGAATTGAGTTTCGTTTTTCCCGTTGCAAAAAATTTGGGAATCATAAATTCCGGAAAAACTGCAAAGGAGAGCTTTTTTCATTCTGAAATCCGCTCCAGCTTGGCGGCGAATTGCAAATTGCGCCATGTGGAAAGGGAGTCGAATTGGACAACGTAGCAAAATTTTTGGACATCGACTTCGACAATGGTCCCGTCTCCAAAAACGGGATGCCGGATGCGGTCGCCGACAAAAAACAATCCCTGCAACAGTTCTAACCGTTCCGTGTCCTGTTGGATGTGTTGCAAGGCTTTGGTCCGCAGGTCTTCGGGAAGCGGGCGGACAAATTCCAAATTATCTTCCCCGGCATCAAAAAGGAACCTGGAGGGATATTTGCTTTTGTTCGCGTCTCCCCCGCCTTCGTTTTCGGAAAGGTAAAGCCTTTCACGGGCGCGGGTAAAGGCGACATAGGCGATGCGGCGTTCTTCTTCTAATTCTTCTGCAGATTCAATTTGGGCGCTTGGAAAAATGTTCTCTTCTAATCCGGTGATGAAGACGTGGCGAAATTCCAAACCTTTGGCAGCGTGAATGCTCAGCAGTTTAACGGCGTTTTGGCGCTCTTCTTTGTCCAAGTTCCCGTAAAGGGCGATGCGTGACAAGAACGATTCCAGCGTTTCATCGGAATCTTTGGCAGCGGCTTCGACACTTTGCTTGAATTCGGCGATGTTGTCGAGGCGTTCTTGGTTGGCATCCATCCGGACGAAATCCGTGTAGCCGGAAAGGTCCAAGACTTCTTCGAGAAGGTCGTCTAGCTTTTTGTCGGCGAGGCCCTTTTGCGCGGTGGTGATGGCGTGGATGTATTGTTTGATTTCCGTCCGTTTGAAAATGGCGCTGTCCCTGTTTTCAAGGAGGGCGTTCCACAACGAAATACGGTTCGCTTCGGCGTATTCTTTTAAAAAAGCGATTTTTTGTTTGCCGACTTTTCTGCCGGGAACGTTGATGGTTCGCAAAAAGGCAAAGTCGTCTTGCGAATGGAGCATTCTCAAGTAGGCGACGACATCTTTGATTTCCCGCCGTCCATAAAAAGAAATTCCCGAAAGGACGCGGTAGGGAATTTTCCGCTGAATGAAGGTCTCTTCAATGTTCCGCGAAAGGGAATGGGCGCGGTATAAGATGGCGATATCGCCGAGGGGTTCTCCCTTTTGCGACAGTTTTTGAACAGTGTCGGCAATCCAGGATGTTTCTTCTAGGGGTGTTTTCGCGTGAAAATAAAGGGGCTTCGGACCATCTTTTTGAACCGCATTCAGTTCTTTGGGATAGCGGACCGTATTGTGAGAAATCAGTTCGTTTGACGCTTTTAAAATCTGGGGGGAGCTGCGGTAATTTTCTTTGAAAACGATTGTCTGGGAATCGGGATATTCTTTGCCGAAATCCAAAAAAAGGCGAACGTGAGAGCCTCTCCACGAGTAAATAGTCTGGTCGCTGTCCCCAACGATAAAAAGGTTCTTGTGTTTTTCGGAAAGGATGCGCGCAATTTTGTACTGTCTTTCGCTCACATCTTGAAATTCATCGACAAGGACGTATTCCATACGGCTTTGCCATTTTTCCCGGACTTCTGGAAAATTTTCCAAAATATAAAGAGAGAAGAGAATCAGGTCGTTGAAATCCAGACCGAAATTCTTTTTTTGCTCATAAAGGTAACGCAAAAAGATTTGGCGGTCGCGGTTTTGCTCCGAATCAATGCGCTCTTTCAATTCTTCTGCAGAAAGATGGATGAAGTCGGGAATATATGCGGGTGTGTTTTTTTGGGCTTCGAGGACAAGGTCAATCGTCCGCTGCATGGTCGTTTCCCTAAGGGAAATGCGCATGTCGGAAAAGATGCGTTGCAAAATTTCCCGTTGGTCTTCGGTGTCGAGGATGATGAATTTTTTGGGATAACCCAAATGGTGAATTTCCTCTTTCAAAAAGCGGGTGCAAAAGGCGTGGATTGTGCTGATAAGGCCCACATCGGCATTGCCGAGGACTGCCCTCACCCGCGATTTCATTTCGTTCGCGGCGCGGTTTGTAAAAGTAATTGTCAGAATATTCGCGGGAGAAATTCCTAATTCCGAAACGAGATAGCAATATCTGGCGGTCAAGGCTTTGGTCTTCCCCGTTCCGGCTCCTGCCATGACGCGAACATAACCTTCCGTTGTTTTAACGGACAACAGCTGTTCTTTGTTCAGTGAGTCCAACAGGTTCACGAGAAATTCTTCTTTCGGAAATTTTTGCATCCCATGGCAGCTCCACGGGGATTGTCCGTCTGGTTTTAATTTCCCCGCTCGGTCATCGAAAAGATGAATTCGTGCAAAGAGACGATGTGTTCTTTGGCGGGCAAATCTTCGGCGATGGCGAGAGCTTCGGAAATGTGTTGCAAGGCGGTTTCTTTCGCCCGGTCAAACACTTTCGCATTTTGAAGCCGTTGGCGGATTTCTTCGGCGACATTAGGTTCTACTGCTTTCTTCAACAGACCAATCAAGGAATCTTTTTCGCTAGGAGAGGCGCTTTGGAAATAATAAATCAAAGGAAGCGTGACGAGCCCATTTGAAATATCTGTGAATTTGGCTTTGTCCAAATCTTTGGCGCCGATACCATAATCCAGCAAATCGTCAACGATTTGAAAGGCGATGCCGAAGTGCATTCCCAGCTGTCCGCATTTTTCAACGCGGTCTTCGTTGAATCCAGCGAGATGCGCTCCCATTTTGGCGCTGGCTTCCACCAAAGAGGCTGTTTTCCCCCGGATGATGGCGCTGTAGCGTTCTAACGGAAGCTCCATGTTGCCCGTACAGTCCAATTCGTTGATTTCTCCGGCGATCAAATCGTTTGCCGCGGTCGCCAAGGCCATGGGAATGGCAGCGTTCTTTTCGTTCAAGACGCAACTCATTGCCTGCGAAAGAATATAGTCTCCGATAAGGACTGCAATTTTATTTCCCCATTCGATATGGGCTGTGCGTTGACCGCGTCGAACGGAAGTTTCATCGATGATGTCATCGTGGACGAGGCTGGCCAAGTGCAAAAGTTCGATGGCTGCGCAAGAACGGGAAACGCGTTCAATGTCGGGAGCCTTTTCTCCGGAAGTCGCGATTAATGCCAAAATGGTGGAACGGATTTTTTTTCCTTTCCGGCTGAGCAAATTGGACATTCTGTCGGAGACGCCTTCGGGAGCGGCGTTCGCAATGGCAGAAATGAATTCATCGGACTTGTCGAGATAATCCTGAACTTGACTCTTGGCTTTTGAAAGCGCATTCAAAAAAGACGGATGGTCTGCAGGGAGGAGGCTCACGATTAAATGTCCAGATCGTTGATGACTTTATAAGCGTTTTCTTCAATGAATTGACGGCGAGGTTCTACTTCGTCGCCCATCAGCTTGCTGAAGACTTGGTCCGCAAGGATGGCGTCGTTTACGTGGCATATTTTCATAATCCGCGTATTCGGATCCATCGTGGTTTCTGCAAGTTGTTCAAAATTCATTTCGCCAAGGCCTTTGAAGCGTTGGATTTTGTACTTCTTCTTTTCTTCGGAATCCAAATTCGCCAGTTCCGCTTCATCGAAAATGTAGCGGACGGTCTTTTTTCCCTGTTTTAAACCGAACAGGGGCGGTTGGGCGATGAAGACGTATCCGCCATCGACAAGAGGCCTCATGTAGCGGAAGAAGAACGTGAGGAGAAGGGTTTGAATGTGGGAGCCGTCGACATCGGCATCGGTCATGATGATGACTTTGTGGTAGCGGAGCTTTTCGAGCTTGAATTCGCTTCCAATGCCACAACCCAAAGCGTTCACCAAATCTTGGATTGTGTCGGCATTTAATACTCGGTTCAATCCGGCTTTTTCCACGTTCAGAATTTTTCCGCGGAGGGGCAGAATCGCTTGGAATTCGCGCTTGCGCCCTTGTTTTGCGGAACCGCCCGCAGAGTCACCTTCCACAATGAACAGTTCGCATTTGGATGGGTCGCGTTCACTGCAATCGGCGAGCTTTCCCGGGAGTCCGCCGCTTTCAAGAACGTTTTTGCGACGGGCCAAGTTGCGCGCCTTGTGTGCCGCTTCGCGGGCCATCGCCGCATTATAGACTTTATCGACAATGGATTTGACAATATTTGGGTTTTCGCCAAAGTATTCGTCCAATTTGGCTCCGAATGCCGTGTTGACAAGCCCGGCGACATCGGAGTTGCCCAGTTTGCGCTTGGTTTGCCCTTCGAACTGGGGCTGGGGAATTTTGATGGAAATGACCGCGGTCAATCCTTCGCGGATATCGTCTGCGGCGATATCGGTTTCCTTCTTTCCCTTCGGCAAAATTTCCTGCGCATACTTGTTGATGATGCGGGTCATAGCCGTTTTGAATCCGGTAACATGAGTTCCGCCGTCATGCGTGTTCACATTGTTGACGAAGCTGAAAAAGTTCTCTTGAAAGCCGTCGTTATAGCACAAAGCGATTTCTAACGGATACTTTCCCGCAGTCGTGATGATGTGAATCGGATTTTCGAACAGGGGCTTGCGGTGGGAATCGATGTATTTTACGAAAGCGGAAATGCCGCCCGGGAAGTAGAAAGATTCTTCCTTGCCATCGGGAGTGCGCTTGTCCGAAAGGGTGATCCGCAAACCGCTCATCAGGAACGCAAGTTCGCGGAATCGTTCCGCCAATGTATCGTAGTTGTATTCCGTTTCCGTAAAGATGGTGTCGTCCGGGAAATATTCAACCGTCGTTCCTGTTGAACCGTCGGCAATTTCACCGATATCCTTTTGATCGCCAAGAGGTTTTCCTTTTGAAAACTCTTGTTGCACCACGCGGCAGTTTCGTTTGACAGTGACGACCAATTTATTGGAAAGGGCGTTGACGCAGCTTACGCCGACACCGTGTAAACCGGCGGAAACTTTGTAAGAGTTGCTGTCGAATTTTCCACCGGCGTGAAGTTTTGTCATCACGACTTGGATGGTTCCCACGTGTTCTTTCGGGTGAATGTCTGTTGGAATGCCGCGTCCATTGTCGACGACGCAGATACCGTTTCCCGGAAGAATTGTCACTTCGATGTGCGTGCAAAATCCGGCGAGGGCTTCATCGACCGAGTTATCGACAACTTCCCAAACGAGCTGATGGAGTCCAACGGAATCGGTAGAACCGATATACATCGCCGGGCGAACGCGGACTGCTTCAAGCCCTTCAAGAACGGTAATGCTTGAACCACTGTATTCTTCAGCCATGAAAACCTCAAATTTTTGAAATATTATATAAAACGGATGCCCTTTACGCAAGGCGCGCCGAGGAGTCCGTTGCACCTATCAATAATAGCTTTTTTTCGGTATTCGGACTCGGTTTTCCACACGGAATTGGAGGCTTTTAGCACCAAAATGGAGCCTTTCAAATCGACTATTTGCAAATGGGCGGCAAGGAGTTTTCCAAACAGTTTTTCGGCGTTTGAAAACAAAATATATCGATTGTGCAATTCCCCCAAAGGTCCACGAGAAAGCACGTGGGAAAGGATTACTCCAGCCTGTGTCAGTTGAGGCGTGTTGTGGTTTTTCCGCCGATTTTCTTCTGTGGTCATACGAGAAGCAATTTGGAAAGAACGAAACTGCCGATGAGGATGCTCGTCATGCCGGCGACGACAGTCGCTTTCGTGCTTTTTCCGACACCTTCCGCTCCGCTGTGGGTGGTGTAGCCAAAGTAGCATGCGTAGCTGGCGATAAAGAATCCGTAAAGGGCGGCTTTAATGAGTCCCACGGCGAAATCCCAATCTTCATAGAACATGCGGACGCCGTAAAAGAACGTGGAAAATGAAACTTCTTTGTAAATGGCCGCAGTCGCATAACCGCCCGAAATGCCGATGAAAATGCTGATGATTGTGAGAATGGGCAGCATGATGACTGTGGCGATGAGACGAGGCGCGAGTAAAAAACGGTATGGATTAAGGCCTAAAACGCTATAAGCGTCTAATTGTTCTGTAACAGCCATCGTTCCCAGTTCCGAACACATGGATGCGCCGACCCTGCCCGCCAAAACCATTGCCGTGAGAATGGGGCAAAGTTCCACCATGACGGATTTTCCTACGGCCATTCCGACAAAGACAAGGGGAATCATGTCTCCGAATTGATATGCTAGCTGCCACGCCATGATGGCGCCCGTGGCAAGGCTTGCCGCAAAAACTACCGGAATGCTTGAAACTCCGGTGATGTACATCTGTTCAACGATGATGTGGAAATGCTTGAAAGAACCCGGCAGGTTTTTTCCCAATTCCCACAAAAAGACAAAGTAGCCGCGGACAACTTCAAAAAACTTGCGAACGTAATGTCCCAAGCTGGCGGCGGCGATGTCCATCACGGCTAGCATGGTCTGTTATTTCTTTTTGGCTGGGGCGGTGATGGCTTTTTTGTAAAGTTCCATATCGGAGAGGTATTTGACGGCTTCTTTCACCTGGGCATCGCGCTTGAGCGAGAATGCCGTACTTGCGGAATCCCCTTGGACTGCGGTCAAAAGTTCCCGCTTGATTCCGTCCATGATGTATTCGCGATTTTCATCGAATTGTTTCTGGCGGTCGTTTTCAAGCGCTTTTCGCAATGCGGAAATTTCGGAATTCAAAGTGGAATCGGAAAGGACTTTTGAAGAATCGCCCATGAAGTTCTGTTCCCGGATAAGGTCTTTTTCCAAAATTTCCAAAGTGGCGATGGAATTGCTTTTGATTTTGGTGAAATTGGTGTCCTTCAGGCAAAATTCCTTGAATTGGGTGAAGAGGGAATCGGGAACGTTCCAGTCGGCGTCGATTTTTGCCCCTTGCTTTTCAAGGCTCGGCCTAATTTTGACCGCGAATTTGAAATACATCGCCATGCGTTCTTGAACTTGTACAACCCAAGGAATCGGATCCAGTTCGACGTCGACATCGGGCGTGATGCCTCCCCCGCCATACATTTTGCGTCCGGCGTTCGTGAAGAAAGTGTCTATTGCGACGGTGTCTTTTTTGGCGCTTACGGAATCGGCTTTTGGTTCGGATTCGTCATCCGCATAGGAATCGTCTTCTGCATCATCGCGGAGCTTTAATCCCTTGATGCCGTTTTCCGGCTTGTTGATGCAGCGGCCAAAGGGAAGGTAATAGAACGCGGTGGTGAGCTTCAACGCGTAGCCTTGGTTGTCCAACGGGAAGATGGTTTGCACGGAGCCTTTCCCGAAAGAAGTCTTGCCGATAATCAGACCGCGGTCCCAATCCTGAATGGCTCCCGAAACGATTTCGGCGGCGCTGGCGGAACCCTGGTTCACCAAAACGACCAGAGGGACATCTTCTTTGACAATGCCATCGCGCCGGGAACGGCTTTCCGTGTGTTGGGTGCGTCCACGGGTCGAAACGATGAGATCGCCTTTTTTCAAAAAGAGTTCACCGATTTCGACTGCTTGGTTCAACAGTCCACCGGGATTGTAACGCAAATCCAGGATGATTTTTTTCATTCCCTGCTTTTGAAGCTTTAAAATGGCATCGACAACTTCGTCTCGGGTTTTGAGCGAAAAAGAAGAAAGTTTGATGTATCCAATGTCTTTGGTCAGCATGCCGCTGAATGGAACGGCATGGACGACGATTTTTGCACGGGTAATGGTGAAATCCATCAGCTCGGAAACGCCGGCCCTGGCGATGCTGATGGTGACGTCGGTTCCGACTTTTCCCCGGAGCTTGCCCACGGCTTCGTCTAACGAATAACCGTGAGTGTCTTTGCCGTCAATCTTCAAAATGCGGTCTCCGGCGCGAATGCCCAGATTAAAAGCCGGAGTTCCCGCTAATGGGGAAATGACCGTGAGAATGTTGTCGCGCAAGCTAATCGTGATGCCCACACCGCCAAATTCGCCTTCGGTTGAAATCTTCAAATCTTCGTAATCCTTGGGGGCGAAAACAGAAGTGTGGGGGTCTAGAATGTTCCGCATTCCCTGAATCGCCGCTTCGGAAAGTTCTGCCGGATCGACGTCTTCGACGTATTTCAGGTTGACTTCTGAAAGTACCTTGTTCAGTCGGGAGAGTTCTTCGTAAAAATCCCCCGGGGCTTTATTTTCGGATTTGGATGAGGCTGCAAAAGCGGCGCTTGCCGCAAGGCTCGCCAAAACGATCCCGCGGGAAATGGAATGAACAAAGGACATTTTGAATTTCATGCTTTCAAAAATACAATTTCGGAAACAAAAGATTTTTCTTTTAAAAGAAAAACCCGGCCCGAAGGCCGGATTTTAAAGAAAGGAGAGAGAGAACAAAAAATCGTAAAAGATTAGGCGGCGTCCAGCACCTGGTTGATGTTTGTCGTGCGGAGTTTTGCCAAGGCTTTTTCTTTCACCTGGCGGACGCGTTCTTTGGAAAGTCCAACCATTTTGCCAATTTCTTTCAAATTCAAATCGGCATCCATGTCTAATCCGTAGTAAAGTCCAATGACTTTGTGTTCTTGGTCAGAAAGATTGTTCTTCAAGAGAAGTTCAAGAGAAGCCTGCTCGGTGTTTTTTTCAGCGAGCGCGTCTGTCGATTCAGCTGTGGCCGCAATGCAGTCGCCCAGCGTAGAATCGCCGTCATCGCCGACGGGAGTGTCTAAAGACGTGGAATGGGAACCCATCAGCAGAATTTTTTCAATGTCTTTGGCTTTGTAACGGCTGGCGCCTTCGAGACTTTCGGGATCAATCGTCAGTTGACCGCCGATGACTTGACGGGTCTTGGACGACATGCGGTTGAAACGGCGCAAAACAAGTTCTTTTTCGGCGCTGATGCGGACTAAACGCGCTTTTTCGGAAATGGCGCGGGTGATGTTTTGGCGAATCCACCAAACGGCATAACTGATAAATTTGATTTTTTGGTTGGGATCAAAACGGCGGGCGGCTTCGATAAGGCCCATATTGCCTTCGTTGATGAGTTCGTTGACGTCTAGGCCTTGGCCTTTGTAAAGATTGGCGATGTTGACGACGAATTTCAAATTGGATTTGACAAGAAGATCCTGGGCGCGGCGGTTTCCTTCTGCGGAAAGTTTGATTAAGACCTTTTCCTGTTCTCTGGTGAGGAGGGGGTATTTTGCGATGTCATTCAAGTATTGGAAATAAATGGAATTCATCTGGACCTCTTTGGCTTTGCAACGGCCTATCCGCTGCCTAAGGCAAATCTAATGCCGGGAAAACGGCGAAGTGTCAGGAAGAACCCTTGTTTTGGCAAAACATTCATCGTTTTTTTGTCCGAGTTCATCGGGTTTTTGTCATTTTTCTGTCATTTTCGGAGAAATCCAATTATATATGGGGCATGATTCGTTCAGAACAAGATTCGAAATTGCAGGATGATGTGGTTTTTTGGGACTCGATGGCCAGCGTCGGGCTGGTGGACAAGTCGGAAGTGGATTCTCCGCTGGGTAAAATTCCCGACTGGCTTGTCGGCAAAAAACCGGTTTCGGTCACGTCGCTCCGGCTGATGATGTTTTTGTTTGTGTTTTCAATCGGTTTCGTGGGGGCGTCTTCTTTAATCGGGGATGTTTCGGCGTCGGAATTCTGGTGGAAAATGATTGTTCCGACAATCTGCGTGTTCAATTTTCTGCTGGGATTTTTCATCAATCAGACGTGGCTTGTCCCTAAATTGTATTTCCAACGGCGATTCAAGCTTTTTGTTTTTTTCAATATTCTCTACACGGCGTTTTCTGTCGGGCTTCGGGATTTTTCCATCTGGTTCTTTTCTGGGGAATCTGTTTCTTTTTTTGATTATTTGTTTGGAGACAGGATAACGCATCCCATTTGGATGGGAATTGTGACTTTGATCGTTTTCTTGCTGATTACGGTTATCATTTGCGCATTCAACGTGTTGCTTCGGCTGGGTGGGATTTACGCTCAAGAAAACTACATCCGCAGCAGCATGGATAAATTCTTTTTGCAGGCGGATCTCGCGTTTTTGAAACAGCAGCTTTCGCCCCACTTCCTGTTCAATACGTTGAACAATATTTCGGCGCTTGTGGATATCGAACCGAAGCTCGCGCAGAAATCCATGAGCCGCCTTTCGACGGTTTTGCGGCAAATGTTGAACGAGGCGAAAGAAAGCGAAGTTTCGTTAGAAACGGAAATCGACATTTTGGAAAAGTATTGCGAACTGGAAAAATTGCGTTTTGGCGACAACGTGAAATTTTCTTTCCACGCCGTGACAGAAGATCCTTCGTTGAAAATGGCGCCTTTGATGATGCTCCCCTTGGTGGAAAACGCGTTTAAATACGGCGTGCATCCCTCGGAACCCTGCCATATAACGGTTTCAATTTTGGAAAAAGGCGGCAGTTTAGAATGCCGAGTGGAAAATACGATTGTTCCCAAGCCGACATCTTCGCAGACAAAAAGCGGTATCGGCCTTGCCAATTTGAAACGCCGACTGGAGCTTTGTTATGCGGGGTGTTTCCAATATAAGGCGGAAGTCAGGGATGGCGTTTATATTGGCGAACTGAAAATCGATTTGAACGCCAAGCGGAATTAAATGTAATACATGTAACCCTGCTTCCCGGCGTTCGGGGAAAGTTTGTCCAGGGTGAGTTCGCCTAAAACGTTTTCAATGGCGCGGTCTATTTTTTGGTAAAGTCCAATGCGGATTGCGCTGCGGTATGGGGTTTCGTTGTCGGACGGTAGCGGCGGGTCGACAATTGTCAAATCGCCCTCTAAATCGCGGAGAACGTCGGATATGCGAATTTCGGACGCCGGTTTTGCAAGCAAGAAGCCGCCACCAGAGCCTTTTATGGAGCGGATGTAGCCAGCGCGTTTCAAGACGACGGCGATTTGTCCGAGATAGGCTGCGGAAATTTGTTGGCGGTTTGAAATTTCTGCGAGAGTCGTGTGTTCGCCCGGAGACTGGTTTGCGATATCCGTTAAAAACCGAATTCCGTAGCGGCCTTTGGTTGAAATTTTCATCCGTAATATTCCCCCACCACGCCGCGGAAAACGTTTGCCAAATCTTCGAGGGTGATGGATTTTAAAATCTCGGCAAATGTGGAATCGACCTTTTCCCAAACAGGCTTGGTTTTGCAGGTCTCTGCAAAATGGCAATGTTCTTTTTGCAGGCAGGGCACCGCGCTGAGGGACGTTTCTGTCGCGACAAGAATGTCGTAAGCGTTGATTTCTTTTAGGGGCTTTGAAAGCTGATAGCCGCCACTTGCTCCGCGGGATCCGCTGACGATTCCCGCTTTCTTTAGCGGAATGAACAATTGTTCCAGATAGCCTTCGGAAATGGAGGTCTTTTGGGAAATCCAATGGATGCTGTTCGGTTTATCGGATGGATTTGTGGCGATGCACAAAAGCGCTTCGAGCGAATATTGTCCTCGAGTGGAAATTTTCATCTGCTGACGTCGATGGCTTTTAATCCCGGACGGGAATTTGCGAACAGGATGCCGATTGAAACGCCAAATCCGTGGTCGACGTCTTTGGCGAAAGTCCATTGGTAAGCGCCCTTGATTCGAAGCGAGAAAAAGGATTCGCGGAAAAAGTACAAGCCGGCGTTCGCTTCGACGGAGGGACCGATTCTGTCGCCGAAATCATTGGCGAAGTCGTCTTCGGGGATGGTGTTGAGCCCCGCCATTCCGCCGATGAATGGAGCGATGTCCGTGGGGAGCAGCTGTTGTTGAAGACCGATTTTTACATTGAATCCGTTGCCCGGAAAGGAGTAGCCGATGTCCCCGGTGACGCTTGTGTAAGGTAAAATTTGAAGATTGGCGATGAAATTTGTCTCGCCAAAGGCGGAGCGTTCATCGCTCCAGGATTTGCTGACCGGTCTGAAAAAGGCGCCTTCCAGGCCGAAGCTGGAAAATGAGTTGTAAACAGGAGTGCCTTCTCCGGCGAAAACGGTCGCTAGCGAAAGAAGGGTGAAAATCAGGAACTTTTTCATCGGATTCTCCAAAAGCAGAACTTCTGCCATGCTGCAAAATTAGGAAAAATTCAAGTATCACACTAGGAAATTGAATTACTGTCGGATAAACGGCGCAAATGTTCGCCCGAAATGAAATCTTTTTATATTTTTGCGAAATCAAAAATATTCAACAAAAGGGTCATTATGTCCAAAACATTCCGCTTTTTAATTCTCTGCGCTTCTGCGCTCGCCCTGGTCGCCTGCTCTGGCAGCGGCAAAAAAGTCACCCGTATTGAATCGGATTCCGTAACGGATCTTTCGGGCAAGTGGAACGATACCGATTCCCGCCTTGTCGCCGAAGAAATGATTCAGGATTGCATCGCGCGCCCGTGGTATGGCAAATTGCTGCAGAACAAGAACGGTGAACTTCCGACTGTTGTCATCGGCAGCGTCCGCAACAAGAGCCACGAACACATCAACGTGGAAACTTTTGTCAAGGATATGCAGCGCGCCCTCATCAATTCGGGCAAGGTGGACTTTGTCGCCAATGCGGAAGAACGTGGAGAACTCCGCGCGGAACTCGCCTCCCAGTCCGGCAATGCTACGGAAGAAACCCGCAAGGAAGCCGGTCAAGAAATTGGAGCGGACCTGATGCTTACGGGTAGCTTGAACTCCATCGTGGACCAGGAAGGCGGCGAACAGGTCGTGTTCTATCAGATTGATCTTCAGCTCGTTGACATTCAAACGCATAAAACGGTTTGGATTGGCGACAAGAAAATCAAGAAGTACATGAGCCGCAGCTCTGTGAAAATGTAATCGGACGGCACCATGCTTAAAATTCGCTTTTCCCTGATAACTCTTTGTGCGTTTTTGTTTGCTGCGTGTGCCAACAAATCGATGACGCGGTACGAAACGCTTTCCGAGCCTTTGGCGAAAGGCGGATTTTCTGCAGCGATTGACGCTGTTCAGAAAAAGAAAGACGATCTTTACGGTTCCAATACGGAATTTCTTTATTACTTTGATTTGGCAACGCTTTCCCATTACAATGGGGACTTTCGAAAAAGTGCGGACGCATTTGAAAAAGCGAAGCAAATCTACGAGGATTTATACACGAAGTCCGTTTCCAACGAAGCGGCTTCGCTGTTGACCAATGACAATGTTCGGCCCTATCGGG
Source organism: uncultured Fibrobacter sp. (assembly GCA_964397425.1). Taxonomy (GTDB): domain Bacteria; phylum Fibrobacterota; class Fibrobacteria; order Fibrobacterales; family Fibrobacteraceae; genus Hallerella. The sequence goes on from CAYNID010000003.1 coordinate 200,572, forward strand.
CGAGGCCGTTTGAAATTCTTTCCCTCTACGAAATGAATATTGTCAATTATTTGGCTTTGAACGATTTGGATGGGGCTTTAGTGGAGGCGCGCGCCGCGGATGTCGCGCTCCAGTCGCTTTATCAAAAGGATAACGGTAAAACAAATGACGCGGGTTATTTGCGCTATCTGATTGCGATTGTTTATGAAATGGATGGAGATGGGGATAACGCCGCTATCGCTTATTATAAGGCGGCACGTGCTTACGAAGAAGAACCGACGAAGCTCCCGGCCGAGGCGCAGGCTTTTATTCTGAAGCGGCTTGAACAAAGCGGTCGCGGCGATGATGTCCATTCGCTGAAACTTCCGAATGCGAATATCCCAGCCCATATTCCAGAAGCGCAAGACAAAGCGGATGGGGAAATTTTGGTCATCGGTTATGCGGGGCACAGCGCCATCTTGGGCGAATGGATGCTTTCGGGAACTTACGTCCGCGGCGGAGTTTTGAACGTGATGGGAAAAAATCCGCAATCGGGTAAAGTGGAAAGTTTGACGATTCCGTTCCCGGCCAGTGCCATCGGCTCGCACGGTGGAACGACATTTTCGGTGACAATCGCCGTGCCGGAACGAAAGGATGTTCCCCATCAAGTGGAAAATTTTGAAGTGGCTTTGGACAATCACAAGTTGAATTACCGCCCGGAGATTTTTTTGGACAACACGCGGAACTTGGAAAAAAATTTGAGCGAAGAACGGGCGACGACTTTGGGGCGTACGGCTGTTCGGGTTTTGACGCGTACGATTGCCGCCCAGCAGGCGAAAAAACAAATGGAATCGGATAACTTGCTGCTGAATCTGGTGACTAGCATAGGAACGGATGTCGCCGCTGGTCAATTGGAACAGGCCGATTTGCGCGTGGCGCTATTCTTGCCGCACGAAGTCCGCTTCACGCGGATTCCGGCTGCTCCCGGAATGCACAATGTGACTGTTTTGGCGACGAACAAAAACGGCAGTGCGACGAAAAAGTATCAGTTTACAGTAAATGTCAAGCCGGGCAGTAAAGCGGTCGTTGTCGTTCCCGCCATTCATTAATGAAATTCAAGCTTGGGCGTGGACTCTTGAAAAGTCCGCGTCAAGATTCTCCGAGGAGCAATGCGGCGAGTTCGGTGAAATTTTGGGCGCATCTGCGACCGTTTCGGATTTCACCGAATAAAACGCCTTCCATTCCGATATTCAACGCGCCTTCGATGTCGCGGGAGTCGTTGTCGCCGACCATGATGGCTTCTGACGGGGATACGGAGAGCTTTTGCAAAATGCTGAGGAACATCAAAGGGGAAGGCTTGTCGGCTCCGACTTCTTCGCTGACGGTAATTTTGTCAAAAACGCCTTGTAATCCGAGCTTTTGAATCTTTCGCAATTGGATGTGGAGAGTTAAGTCTGAGCAGAGTCCCAGAGAAATGCCGTTTGATTTCAATCTTTTCAGCAAATTCAACGCGCCGGGGAAAATTTCCATCTTGTCGAGGTAAGCGTTCCAATAAGCGTTGTACATCGGGATGGCGTGCGTGTCCGATTGTAAATTCAACAGTTCGCACATCCGGTGGTAAAACAAAATGCGGTTGTGCCCGGCCGCTGTCAGCGGGTTCGCCTTTTTGACCGCTTTGTCGCATTCTATGTAAAGTGCGGAGTAGGATTCGAATGGGATTGTGTAAAAGTCGTACAAGTAATTGTATACGGCTTTTCTGCCTGCGGAGTCACACGGAGAATAGGGGTAGAGCGTGTTGTCCAGATCGAAAATGACGGCTTTGGGTAAGGGTTTCATATCTTGTAGCGGACGTAAGCTCCGACGGCGTGCATTGTCCGCGACATCGGTTCTACGCGTTCGTAGGCGGCGATTTTAGCGTAGGAATTGAGGCGCAATCCGACAGCGAAATCTTTGGGCAGCGCAAGTTCCAGCCCCGCATTGTTGAAAATGACGAAGTCATAGCCGTTAGTCCCGTAGTGAGGTTCTGTATTCGGCCAGCTGCGGAAAAGGAATGCGGAAATGTAGTTGAAAAAGCGAATTCGGTTGGCGAAAGTCAATTCGATGGAGGCTTTGTAATTGAAGCCCAGACTGTATTGGTAGTCGCGGGTCTTTTGATAAGTGGAATCGGATTTGGCCAAGACTTCGTCATAGTTGAAATCGGAAGAGCCCAAAAGAATGTAAGAGGGCATGTGGCTCATGCGGAAGTGGAATTTTTCGGAAAGGTTGACGCTGACGTCGGCTCCAAGGCCGATGGACAGGGCGGACATTTCGACCAGGTCTCCGTAGAACGTGTCAAAATGTAAATAAGTTCCCAAATCAATCCAGTTTTCGCTGTTTGCGTGCAGATTCATGTTGGCCAACTTTCCTACCGAGGACACCCGCATCATCATGCCGTCTTCGCTTTGATCCTGGCTGAAAGAAAAGGTGAAATATTCGAATGGCTGCCGAATTTTCCGGTTGGGCAGTCCATAGACCAATTCTAACCCATAAGAAACGGAGGGCGAATTCCAGTCGTTGTTGGAGCGGTCGTCGGCATCTTGATCGTAGCGGTATTCGTTTCCGAAACGCTGTCCGAATCCGGCGAGGACGGACCATTCCATGGGAGCGTATCCGGGGTTTGTCGGGCTTGGACCGTTGAACCATTCTTGAATGTAGGCAAGAGGACTTGCGGCGAAACCGAAAAGGTTTTCGAGGATTCCCGCATCCGGTTTTGCCAAAACGCGGGAAGAAATCCGGTAGAGCATTTCACCGTAAATGGTTCCGCCGACACTTGTGGCTATCAAATCGTTCGGGGCGGGATATTCTGTTTCGCAGAACATTTCCCAAATATAAGAGCCTGTCAGCGCAAAAAAGTAGCTTTCGTAAAAGCCGTATCCGGCGGAACGCGCCGAAGAATAATACATGGATCCTTGGTAAGGGTGCCCGAAAAAGTTGATGGCGAAATGGTTGTCGTCCCATTTCCAGCCTTCCCTGTAATTGCGTTTCCAGTAAGAGGGGCCCGTTTTCGCGTAATCTTTTTGCAGAACGTAACGGTCCCAACCCCAGACAAAGATGTCTTGCAAAATGATTTCGGTGAATGGAAAGATGACCGGCAGTTTTTTGCCGACGGGGCCGCGGGGCGTGAATTCCGGAATTTCGGACGTTTTGTTCACGGAATCCGCTGTGGCGGCATTTGGCGTCGGTGTGGCGCTAGAATCCGCAAAGGCAAAAACGGATACCAGGAGAATGGAAAGAATGCCGGGCAAAATTCTCATGATGGTCCAAAAATGCTTTTTTTGAATGAATTTTGCAGGGTAGCGGCGATAAAAATGTTTATTTTGATGATAAGAGGCGGGAGATTCCGCCAGCTTTGGGCTGTGGGGTGAAATTTTCGGTGGAATTTCTATATTATGCGGCACAATGCCTTTATGTCTTGAAAAAGAACAGCTGGAAATTGTCCAGCGGATTTTGAATATCCATTTCACCGGATTGGAAGTCGATGCTTATGGTTCAAGGGTTTCTGGAAAGGATTTGACTCCGGAGTCCGCGTTGAATGTGGTCGTACTTTCTTCGAAACCGATACCTCTTGAAGAAATGGTGGCCGTAGAAAAAGCGTTTGCCGACAGCGGTCTTCCGTTCCGGGTTGACATTGTGGATGGGGCAAAACTCACCGAAAGCATGCAGAAAAGCATCAAGAAAGAACACATCGTCATTCAAGAAGCGGAATCCGGCGAAGGCTAATCAACAGGGAGCTTATGTTCAGACAAGGGATTTTTTCGACTGTTTTTGCCGTTTTTTTGGCGGCATCTGTTTCTAACGCGGCGTCCGAGTCTCTTTCCCAGGCAGAATCTTTGGTTCAGAAAGGAGATTGCGCGGCGGCGGTTCCCGTTTTAAAACCGTTGACCGAGAAAAAGCTCCAAACGGAAGACGGCGCGAAAGCGGCCGTGCTGCTTGCCGGATGTTACGAAAAGGCGGGCGATACGGCCAACTTGGACCGTTTGACTTCGCGGTATTTGGAATATTACGCGGGAAATTCCAAACGCGCCAAAATGGAAATTGTGGCGGCCAGACGTTCGCTGCAAAATGATTCGACTTTTTTGGATGCGGTGGAAAGCCTTCTTGGAATCGTGACCTATTCAAAGGATGCGGCGGTCAAGGATTCGGCAAGGCTTTTGTTAGTCCGGATTTTTGAACAGGACAAGCGGTGGACGATTTCGCGCTTGACCGCCTTTGCCGATCGCGTGCTGGTTTCCCGCCAAGTGGCGAATGCGGCTTGGCTCCGGTTGGGGAAGGCTCATGCAGAAAAGAAAAACGCCAAAGCGGCCCGTTACTGGTTTAAAAAAGTGATCGCGGCTGGAGAAAATGAAGCGTGGGTCAATACGGCGAAGAACGCCTTGAACGGGTTGGAAGGCGCGGCTTCGGTTCCGACGATTCTCGTGCTCGCGCCGATTTCCGGAGATTTTGCCGAATTTGGGCAGGATGCCGTGAAAGGGGTGCGCCTGGCCCTTGAACAATCCGGTTTGAAAGACAAAGTCAATCTTCGGGTGGCTGATACGCGGGCAGATGCTGTCGAAGCGTTGCGGAAAACGCGTCAAGCGGTTGCCCAAGACAGCGTTGTCGCAATTATTGGACCCATTATGAGTTCTCCGGCGGCGGCTGTAGGCGCCTGGCTCAGTTCCACGCACATGCGGATTCCGATGTTGACTCCGACGGCGACAGATGCTGGAATTTCGCGGATGGGGGCGAATATCTTTCAAGTGAACGTGAGCATGGACAATTTGGCGACGGGAATCGCCAATTATGCTGTGGATTGTTTGGGAATTCGCGAATTTGCCGTCCTTTCTCCGGCGGGGGATTTTGGCACGGCGATGACGCAAAGCTTTACCCGTGCCGTTGAAAACCGCGGCGCAGTCGTTGTGGCAACGCAGGGATTCGAAGAAGGCCATCCGGATTATACGACGGAATTCCGCAAATTGCGGGCTGTTCGTTTCAACCAGATTTTGCACAAGAAGAACATCGCCCGAGGGGCTAAAGATTTAGACGCCATTGGAAATAAAGAGCGCCGTTCTTACATGCAGGATTCCGTTTTCCGCATACCGGGCATTTTTATTCCCAGTTCAAGTCCTTCGGATGCGGGGCTGATGAGCGGTCAGGTTGCCTACAACAAGCTCAGCGGGACGCTTTTGGGAACATCCGGCTGGTATGGCGAAGATTTGCTCAGCGAAGGCAAAAAATTGGTGGAAGGCGCTTACTTCAGCGTTTCGTTTGACGGTTCAGACGCAAATGGCGCCTATAAAAATTTCAGCAGCGCATACAAGGCGAAATGGAATGAAGAGCCTAAAGCGGATAAGGTCAGCGGACTCAGTTACAGTGCGGCGAACATTGTGCTTTCGCTCATCTCTTCGGGGGAATTGGAACTGGTGAAAAAAATCCATTCGCAGAAAGTATTCCCCGGTGTTTATGGAGATATCCGTTTTGAAAAAGGCGCAAACGCCAACGTTCAAATTATGAGCGTTGATTCAAGTGCCTTTGTGAACAAAACAGCTTGTCCTGCGAAATAAGGGGGCGCCAGTGCTTGCCCTGGGACCCTTTCGTTTCAACGTGGCGTTGGTTGGGTGCCTTTGCCTTTTGGGCGTGGCACTTTCATCGGCGGCGGACAGCTCTTTGTTTTCGTTGCCTGGAGATTTGCAGCGTTGGGCGGACAGATCCGTTGCGGCCGCTTTGAAAATGGATTATGCGGATTCGTATCGGGAGTCGGAGCGGATTCGCGCAAAAAATTCGGGCGTCGCCTGCGTTCTTCGGAATATTTCCCGTTTGAGTGAATTTGACGATGTCGGCGATACTCTCGCCTTGCAAAAAGCGGAAAAAGAATTGTCCGAATGTTCTGCTTCCGGTGCATGGGATGTGCTTCGGGAATTTGAACTGGGTTATGCGAAAACGGCTTTGGGAAAATCGTTCAAGGGAGCGATGGACACCCGGCGTGCGGCGAAAAAATTTGAAGATTCCAAAGACAGGGATGCGCGTGCGTTTTATTCCATATACGCTTATTACGTGGAAGATGGGCTGAGCTTTTTGCCGTTCGTTTCGGATGACAGGGAATCGCATTTGCAGATTTTGGAAGAACGGGCGATGCATTCGAGGTTGTTTTGGCCGCTTTTCGCAACGCCGCTCGCGTGGATGTTCTACGACCGGGAAGAATACGGAAAAGCGCTTGACGTGGTGAACAAAGCGCTTTCCAAGGCTCCGGAAAATGCCGTTTTTTGGCAAATGAAAGCCGATATGCTTTACAAGCAGAAAGAATATGCGGCGGCTTCGGAAATTTATGAAAAAAGTGCTCGGGATTATTTGATCCGGACGGGAAAATCGGTGCGGTATTTTTGTGCCATTGGGAATTTGGCGCGGATTTATCAAGATGCGGGCCGTTTGGAAGAGGCCAGGCGGAATGCGGAAATGTTCAATTCTCCGGAATACCGGAAAATTGAAAAATGGATGCCCGCATCGCTGGTGAAAGATTTGAAAAAGAAAAATCTGTATCCGTAATCCGGAATTTCGGTCCCGGATGGGCTTTGCAAATGGGGATGGAAATGGAAATTTTTAATTTTACGCAAACAAAAGGTATAAAATGTCTGTTTTGATGCGCTCTGTTTCTGGAATCCGCGGAATTGTCGGCGATACGTTGACTCCAACGGTTTTGACAAATCATGTAAAAGCTTTTCTGGAAGTGACCGGAGCGAGGAAAGTCGTCATTGGGCGGGATAGCCGTCCGACGGGAGACGCTATCGTTTCTTATGTTTCGGGACTTTGCCGCTTAGCTGGTGCCGATGTTATTGATGTGGGCTTGGCGACAACGCCGAGTGTGGAACTCTTAGTGACACATCTTCGTGCCGATGCGGGAATCATTGTCACGGCCAGTCACAATCCGCTCGAATGGAATGCGCTGAAATTTTTGGATGAACGGGGCATTTTCTTGGGACCGGACAGTATCGGCGATCTTTTTTCCATTGCCGATGCGGGAAAATTCATTTATCCGGATTATCGTCAAATGGGAACGGCGGAAGTTTTGAACGATGCGGATGCCGTGCATATTGACGCGACGCTTGCGATTCCGTTCATCGATGTAGAAGTCATTCGCGCCAAGCATTTTAAGGTGGCTGTTGATGCTGTCAATGGTGCGGGCTCGTTCATCGTGCCGCGGCTTTTAGAAGCTTTGGGTTGCGAAGTGGTGCGGATTCACTGCACTCCGGATGGAAAATTTCCCCGGGGACCGGAACCGATTCCGGAAAATCTTGCGGATTTGGGAAAGGCTGTTGCGGAAAATCATTGCGCGGTGGGCTTTGCCGTGGATCCGGATGCGGATAGATGCGCCCTTGTCGATGGTTTTGGAAATGCAATCGGCGAAGAATATACGCTGGCCATAGCGACGGAAGCGGTTTTGTCCAAAAAGAAAGGTCCGGTGTGCGTCAACCTTTCGACATCGCGGATGAGTGCAGATGTGGCAGAAAAATTCGGTGTCGGATTTTCTAGGGCGAAGGTCGGCGAAGTGAATGTCAGCCTTCAAATGATGCGGGAAGATTGCGTCGTCGGCGGAGAAGGAAACGGCGGCGTTATTTTGCCCGCCGTCCATTATGGCCGGGATTCTTTGGTCGCGGCGGCGCTCGTACTTTCGTGGATGGCGGAAAACGGCGGCGGTCCAGAAAAGTTCAAAGCGGAGCATCTTCAATATGTGATGCCCAAGAAAAAATATCCTCTCGGCGAAAAGCCTGTTTCGAAAGTTTTCGAAGAGGTGGCTTTGGAATTTGCGGATTGGACGAAAGACACCCGGGATGGACTGTGGCTTGGCAAAGGAAAGAGCTTTGTCCATGTGCGGGCCTCGAATACGGAACCTGTCATCCGTGTCATTTCAGAAGCGCCGGATGCCGCGGAAGCGGAAGAGCTTTGCGCAAAAGTGGAAGCGAAAATCCAATAATTGATTTTGGTAAAATTTGTCATTTAACGTGAAAAAGGAATTTTAATATGTGCGGTATTGTCGGATATATTGGAGACAAGGATGCTTCGGGCGTCTTGGTCAGCGGATTAAAACGTCTGGAATACCGCGGATACGATTCTTCGGGAATTGCGGTTGCGCATCCGAATAAAACTCTTGAATTGGAAAAGGCGGCGGGAAAAATCAACGAGCTGGAAAAGAAGTTGAAAACGCACCCGCTGTTTTCGAACATTGGAATTGCCCATACGCGGTGGGCGACGCACGGGGCGCCGTTGGAAAGGAACGCCCATCCGCAGCAAAGCTATGATGGAAAAATCATGGTGGTGCACAATGGAATTATCGAAAATTACGCATCGCTCAAGGCGAAACTCGAAGCGGAGGGCGTGGAATTTCATTCTGAGACAGATACCGAAGTCGTCGCGCATTTGATTGCGAAATTTTACAAGGGCGATTTCAAGTCTGCCGTGCTTGCCGCATTGAATAAGTTGGAAGGAACTTTTGGACTGGCCGTGCTCTGCGCCGAAGAACCGGATGTTTTGATTGGAGCGCGCCGCGGAAGTCCGCTGGTGTTGGGAATCGGAAATTCGGGGGAATATTTTTTGGCAAGCGATGTGGCCGCCATCGTAGATTACACGCAAAAGGTGGTCTATTTGAACGATGGGGACGTGGTTATCGCCAAGCGTTCCGGCTATGAAATTGTCACGGCGGCGAGTCTTTCTGTCAATCGCGATGTGGAAGAAATTGAATTTGATTCGGAAGCGGCCAGCAAAGGCGGCTTTGAACATTACATGCTCAAGGAAATCTTTGAACAGCCGGAATCGTTGCGCAATACCATGCGCGGCAGGCTGCTTTTTGCCGATGGCTCTGCGAAACTGGCGGGACTCGATTCAAATCGGTTGGAATTGCGCAACTTGAACCGCATCATCATCACGGCGTGTGGAACCAGTTATTATGCGGGAATGGTTGGAGAATACCTGATAGAAGATTTGGCGGGAGTCCCTGTTGAAGTGGAATACGCTTCGGAATTCCGTTACCGCAATCCCATCATCAAACCGGGAACGCTCGTTCTTGTCATTTCTCAGTCCGGAGAAACCGCCGATACGCTGGCTGCGTTGCGGGAAGCGAAAACGAAAGGGGCGACTGTCTTGGGCATTTGCAATGCAGTCGGATCCACGATTGCGCGGGAAAGTGATGGCGGCGTTTATCTGCACGCAGGGCCGGAAATTGGAGTCGCCAGTACAAAAGCGTTCTCTTCGCAAGTAACCGTTTTGGCAATGATTGCCCTTTTGCTTGGACGGGAACGTCGGGTTTCCGCAGAACAGGGCATCGAATTTGCCCAGGCGATTGCCGATATTCCCAAGTTGGTCGAAGAAACGCTTCGCCTTTCGCCGGCGATTCGCGAAATCGCACAAAAGTATACGGATTCCAGGAATTTCCTTTATTTGGGAAGGCATTACAATTATCCGGTCGCCATGGAAGGCGCTCTCAAGTTGAAGGAAATCAGCTACATCCATGCGGAGGGTTATCCGGCGGCAGAAATGAAGCACGGCCCGATTGCGCTGATCGATGAAAATATGCCGGTGGTCGTCATTGCCCCCAAAGACAGCCTTTTTGACAAGGTCCTTTCTAACGTCCGTGAAATCAAGGCGCGAGGCGGGCGCATCATTGCGGTGACGACTGAAGATTGCACGGAACTTTCGAAATATGCGGATGATGTCATCTTTGTGCCCAAAGTGAATCCGATGCTGATGCCCCTCATCACGTGCGTTCCCCTGCAGTTGTTCGCTTACCATATCGCCGTCCTTCGTGGAAACGACGTTGACAGGCCGCGGAATTTGGCGAAAAGTGTGACGGTAGAATAAAAGTGAAACGCGAAATGCCGGATTTGTACGAAGTCCGTATCGGAGCTTTTGAAGGCCCGATGGATCTTCTGCTGTATCTGGTGCAGCAGAGCGAAGTCAAACCTTCTGACATTTCAATCGCGGAAATTACCGATCAGTATTTGGAATGGATGAAGGACCTTTCCCAGGCGGACCTTTCCCAGGCGGGAGATTTTCTGCTCATGGCTAGCCGCCTGATGGCGATGAAAGTGCGCGAATTGCTGCCCAAAGAAGAACAAGGCGCCGATGAAGAAATTCCCCTGGATCTTTCCCGCGATGAACTTATCCGGCAAATGCTCGAATACCAGCGATATAAGCAGGTTGCCAAAGAATTGCAGGGGATGGAATCGGAAAATGTCGGAACTTGTTACCGGGGACGGCTAGAAAAAACGGAAAGCGAAGAAGAAACTCTTGCCGATGCGAATATCTGGCAGCTGTTCCGCGCCTATCAAAAGATGCTCCGGACGCGAAGTAGCGAAAACGTACACCACATCGAACTCGATGATGTGACCATCGAAGACCGTCAACAGTTCATTTCGAACACGCTTCGCCGCGAAGGCCGGGTATTGTTCGAAGATTTACTTGGACGGGATCCTTTGCCGATTGTCACCGTAGTGACGTTCATGGCGTTGATGGAAATGATTAAAACAGATGAAGTCGTGTTCCGTCAAAGTGAATTGTTTGGAGCGATTTGGATTTATCGCAAAAAGGACAATGGGGAATTTGCCGAAGAGATGGCGAATGAAACGCGCCTTTATGAACCGGAACGGGAATACAAACCCGGAATCTTGGAAAAATTGCGAGAACGTGAACTTGTCCGCGGCGATAAAAAGCAGGCGACTTTGGATCAGGTGATGCGGACGGCGTCGTTGTTGGCATCCCGTGGAAAAGTCATCAAAGATGAAGACATTATGGCGATGCTGGATGGGGAACTGGATGTGGCGACTGTCGAAGCGGAATTGAATGCAGAATCCGAAGCGGAAGCGGCTGCTGCCGAGCAGGTCGAAAAGGCGGAAATCGAGGCCAGTCTTGCCGAAAACGTGGAACCTGCGGTAGCAATTCAAAATCCCGACGAAGAGGGTTCGGAGGATGTTCCGGAATCGGCGGATTCGGAAAATTCTCAACCGGCTGATTGACCTCTCGTTTACAGTTGTATCCATAAACAGGAATAAAACTGTTGCGCCGCGAGGAAATTTTTATTGTTTTTAAGGAAACATGTTCACTGGATTTCCTTTATAGGAAAACTTTTTTTTCGGAGGCCTTATGCGAATTCGACATTTAGCCGTTCTTTCCGCCGCATCGGCGTTAGCTTTCTTCGCATGCTCGGACGACTCGTCTAGTGCAGCAGAAGATGTCAACCTTTCTTCTTCGGACATTTCTGTGGAAAGTTCATCTTCGGTAGCTACGGCGCCTGTTGCCGGACTCCTTTTGGACAATATGGAAGATGGCAATGGTGAAACGGAAATCGGTTCGGGATGGTATACCTACGATGACGCCGGAAATGACGGCGCTTCGACGATTTCAACCCCGGTAGATGCCGAGGGGAACATTATCGCGGCTCAAGCGGACAACGGTTCCAAATATGCGTTCAAAGTGGAATTCAAACTGGACAAGGGTGATTACGCCTATGATCCGTTCGTCGGTTGGGGATTCCAAGTCCCGGCGACGGTCGATGTCAGCAAGTATGCGGGCGTACGTTATTCTTACAAAGGTGCCGCGCATTATCTTCACGTAGAAGTTTCGGATGTCGTGGATTATGACGTTCACCTGTCTTCCCAAAAGAAGTCCAATGATTGGACAACGGTGACAATCGCGTTTGACGATTTGAATCAAGGCGGTTGGGGAGCGCCGGTTACATTCAATCCGGCGAATGTTTTCGCCGTCAGTTTTCAGGCGAAAGGAAACGGCAAGCAGGATTCCGTGTTGATCGACGACATTTATTTTGTCGAAGCGAGTGAATTGCCGCCGAAAAAAGCGGATATGACCATTAAAGAGCCGACTGTTTACAATGTGGATATTGGCAATATAGAAGTGACCAATCCGCTGCAGGAAAAGGCGATGAAATATTTGAACAAAGGCGTGAATTTCACCAACTGGCTCGAAGAAGCCGATGGCAAGTTCACCGGGGAATTTGAATTCGGTGAAAGTGATGTGCAACTTCTGTCGGAAAACGGCTTCAAGGCGTTGCGCCTTCCCATCGACTTGGACCTTTACGTGCAAAACCGCGCCGAATTTTTGGCGGATACGACGGGAACCGTAGAATTGCAGATGAATGATTCCATTTTCATCGTGCTGGATTCCTTTGTCAATTGGACGGAACGTTACAAAATGTCGTTGACCATTGACTATCACGAATACGACAACAGTTACAATACGACTTCGTGTAAGGACAAGCAGTATTTGGCGATGATGGCCGGAGTCTGGAAAGCGGTGGCTGCGCATTACAGCGCAAATTCGCGTGAAGATCTTTTCTTCGAATTGTTGAACGAACCCGACATGAAAGATGGAAAAGTGACCTCGGCGGATTGGACTGTTGCCGCTCAAGGAATGATTGATTCCATTCGCACGGTCAACAAAAAGCATACCATCATTTTTGGTGATGCCGCGTGGTATTCCACGGCTCTGTTGATTCAGCGTGAACCGTTTACGGACGATAATATCGTTTACGCTATCCATTCTTACGAACCGTTTGTCTTTACGCACCAAGGCGCTTCTTGGGGTGATGCAGCGACAATTAAAAATCTCCCATTCCCCTACACGATGGAAAAATGGTCGGAGTATTCGTCTGATTTCGGCGTAAAAGCGTCGACGGTGTCGTGGGTGAAATCGGCAGTCAAGAATTATTACAAAACGGGCAGCAAGGGTTATATTTTGAGCTCGCTCGCCAAGGTGAAGAAGTGGGCTGTTGACAACAACGTTCCTCTTGTTTGGAATGAATTCGGCGCTTACAATGTCAAATCGGATGCGGAATCCCGTTTGAATTATTTGACTGCCGTCCGCGAAATCAGCGATACTTTGCAAATTCCCTGGCAACATTGGGGATATACCGGCGGCTTCTCGGTCATTGAAAACGGCAAGTTGATCGACGGCATCGGCAAGGCGTTGGATCTCGAATAAAATAGACTTTGCATTTTTTTCAAAAGCCTCCGTAAGCGTACGGGGGCTTTTTCTGTGTAGAAAACGTGTGGCTCGGAATGGTTGATAAAAAAATGAAGCGGATAGATGGGGTTTAAATGAAAATCTTTTCTGCAAGTGTGGTGAATTTCGCACGGTGTCGACGGCGAAATGTTGCCGTTTTTGCCAAAAGGAACTTCGTTCGAATTTCGCAGGCGGATAATTCGTTTTCTCTACGGGTGCTGAACGTTGACGGTGGATAAAATTTAGGCCGATTTATTTTCTGCTTTGTTGACGATATCTTTTAAAATGAGTCCGGCGATGGTGAATCCGAAAATGGCTGTGATGTGAACAAGAGAGCCGTTGGTCTGCGCTTTCCCGGAACTCCATCCGGGATTGGGACCGTCTTGAGGTTCTGCGGAATAGGCTCCGGCTCCTTTATTCTGCAACAGTTCTTCGCTGTAGACGGCTTGAAAAGGGCGGCTCGGTATGCGGTGTGAGGAACGGAACTTGTTGCGCAATGCTCGGGCGAGCGGGCAACCTTGTACTTTCCAAAATTCGGCAACGCGGATTTTTGTCGGATCCAGTTTCAACGCCGCTCCCATCGAAGAAAAGAGTGTGGCTTTGGTTTTGCAGGCTTCTAAAATCAGTTGAACCTTGTCGTTTAAGGAATCGATGGCGTCGATGATGTAATCGTAGTTTTCCAGATGAAAATCATTTGCCGTTTCCGGGGAAAAAATTTCTTGCCGCGCATTGATTTCTGCCGAAGGATTGATTTGCAGAAGCCGCTCGCGGAGAGCGTTGACTTTGACCTGCCCCACGGTGTTTTGCGTCGCCATCAATTGCCGGTTGACGTTTGTGATGCAAATGAAATCGCTGTCTACCAGGGTGAGCTTTTGAATTCCGGAGCGGACAAGGCTTTCGGCGCACCAGGAACCGACTCCGCCTACGCCAAAGAGGATGATGTTCTTGTTTGCAATTTCGTCTATTGCGGAAGTTCCTAACAAAAGTTCTGCGCGTTTCAAAAAAGCTTGTTCCTGTTGCATGACGAAAATGTAGGAATTGAAAAAGGATGCGGAGGATTCATCGGAAAAAAGTTTCTGTTGAACAATGATTTAGATATAGTTGAATCGCTGTTCATTTGTTGCTAAACAGACGTTCATTTATATGTAATAATAAACTTTCCCCCAGTGCGAAAACCTTGGATTTTTAAAAGGATTAGCTAGCTTATGCGCAATTTCAAACCTGAAAAAAATTATGAACGTCACAAAACTATTTCCTTTGATTATCTCTTCCGCTTTTGCTGGCGGCTTGATGCACAACACAAATCAATCGGTGGACTTTGTTCGCAATTTTGCGCAGGACGCGTCCCTTACGAATTCTGCCGTGTATTACAATCCGGCGGGAACCGCTTTTGCCGAAGACGGAATTTACATTTCTGCGCACAGTCAAACGGTTTGGCAAACGCGCGAAATCGACACGGATTTATTCGGCGATTATCAAGGCGAATCTTTTGTCCCGGTGATGCCTAGCCTTTTGGTGAATTGGCATCGAGGAAACTTTGCGCTTTCCGGCGGATTTTTCATCATCGGTGGCGGTGGTGAAGCGAAATTTGACGATGGGCTTCCGATGATCGATATGTTGCTTTCGCAAACGCTGCAAGCGCAAGCGGCGCAGAACGAAGGCCTAGCAGCGATTTTGAAAGCGAAAAAGCCCACGGATCTTTTTGATGCGGAATTTACCGGGAAGCAATATGTTTACGCGTGGCAGCTCGGTGCGGGATACCGATTCTTTAACCTGTTTTCCGCTTATCTCGGTGCCCGATTCAACTACGCTTACAGCGCTTATGAAGGTTCCATGACGGCGACCAAAACGGCTTCTGCTTTAGGCGGTGAAACTCTTTCGGGGATGCTCACAAAAGAACTTCTCGATTGCGAACAGACAGGTTGGGGAATCACTCCGATTGTCAGTCTCGGCTTTCATTATGGCATGTTCAGCGTTGGCGTTAAATACGAACACAACACCTCCATTGAAATGGAAAATGAAACGCACGAAATCGACGGGACTGTGGCCAAGTTTATGCCCCAATATGCCGATGGCGAAAAGAGCGACAACGATCTTCCGGGCATTCTTTCTGTCGGGTTGACTGTTGCCTGGTTGGATTGGCTGCGCACGGGTATCGGTTATCACCATTACTTTGACACGTTTGCCGATTATCCTCAGAATAAACAGGATGATTTGGACGGAGACGAAAATGAATTTGTCTTCGGCGTTGAAGTGGATGTGCTGAAACCGCTCACCGTTTCCGCTGCTGTTCAACGGACTCTTTATGGTATTTCGGACGATTACATCAGCGACATGAGTTTTGTCACGGATTCGTGGTCTATCGGCGGTGGTATCGCATTCCGCTTTACCGATTACCTGCAACTTCAAGTCGGTTACATGGAAACTCTTTACGAAGAATACACGAAAAAAGAAAATGGCGTGAAGAAAACTTATGACAGAACCAGTCACAACGTGTCGATAGGTTTGGACTTTAAGATTTAATTCCGAGTCGGGTTCGTCAAACTCTGTCGGCGAATCCGGCCAGTTCGCGTTCCAGGCGGTCGATTTCGGTTTCCGTATACACGGGAGTGGCTAAGCCAAAAGTCCGGGACAGGCTGTGTTCAAGTTGGGAACGCAAAACTATTTTCCGTTCTACGGAACTTTCGGGAACTTCTTTTAAAACGGCTTTTTCGTTGAACACTACGTACGAAAAACAGTGAACGGGAAGACTTTCTGAATCTTCAAACAGGCGGCGTAACGCCTCTTCGTTCCGAAAGCTGCGCAAGACGGGATTTTCAAATTCCGTCTTTTTCATTTTTCCGCCACGCATGACGATGGAATCCCAGAATTTTTCTTCGGCATCCCCATAAATCCAACCGATTCTTTCTGCGTTTTCAAAGAGATAGATTCCCGTCGGGTGGATGAGCATGGTGTCGATGGTCGTCGTGTCGCTGATGCGGTTTTTAGGCAAATACAGGTGGTTCAATATTTTGAAGTAGGCCTTTTCCGTTGCTTGCAAGATGGCGCGATTTGTTCCGTATTCCGCAAAAGCGCGCTTTTTTTCGGGATTCGAAGAAGACGCGCTGAGGTGCCTTGCGTCAATTTGCAATTTGAATGAATACTTCCAGGTGTTTTCCGAAATTTTGGAATGTTCCAATTTGACGGTGTGAGTGAGCTTCGGCTTTAAGTGCAAAAGTCCGATGTGCCAAATTTCAAAGGTGTATGTTCCGTATGCGAGCCCGACCAGGGCGCCTTCGTCGGCGGATTCCGCTTTTCGGCTGAGCAATCGGCCTTTACTGTCCCGGAGTACGATTTCATTTTTGCCCCAGATAAAAAAAGCCAACACGAAAACGCCGATTGCCAAAAAAACGATCCACATTTTCTTAATGTATCTTTTATTTTTCGCCACAAACGTTATATATTCCTTTCTGCAGAATGGAGTGGGTGGTTTTTGCAAACGCTTTGCCGTTCGCAGTCGGTGGCGGTAGAATTTTCTTTTGGCGAAAACGGTTCCCTTCTTTGCCGTGAACACCGTGTGCAATTCACCGCGCCGGCAGAAAAGAGTTTTTTTTGAACCCCACCCGGCTCCCTTTTTCATTTTGAAATCCGGCTTCCGCATTGACCGTCGCAGTTTTTATTGAATTGCCTTGCCACGACAAACGAAAGGATTCTCGTTTCAACGCGAATCCCATCCCACTTGGAAATTGCTAAATTTTTTTCGGCAATGTTGGACGCAGCGCAAAAAGTCATCGAAAAGTACGAGGAAATCGAATCGGAACAGGCTTCTCCGGAAGTCATTGCCGTTCAAGCTTTATACACAAAGCTCCAAAGGCAGTACAAAGGCCCTGAAAAAAGTTGTGTCAAAGCTCGGGAATACATTCAGCTGTCTCAGGATCTCGCGGAACTGTCCGAGGCCGCCAAAGAAGAAATTCCGCCATAGGAATCCAAAATTTCCCGACTCGAAGATGAACTGCAAATTTTGATGGTTCCCAAGGAGCCTAGGGGTTTCCGCAATGCTACTTTTGAAATCCGGGCGGGGACCGGTGGCGGCGAATCGGCGCTTTTTGCCGGGGATCTTTTCCGGATGTATCGCGGAGAAATGCCGATTCGGGGAGCGATTTCGCTACAGGAGTTGAAAGATGCCTACGTTGTTGTGATGAATTTAAATGAAGTTGTGGGGAAAATTTTGGAACAATTCCATGTGACAAACCTTCCGATAGTTTCATCGCTAAAGACTTTCTTTTCCCCGTCAAATGGAAGTGTCGAACTTTGGCGACAGAAATACAGTACGCTTTTGGATGTCTATGTAAATAAATTGGAAAAAACTTGGACTTGTCTATTGCGGGTAAGGAGTTGGCTTTTTCCATCGGGGAAATCGAGGACAATATCGCCTTGGATTTGGAACTGCAACTGGAATCGGAAAGACAGTATTTTTGGATTGATGGCTTGGTTAAAAATTCTGATGTGCTAAATATTTGTTCTAATAAAGATTTTAAACTTTCAAAAATTACGTTTCAGATTATGCCGAATCATTCGCTAGTCCCCATAGTAGAGAAATGTAAGGGTGAAAACAATGAGTATCGGCAATGTTTTAATTTATATGATTTTTGCAAAGAAGATCTCTTTAGGATAACACAATCTATCAATGCAGGTGATTTTGCAATAGGTGTAACAGTAAAAACAAAACAAGGAGGAATCGTTACCGTTGATGGGGAGGTAAGATAATACTATGCTAAAACGAATACTTATGCTCTTATTTCTTGTGTGCTCTTTTTGCTTCTCTCAAGAAAAATCTTTTTTTTAAGATGTTGACGTGGATAGTCTAACAATTTATTACGATTTAATCGCCGAAGAGAATTATGATTCCCATTATGGTCCCAATGTTGCCGGGATGATTGTTGGCGGGCTTTTTACGGGGGCTGGAGTAGCCTTAACTGTTTTTGGGGTACATGAAATAATACTTAGCGATTCAAGAACGGAAAATTTTGATGACGTTGCCTATGGAGTTTTGGGTGGGTATTGCTTGCTTTTGGGGGTTCCCCTTATTACTGTCGGCATTCCTGTTTTGTCTTACAACACGTACAAGTTTGCCGTTCGCAAAGGCCACGCGAATCGCCGCGATGAGTATATCGATGCGCTCAAGCGTTACAAGGAAAAACGGGAATCGGGTTCCGTGGAATGGCATCTTGTTCCTTCGGTGGATTTGGCGAATGCGGGCGGCGGGCTGAACTTGCTCATGGCGTTTTGAGGTATGGGTATGATGCAGAATAAACGAATACTTTTATTTTTGCTGCAGGGCTTGCTTTTTGGGCATGCCTTTGCGGCGGAAGATGGTGCGCCTTTGGCGGGAAAACATTTGGAACAAAATGAAGTGATTTCCATGGAACTGGATGGCGACAGCGTGAAAATTTATAACGACCTGATAGCCAAAGAGAATTACGATTCCCGTTATGGTCCCAATGTTGCCGGTATGGTTGTTGGGGGAATCTTTATTGGTGTTGGGACATTTTTTTCTGTGGGGGCATTGTATGCTGTTTCGGAAAATGATTGGGCTTCATCCCTTGCCGGAGCCGGGATTTTCTTGATATCGCTCCCTTTTCATCTGGTCGGCATTCCCGTTTTTCTATACAATACATACAAATTCGTTGTCCGCAAAGGCCATGCGAATCGCCGCGATGAGTATATTGATGCGTTCAAGCGTTACAAGGCGAAACGGGAATCGGGTTCCGTGGAGTGGCTTCTTGTTCCGTCGATGGATTTGGCGAATGCTGGCGGCGGGCTGAATTTGCTCGTGGCGTTTTGAGGTACGGGTATGATGCAGAATAAACGGATACTTTTGTTTTTGCTGCTGAATCTGTTCCTGGGAGTTGTTCTGGCGGAGGAAAATGCTCCTTTGGCAAAATTCCCGTCAATAAGGAACGAAGAGTTTTCGGCGGATGGGGAAGAGGACAGTTTGGCGATTTACAAGGCTTTGATAGCCGAAGAAAATTTGTATGCCGATTACCGTCCAGATGTGACCGGAATGATTTTCGGTGGCGTTTATGTCGGGCTTGGATCAGGATTTCTTGCGGGAGGAATCGGCTTGCTGAGTTCTTTTACATACAACGAGGACTGTTACCGCCTTTTGGGGGCGACATTTATCGTCGTCGCCATTCCCTTTTATCTGGTCGGCGTTCCAATTCTCGTTTCCAACATCTATGGATATAATGTCCGCAAAGGCCACGCGAATCGCCGCGACGAGTATATCGATGCGCTCAAGCGTTACAAGGAGAAACGGGAATCGGGTTCCGTGGAATGGCATCTTGTTCCTTCGGTGGATTTGGCGAATGCGGGCGGCGGGCTGAATTTGCTCATGGCGTTTTGAAAAAAATACGGCGCGCTGATGGCAAAGGCCGCGTGGCGAGACTTCTGATGAATCAGATTCAATTTGAATGTGGAGTAATTCCATCCAAGGTGTTGAAAGAGGACAAGGAAGGTTATATCGAAAGTTTGGCGCAAGCTAGGGAATCCGAAGGTTCCCGCATATTCAAATCGTTTATGCGTGAAAATGAATTGCCCTGCCACGACAAACGAAAGGATTCTCGTTTCAACGCGAATTCCATCCCACTTGGAAATTGCTAAATTTCCCGGCAATGTTGGACGCAGCGCAAAAAGTCATCGAAAAGTACGAAGAAATCGAATCGGAACTGGCTTCTCCGGAAGTCATTGCCGATCAAGCTTTATACACAAAGCTCCAAAGGCAGTACAAAGGCCTTGAAAAAAGTTGTATCAAAGCTCGGGAATACATTCAGCTGTCTCAGGATCTCGCGGAATGGAAACTGGTTCTCGCCGGGAACGACGCGGAACTGTCCGAGGCCGCCAAAGAAGAAATTCCGCCATTGGAATCCAAAATTTCCCGACTCGAAGATGAACTGCAAATTTTGATGGTTCCCAAGGAGCCTTGGGATTTCCGCAATGCGACTCTTGAAATCCGGGCGGGGACCGGTGGCGACGAATCGGCGCTTTTTGCCGGGGATCTTTTCCGGATGTATCGCGGCTACGCGGACCGGATGGGCTGGAAAATGACCGTGCAAGAAGTGTCGGAAGGCACCGTCGGCGGTTATAAGGAAATTCGGGTATTCATCGAAGGCGACAGCGTTTACGGAACGTTGAAGTTTGAAAGCGGCGTTCACCGCGTTCAACGCGTTCCCGATACGGAAACGCAAGGCCGGGTCCATACGTCGGCGGCGACGGTCGCCATTCTTCCCGAAGCAGAAGAAGTCGACGTGGAAATCCGCGAAGCGGACATTCACATGGATACGTTCCGGTCTTCGGGCGCGGGCGGACAATACATCAACAAGACGGATTCCGCTGTCCGGCTTACCCATATTCCGACTGGAGTCGTGGTGAGTTGCCAAACGGAACGTTCGCAGCTGCAAAACCGTTTGCATGCGATGGAAATGCTCCGTTCCAAAATTTTGGATGCCGTCATCGCAAAAAAAGAACAGGCGGAAGCCGCTAGCCGCAAGGCGATGGTTGGAACGGGCGACAGGTCCGCCAAAATCCGCACGTATAATTATCCGCAAAACCGCGTCACCGATCACCGAGTCAATTTGACCCTTTACAAGTTGGACGGTGTCATGGCTGGCGACATTCAGGAAATTATCGATGCGCTGCAAATGGCGCACGCCCAAGAAGTCCTCGGAAAATTTGCATGAATACCGTTCTCGAAATATTAAACAAGACGACGACTTTTTTTCAGCACAAGGGCATTCCCGATTCGCGGCTGGATGCGCAATATATTTTGGCGCATGGCTTGAAAATGAATCGGATGGACCTTTATTTGAATTTTGACAGGCCGCTTTCGGAACGCGAATTGGAAGTCTTGAGACCGCTAGTGGCGAGACGGGCGAAACGGGAACCGTTGCAGCATATTGTGGGAAATACGAGTTTCCGCGGACATGAAATCCGCTGTGACCGCCGCGCGTTGATTCCGCGTCCCGAAACAGAATCGCTGATCGATTTGTTGAAAGAACGCCTGGAGGGAAAAGAGAATCCCCGTATCGCGGACATTGGCACGGGTTCCGGGGCAATAGCGATTGCCGCTGTCAAGGAAATTCCGGGCGCATCTGTCGTGGCGACGGACATTTCGAAAGATGCGTTGGATTTGGCGAAGGAAAATGCGCAAATCAACGATGCCGCCGTAGAATTTTTGGAAGGGGATCTTTTGGCTGCATTGCCTGCGGCGGAAAAATGGGACGCGATAGTCAGCAATCCACCTTATATTCCGGATGCGGAAAGGGAAAAACTCCAACCGGAAGTCCAGAATTTTGATCCGGCGCTCGCTCTTTTTGGCGGGCCGGACGGATTGTCGCTTGTCCGACAAATTTTGGAACAAAGCCGGGGCCGTTTGACTCCGGGGGGAATCTTGTTGATGGAAATTGGCCCGGAAGCGGGCGAAGACAAGATTCTTGAAACGGAATCGGTGAATTATCCGTGGCTTCGTTGGGGCGGCGTTTTGCCTGATTTCTACGGAAAACTTCGGTTTGTCGAATATCGGGCGGTGGAATAATCAGTTCTCGTAGCCAAAGGCGGCGAGAACATAGGTTTCGCTTTCTCCGTTGCGGTAAAAGTGAAAAAGCGTATCGTCGTCGATGTCGAATGGATCGTCTCCTTGGATGGCTAAAAGGTCGGTGATGCGGCGACGAAAGGTTTCAAAGCCGCAGGATTGGAATTGTTTATTTTGACAGTTGTTCTTTTGTGCAGTAATCATGTGCCCAATGATAGAATCCGTTTTTGTCACAAATTGTCAATTCGCGGATTTTGTACGATTCCCGCATCAAAATGAAAACTGTTTTCGCAGAAAATTCTTCAAACTCTTGAATCAGGGGCTCGATGTTTTCCAATTGCTTGCCAAATGGCCGCATTCGCTCGCGCTGACCGAATTTTGGTAGCGCACGGAATTGCCGGGTTCACCCCAAAGGCTTACTGTCCAAAAGTTTCCTTTGCGGCAGCCGTTCAATTCGAAAATGTTGACCGCTTTCCATCCGACGGAGCCTTCTTGCAGGTTTTCAATCGGGGAGTCCGTTACAATGTCACCTTCGGAATAAAGGAAAGTCTCTCCGTTTTCGGGAGCGCTGTAACCGATGGAACGCCAGTTTCCAATGCGGGCGTGTTCTCCGACGTAAAGCGTTTGCAATGTCGTGTAGGCGGATGCGGCGACAGGGAGCTCCGAAGTCCGGGCTTTGGCCGAGCTGCCGGAAATTCTGGGAAAGGCGATAGCGGAAAGAATGCCGATGACGGCTAGTGCAATGAGAATTTCGATAAGAGTGAAACCTTTGGATGGATGCATGCGACCTCCCGCCTTTAGAATATAAACAATGGGGCTTTATTTTTCTACTTTTGCCCCATGAAATTTTTTGCCGGTATTGTTGACCCAGAAACCCTGGCGGCGATAGAATCGCAGCCCCAGGGAGAACTTTCGCATTCTGCCGGGCAATGCTCGGCGTTGGAAATCCGTTACGATCTTTTTTTGGAACGGGGAATGCCTGTGGGCGATTTGGCGCAAATCGCGTCGGCGCTCCGCACAAAGTTCCCGGAGACGCTACTGATAGGAACGCTCCGCTTGGAGCGGGACGGCGGCTCCCTTTCCGATGCGTTGGTCCTTGAACGAGAACGTTTTATGCGGTCCATCCTGTCGGGAAAAAACGCCCCCGATCTGTTGGACGTCGAAATTGAAAATCTTTCTGTTTTGTTGCCGAAGATTTCCGCCGCGCTTGAAAATGCCGGGACGCGGATCTTGGCTTCGCATCACGATTTTTCGAAAGTTCCGGATGTGGCGGAGTTGGAACAGCTTGTGGCGACGGCGAAAAAGTTTGGCGTGTGCGGTTTTAAAGCGGCTTGCATGGCTCAGATGGCGGGCGATTTTGAACCGGTTTATCCGCTGATTTTGCGGGAGTCGGAAAATTTTGAATACTTCTCCCTGTTCGCCATGGGAGATTTGGGAAAGGAATCCCGAATCCAGAGTCTTTGCTGGGGGGCGAACCTCACCTATTGCGCGCTGCGGAAAGCCGTTGCGCCGGGGCAACTCTCTGTGGAGGATGCGCTTGCGAAATACCGGGAAAAACGCTGAATTTGAAGGCGCTTTGGACCGTAAAAAGGCTTTTTCTGCTCAGAAAACGCCCTTTTTGGATAAATTTCGCATAGTTTCCGGTGAAAATGGGGCTTTGCCCGAATTTCGCCGGGAATAGTTCCCCAAATGGATTTTTTTTACTAAACTTATTAGAAATAACAAGGAAACAGACTCTATGCGTTTTTCAGAACGGTTTGCGGACAACAGCGTTATCATCAATTCCAAAAGCTCGACAAAGGAAGAAATCCTGAACGAGTTGGTGGATGTTCTTTGCGCTTCTTACAAGCTGGAACATCGGGATGAAATTTTCGACGCCGTCTGGAAACGGGAACAGATCCGTTCGACGGGAATCGGCTGCGGACTGGCTGTGCCACATGCCAAAATCGATTATGTTGATCATATGTGCATGGTTGCCGCGACGGTGGAAAAGGGGATTGATTTCGAAGCGATGGATAATGAACCTGTCCATTTGCTGATTTTGATTGTCAGTCCGGGGAATACGGTTGGGCCGCATTTGAAAGCGCTGTCGTCTGTCAGCCGCATTTTGGCAAACGCCGAAGTCCGCAAAGATTTGATAGAAGCTCAAACTCAGATGGATTTTCTCTCCATTTTGGGAAAAGCGGAAGACAAATACCTTTGACGGCTGTTTAAGGGCTTGACGCAAAAGAAAAGGTTTTGTATTTTTGCGTCGCATTGGACGATTAGCTCAGTTGGTTTAGAGCGCTGCTTTCACACGGCAGAGGTCACTGGTTCAAATCCAGTATCGTCCACTTTCCCGATGGTTTCCCATTGGGATTTTTTATTGACGGTTCGTCCGGCTTCATCTGCGGAAAATTTTCATTATATTGAAAGCATGCAGGATACGATAGACGAATCGAAAATTCCGGAACCGCCTCTCGGTTCCCATTTGATATCTCCCCGGACGGGCTTCAATCATCACGGCCTTTATGCGGGCAAGGGAAAAGTGATTCATTATTCCGGGATGGCGCGGACGCTTTCGGGGCGCGATGTTTTGAAATTGCCGCATCTCATCCGTTACGGTTGCGTTGTCAAAACGTCCTTGAAGCGTTTCTGTGATGGACACGGATTCCGGGTGTTAGAACATCCCCAGGCGAAATTTTCCGGTGAGGCCGCTGTGGAACGGGCCAAAAAAAGACTTTATGAACGTTCCTATTATCTTTTTGGCAACAACTGTGAACATTTTGTGAATTGGTGCATCGACGACACGTTCAAAAGCCCGGCAGTCACGCGGATGCTCTTTCTGTTTGCCTTTGTCGGATTCGTTTTGCACGTGTTGGGCGCGCGGAATGGGGCGCGTTTTGTTCCCGGGCGTTTGCACTTTGCTTTTCGGGGAATATTTTCCTTGGCCGGCTCTTTTACCTTGACGCATTTTACGCTAGACGCGATGCAACCGGCGGAAGGTATTCGCGGGCGGGAACGCCGGAACCGTCGATTTGGAAGGATTGGCGCGTGGGCGGGGTTTGTTTTTGCGCTCCTCTTCACCCTTTTGCGTGGCCGGAAAGGCGCGTTCAAATTGTCCGATGGCCTTGTCCCGTATTTTTTGCCGGTCATCGCTGGAATAGGAACGTATGGAGTCGCCCGTTTTCGGGATACGGCGGCGCGGGATGCGCTCCGGAAAAAACGCATTTTGGAATCAAAGGCGTCTTCGGCTGCAACGGATGCGCCTGCCAAAGCATCTCAGTAGCGTGATATTGCGCAACGGAATTTTCTTTTTGTCGGCGGCTTTTGCGGCTGCCGTTTGGGCGGAACAGGCTCTGTCGTTGGAGGATTGCGTCAGGATGGCGAGGGAACGGAGTCTGGAAGTGGAAAATTCCCGGCTTTCGGAGCGCGCCTCGGCGGCGGCGTTGCAATCTTCCCAGGCTTCTGGTCGGCCAACGATTTCGGCGCATGTCAACCAATCTCTTTACGACTCGCCCTTTGACGGAAACGCCCAAGATCATTACCGGTTGAGCCTTGGAATTTCTGGGTCTTATAAAATTTGGGATGGCGGCTCGCTTGGAATGGATGTTGAAAGCAAAAAGCTTTCTCTTGAAGCGAACAGATACAATACGGAACTTTCGGCGTTGAACGTTCAGGAAAACGCGATGAACGCGTTTGTGAACCTCCTTGCGGCACAGGAATCTTTGGAGACGGCGGATTCTTCCCTCGCATTGTCGGATTCTTTGGTGCGATACAATGAACATTTGTTTTCGGCGGGAATGATTACGCAAAGCGATTTGGCCCTTTCCAGAAGCGATGCGGCGAATGCAAAAGTGAAACAGATTTCGGCGGCGCAGGATTTGCGCTCTGCCAAAACGGCTCTCCGCCAGATATTGGAAATTTCTCGCGAAGATTCTTTTGCCGTCCACGCGCCGGATGTGGAATTTCAAACGCCATCAGACTTTGGCGAATTGCCTGCATTTGAAGAGGTTTTGTCTAAGACCCGGCAAAGTTATCCGGGATTGATTTCGGACAGTTTGAAGGTGGAAGCGGCGGAAAAAGAGGTGAAGATTGCGCAAAAGAACAGTTCGATTTCGGTGACGCTCGGCGCAGAAGCGTCTACGGGGGTTCAGGCGTGGGAGTCGGACAGATATGCGCGGCAGATGAAAAACGGATACACGCACAGCGTGACTTTGGGCGTGAACATTCCCATTGTGGACGGCGGTGTGACAACGGCGAAAGTCCTTTCGGCTCAAGTGGAGAGCGAACGGGCAGTGATATCGCAAAAAGAATCGGAAAAGAATCTCGAAAATAATTTGGAGCAGCTTTACTTGCAGGCGGAAAGCGCCGATGCCAGCTGGATGGCGGCTATCGCCGGACTTTTGAGTGCCGAAGAGGCTTTTCGGGTCGCCGGCGAACAGCGGGCGGTTGGAACCATCGCCTTGACGGATTTTTTTGAGCGGAAAAATAATTTGCAAAGTGCCAGAAGCGTGCTTATCAAGGCGAAATACACCAGTATTTTGGCTAGGCATTTGTTGAATCTTTACATGGGCGGGTTTCGATGAAAAAAGGATTCCGGATTTTGTTGGTCCTTGTCGTTTTGGGCGTTTTGGCGTTTGTCGTGTATCGGCTGATTGCTGCTCCGGAGCAGGCTGGTGCGGGAAAAATGATAAGTGAAAAGGTTCAGCGTTTGACGATTCAAACGACGATATCTTCGACGGGAACGCTTTCGCCGATGGACACGGTGAATGTCGGCACGCAAGTTTCTGGAGACATCAGCAAAATTTATGTGGATTTCAATTCCAAAGTGAAAAAAGGTCAAGTGATTGCGGAATTGGACCGTTCCAAATTGCAAGCGACCCTTTACCAGGCGGAAATTGCGGCGAACAGTGCAAAGATTGATTATGAACACAAACTTTCTGTTTTCAATCGGACGAAAAAATTGGCGGAGACGAACAGCGCGAGCGCCGTGGATTTGGAAACGGCGGAATACGAGATGAATTCGGCGAAATTGTCTTGGGAAACGCGAAAAAGCGAAGTCAAACAGGCGAAATTGAATTTGAGCTATTGCATTATAAAAAGTCCCATCGATGGCGTTGTATTAGAACGTTCCGTTGATGTGGGGCAAACCGTAGCCGCTTCCATGAGCGCGCCGACGCTTTTCATTTTGGCGAAAGATCTTGCGAAAATGCGGGTGATGGCGGATGTTGATGAAGCGGATATTGGACAGGTGAAGGCGGGGCAAAAGGTTTCGTTTACGGTGGACGCTTTTCAAAATGACCGCTTTGACGGAACGGTGGAATTGGTGCGTTTGAATCCGAAAGTGACTTCTAACGTGGTGACTTACACGGTGGTCATTTCGGCGGATAATCCGGATTTGAAATTGCTCCCCGGTATGACGGCGACTTGTACCATTGTGACGGAAGAAGTTGAAAATGCGCTCAGTGTTCCTGTGGCTGCGTTGCATTTTGCACCGTCCGCGGGAACGCCTGTCACCAAATCGAGAGGCGTGCCGCCCTTTAAAAAGCATTCTGAACAGAAATCTTCACCGGGAGAAGGTTTTGGGCCGCCGGGACAGCCTTCTTTTTCGGATGGGAGCGCGCCTTCTAATTTAAAGCGTGAACGGAAAGGCGTTTGGATCAATGTCAATGGAAATGCGGAGTTTCACCCGGTGAAAACGGGATTGAACGACGGCGTAAACGTTCAAATATTAAAAGGCCTTTCTGATGGAGATTCTGTTGTTGTCAGGCAAGAGTCTGTGACGTCTCCCAAACGGAAAGCTTCTGAAGCGGAAAGTCCTTTTATGCCGGGCCCCAAACGCAAAAAAAGATGAAGTTCTGGTCGGTTGTCTTTGGACAACCGATAATTTTTTTATCCATCCCAACGTAAACATGGCGTTCTATTTTACGGTCAAAAAGGAGAAGCCATGTTCCGGTTTGTTTTGCTTTCTTTGTTGCTCATGACGACGATTTCTTTGGCGGGAATGCCTGTCATTAAAGTCGATTTCAACATGAGCGGAAGATCTTCTGCGGAAGTTTCCGAACCGAATTATGTTCCCTGGGTGGTTTCTGGGGTCAGTTCCAAGGATACGACTTTGGAAGGTGTCAAAATTACAGTTGCCAAAGGGAGTGTCGGCTCCAATTTGAAAGCGAACTGGTATAAGACTGCGGTCCAGGCGCCGAATTACGCGCGGCTGGTGGGTGACGGCATCCTTGTTGAAAATGGGAATTCCGGGGGTGAAATTTCTCTGACGTTTGCGGGACTTTCGGCGGGGAATCATTCCCTGCTCGCTTATTTGAACAATTGTGACGCGCCTTCGGCGTTTACTTTCAGCGATATTGATGTTTATGTGAACGGAACCAGAGTTTTAACGGGAATCAAGCCGGTCACACGTCCGCTTTCCACGGCGGAAGCGGCCACAGCGTATGTCACCTTTTCGGTTTCGGCGGGAAAATCTGTCACGGTGACGTTCAAGCCGAGTACGAATGCGGCGACATTTCGCAATGTGACGTTGAACGGATTCGCTTTGAATGTGGCAAATTCTGCAGCCCAGGCTAGCGCGCCTTCTCCGACGGATTTGAATGATCACGCGGCGCATGAAAATGGAAAATTGACTCTTTCGTGGAAGGCGGCATCAAGTGCTAAAAAGCACCGCGTTTATTTGGGAACGGATTCGCTTTCTGTGTTGAAAGCGAACGAAAAAAGTGCGGAATTCAAAGGGGAGCAGACGGCGGAAACATATAAAGTAAACGGTGCTTATGCTCTGAATGTTTACTATTGGCGGATAGACGAAGTGGATGCGAATGGGACGGTGACTGCAGGAGATGTTTGGCGGTTCCGCATCGGACGCGACGCGTTTGATGGAGCGGAAGGTTACGGACGCACGGCAGTGGGAGGCCGCGGAGGAAAAGTTGTTTATGTGACAAATTTGAACGATTCCGGTGAGGGCAGTTTTCGAGAGGCTTGTTCGGCGGATATTGGGCCGCGGACAATTCTTTTTAAAGTTTCAGGTGTGATTACGCTCAAATCAAAGCTTTTCTGCAACCAGCCTTACACGACAATTGCCGGGCAAAGCGCTCCGGGAAAGGGGGTTACGTTCAAAGGATATCCCATTGGCCTCACCGGCAAGGATTTGGTCGCCCGGTTTATGCGGCTTCGGTTGGGGTATGGGCCTACAAACGATGGGATTGGATTGACGGGGGGCGACCATTCCATTTTGGATCACGCTTCTATCAGCTGGACAATTGACGAATCGTTTTCTAGTCGCGGAGGAAAACATCTGACATTGCAAAGGACGTTGATTTCAGAAGCGCTGAATATTGCAAATCATCAAAATTATCCAGCCGGGACGGGGCATGGTTACGCGGCGACGATTGGCGGGGATATTGGGAGCTTTCATCACAACTTGCTTGCGCACAATGCCGGGCGAAACTGGAGCCTTGGTGGAGGCCTGGATGCAGCGGGAGAATACAGTGGGCGGTTGGACATTTTCAACAACGTTGTGTATAACTGGTACAGCCGCGTGACAGATGGCGGTGCGCACGAAGTGAATTTTGTGGGCAATTTCTACAAGCGCGGCGCGGCATCCATGACATCGATGGATTACGTTTTGAGTGCCGATTTGGAAGGGACGGGAAAAGGTTCCCAAAGTTATTACTTTCACAATAATGTTTTGCAAAAAACAGACGGCTCTTATGTTTGCAATGGAACAAACGATGAATGCGGGCGCAGATATACGCTCAGCAATGGACAAGTTTTAAATTGGGAAGTGTTCCGCGACAAGGCGTTCTTCCCTTCTTACGCCAATGTTCAAAGTGCCAGGGCGGCGTACAAAGATGTTTTGAGCGATGTTGGCCACAGAATGCCCATTTTCGATGAACACGACACCCGCATCATCAATGAAGTCAAGAATGGAACGTATACTTACACGGGTTCTGTTGGCAAGATGAAAGGCATCATTGACAGGGAATCGGATGTGGGCGGATACGAAGACTATCCCAGTGTCAGTTGGGACGAAAATTATGATTCGGATTTGGACGGTCTCCCTGATTTTTGGGAAAACATGTATGGGTACAATGCGAAATCGGCAAAGGGAGATTTTTCCGATGCGAACAAGGACCGTGTTGGAGATGGTTGGACGGAACTGGAACGCTATTTGGATTGGATGGCAAAAGCGCATTACACATTTGAAATCGGAGAAACGCAAACGATCGATCTTTCCCAATTTACGGTGGGTTATCATGGTGGCTCTTATAAACTTTCGAATGTTCCTTCGGGAATCAATGCCAAGTTGAACGGATCCAAAATGACGGTCAGCATGGATTCGGATTTTGGCGGTGTCGGTTATATCGCGTTTACGTTGACTGATTCCGAGGGCGATTCGTTTGAACGGAAAATCGGAGTGACGCAAAATGTCCCTGTGCAAAATTCAAAGCCGTCTTCTTCATCGTCGGCGAATGCTTCGAGTTCTTCATCGGCATCGGGTGTTTCTGCAAATGGAATTTACCAAGCAGAAGACGGAATCCTTACCAATTCCGAATTTGAAGATAAAAATGCGGGATTTCAGGGGAGCGGTTATGTGAATTTTGCCGGAGAAGGGAAAAGCTTCGTTGAAATTCCCGTCGCGGTTGAAAAGGCGGGGGAATATACCGTGACGCTGACTTATGCGCACGGAAAAACGGAGGCTAGATATTTGACGATTCAAACGGAAGAATCTAAGGCGCAAACGTTAACCTTTGAATCGACTGGGGCCTGGAATGTTTGGAACACGATTTCTGTGGCGGTGAACCTTCCTAAAGGGCAAAGTAAAATCGTCATTGCGACTTTGGGAACGGACGGTCCGAATTTAGACCAAATTGAAGTCAGGGCGAATTTTGCAACAGAGGCTCTCCGTTTTGCCGACGTGGGAAAATTCCATGCTTCCGTTTGGAATGGAACAGTGCAATTTGAAGGTTTGCCGCACCATGCGACAATAACGGTGACCGACTTGAGTGGGAAAAATGCGGTGAGCCGGAAATCGGTTGTGACGGATGACGGGCGATCCGTTATCGATTTGCGGAATTTTTCTTCGGGCATTTATGTTGTCCATGTTCACGGGAGCGGAATTCAGAAAACGTTGAAAGTTCGGCGGTAAAAAGCGGGCTGCTTTGTGGTCGGCATTGGACAAGATTTATTTTGCGAACAGTCTTGCCGGCCACAATTTGCGTTGAACAAATTTCCGTTCTGCGAAAACGGTTCCGCCTTTGCCGGCAAAACCGTGCGAAATTCATTCCATCAGCAGAAAAGCGTTTTCTTTGAAATCCCAATACATTCAAAGCGTTCCGCTTCGCCATTTTCTTCCGAATTGCAACAGCGCGGCTTTTAAGATTTTTTTCATCCCGTTTCTTTCGCGAAGGAACTTTTGGTTTTCATTTTCAACTTTCTGTTTCGCATTTTCGCCGTTTACGTATAAGTGTTCTCGGCGAATTTGCTGGGAAAGAAATGCTTGAAAATTTTGGAATTCATTTGTGTGAAATTTCAAATGGCGTTGATCCGGTTGAAGTTTGATTATGGATAAAATATCCATAAAAGATGGGCTGACCGTTTGAAAAATGGGCCCGCTGCAGAATAGATTTTGGGAAAAAGGAGGATTCGTGTTGAAGAACAGCTTAATTGCCGTATCGTGTGAAATCGGGGGGTGGCGTCCGTGTCGATGGCGGAAAATCCGCTCGTCAGTTATCATTATCTGGCGGACCCGGCGGTTTTTGTCATGGACAGCACTTTTTACATTACTTATGGTGGCGGCAATTCCGATACCAGACCGTATGGGGACAATTTCAATCTGTATCGACTAAACGGTTTGCATCCTTCGGGAATTTCTTTGGACAAAAATTCACGGGTCGCTTTGCAGGGGGCGAAAGAGTCGTTCGAAGCCTCTTATATTCACAAGTATAAGGGAAAATATTATCTCACTTATAACGATAAGAGTCAGCACATTTCTTATGCGATTTCGGATAAAGTTTCCGGCCCGTATTCTTATCGGGGAACGTTTATGGAAAATCCGAATATTGACGGGAAAAACATCAACGCTTACAACAACAATCATCATGGAATCGCCGAGTTTCGCGGACATTGGTATGTCGCCTATCATGATCGTCGTCTCGCTTTGGCAGAAGAACATCCCGCATCGTTGGGCGTGGCCAATCCGGAACCGGGATACCACCGCAGCCTTTCGATTGATGAATTCACTTATGACGGCGAAAAAATGAATCCTCTGAAATTTACGAATGAAGGTCCCAGACAGTTGAAAAATTTCAATCCGTATAAAACGTATCCGGCTCTCACCAGTTCCAAACAGCGCAATGTACGCAGCCGCAGTGATTATGCCGCGGGAAAGCCGGTAGAACACGTTCTCACGCCTCTTTCGACGAAAGAATCCTGGATCCGGGTGTCGGGCGTGGATTTTAGCGCGGGCGCTTTGTCGTTTTCGCTTCTCGCTTCGAGCGTTTCTCCGGGGAATCGGGTTGAAATTTGGCGGGACAGTTTAAATGGAATCCACGCGGGAACTTGCGAAATTCCTCAAACGGGAAGTTGGGGCGTTTATCAAAAAACGGAATGTTCAGTGCAGTACCTGAATGGAGTCGTCAAATCCCTTTATCTCGTCTTCAAGGGCGATTTGGATTCGACGATGGGCGTCAAAGAATGGGCTTTTGCGCCTGGAGTGGAGGCGCCTCAGTCGCCGTATCAAAAAAAGGCGTTTTTGATTCCCGGAAAAATCGAAGCCGAAGATTATGATGCCGGCGGTTTGGGAGTTTCCTTTTTTGACAAGGACGTGGAGAACAAGGGAGGCGTTTATCGAGAAGATGCGGTGGACGTGGGCCTTTTGGACAGCGCATCGGGCGGATTCGTCGTTGGTTATACGGAAGAGGGCGAATGGCTTGAATACACGGTGGACGTTTCTAAAACGGGACGGTTCAAATTGACGCTGCGTGCGGCGAGCGGCGTCGAAAATGCGAGTGTGAAATTTTTTGTCGACGACGAAACGGTGACGAATACGGTTAAAATTCCCGATGGTGGAAGTTGGAGCGCTTATGATACGGTCTCTGTTGAAACGTCTTCAATTGCGGCGGGAAAACACGTGCTCAAGGTCCTGGTGACGGGAAGCCATGCGAATTTGGACTGGTTTTTGTTTTCTGCCCCGGATGCCGCAGAATCGACTGAGGCGGTTTTCCGCCGCGGCGTGGTGACGAAATCGGGATTTTTGCAGCGGATAAAGTCGAAGAAATGGTTCGATTTGAAGGGGCGTCGTGTTTTGTCTCCGGGAAATTCGGTTGGACGCTGATATTTTGCAGAAAATTCGGATTTAAAAACTTAAAGGCCTCCGCCGTGCGGAGACCTTTAAGAGCGGGGAGGGCGAGATTCGAACTCGCGATAGGATTACTCCTATACGTCCTTAGCAGGGACGCGCCTTCGGCCAACTCGGCCACCTCCCCCAATTCGGGGAATCTCAATTCTAGTTATTTTTCGGCAAATTTTCAAGTTCAAAAAGGGGAATTTTTTCTATTTAGCTATTTTTCCTCTGTCATTAGCCCGGAAATGCCATGAATTGGAAAAAACTACATTGCAGAAATCGTCAAAAAATGGACAAGAGCCTTCGGTTGGGAGGCGGAAAATCGTGAAAAAATTGTTTGAAATCTTGGCGGCCTTTGGTGTCGTGGGCGTTCTTTGTGCGATAGGCTTGTATGTTTTCGTATTTCGCGTGTTGCCTGGGCGGGATCCCGATGGGATTTTCAATCGGCAAACCATTTTGGCGGAACTTTCCGGTGAATCCCGCGTTTACTATCGGGACGGAAACCGCTTGCTGGGGTCTTTTTTTGACGTCAACCACCGGATTTACGTTCCTTATGGGGATATTCCAGCCAATGTCGTGAATGCCTTGGTGGCAGCGGAAGATGCGCGCTTTTTTGAACATGGGGGATTCGACTTTTCCGGATTTGCGCGGGCCATGTTCCACAATCTCCGGGCGGGGCGCTTGCGCCAAGGAGGTTCGACTCTTACCCAGCAAACGGTCAAGAACATTTTTGGCCGCGAGGAACGCAGTATCAAGGCGAAATGGAAGGAGCTTATCAATGCGCTCCGGATGGAACGTCGTTTTTCCAAAGAAGAAATTCTCGAATTTTACTTGAATCAGTTTCACGTTTCTGGTACGGGCAAGGGAATCGCCATCGCGGCGCAATATTTTTTCAACAAAGATTTGAAAGATTTGACTTTGGCGGAATGCGCGTTCATCGCCGGCTCTGTCAAAGGGCCGTATAATTATGATCCGTTTATCCAAAGGAACGAAGAACGCCGCAACCGCGCACTGAAACGCGGAGAAGAACGCTTGAAGTACGTGCTGGGCCGGATGGTCGAAGAAAGTTATATTTCGCAAGATCAAATGGATTCCGCATTGGCGAAACCGTTGGAATTCAACCACGGAAATTTCCGTTTTTCGCTTTCGACGCAACTTTCCCGGATAGAAGAAAAATTCGATACGGAATTTTACCACGAATTGTTTGAAAAAGCGGGCATTGCCGATTGGAGAAAGTCCCAACTTCAAATTGTGACAACGATTGATGCGGACTATCAGCAGGCTGCCAAACGGGCTGTTCAGGACAACATTTCCAATTTGCAGGTTCGCCTGGGCGGTTTTGTGCTGCCCAAGTCCGATTTGCCCAATCGGGCTGTTTTCGCCAGAAAGGGGGATTACCTTTACGGCTCCGTGGATTCGGTGAAGTACGATGAAAAGGGAAACCTTTCAGATGTTTACCTTTCGTTTGGGCAATTGCGCGGTCATGTCGCCAAAGAGGATTTAGACGAATTGGGCCGTCAAATGAATGCCGATGTGAAAAAAGTCCTGGCTCCGAGATTGGGAAAAGGCTCTGTCTTGTTGGTCAGCGTGAAAGATTCGGTGAAGGTTTCTTCGGCGGTTCCTTGTCAAATCGAGACAGAACCCGTGTTGCAGGGGGCGCTGGTCGCGTTGCAGAACGGAGAAGTTGTGGCGAGCCAGGCGGGATTTCACAATACAGGCTACGACAGATCGTTCAAAGCGAAACGGCAGCTGGGTTCTAGCTGGAAACCGATTCTTTTTGCGGCGGCTCTGAATTACCACTGGCATTATTTGGATGAAATTGAAAATGATTTCAACTTGTTCCAATACGAAAATGAATTTTACTTTCCCCGCCCGGATCATAAGAACAAAGGCGAAACGGTCAGCATCCTTTGGGCTGCGGTCCGTTCGGAAAACATCGCGAGCGTTTGGCTTCTGGACCATCTTCTGGACAAGCTTTCCGATGAGGAATTTGCGGAAGTCGCTGCAGAAAACGGCTACTTGATTCGAGAAGATGAAACGTTTGAAGATTACCGGAAACGGCTCCGCGATGACCACGGGTTGTATTTGAACGATGCCGCAAAAAATGAAATTGAATTTTCCAAAGCGCAAAACGAACTTTATGAAAAGTTGCTTTACGAAAACCGCCCGGCGGCGGCCCGAGCCGTTCGAAACATGTTTTACGGGCGCAATGTGGAAGCTGGGAAAAAGCGTTTCCGCAAATTGAACGCCTCTTACTTTGCCCATTTTGACCATCATTTCTTGCGGTATGTTTCCCTTCTCAAGGAAAGTGACCGCGAGGCAGTTGAAAATTTGGATTCCTTGGGGAGTGCCGTTTTAGTCGACAGGGAAGTTTATCCGGGACTCAAATTGTCGGATATTCGCCGTTTGAACGGCATGGTGGCGAATCCTCAGGAAGACGCGGATTATTCAAAAGTGCAGGAGTTGCGCTTTTGGCCGGATTTCAGGCGTTCGGTTTGCATGGCCGCGTTTGCGCGATTTGCTTCATCGGTGGGAATTCACGGCAAACTCCGCGAAGTGATGAGTATGCCTTTGGGAGTCAATGAAATTCCGCTGGCCGATATGACGACCGCTTACCAGACGCTTCTTTCGGGGCATGTTTATAAATGTGCAGATGGAGAATGGAATGAACCCTGCCTGGTGAAAAAAATCCTTGACCGCGAAGGGAATCCGATTTTTGAAAATACCGTGGAAAAGAAACGCGTCTTGTCTGACTCGATAACGGAGCAGATGGCTGTGATGTTGCATGCGGTATTCCAATACGGAACGGCCCGCAGCAAGTACCAGAGTTTTTCCCTGAAAGCGCCGATGGGGAATACGACCCTTTTGTTTCCGACGTTTGGAAAAACGGGAACGACGAATGATTATCGCAATGTCGCGTTTTTGGGCGGCCTCCCGACGTATGTTTCCGATAAAAACGGATTTGGTCTGGACTCTCTGATTGCGATCGGAAGTTATGTCGGATTTGACGACAACCGTCCGCTGAAATCTGGCAGAACGCGGATTGCGGGGTCTTCTGGCGGGCTTCCCCAATGGGCTGATTTTGCTCAGAAACTGTTGGAAATTCGCCACGAAAACGCCCGGGTGGATTTCTTGGACATTTCAATTCTCGCTTCGGGAGAAGTGCCGCTTCGGTTGGAAACAGAACGGGGAAGCGTCTTTGTCAACGCCGTAACGGGATTGCCCACAACATCTTCGGATGACAAGAGCGTGCGGAAAGTGCCGTTCTTGGAAGTTCCCGGATACACTTCGGCTGCGCAAATGGATTCGGCGGCGACGGACGCGGCGAGTTCGGGAATTGTCACATCCCTCACCCTGCCTTCTTTTGGAACGGATTTGGCCCCGTCGGATTTGCAGGAATCCCAGCCCTCTTCCTCTTCGGCGAAGATGAATGATTTTGAATTGCCCGAAGATTTCGCTGGAGAAAATGCGTTTGTTCCCATTGAACCGGAAGAAGGATTTTGAAAATGTTTGCAAATAGGCGGCATCTGTTGTGTGTGGCGTCAATGGCTTTGATTTGCGCCTG
Source organism: uncultured Fibrobacter sp. (assembly GCA_964397425.1). GTDB lineage: Bacteria > Fibrobacterota > Fibrobacteria > Fibrobacterales > Fibrobacteraceae > Hallerella. Next base: position 237,016 of record CAYNID010000003.1, read on the forward strand.
CGCCGGGACGCAGCAGGTTCAAGAGTTTTCGTGCGAACAGAAAATCTTGCCCACCTCCGCTTCTTTGACGGCACAGCCTGAAAATGGGGAAAAATCGGATACTTTGACAAAACGGGAAGAATCCGTCTTGGATTCGGTGAAATTCCGGGATTCCCTTTCGCAAACGCCTCCTGTTGAAGAAAAAATCGTTCTGGACACGGCGGCGGTGGAAGAACCCGCTTTGCCTTCAAAAGAAGAGCCGCCGCGGACTGTTGATGATGTGGACATTTATGTTGAAATCCCGCGATTGGCGCGTCGCTCGCTGGCTTTGGCCGATTCTTTTTTTCAAGCGGGCGAATTGGACTCTGCCTCGTTGATTGTCGAAAGGTTCTTTGTCCTCAACCCGCTTTGGCAGGATTGGCAGACAGGGGCGAATGCGTTGAACGAAAAAATCCGAAATATCCGGGAAGCGAAAACGGGCGTTTTGAAAGTGAAAAAAATTAATCTTCAGAACGCCAATGCCCGTCGCGCCGATTACGAAGAAATTTTGGCGCTCGTAGACTCCATCCGCATTCTGCAGCCGGGAGATTCCCTGCAAATGTTTGCCGATTCGATTCTCAAACAAGCTTATTTTCGCACGTTCGAAAAAGTGAAATCGTTGCGGGATTCCGCAATGCACCTCGCTGGGGAACAGGCGAATTTTGATTCTGCAGAACAGATGCTTACGGAACTTCTTCTGCGGTATGCCGGATTTGATGATACGTTGCAATTGCGGCGATCGCTGCTGGACATCTCCTCGATGCGGGTGGAAAAGGCCGCGGTTCCGGAAAATTATTGGAAAGCGCACTCTCCACAAAAGACTTTGGAAAAGGGGCGGGCGCTCGTGGCTGAAAAAAAATGGACACAGGCGAAAGAAACGTTTCAACAGTTGAAATCCAGTCCGCTTCGTGGAGAAGCTGTGCGAGAATTGGATTCTCTTTACGCGGTATTTTGTACGGAAAAACGTCAAAAGGCGGCTGCTCTTTTTGCGGAATCCCAGCGAAAACCTCAGCAGCGTACGGAAAAATTGAACCAGGCGATAAAAAGTTTGGATGCCTGTCTGGATTTTGCTCCGGAATACAGCAATCGGGAAACGGTCCTTTCCAATAAGCTTTTCCTGCAAAAGGAATTGTCCCGATGATTTTCGAATATGAATGGTATTTTTACGCCATCTTTTTTGTCATCGGATTTATCGCTAGCGTCGTTAACAGTATTGCAGGCGGTGGCAGCACCATCAGTTTGCCGGTCATGATTTTTCTCGGACTTCCGCCGACCGTGGCGAATGGAACCAATCGAGTGGGACTTTTTATCGGAAATTGCACATCGGCTGTCAATTTGTTCCGGCACGGTTTTTTGGACAAAAGGGTTTATTTCAATTTATTTTGGCCAACGCTTGCCGGATCCGTTTTGGGAATTTTATTCTTGGTGAAAATTGACGACCGGGTGTTTCAGGGGATTCTTTCGCTGGCGATTTTGTTAGTCGTCATCATGAGCAATGTCAAACGGGACTTTTTGGGAAAGCCGCCGACTTCGTCGCCCCGTAAATTATCGTTCCCCGCGTTTATTTCTTTTTTCACCATAGCGATTTACGGGTGCATTGTTCAAGTGGGCGTTGGATTTGTTCAAATATTCGCCCTTTCGCGTTACACCGGACTCGATCTTTTGCATGTCAACGCCATCAAAAACGCATTGACTTCGACATTTTTATTCGTGAGTACGATTGGGCTCATCGTCATTGGAAAAGTGGACTGGCGATTGGCCGCTTTTGTGTCGTTTGGCGCTTTTCTCGGAGGAATGGTTGGCAGCCGATTGCAGCGGAAAAAGGGGAATGTTTTCATTAAACGGTTTGTTTCGGCGGCAAGCTTAGTCATGGCGGCGATTCTTGTCCGGAATATGTTTGTCTGACGGCAGAAAGAAAATCGTTTTTGCACGCTTTCTACACGGAACGTTGAAGTCTCCTGACTGCAATTTTACCCTTTGCGTTTATTTTGGAAAGGGTTTTGTGAGGGTTAAAGGAGATTCCGATGCGGTTGTGTGGATGGTTTTTGGTTGTTGTCCTCGTGGCATTTTCTGTTGGGAACGCGGCGTTTAACACCGCTCCGCCTTTTCGAAGCGTCAAAATTTTACGGGTATTGAATCCGTGGACAAATACGTCACCGAGCGTTGTTTATAATGGCGGTGCGGATACGACGGCGATGATTGCCGTTGAAAATTATTGCGGCTGGTTTCAGGCGACAATTCCGTCTGATTGCCAAGACGTCCTTTTTATTCAAACGGTGGGAATGGAAACTTATGGCGGAAAGGGTTTGACGTCGGTAGAACTCATCGACGTAGGATATTCCGAATCCGCGGACGATACGATTTGGGTCAACAGCAACGGCGGCGGTCTTCCGATTGTCGGAACCGCTTATCCGAAAATTCTTGGCGAATGCCCAGTCCGCAAACTTTCCGTGATGATGTTCGACTGGTATGATGGCAGCCGGGACAATCACAGAAAGTACAATCCCAAAACGCGAAGTGCCGAACTTTGTGGAGAACGTTGTACGAAAACTTATGGAGGAGAAGGCGTCAGCGCCGATTTCGGCGGCGATAATGTCAATCTCTGCTGGCCGAATTCCCCCGTTTCTTCTAAAGATTACAGTGAAGAAGACCGGAATTTGACCGATTACAATGCAGGCGTAGATGAAGTTCTCGAAGGAATGGTTTTGCCGGATTTGGGCGCAAGAGGGGTTCCCGTCCGCAATGAATCGTTTGATTGGGCGGGAAAGTGTAAAAACGCGGAGCATCTCAACCGTTGGTTTCTCCCGGAGACTCTTGCCGTCAAAAATGGGAAAAGTTACACGAATGCGACTTGTCGGGAACTTTCCTTGGTGTTGGATGCCGACGGCATTTGGCGCGGACAAATGGACCGCTCCACGGATTCGTCAACGGGAGATGCGCGTGGCGGAATGTTCCTCATCGATGATTTCCAATTTCTCGACGAAGAGAAAACGATTCCGAATCCTTATTACGACTCCATTCCGAGCGGATTTGCGGGAATAGACGGCAGTGGCAAAATGTCGGAAAACGCTTACCATAATTACGGCTTGTCCATGAAGATTCAAGCGAATTTCGTTTACGTTCCCGGGCAATATTTTGAATTCCTTGGGGACGATGACGTGTGGGTGTTTATCGATGGACGATTGGCGGTCGATATCGGAGGCGTTCACGACAGGCGTCGCCGGGCGGTCAATTTGGATACGATTGGGCGCCGCAGCGGAGACACTCTGGTCCCCGGAGAATCTTACAGCTTTGACATTTTTTACACGGAGCGCTACAAAGTCGAGGGGAACTTCAAAATGCGGACATCCATCGATCTCCGAACTTCTGTCAAGTATTACAGTCTCAAAGATTGGTCGCTGTCCTCGGGTGCGGTCAAAGCTTATACGATTATGCAAAATATCCGTACAGATGGTCTTGAGTGTGATTTTTCCGCCACTTCGGAAGATGTTCCCGCGCCTTCTTACTTCCGCCTGTTTGGAGGAAATTTGCCTGCAGAAGGAATTGCGTTAGAAGCGGGCGGAACTTATTGCGAAGGCATCGTCATTCAACCGTCAATGAGCGGATTTTCCATCGACACGGCGAAAATTTCGGGGCTTGTTCCGGGGAAATACACATTTGAATTTACTTCGCAGGCAAACGAAAACGCCCGGAAGACGATTTCGTTTACGGTCCCCGAACCAGAAGTTTCTGTGCCGAAGGTTGGGCTTGTCTTTGCCGATTCCGCATACGAAACCATTGATGCGGATACGGTTGCGTTCGGAAAATGGGCGGGGGTTCTTTATCCGGTGTATGTTTCTGTGGATTACGACACTTTGATTTCAACGGAACTTTTCTTGGTCAGTTCTAATCCGAATTTAATCTTTGTAGATTCAACGGGAAGCCCAATTCGTTCTGTAGCAATGAAAAACAGCCGGGGAAAATTTTTTGTGATGGCGTCGGATTCCGTGACAAATGCGTCGTTCATGGTGCAATCCGGCGCAATTGGCAATGTTCTTGTCTGGAGCGGCATTACGCTTCGGGAGCCTCCCGTGCCAAAGGTTGCGCTTGCAGAAATGCACGATAGGGACGGAGACGGTATTGGTGACAGCATTTATGTCTCGTTTTCGAAGTCGTTCCAAGGGAAAGATTCGCCAGATTCCATCCTTTGGAATTTTGGCTATCCGGGGAGTTCCCGCTTTGAAAATTTTGTGCGGGCGGATTCTCATTCTGTCGCTTATTTCGAAAAGGCGGGATTTTATTTGGCGGTCTTTACGGGAGGGCGTGATGAAGTTTATAACGGGAGCGTTTCCGTTTACCAAACTTATGAGGGGGAACTTTTTGTTTTGAACGGCGTTTTGGAAGATAGGGTCGGGACGGTTTTGACCAGCGCGTCTCTTTCTGTCGAGGATGATATTTCCATTTTGACCATTGGAGCGAGCGAAGGTTTTGCCGACAGCCAACCCGAAGATTGGCCTCGACTGTTTGAATTCCGGCGGTGGCGTTCGGGGATTTTTTATTCTGAAATTGTCGAAGCTAGTTATGCCGTTCGGATTACGGAGAATCGAATCCAGCTGTATTTTCACGTTTTGGCTGGGGATGCTCCGGCCCCTGGTGATAGCGTCCGGTTAATTCCCGGAATGGCTTTGGATTTGGCCGGCAATGCGCCTCATCGCGACAACCCTTGGGTTCGTATAACAGGCGGCGGTCAGTTGAATGTGGAAACGTCGACGGTGGTGACGTTGAATCCGGAATCGGCGCCGTTAAAAGAGTCGTCTACCGTTGAAGCGTTGGGCGTGGAATCTGGAGTGTCGGCGGAAACGTTGTCAAAACGGTTCGGTCGTCATGGGCAACTGCTTGCGTTTGACGGGGTCCGCGGTGCGCTGGAAGAGGTCAATGCGGATTTGGAAGATGGGATGGCTCCTTATACAGCTGAAGATATTGAAGTGTCTTATGAAGTCCGGTATTTTACGAATTTGGGAGAATTTGTGAATGCGGCGAGCGGAACGTTGCGCTGTACGGATGGACTCTTTGATGGAGACTGCACGTTGGGCGAAAAGGCTTTGTTCTTGGCGTGGAATATGCGGGGAGCATCCGGAAGGCTTGTGGGAGCAGGGGCGTACGTTGCTCAGACGGAAATTCGGTTAAGGGTCGGAAAAAAGGTGCTGAAACAAAGCTTTGGCAATGTTTGGGGTGTCCGTCGGGGCTTTGGCTTTATCCAATGAAGGAATTCCGCCCGAACCTCTGGGGCTGTTTGAAATGGGGGCGAGAAAAGCGTTTTGAGGGTGTTTTGAAAAGAATTTGGGGGCGGAATTTCGCCAAATCCTCAATAGAGTTGTTGAGACGACATCTGTTTCGTGTGAAAAAATGAAAATAATTTGTGGATAGAATGTGATTAACATAGGTTTTTCGATAAATGTTTTGGAAAATAGTTGTTGCAAGCGAAAAATAAGCGGAAAAATCAAAAAAAGTCGCGGCGACCCCTTGACGGAAATCCCAGGATTTCTATAATTGGCACCACTCCGGCGGACATCGCCGGTAAGCCGGACGAGCC